>JBDRQO010000036.1:0-47211 GCA_043826275.1 Pseudomonadota bacterium
ATTATTTTATTTATAATTTTTGTGATATCCAAATTGACTATAGCATCATGGATTTAGCCATTCTCACAGCTGATCCGGCATCTGCTCCATACCCATCTGCACCGATTTCTTGTGAATATTCCTCGGTAACCGGTGCTCCGCCCACAAGGATTTTAACTTTTTCTCTTAAATTATTTTCACAGAGCAAGTTGATGACTTCCTTCATCATAGGCATCGTGGTTGTCAGCAAGGCAGACATCCCTACAATATCAGCATTGTGATCTTTTACAGCTAAAATAAACTTTGCTGGCTCAACATTCGTGCCCAGATCGATGACTTCAAACCCTGCTCCTCCCAGAAGCATTTTAACCAGATTTTTACCGATATCATGAAGGTCACCGTGAACAGTTCCTATTACAGCAACGCCCCGATTTTCTGCATCATCACCAGTAAGATGGGGTTTCAATATTTCAACACCGGCGCTCATGGCTTTTGCCGACATTAAAACCTCGGGGATGAATAATTCTTCAGACTCCATTTTTTCTCCGACAATATCCATTGCTGCAATCATTCCATTTTTCATGATTTCGCTGGCTTTTTTACCCTGACTGATCGCTTTTAATGCAAGTAATTTGGTTTTATTTTCATCTCCTTCAAGGATGGCGTTTATTAAATTCTGTAGGTCTGACATAGTGATTTTACTCCTTACTGCAAATGTTAATATAAAAAAGCTTTTCCTGTGTTTTTTAATGTATGGTCATCCCTCATATAATTGGGTTGGCTGCTATTACGCATAATTGCCTCAAGTCCTTCGGGATCATAAGGCTCAAGATTATATTCCGGTGCCTGGTCAGGACCTGTTTCCCGACAGAGCACAATGTGCCGTTCCAGTTTGGCCATGGAAAAGGAGATCAGTTCTTTAAGAAAACCAAATGAATGGCGCATCTGGTGAAATCCATACTTTTTCATCAAAGCATAGCCATCAATTGCTTCTTGTTCGGCTTTCTGATTGGGTTTTCCCTGACTGGTGGTGCAGGCGGTCTGGATGGATGGCAGGTTCAACCGTTTATTGACTTTCTCCATCAACAGGTTGGCGATGTTAAATGAAACCAATCCCAGATCAACCGCATAATTATTTTTGATACTTGCAATGGACGGAAGCCCGGCATGAACAACCGTGATCCCGGGATTGACAACCTGTGCCAGGGTTATACCGAAAAGCGCTTCTGCATGGGTTAATGTAACCAGGCTGGACATGGAATACGGACCGGAAAGGCCGGCCATGGGCATTGTGGAAACATAGATCGGTATTCCTTTTTGCACACAGGAAAGAAAAGGGGGTATCATACTTTCAATTATATTTAAGGGGCTGTTGATAATAGAAAACTGGATCGTAAAATTCCCTCTTGTCTCATGGATTTTCCTGGCCCGTGCAATCCCCTCGTCTGTGACTGCGGCTGCATAAATCGGTTTGTCACAATATTCGATAATGGTGTCCATCACTTTTACTTCCTGCTTGGGAATCAAAACCCCTCTTGCCATAAAATCAATCACATCTGTCTGATTAACAATTTTTGCAATTTGAGCAATATTTTCAAAGGTTGGGGGAATCAGTTCTTCGGATTGATCATCATAAACAAATGGTGCGGTTCCCCCCACACCAAAGGAATTTTCCTGAATCCAGTATTGATCCCTTTTGGGCGTTGTTGCCAGGGCCTGTTCCACAAGAGGTGCCAGAACATGCAGGTGTCCGGTTGTTTCATCAAAAGCTGCAAGGCCTGTATCTTCAAGTATCTGCCTTACTTCCGGAGAGGCGCATTTTACACCGGTCTCTTCTAATACCCGCAAGGCATCTTTATGTATTTGATCCAAAAGTTTTGTATTGTCAAACATCCTTGTAAGTCCTCTATTTATATGTTTACGCGCATTCCATCGTAAGCAAATTCTACATTGTCATAATCATTCTGCATGGAAAAATAATCAGTATGACTGCGGTTCCAATACTCCTCCAGATGAACAAACAAAACCTGTTTTGCCTTGATCCTTTTACTCAATGCAATGGTTTCATCTATGGTGTAAAGGGTCGTTCTTGAAATATGATCCTCAAGATAGATGAACTCATGTTTTAATCCATCTTCAATTATGCCCGGTTGGATCAAAAGTAGATCTGCCTGCTGGACCTCGTCCCGGTTTTCTGGAAACGGTTTAATGTCACAAGGTGCGTATACCACCTTACGCCCTTGTTTTTCAAAAATATAAACAAATGAAATCTGTTTCCCTCGATGAACCGGCAGTGCAGTGATATTTATATCTTTGATTTTTGTTTTCTCATCAAAAGGAATGATTTTTATAAAGCCGTTTTCTTCAAAATAATCAATTTGTGATCCATACACCGTATGTATATTTCTCAGAGGTTCCAACAGCACTTTGGGCACAACCAGACGAATCTGTTTTTCCGGGTACGCCTGCCAGGTCCGATAATCGATGGTGATCTGTTCTACCACCCGAAATCCCTCGATATGGTCTGGATCCAGATGGGTAAACATTAAATAATCTACTGAATTGATCTGGGATCGATTCAGCTGAAACGAAATCTCAGCAGGCGTGTCTATTAAAATATTTTCATCATATATAAAAGCAGACGGGCCGGTTCTTTCAAATGGCGCTCCTTTTTGTCTCGCCTCGTTGCAAACATCGCACTGGCATAAGGGTTTGGGGATGACCATGCATCCCCCAGACCCCAATATCGATAGTTCCATATGTTTGGTTTATGCTACCTGGCTTGCTTGTTCGTCATTCTCTTCGGTACGATCATGCTTCAGGTCGCCATCCACCGTGCCTTTAACCTTTTCTCTTTCTTCAGCAAAATCAAATCCAGTCCAGATTCCAATGGAACCGAGGATAGAATCCTGGGGATGGTATTCACGGAAAATTTTAAAATAATAAGCAGCTTCTTTACTGTTTATCGTTGCTTTGGGATTTTGTGCCACAATCTGTTTGTATTCGTCATCGCTCATCTGATTGGCAATTTTTTCCCCTAAATCTTCACACCCGGCACCCTGGGTATATTGCACTTTATAGCGCCATAAAATTTCTTCCGGAAGGTAGTGGGTGTCTTCAAAAGCCTTTCGTAGAATCCATTTTTCAATTTTAGCACCATTGTGCTCTCGAATTTTCAAATCTGGCGGTATCTTCATACCAAGATCAATCATCTTAACATCCAAAAAGGGAACCCGCAGTTCAAGGCTGAAGTTCATGCCCATCCTGTCTGCCCGCTGCAGATTGATATTGTGTAAATTCCCTATGCAGCGTCTGCCTTCCATATTCAGATTGTCAGAAGGAAAATTCTTCATATAATGGTAACCGGCAAACACTTCATCCGCACCCTCACCTGTCAAAACAACAGTGCAGAATTCTGCAGCTGCCTTACAGGTAAAGTAGCACGGTACCGCACACCGAACCAGGGATGGATCGTATGTTTCGAGCTTGTTGATGACATACGGAAGAACATCGTAATAGTCTTGTTCGGTAAACAGATACTCGTGATGGGTGGAACCGATATGCTTTGCGGCAATTCGGGCAGCCTTGACATCATCACTTAAATCTCCGTTTTGATCTTCCATTCCAACAACAAAGGTATGAAGATTTGGAATTTCATCCGCAGCAATCGCTGCAACCAGGCTACTATCAAGCCCACCACTGAGGAATGAACCAACAGGAACTTCCGGGTCAGCCAGAAGACGTTTTTTGACACATTTGATAAAGGTTTCCCGGATTGTTTTGGTTGTTTTGTCAATATTGGTCATCAGATGATCTTGAACCTTTGGGATTGTATAGAACTGAACAAATCCTTCTTTTGGAGTATAATAATAACCTGCCGGGAATTCGTGGACTTCATCCACACCGGCAAAACTCATTGCTCCCAGTTCTGATGTAAAATAAAGTTTTTCATTTTTGTAGCCATAGTACAATGGTTTGATTCCCATGGGATCGCGGGCAAGCAGATAACTATCATTGTCAAAGATGGCAAAGGCAAACATTCCATCCAGCTCTTTTACGCATTTTGGACCTTTTTCCTGGTACAGATGAAGAATGGTTTCCGAATCTGATTTGGTCTGAAATTCGTATTTGGACGTGAGTCCCAGCTTGAGTTTTTTAAAATTATATATTTCACCATTGGCTATGATTCCCTTTTTGCCATCAGATGTCAGGATCGGTTGCTTACCGGTTGCCACATCAACAATGGACAGCCTTGTATGGCCCACCGTAAAAGAATCACCACTGTGAACGCCCCTGTCATCTGGACCACGATGGCCAAGCGCATCCAGCATCTGGTTAATCGTCTTTTCATCCTTTATGCCGAAACATCCTGCAATGCCGCACATAATTTTCTCCTTTTTTTGTTCTATATTAACTTCAAAAAACTGTTTTTATTGTATAAAAAACATTTATTAATCCAAGGCTAAATTTTTAATCAACAAAAATTTTTCCAATATTGGCTGTGGTAAGGGGATCATCCATATACATACCTAAACCGATTTTCTTGATTGATTCCATTCCCCTCTCGTCATAAACCGGCATTTGGATATCCGGGGCATCCTGGGCAGTTGTATTTTCAAAAATATCTATACTTTTTTCCAGTTTCTCAATTGAAAAGTCGATCAGGTAGCGCAGGAAAGAAAAAGGATGCCTGATCATATGGACACCATATTTTTTACACATTGCCTGTCCCATTTTCGCCTCTGCATAGGCTCGCTCTGTGGGGTGCTCCTCGTGGGTTGTGCAGGCACTCTGGAAAGTCGGAAGGTCCAGCATAAGGTTCAAGTGGGTCATGAAAATATTCAACAGATTATGTGATTTCAATCCATAATTTGGGTTGTAGTCAATTCTGGGATCAGCAATGGTTGGAAATCCTGCATGGATACAGGTAACTTTCGGGTTCAGGAGTTGAGCGACACAAATTCCAAAAAGAACTTCTGCATGGGTCATGGAAAGGACACCATTATAGCAAAAAGGAGCGCTGATACCTGCCATGGGCATGGCGGAAATAAAGAGCGGCAAACCCGCCTGGGCCACCTTGACGAAAATATCAGAAATATTTTCATTTATTTCTACTGGTGGTCTTGTAAGGCAGAAGACAATCATCACATTTTTTCGTTTGTTGTGTAGTTCAACAGCCCTTTTTAATGATTCTTCTGATGTGACGGCAAAATACAGTGGTTTGCTGCAGTGCTGATCCATTAAATTCATTTGAAGGACTTCATCTTTTAATTTAACAGCCCGACCCATGCCGTTCACAGCCTTGCTTTGCTCTGCAATACAGGCAATTTGGATCACATGGTCTTCAGTCGGCATGATGCCGCCTTGTCCATTTTTGTCATCATATATATAGGGTGCGGTTCCACCGATAAAAAAGCTGTTGAGCGGTACGAAAAAATCAGATACGCCCGGGACGGTTTCAAGGCATTTTTCTACCAGTTCCTGGGTCACATAAACACGATCCTCATGTACAACAGCCAATCCATCTTGTTCATATTTTTGAAATGCAGCAAGCATATCGGGCTGTTTGCATCCCACGCCTAAATTTTCCAGTATCCAGAAAGCGTCCTTGTGTACTTGAAGCAGCATCTCAATTGTATTTTTACCAAACAGGGCTGTGGATTTTTCAATTTGACTTTTGTTCACCAGTGACTCCTTGTAATCTTAATACCAAAACAAACCGTTTTAAACTTTGTATAGAAACTATAATGACTCAATGTAATTTTTTATTAATCAATCACCATTGATACAAATAAGCATAATAGATAAAATACTGAATAAGCAATAATAACAGATTTCTAATTATTGTCAACCCAATAAATATGTGAATGGTTGTCGCTGTTTGTATTTAAAATAAGCTATTTAAATACATTCAATAGAAACTAAAATAGATATTTTTATATGTATAAATTTCAATATACTATTTCAACCGATCGTAATATTTTCTTTTAATCAGATAAGCTGTTCCAGGGAATTTTTTTATTATTGGGAACAGGTATTTCATTAATCAATGGTACAATCTGGTTTAAAAGGAGATCTTTTTCAGACCATTGACAATGGTGTTCTGACAAGAGTAGACCAGCCAAAACTCTTTACCATTTTTATAAAGCGTATGGATTCATTTTGCAGGTACAATAATTTTTTTCATTAAGGGTTGATTGCCTGCGTGATGAATTTAATTTTTTTAAAACACAAGATATTGTATCTGGTTATGATGTAGATAATTCAATATAATAATAGTCCTGTCTTCTGAATCCTGCCTTGAGGAGATTTTATTTTTGACATAGTCCGCAGTGTAAAACACCTATCCAAATCAAAACATTTCTCATTGAAATTTTTAATCATGATTAGTTGCAAAGTATTCATAACTTTTAGCCCATCTTTTTGAGTAATAATTAATAAATCATATAATTACAGATGGTTATGTTTTTAAAACCTGTGTTATGGCACTACTTTTGTTTATTTTCTTAATCGTTGTGCCCGGATGAGGGCATATCCCTAAAGCAGAATATATTTTCTGTTGCCTCGGCTCAGGCCGACTGCTTTTTCTTACATGCAAAATGTCATTATCTTTGCACTGCATTGAGATGGTTGCCCGATTCTGGCCTGCCAGTTGCTTTCTCAACTCAGACCAGCTACTGGTGATACCCGTTTTTTTAGTCGGTAACGAATACTGTGAACCAGGTGGTAGGTCAAAACACTTATGAAAAGATGACCGGTTAAGTGGCCAGATACCTTTTTATATCATCGACCATGGCCTGCAGTCAGTTGTGTCTTAAATTGGTATTGGGATTAGTCTGTGTATTTATCATGGAAATCCCCGGATTCTGTTATTGGTGTGATTTAAAACCTGGGAGACCAGATATTGGATTAAGACAGCCGGTTTGATGCCGTATTCCGTGCCGATTACCTTTAATGGCATACCGGGCCGCATGTTTTCTGTCGACCCTTCTGTCTTACATCTGGCAGGAACCATTTTCGGCAAATGGAGCAAGGGCGTTTCCCACGGGAGTTTTTTGCCATTAATTTTTCTCCATGATTTGAATCAAAGAGATATGTATCAAATTTTATGATAAATCGGCGGCGTGTGCGGGGTAAAACTGCGGGATAATCGGGGTATGATTTATTGAATTGGTTGGCGGGGTATGTGGCGGGATACCTGCCCGTTATATTATTTCGTTATTAATTTGAGGGATGGGCGTTACACTATTTGAATCTTACCATAAAGTTAATATTGGATTTCTTCATTGACTTTTTCTGTAGTCTTTTGTATTTTTCAAGAATACAAAGAGGGGGGGTGTTTATGAAACCAACAACTGTACGAATAGATGAAAACGTGCTCGGAAGACTCGACAACCTGGCAAAGAACCAGGATAGGCCAAGATCTTATTTAATCCATCAGGCATTGAAACGATATATCGAGTATGAAGAATGGTTTGTTAAAGAAGTGAAAGACGGTTTGAAAGAAGTTGAGAAGGGTGAAATAGCAACCGACAATGAAGTAACCGCTGCATTTCGGAAATGGGGTGTAGATGCGCGTTAAATGGACTCGGAAGGCCCTTTTAAATTTGAATGAGGCGATAGAGTACATTGCAGTAGACAAACCCATGGCAGCAGCAGAGGTTGGGGCTAAGATCTGGGACTCAGTAAAAATGCTTGAAGATCATCTAGGCATAGGCAGACCCGGAAGGGTTGCCGGTACACGCGAACTTGTGATCCAAGACTTACCATTTATATTACCTTATGTGGAAAAAGAAGGCGTTATTTTTATTTTAAGAGTCATGCACACAGCAATGAGATGGCCGGAAAGATTCAAGGATTGATTGGCATTTGATCTGCCTTAGAGTGCATTTACGCACGAATCTGGACAGCATCCTTATCTGGATGGAAAAGACCTGATTTAAGAAGGGATTGAGACATAATCAATATCGATCCATTGTAAGCGTATTTTAAACCACATCTGTTCAACACAATAAAAATAAGATATCAATCAGGTGGCAGGGCCTGCGAGTGCACTTTTATCAACATTATGGGGAAGTAGCGCATCAAAATCTTTGTAAGCGCATTTTATAGCGGTTCTCAAAATAACGTTCCAATTGAAGCCGTTTTTTGATTCCTTTCCGGGTTGTTAATTACATCAAGAATTGCTTGATCCAATCTATCCATTAATTGCTGGGCATTTTTGCAGACATGATTATTAAACCACCTTGCCTTCATGGTATTCCAGATTCGTTCGATTGGGTTAAAGTCCGGTGAATATGGTGGTAAAAATTTGGGTTGCCAGCCACGAAAATCCAATGTTTTCTTCTTATGCCAGGAGGCATTGTCAAGGATCAGTATGTTTTTTGATCGTTCCAGTCTAATGGTGCTTCCTGCCTCGTCAAGAAAGGCCTGGAATGTTTCCGTGTCTGAATGAGATGTCTCTATCGCAAAAAAAATCTCCGGTTCTTGGACAAATCATTCCCATCACATTCATGCGTAAATGGCCTCCTTTTTTCTTCATCCTGGCGATCAGACCAGGGCGGGGGAACTTTTAATGCAAATCCCTGTTTATAAAAAAAACGGACCACTGTTTGATAGCTGCATTCCAATTGATACGCCTCTCCGAGATATCCATGGAATGCTTTGGCTGTCCAGAATTCCCGATCGGCTTTTTCTGGTTGATCAATATAATATCCCGGTTAAAATTTACCTTGGACTCCCTGTAACTCGTGTGTCCAGAAAATCTTTACTCTATAAAAAGATTCGAACAGCAGATCGCCTCTCATTCCTATGGTATTCAATGCCTGGATTTGAAAAAGTTTATACATTGTTGACACGATGCTTTCCGTGCTGTAATATGTTTATACAATGTTTAAACTTTTAAGGAGAAGCGAAATGACAGAACTGGTTATCAAAAAGTGGGGCAATAGCCTGGCAGCAAGGATACCAAAAGTAATCGCTGATATGATCCAGCTTGAAAAGGATCAGACCGTTACCATTGAGGCGAAAGACGGAAGGATCATTATTACACCGGTCCAAGAGAAAAAGGAATATACTCTTGACGAGCTTTTAGGGCAATGTGATTCCATGGATGTTGCTTTGGATGCCGAGGATAAGGCATGGTTGAACAACAAGCCTGTGGGAAGGGAATGGTAATGGCTGCCAGACCCGAAAAAAAACAGTATATCCCTGAACGTGGGGATCTCGTCTGGACAGACTTTGACCCAGCCGCCGGCCACGAGCAAATGGGACATCGACCTGCCCTGGTCCTTTCTCCTGTAGTTTTTAATAAGAAATTTTTGCTGGCCCTGGTAGCCCCAGTCACAAGCCGGGTCCGTGGGCATGGTTTTGAAGTCTCTTTAACCGGGGAAAAGATCTCTGGTGTTGTCCTCTGCCACCAGGTTAAGACAATTGATTTTGTGGAAAGAGGGTTGACGTTTGTTGAAAAGGCCCAGGCCTCAGAGGTAAGTGAAGTCTTGGCTAAAGTAAGAGCTATCGTAACAGAATAGCGGATTCCAAAGCGAGCCTTTTTGCTGACCAGATTCTTTTAGATAGTTTTGGTTTCTTTTATTGTTGGGGCCTGAAATATAAAACTTCGCAGATCAAATCAAGGTGTCTGAGGTGAAGACTACCTGTCAGCCAATCGCTGCTTTTCGATGAGATGATTTCTCCAGACATTCCTTGTGATTCTATTTCAGAATCAGGTTTATCCAATAAAGACTCGCATGTGGACGACCATTTGTTTGACTCGAATTTTTTAGTTTTTAATTTCCACAAAATTATCCATGTCACTCCGGGGCTTTCACAGCACATTCAACACAGTGTTTTAATTCAAATTAAATATCTCTTCCCTATGCAATGGTCTGTCTGTGAAAAAAAATATCATGTTTTATCAAAATCATTTGTAATCAGGAGCGCCGGCTTGATCTTGCCGTGACCTGTTATTGCAACCTGACGAAGCTTACCGCCATAATCTTTTAAAAAGATTTTTTCATCGTTTACCTTTAAGTTCCGGCCTTTGCCGTTTGCCATAGTGACTCTGACTCTTTTTCATGAAGATGACGGCTTTTGGTTCAACTCTTCAACTATTTTTTTTCCTCGCCTTCGGATGGTTAAAAATTTTATGTTATTCCCAAGTTCAGCAAGGTTTTCATAAGTTGTGAATTTGCTGCCGAAAACCCATATAGATAGACATAGCTGTCACTATAATTTACTCTGTAAATTGACATTCTGCTTTTGTTCATAATCTATGTATCTTATATATTGGCATAACTTGTAATTTTTCTGAGAGGTAATCGCCGCTCAAAATGGCAGAAATTTTCTAATTTTACTCACTATAGATGGATTTGTTTCTATTTTTAGATACAGGTCTCCTGGTCTTCCTCCCTCCTGGCCTTCTGCCCCCATACCTTTCAGACGAATCTGCTGCCCATTAAGGGTATTGGATGGGATAGTTATCACCAGCTTCTTTGATTGCCATGTGTGGTAATACGCATAAGGGCCACCTTTTTTTGCCAAATCCGTATTAACTTGAATAGTATCATGGAGATCTTTCCCATGAAGCGGACTTTTGGATACTGATAGATTCTGCAGCAATTTTCGGACAAACCAACCCATTTTTCCGGGCAGCAAATTTTTTGATGGAAATTTGCCAAAATTCATGGTCCCAAAAAAGAATCCGCCTCTAATAGAAAAATTAGATCCTTTGAACTCAAATTTTTTACATCCGGCACCATCAAATTGTTGAAAAATATCGCCAAAATTTCTGAAATCAAAAGACTGAGCCAGCTCATTAAACACTTTTTCAATATCTGTTCCTTTAAAAATATCCTGGTCAGAATAACTGTGCCGAAACTGCGTATATGCATCAGCAGAACCATATTGATTCCGCAAAGAATCGTAATCCTGCCTTTTCTTTGAATCAGACAATACAGCATAAGCCTCATTTATCTGTTTCATCGTATCAAGGGCAGCAGGATCATCCATATTTCTATCCGGATGATATTTAACTGCCAGATCCCGATACGTTTTTTTTATCTGCGTCATATCAGCATCTTGTGAAATATTTAATATTTGATAATAATCCTGGGTTTCCATAGCTATTCTTTTTGGGATTCACCCTTTCAATATAATACCATTTTTCTAATTGATCTGTTTTACAACTTCTGCCTCAGAATTATCTGAATGGATGGTCTCAGAAATCACCTTATTTGTAATGTCATCCAGATAAGATTTGAGAGTTTTATCAAGTTCTTTAAATTCCGGCCAGAGGGTTTGATCTACAAATGATTTTGGAACCTTTGCCATGACAGTTGTCTGCCGTTGCCGGTAATACCGATAGGGTGGAATATCATATCTTCTAAGCAAAGCCACGAATAGCTTTCTTGACCAGATGTCAGACATGGTAAATTTATATTCAACCGGCGGATCTGTTTTCTGGACCTCTTTTAGTCGTTTCTTTATCCTTAAAAGCGCATTAAAGGCAGCATCCTTCTCGCCTTCAGTCGTTGCCCCTGCAAAAAGAGTTTCAATCAGTCTGAGTTTTTCAATTAATTTTGTTTCGTTCATTCTGGTTTTCTCTTTAATTATCACTTTAAAGGGGTACAGAAACGGTTATTTTATGATATTTCTCAAATAGATCACAATCCAGACACTTATCTGGAGAATCACCATACAACATATCATTACCCTGAGAACCAAAGCATTCTTTTTTGTCTAATATATCCATTTAAAATTCCATATTTTTTATATAACTTGATCACGTCCATATTCCTTTAATCACTAACAGTAAATTTTGAGATTGTAAAGAATCTGCCAGTTGAGACAGGGCCAACGCATGTAAATATTAAAAAGCCCCTATGCTCTTCTTGGTTGTAGGTGTCTGTCATCTGAACAAAACATTCTCCAGATAATCCGTATCCATGGCTGCATTCAACCGTTTGCTTTTCACACTGCCTTTGAATATTTTATTGTTCCGCAATAAATTCAAAGCAATGTGCCGTATTGCAGCAAAATTCTCCGGGGCTGATCCTTTTCTTATCCTGCTTTCATCTTTCCGGAAGGCTATATCCAATAAATACCCAATGTACTGAATTCTCTATCCCCCAGTGGCTTCTGACCGCATCTCAAAATTTTTTAGCATCACAGTCAAGGCTTGATATATAATACCGTTTCTCATGACTGCATTCACCTTTTATGTCACGGCTGCTTTCCACCCTGCCAAGGCTTTTTAACCCGGTCCAGTTCTCTTTGTCATGCAACCAGTCAATATCAGAGGTCATTACATATTTTCGGGTCTCAATCCGGCCATGATCCACGGCTACCGTTTCGTACTCATCAAAGGCAAACCCTTCTTTTTTCATGCTTTCCATTTTTTTTAAAAACAATGCCGTATCATTATACAGGGTTTTATGGTTCTCTTTCACGGCAAGAATATAGTCGCCATCCTTTTCCATAATCGTTTTGGCGATCTTTTTCTGTGTCCTCATGGCATCTATGGTTATAATGCATCCGGATACGCCGACAAATTTAAGTAAGAGTACTTTCCCATAGCATTCTTTATCAAGAATACTAAAAATATGCGAAACCATAATTCTGAAAAAAATCAATTATTGCCCCCATTGTTTGGTAGTTTATGATAATTTAATTGAAAAATCCAAGGCTTGTTATTGTGATTTGGCCTTGAAAAAGATATGAATCCCCTATGAATATAGTATCCACCATTGTTCCGATATTTATTGTTATTTTTCTGGGTCTGATTGCAAAACAGCGGGGATTTTTTACCTCAGAATTTTTGAGCCAGGCCAATCGGCTGGTCTATTATTTTGCAATACCAGCCATGATATTCAATTCTATCTCCAAAGCCACCCTGCGGACCCAGTTTAATCTGTCCGTGATAATGATTTCCCTTTTTACTCTCTTTTTAATAACTGCCATTGCATGGAGTGTATCACGGGTACTGAATATGGACAGGTCTTCTCAGGGGACCTTTATTCAGTCTTCCTTTCATGGCAATTTGGGATATATCGGCTTGGCAGTGGCTTTTTATTATCTTGGGGACAACGGACTGGCGAGAGCCTCTATTATTGCTGGGTTTGTCATGATTCTTCAGAATGTCTTGGCCGTGATTACTCTTCAATACCATTGCCAGGCGGGTAAAAGGCGAGAAGGCATAACAGCCATATTGAAAACTACCATGGCTAATCCCGTTATCCTGTCGGCTTTGGCCGGAATCCTTTTTTCTCTGTCAGGAGTTCAAATGCCCCTGATCATTGAGCGGGCACTTACAATTATCAAAGGCATGGCACTTCCAATGGCCCTGCTGATTATTGGTGCTTCGCTTTCCTTTGAAAAATTCAAACCCAGGTTCAGGCCTGTAATGGCCGCCTGTTTTTTTAAAGTAATGATGACTCCAGCCATGGGCCTGATCCTGTTCAGGCTTTTTTCCATAGATTCCTTTGATTATCTTCCAGCTTTGATTATTCTTTCTTCTCCGACAGCCACTCTGGCCTATGCCATGGCAAAGGAGGTCGGGGGCGATCCTGATTTTGCAGTGGCTGCCATATCCATCAGCACCATATTCTCCAGTGTGACCTATGGGCTATGGCTGACAATGGTGTAACCGACCCAACCCTCCAAAAGCTATAATCTAAGCAAAGACGTGACGTTTAATTCATACCAAAGGGATTGGTCTTCCCCCGATATTTTGGACGATCAGTTAGCCTTTTTGTATATCCTCTTGAAGTATTTCAGAGGTCAAGTATGATCATCCGATTCTTACCTTCACCAGACTTTCATTATAGGATCAATCGTTGCGGATCACAGATGTTTCTGAGTGTGTTGAGTTCGATCTGTGTGGGTGCATCAGCCATTCTTGCCCGGGTTACATCAACGGAAAATTGCATATTATCCAAGATTTTTTTAATCGTAACGCCGGGATAATAAAGATCAAGATATAATTGTTCACTTTCGTTATCTATCCTGAGAACCCCCATATTCGTAATGACTATGCTAACCCCGCCGGGCCGCAATCCATTATCAACTCTGTTTTGTTTGTTCTGCCTTTGACCGGGACTGGTTAAATAATCCAGTGTCTCAACAAACTTGCGTTTTTCATGCATCATAAATGCAATACATCTGGGAACAAAGGATGCTGCATCGCATCCGCCGCCACTGCCTGAAAACCGGGTATCAGGAGAATCATAGTCACCGATTGCCGTACTGTTAAGGTTGCCATGTTTATCAATCTGGGCTGCGCCGAGAATGGCAATAACCTTGTCTCCTGTAATCGGGTTCTGCAGTATTGAAAATGCTTCTAAAAGACCGGTATTGGATGCTGCCCCGACCATCACCCGGGGGTCGGCGACTGCCAAAGGGAGCTCTTTGATTTGTGAATCAATTGCACCGGTTTCAAAAAAAATCACGGCATTGGGCGCACTAATATGTTTTGCAGCAGCGGCTGCAAGCATTGAGATCCCTGTACCCACAAAAATAATATCACCATCATTAATTTCCCGGGCAGCCATGATTGTCATCATTTCTTTTGGTGTATATTCAGATGTCGGCATGATTAGATTCTCTTCATATCATTGGCATAACCGGTTCGAGAATCTGCCTGAATTAGACCCAATTGATCCGGTCCGATCAAATTTAAAAATGCCTGGTGATTTTTGACATTATATATATTTTTTTGCTGAAAGGCGTTAAATTCATCATCATTTTTTGCTGCTTTGGCATACGCTCTTAAATAAACAATATCATAGTCGTAATACCGGTAAACTGCCGTGGGATAAGCGCCAAAAGGAACATGACAGACCGCGGAAACATGGAGAAACGGTAACTGGTTGTGTTCTGGAAAATCTCTTAAATCTTCAGGTTGGACCAATTCTTCGCAAGTCACAACAACATGTTTTGAGGCCCTGGCCTGTTCAACGTCAGTAAAGGTTAACCCCTCGATTCGACAGGTACCCATGGTATCAGCCTTTTGTACATGAATAAAGGTAACATCCGGACTGATTGCCGGTACCAGTATTACCTTGGCAGCATTTCCCCATCTGCCAAAGGGATTATCAATGATCATAAGTTTTTCATCAACTATTTTTGAATCAGTTTTGCGCAATGATTTTGAAAACCCCCATTTTGTTGTGATATCAGAACCAAATCCCGATAAAGTCGGCATAAACGGGACACCCATGGCACCTGCCAGAAAACGCAGACTCATCATAAAATTTGAGTAGTCTTCTACTTTAAGTGTCTGGTTCTCAACTGCCTTTTGAAATCGAATACAGGTCGGGGCTGTTTTTCCATTGCCTGCATAGGCAATTTCCAGTTTGTCCACACAACCTGCACCCACTAACTCATCCACACCGGTTCCGTTGGAATGGGCATATACATGCAGATTCCTGATTTTCTGACGAATGATTTCATACACGGCTGCCATGGGGTTGCGGTTCAAAGTAAAGCCCCCAATGGATATATGCAGGCCGTCACGCATATATTTTTGAACCGCTTTTTCAATGGACATGACTTTTGTTGTATCGGTTTTCATATATTGCCTTTTTCCTGAAACTATATTCAAGCTCAAGCTGATTTTGTCAAGTTATTTATCTATCAGTGGCACTTGACGTATACGCCAAATAGACGTATAAAATAATCATGAACGAAATCATTATAAATAAAAAAGCCCAGAAGCAATTAAGAAAACTTCCTGACTACATTGTCAGAAAACTGCAAACATGGGCCGAACAGGTTGAAATGATGGGAATCAAGGCTGTCAGGGAAATAGTTGGTTACCATGACAAGCCGTTAAGGGGCAACAGGTATGGTCAACGATCCATTCGACTGTCAAAAGCCTACCGGGCGTTTTATGTTGAACACGGCAACGCCATAGTCATTGAAATAATAGAGGTGAACAAACATGAATATTAAAGAATACGGGACAAAAGAACTCCGAGAGGAGTTTGGACCACTCACATTTGGCAACGCGCTTGAGGCCTACAGGAAATCAGAGGAGCAAACCCAGGTCGATTTTGCAAATCAACTTAGTATTTCTCCTGCCAGCCTTTGTGATATTGAAAAAGGCCGACGTATCCCCACGCCAAAACGGGCTGCAAAGATTGCAAGCCAGATCGGACAGCCGGAAATTTTCTGGATTCAGCTGGCCCTACAGGACATACTGCGCAAAGAAGATTTGAATTATCAGGTGACTGTGGCCTGAATCTGCTTATTAAATCAGGCTGCTACACATGATGAACCAGAATAAATGAGTGGCTTGATGCCTCTTATCGCGGTAATAGATCATAAGCTGATTCATTCATTTGTTCTGAAAGTACCCCGATAACATCACAAAGATCTTTATTAAGAAGAAATCATATCGGGCTTTATCAAATTATATCAGGTTACATACCAAGATAGGCTTTTTTAACATCCTCATTGGCCAGAAGGTTGTGACCGGTATCGGTCATTGTAACGGAACCTGTTTCCATGACATATCCTCTGTCAGCCACCTGGAGAGCCAGGTTGGCATTTTGTTCCACTAAAAAAATGGTGGTTTTGTCTTCTGAGTTGATTTTTTTGATGATATTGAAAATCTGTCTGGTGATAATGGGTGCCAGGCCCAGGGAAGGCTCGTCCAGTAACAGCAATTTGGGTTTGCTCATGATGGCTCTTGAGATGGCAAGCATCTGCTGTTCTCCCCCGCTCAGGGTACCGCCCGGCTGGCTGCGGCGTTCAGCAAGAATGGGAAACAGCTCAAACACGTGGTTGAGATCCTTTTTGATCTGCACTTTATCTTTGCGAAGAAAGGTTCCCATATCCAGGTTTTCCATGACAGTCAGATACGGGAAAATACGCCGGCCCTCAGGGACCTGGCTGATACCCAGTGCAGCGATCTGGTCCGGCGGCATACCCGTAATATCCTGACCTTGAAACTCTATTCTGCCCTTGCCGGCAGGTACGATACCGCACAAGGTCATCAGGGTGGTGGATTTGCCCGCACCATTGGCGCCGATAAGGGTAATAATTTCGCCTTCATTTACATCCATATTAATATTTTTAAGGGCCTGAATATTGCCGTAAAAGGTCTGTATGTTTCTAAACTTAAGCATCAATTTCCTCTCCCAGGTAGGCCTTTATAATCACAGGATTGTTTATGATGTCTTCGGGTTTTCCTTGTCCGATTTTTTTCCCGTAGTCAACAACAAAAATGTTTTCACAAAGACTCATCACCAGTTTCATGTCGTGTTCGATCAAAAGAATGGTGATCTTTGCTTTGTCCCGGATTTTTAAAATCAATTCATTGAGTTCCTGGGTTTCATTCGGGTTCATGCCGGCAGCTGGCTCATCCAAAAGCAGAAGAAACGGATCTGTGGCCATGGCCCTGGCAATTTCAAGGCGGCGCTGGGCACCATAGGGAAGGTTCAGTGCCAGTTCATCAACATATTGTTCAAGCCCGATTTTTTGTAGAATCGAATAGCTTTTATCCACAATAAACTGTTCTTCAGCCCTGGTTTTGCTGTCTCTGAAAATAGCACCCAGAATCCCTGATTGAGTGATGGGATGACAACCGATCATGACGTTTTCCAATACCGTCATGGAAGAAAATAACCGGATATTCTGAAAGGTTCTTGCCAGGCCTTTTCGGGTGACAAGGTTGGGTTTGAGACCGTTAATCTTCTGGATGGATGCATCGCTTGCATCGGGCCGGATCAGAATATCGCCTTTGGTGGGTGTGTATATGCCGGTAATACAGTTAAAAAAAGTGGTTTTCCCGGCACCATTAGGTCCGATCAACCCTGCGATCTCTCCCTGGTTTATAGCAAGGTTAAGACTGTCAATGGCCTTTAATCCACCGAAATTCATGGTCAGGTTGTTTACTTCTAAAACAGGTTTCATTATTTTATTTTCATCCGGTTTTATTCTCATCTGGTTTGAATTTATAGGTTTTTCTGACATTTTCTATCATGCCGCCGGGTTTAAAAACCATCATGAGTACCAGTACCGTGCCAAAGACGATCATTCTGTATTCGGAAACCGCTCTTAAATATTCAGGCAGCAGGATCAGCAGCATGGCGCCGCAGATTACGCCGGTAATAGATCCCATCCCGCCCAAGACAACCGTGCAAAGGATGATGACCGATTCCCAGATGGTGAAACTGGCCGGATTGATAAACGTGGTTTTTGCTGCAAACACAACACCGCCCATACCCGCCCACATAGCGCCTAAAGCAAAGGCGCGAAGTTTGGTTTTTCCTTTGTCAATGCCCATGGACTGGCAGGCTATTTCATCATCCTTTAACGCGATCCAGGCCCGGCCGATGCGTGAATTTTCCAGTCGGTTAATAATAAATATGGTAAAGATGACCAGAGCCACAATGATATAAAACAGGAAAATTGAGTCAGCCTGCATGGAAAGATTCATACCAAACAAATCAGGTTTGGGGATGTTGGCAATACCGCTGGGGCCTTTTGAGAATTCATTCCAGTTTTCAAGCACCAGCCTGATAATTTCTCCAAAACCCAGGGTAACAATGGCAAGATAATCTCCTCTGAGCCGAAGTACGGGATATCCTAATATAATGCCGAAAGCTGCCGCCAAAAGTCCGCCAAGCGGCAGGGCCACCCAGAACGTCAAACCATAATGCAGATTCAACAGGGCATATGAATAGGCTCCCACGGCAAAAAAGGCCACATAACCCAGATCAAGGAGTCCGGCAAGGCCGATGACAATATTCAACCCCAGGCCCAGCATGACATAAATCAAGGCGGATATCATGATATTGGTCTGGTACATGGAGAACAGGTGGGGAAACAACAAGGTTGCAATTGTTAAAAAGGCCAGGCAGGGGAGGAAAAACTTTTTTTCTTCAAGAATACGGGATAAAAAACCAGGCCTGCCTTTTTTAATTTTTACCAGGCCTTTTTCCTTGCGCATGAGTGCATACCGCCAGAGAGCAGAAAGGAAAAAGACTCCCACACCGATGAATGCCATATTCCACCAGCGCCAGTTAATTGTTTGGGTAACCGTATTTACCTTGATGACCATGAGTGGAAATGTAAGAAACATAAACCACAAAGCAGCCAGAGTTGATTTTTTAATTTCATCTAAAAGATTCATGATAATCTCTTGTTTAAATAATATTCAGCCTCTTTGGGTATTTAGCCTTTTGGGGCAATTAAACTTTTTTGGTTTCAGCCCGTCCGAGAATACCGGAGGGCCGGAAAATAAGAATCAGGACCAGGAATAAAAAGGCAAACACATCTTCATAGTCGCTGGAAATATATCCGGTAAAAAAACTTTCCGTCCATCCTAAAACCAGTGAGCCGAGTACGGCGCCCGGAATACTGCCGATACCGCCCAATACTGCTGCAACAAAGGCTTTAATGCCTGCGATAAATCCCATGTAAAAATTGATCTGCCCGATGTGGGAAGCAATGAGTAAACCGCCAATAGCTGCTGTTGCAGACCCTATGATAAAGGTGAAGGAAATGATCCTGTTGACATTGATGCCCAGAAGGGATGCCATGGTTTTGTCCTGGGCTGTGGCACGCATGGCTTTGCCGATTTTTGTGAACTTAATTAATATAGTCAGCAGAATCATCACAATAGTAGTGGTAATGATAATGATAAGTTCAGTAGATGACATAATATCTGCATACGGTTCCCAGAATTTGAAATCTGGAATAAGGCTGGGAAATGGCAAAAAATCAGATGTCTGGGCCAGAAGGACATAATTTTGCAGGAACAGTGACATGCCGATGGCGCTGATCAAAGCAGAGAGGCGAGGAGCGTTTCGAAGCGGCTTGTAGGCAATCTTTTCCATGGTATATCCATAACAGCACGAGTAGAAAATGGCAGCACATCCCGCAAGGAAGATCACTGCAAGCGAGGGAAATCCCATCATAGTCAATACGCTGGATACGATCAGGCCGGTAAATGCACCGATCATATAGATTTCACCATGGGCAAAGTTTATCAGCTGAATAATGCCGTAAACCATGGTATACCCTAAAGCAATGAGTGCGTAAATACTGCCCCGGGTCAGTCCTCCTAAAAAAAGTTTTAAAAAATAATCAAAGTCCATCTGTTCCTGCTTTTAATTTCTCCTCAACAAACCGGCCATTAGTGACTTTGTAAACTGAAAAACCAATACCCGTAGCATCCCCTTTATCATCAAAACTGATTTTTCCAAGAGGGGTGTCTACATATTCGGTTCTCAACGCTTTAACAACAGCGTCATAATCAGTGGAGCCGGCTTTCTCAATAGCATTGAGCAGAGCAATGGCTGCAGAATAAGCAGCATCAAAGAAAGCACCCGGGTCTGATCCAAATTTTTTCTGATGTTCTTCTTTTGCCATTTGGGTCATGGGATTGGCTGAAATATCCTTGGGACCGGTTGCGTAAGCGCCTTCAGTATATTCACCGGCCACCTTGATAAAGGTATCGTCTTTTACACCATCGGCACCCATGAACAGGGTTTTCATTCTATTTTTCCGCATCAAGGTCACCACTTTGGATGCTTCAGGATGGTAGCCTCCCCAGACAACCAGTTCAGGATTATGGCGTTCAAGCTTGTCAACAATGGCCGAATAATCAACAGCTCCCGCTGTAAGGCCTTCAAACAATAAGACTTTAACGCCTGCTTCTTCAAAGTATTGCCTGGCAAGTGTTGCGGCACCCTTGCCGTAATCGCCTTTGTCATGGAGGATGACAACGGTTTTAATTTTCAATGTTTCAGTGGCAAATTTTACCTGAAGCTGTGCTTGTTTTGCATCATGGGGAATGGTTCTGAAAAAATTGGGATAGTTACCGGAAAGCGTCAAGTCCGGGGTGGTTGCAGAGGGAGACATGGCAACAATTTTTGCATCTTTGTAAAATCCCATAGCTGCTTTGGTGGCACCGGAGCAGATGTGGCCAAGAACGACATCAGCACCGTCAGAGACCAGTTTAGTCGCGGTGTTGCCCGCAACCTCAGGTTTACATGCATCATCTTCAATTAAAAGTTCTACTTGTTTTCCAAGTACGCCGCCCTTGGCATTTATTTTTTCAACCACCAGCTTTGCTGCATTGACAGACGGAATACCATAAGATGCAAGATCGCCACTGTGGGCACCGGCAACCCCTAATTTAATGGTTGATTTCTCGGCAGGTTTTTTACCACAGGAAAAGATCAGAAAAACAGATAATAAGAACATCATTCCCCAAAACATTTTTTTCATCATTAAGGCTCCTTTTTTTAAATGATTGGTTTATTTGGTATTATTTTCATTTTAAAGCGTTTTCCATACGGTCCAATCCTTTTTCCAGAATAGACCTTGGGCAGCCAAAATTCAATCGTACAAACCCTTTTTGTCCAAAAAAAACGCCGTCTGAAAGACCGACACCGGCTTGTTCAAAAAAATTGATTGGATCTTCAAGTCCGGTAGCAGCAACATCGATCCAGGCAAGATAGGTGGCGTCAATGGGGTTGAGTTTACATCCTTTCATCTGGTTGACCCGCTGGATAACCAGATCCCTGTTGGTTTTAAGATAAATGATCAACTGGGCCAGCCAGTCATCACAGGCTGTATAGGCAGCCTGGGAGGCAATCAGTCCTAAAACATTGACATCCGGGACCACACCCTTTCGTTTCCGGTTAAAGGATTGTCTTAATTTTGGATCACTAATAATGGCAAAAGAAGCCCCAAGCCCGGGGATATTATAGGTTTTTGACGGTGCCATAAGTGTGATGGTCTGACCTTGTGCTTGTTTTGAAATTGATGCGGTGGGGATATGATGATTGTGACTGTCCAGAACAAAATCAGCATGGATTTCATCAGAGCAGATGATGACATCATAGGTCTTGCATAGCCTGACAAGTTGTTTGAGCTCTTGCTGGGTAAAAAGGGTGCCGCAAGGGTTATAGGGGCTGCAAAACAAAAACAGGCTGACCCCTTGTTTGAATTGAGTTTCAAGGGCGTTAAAATCAAGGGTGGCACGCTGGTTGACATCAATCATGGGAACCGTGATCAGTTGTTTGCCGCAGTTTGAAGGCACATCCAGAAAGGGAGGGTATATGGGCGTTGTGGTGACAATGGCATGGGTTGGTTTTCCGAATGCTGCACCGGCCACGTGCATGGCAGAAACAACGCCTGGCAGCCAGGATATCCATTCTGCCCGGATCGTCCAATTGTAAAGAGATTGCATTCTTTGTACAATCATTTGATTGAGTTGTTCCGGTACCAGAGTATACCCGAAGACCCCATGGCCTACACGGTTATTGATGGCCTTGCAGATGGCCGGCGGCGATTGAAAATCCATATCCGCCACCCACATGGGCAGGATATCAGAGCCTTTATATTTCTGCCATTTCAAAGAGGATGTATCAGTTCGATCAATAATGCAGTCAAAATTGTATTTCATTTGTCCTCATAATTCCTGCTTTTTGATTGCCTTGATGCTGGTCGGGTATCATAACATGGGTAAGCAAGTTTAAAAATGGTTTTAACGGTTTTTATATCCCTTTTCATATCTCCCATTTAAACCTGATCCCACCTACTTGTTAAGACAGATACATCATGGTACATTTGTGTTCATAAAAGTCAATATGGGAAAAAAATGCGTATAGCTGTTATTTCAGACATTCATGGTAATCTTGAGGCCTTTTCAGCCGTTTTAAAGGATATTGATATCGATCGCAACAAGGTTGATGCGATTATATCACTGGGTGACAATATCGGTTATGGAGCCGATTCCGAGGCTGTTATTCAACAAATGATTGATTGTAATATCACATCGATTCTGGGAAATCACGAATTGGCCTGCGTGAATGATAAGGTGTATAAATGGTATATCGGGGATGTTAAAAAATCAATTGATATGACAATGGCAATGCTTTCAAAATCATCGTTGGAATACTTGAATAGCTTGAAAATCAATCTTTCTTTACATGACGCTTTTTTTGTTCACGGATTCTGGCCGGATTCTGTTCGCCATTACCTCCATCAGATGGAACCGTCTAAATTAATCCATGCATTGAGAGAAATAAAAGAATCAATGTGTTTTCTGGGCCATACCCATCAACTTGGACTGGTATTCCCACAGGATGGAGATGTTCGGATACAAAAAATGAAACAGGGAACGATCTGCCTTAAAAAAGATAAAAAATATATGGTTAATGTCGGCAGTGTCGGACAATCCAGGGACAAAGATCCCCATGCCAAGTATGTGATCTGGGATTTATTAAACCACCTGTTGGATATACGATACGTCAGATATGATAATACAAAGGCAGCCCAGAAAATAATAGCTGCCGGACTTCCTTTAAAGTATGCAATGGCTGTAAATCAAGATATAAAATTATAAGATCGTTTATCCATCTTCACAAAGAGCAGACTCCTTTTACGTAATAATAATCCAGAACGTCACTGGATCTTACAAATCCCATTTCAACGTCCACGGTCCAGGCTGATTTTTTCGAACGTGTATCAGCACTCCAGAGCCACTTTTGAACCTTTGAGAACATGGGTTCCAGGCAAAAGTCTTCCTGGAACATGGGATTCAACAATGACAGCAATTCATTTATAGTGGGAAGCCGCCAGTTTTTATACCCGCCGGTATTAGCCTCCGATAGCCCTTGGACATACTCTTGTGCATCTTGCCAATGCATGGGATACAGGGACCCGGATTGCAGCCAGGCAAGATGGGTTGCCTGGTCAATAATGATTTTTTCCGGTTTACGCTCAAAATCATTTTTTAAATATGTTTCAGGTTGGTGCAGGTCATCCAGATTAAAGATTGATCTGGCATGCTTTGCAAGAATTCTGGATGGCGCTGAGCGAAGATGAATGGTTTTCTTTTTTCCATCTGAACCTTTATTGCTATTGAAAAGGGCATCAGGAGGGGAACATTCTTTTTTTTTATTGGTTTTATAAACAAGACAAAGCTGTTTGAGTTCATCAGACATGGATCCGGCATTTTGAAATCGACCATCAGGATCGGCTGCAAGGGCCTTCATGAAAAATTGGTCCCAGGTATGATCTAATTGCGGCTCAAGTTTGCTGGGTAATATGGGTTCTTTTTCAGGTAATATGCCGGTCAACATTCGGTAAAGGAGAACACCGGTAGAATACAAATCTGCCCGGGCATCGACCTGGTCCGGCGATTCAATCTGTTCGGGTGCCGCATAAAAAGAAGTGCCGATCATCAGTTTTTCAGCAGGCAGGTCATGTTTTTCTCCCCTTCTTTTAGACAGGCCGAAATCAACAATTTTAGCAGTTCCCATATCTGTGAGCATGATATTGAACGGCTTGATATCCCGGTGAATTATTTTTGCTTCATGCAGGCGGGAAAGCCCTTCCAGTATCTGAATCAGATAGCCGCAGGCTTTTTCAATTGATAGTTTTCTAGCGGGCCTGTCGGCAAAATAAGATTCCCCCATGAGTGTACCAAGATTGCGGCAATAGTATTCCATCAGATATAAAAGGCCGGATTCTGTTTTTTCCAGGCTCCAGATGTCCACCACATTGGGGTGTCTGATATTTGCAATAATACAGGCTTCTTGAATAAATTTATCTTTTAACCATTCCATGCCGGTTTTTTTAATCAAAGCCGGGGTGGGCATAAACAGTTTCAGTGCGGCTGTTTTTTGTAATATTGGTATGGTGACTTTATAGACGCGCCCCATGGACCCACTGCCAAGAAGGGCGTTGATTTGATATTTGCCAATGCATCTTAATGATCTGGTTTCCATTTCTTCTATAAGTTCCATTTCCAATATTTTAAAAAGGCGGTAAAATCCCGCATATCAGACGCTTCTTTGTCCCAGGGTTTAAGGCTTGTGTAGAACACAATGCCATGGTTTTTATCTTTTCCAAAGATCTTATCTTCTCCAATCCTCCAATCTAAGGCCCACCAACTCATCAACAATCTCTCCCGGCATTTGTGGGCCCCCTTTACATACCCCTTACGAAGACCGGCAGTTTCATAAAATGAGGTTGTTTCATGGTCTTTTAAAGCAAGCTTCTCAAGAGAGATAAGTGGCTGTAGCTCTGCCTTGACAATCGTGTGATTTTTCAAGGAATTAGAAGAGGACAGCCAGATGTCTTTCACCCGGTGTGATCCATCCCTGATTAATATAAACATTTTGTTTGAAGGAAGGGATGATTCATTAACATCGAGAAATCCAGGGAGACTTTCAAAATAGACAGACTGCCTGTCTTTTTCCCATCCATCAGGAAAACTGTCCACAGGCAGGTATGATGTCGGAACAAAGGCGAGATAACAACCGCAGGTATGTACCAGGGTATACAATATCGGGTCATTTTGCCGGTTAAGCGTGACAATAACTATCAGCCCGATATTTTTGCCTTTTCCTAAATAGAAAGGAAAAAATCCACCGGGTATTTTTTCAAAGTGTATACGATAAACCAGGTTGGTATAGGTGCTTTTAGATGTTTCAAATTTTCTTATCTGAGTATAGACAGTCGCCTTTTCAGGATCCACATAAATATGTTCTTTACCGTCTGTGGCGATTTTTGCAGTGGGTGTTCCGATCCGGTTATATTTTTCCTTGTCATTTTCTATTACAAAAACAGGTAGATAACGACTAAGAAACGTTTGGTCATCGTTAACGATATAGGCTGAAAGATACTGGACAGGAGGATGTACAGGGATTGTTGCACAGGAAAAAAAGAACAATAATAAGCCTGTGGGGAAGACAAATTTCAGCTGTTTAAAATAGTTAACCATGGTTTTCCAATAATTATTTTTAATTTAATTCCTCGGCATCTGCCAAGCCTTCGATGGCCTGTTTAACCGCATCTTTTATTGCAAGATCCGCTGCTTCTGCTGCCAACTGCTGAGACTTGAACCCTGAAAAAAGATTTCCACCTGTCTGGGCATTACCTGTTATTGTCTGCACAAAAACTTTTTCATTTTTTTTATTCAAACAGGTCAACCTGGCAATGATACTGCAGCGGTGCGGATTATACGCTGGGAATGGGATATAATTTTTAAAATCAAGAATTTCAGGGACAATCACAATATCTGCGTTATCAGGCACTTTATCTGTATTTGCTTTAACTACTTTTTCAAATACAAGCGGCAGATTTTTTTCAAGCAGATCCGTCATCTGCGGGCCAATAGGAAAAGACAGGGTATCAAGCGGGCTGGTTATCTGTTCATAATTCTTCTTTAACTCATCCGGGATATATAAAGCTGCCACAGCCTTATGCTTGGTTAGGATCCGGGTATTGATCTGCTCAGTTTCAGGCATTTTTACATCAGTTGTACATCCCCAAAATAGCAGGACAAAGAATAAGCAGAATAATATCAATATCTGTTTTTTCATCTTAATTTTTCTCCTTTTTTATTATTTTACAGGCAAAGTAGTTAAAAGATCTGCTACAAGTTTTTTAACTATTTTTTCATCACCAAATTCAACAACAGGCCACAGTCCTTTATTAACCCATATAATCTCACCGGATTGACTATCAACAAGGATTGCTTTTAAACCGGTTCCATTGGAAAACCCAGGCTGATAAACCGTATACACAAAAGTCGATTGATTATTGCTCACAGCCCTGCTGTATCCTGAAGCAAAACTTGATGCAGTTCCTATGACATGAAGCCCAATTTTTGAGGCAACCAGCGAGCCAATCTCTTTATCAACGCGACCACCAACCTCACCAGGTTGTCCAAAAAAAAGCATAACCACTTTTCCCCTGTAATCAGTCAATCGGATTGGGTTGCCATTTATATCTTCCAGAGTAAAATCAAATGAGGTGACTTGTTTTTTACCTGAATATACCCGGCATCAATGAATGGATCATTGGCCGCCATTGATGAGGCTGGTATAATTAATGAAATGGATACCATAATTACAATCATTAGGGCAGTATTCAGTTTTTTTAATATTGTTTTTATCATGTGGGCTCCTTTTTAAAAGATAATAAAAATGATAAAGATGATGAGTGTTGATAACCTGTCTTTAATTTCTGACTATCTTGGATTCTTAAATTGATTATAGCTATTGAAAGCCCAAAGGTAAACCAGTTGGAAATTAAATTTATTTATTATGGCTTCTTGAATAGAAGACTGTTTGTTTGATTCTCAGAGAGATTTGCAATAGTATAGGTTAAGCTGGCTTATAATATAAAATATTGGGTTAAAAAATATCATGAAGACAGATGAGAAGATTGATCAAATCCGAAAATTGATGAAAGCCAATGGGATCGATGCCATCGTTGTTCCCAGTGATGACCCTCATAAGAGTGAATATGTGGCTGAACACTGGCAGGCCGGAAAATGGCTCACCGGGTTTTCAGGGTCTGCCGGGATCGCTGTGGTTACCCTTGAACATGCCATCTTATGGACTGATTTCAGATACTATATCCAGGCTGAAGAGCAGATTCAAGGGTCGGAATTTGTGTTGTATAAACTGGGTGAGCCGGATGTGCCTGGCTTTGATAAATGGCTGACCCAGACGTTGACACCCCACTGTACGATTGGTATGGACGGGGCATTGTTCAGCATGGGGAGTGTAAAAAAAATCAAAGCATTGTTTGAAGATAAATCATTTAAGCTTGATATTGGGATTGATTTTATCAAACAACTGTGGCTTGATCGACCGCCCATGCCAGCTTCCAAAGCTTTTTTATTCTCAGAAAAATATGCCGGAGAAAGCCGGGCAGACAAGATTTTAAAAATCAGGGAGAAAATGGAGTCATTGGGTGCAGATTATCATTTAATGGTTTCTTTGGATGATATTGCCTGGACCCTGAATCTTCGCGGCAATGATGTTCACACCAATCCTGTGAATATTGCGTTTTTATTGTTTGGCCCTGAACACCTTGATTTGTTTATAAATACAGATAAAATTGATGAAACCGTAAAAAAGGCGCTCAAACAAGATAATATTCAGATGTTTAAATATTCTGATATTGTTGATGCGTTATCGAAAATTGATGGAAATAAACGAGTTCTCATCAACCCTGAAAACACCAGTGTCTATCTGGGGGAATCAATTAATAAAAAATGCAGGATCATTGAAAAACCCAGTCCTGTGGTGGCATTAAAAGCAATTAAAAACCAGATACAGATTGCCCACATAAAAGAGACCGCAGTCAAAGACGGTATTGCCATGGTCAATTTTTTATTCTGGCTGGAACATCAACAATCAGATGAGCTGCTGACCGAAGTGTCTGCGGCCCAAAAATTGTTTGAGTTTAGAAAAGAACAGCCAGGCTTTATGGACAATAGCTTTGATCCCATCATGGCGTATCAGGCGCATTCTGCCATGTGTCATTATTCTGCTACAAAACAGACAAATGTGACCATTGGCGAGGATGGCATCTTCTTAACTGATTCAGGTGGCAACTATCTGACTGGCACCACTGATATTACCCGAACCATTAGTCGGACAACTGGTAGATCAATTGGCAGTTGTGGACCATCCCGGCAGGAGATTGAAGATTATACTCTGGTTCTCAAAGGCCATATTGCCGTAGCCACCATCTTGTTTCCCAAAGGTACCCGGGGGGTTCAGATTGATACCCTTGCCCGGCAATATCTGTGGAAAAAGGGCCTGGATTTCGGGCATGGTACCGGTCATGGAGTGGGTTTCTTTTTGTGTGTTCATGAGGGGCCGGCCAGAATCAGTTCCCATCCGGTGGATGAAGCGCTTAAAAAAGGCATGTTGCTGACAAATGAACCAGGAATTTACCGTGAAGGGCAATATGGTATGCGGCTTGAAAATATGATTTTGGTTCAAGAAGCATTTGAAAATGAGTTTGGTAAATTCTTAAAATTTGATCAAATGACTTTCTGCCATTTTGAAAAGGATCTGATCGATCCGGACATGATGCTTGAGGAAGAGATCTTTTGGCTCAATACTTATCATGAACAGGTTTATGATAAACTGTCGTCGGGTTTAAAAAAAGAGACCGCTCGTTGGCTGAAACAAAAAACAAGCCCCCTGTAATTAAACCGATGACTGCCGGCTCCATGGATTCATGGGCCGGCAGTGAAATTTTCAAACATGATACGGTTATCAGTGCTGGGCAGCCGTGCTGTCTTTCTGCGGTGCAGGTTGATCCTGGGCTTTTTCTTTTACTTCAGGTTGCCCTTTGCTTTTCTCCTTATGAGATGCCATGGCTTCAATCGCACGCTGCGGATTTGCTTCCACTTCATAAAGAATATTGGTCACCCTGGGTTGTTTCAGCCAGTTGATTTTTCCGGTTCCCACATCATATATGGCACCCACCACTTTTACCTTTCCGTTTTTAACCAGGTTTCGGGTGGATGGGCTTTTCATGAAAAGATCCCGGATACCGACCCATACATTTTCTTCAATGGCCATGGAAATAATTTCATCTCCTTTGGCATGGGGATAAATTTCAATGGCTCTTTGGACAGCCGGCTCAATATTGTCAACAAGCGGCGGAATATTTCGCTCCAGTTCATGGCCTTTTCCCTGAACAGCCCGGGTAACAGCTGTAACAGCACCGCACTGGGTATGTCCGAGAACAACCATTACCGGCGTATTGACATGGGCAAGCCCATATTCGATGGAACCGACCTCATCGGTATCACATACATTTCCTGCCACCCGGATCATAAAAATATCCATGATACCTGCATCAAAAATGGCTTCCACAGGTACCCGTGAATCAGAACACGTGATAACGGTTGCATAGGCGTGATCCGCCTGGTTTTCTCGACCCGCCTGGATCAGACGGTCTTTATCCATATGGGGATG
Source organism: Pseudomonadota bacterium (assembly GCA_043826275.1). Lineage (GTDB taxonomy): Bacteria > Desulfobacterota > Desulfobacteria > Desulfobacterales > Desulfobacteraceae > Desulfobacula. The sequence continues at coordinate 29,736 of JBDRQO010000036.1, forward strand.
TTCTGATTTCCCGCTGACAAACCTGTCATTACCTTCCTGCAGCATTTTGATCACCTTGTCAGGACTTGGTTTCTCTCCTTTAGGCTTATCTGAACAAGCAGACAGGGAAATAAGCCATGCGATTAAAATAGCTGAAAATACCAAGACTAATTTTTTTTTCATTTCTTCTCCTTTAGCTGATTAAATGGTAGCAGAATGTATTTTGGGATCATAATTTTTTCAACCATATTTTCGAATTTCCATCTTAATTCTTCTTCATTAAATTGATTCAAGCAGCGTCTGGGTCTGCAAAAAATCTTCCGGTAACCCTGCTTGCAACGCTATGAAACATTGTGTTTTTTAAGTTTTGAGAACTAAACAATCCGTTTAAATCAACTCTGGTTTGCTTTGATAATTTCAATAATTTTAAAGGCCACCTGTTCCGGCGTGATATCATCGGTATCAATCACAAACCGGGCAGCTGATTCATACCGGTCCTTTCTTTGTTCAAGCACTTGGGCAACTTCCTGGGTAAAGGTTTTGCCTTCAACCAGGGCGGGTCTCTGGGTGCCGTCCTGAATGCGCTCAACAATGGTATCAACCGATGCGGTGAGCAGGAAAACCATTCCATTCTTCTGCAGGGCTTCCATGTTTTCCGGGCGTTCAATAATACCGCCGCCCGTATCAACGAGCATATTGTCTTTTTTAGCGATGGCCAGTGCTTCCTGGGTTTCAAGATCCCGGAATTTTGGCCATCCGAATTTTTCAACAATTTCAGGGATAGGCATGCCTGCATGTTTTACAATCTCGCTGTCCATGCCCACATAGGCCATGTCCAGTTCTTTTGAAATAATTTGTCCTGCCACACTTTTTCCGGTTCCCCGATATCCGATCAAGATAATATTCATTTTTTCAGATGCTCCATTACCACGTCTCTTAAGGTTTGAACCGGCGCCTGTTCTCCTGTAAATCGTTCAAATTGAAGCACGGCCTGATGGATAAACATTTCTACCCCGGATACGATTTTTAAACCGCAGGCTTTAGCGTCTTTTAACAATTTGGTTTCAAGGGGAGTATACACAACATCAAATACCACCTGGCCTTTTCTAAACAGCTTGGGATCAATTAAAGACGCATCTGTTTTGGGATACATGCCAATGGGTGTGCAGTGAACGATCACGTCTGCTGTCTGCATGGCATTGGCAAGAGTGTCGTCATTCATTGGATGAGTATGGATACTGGCCTGGGTCTTGGTCTTTAAATCATCTCCCAGGGATGCCAGCATATTATGGTCAATATCCAATAATGTCAGATCTTTGATCCTTGGATCCCATGCCAGGGTAAAGGCTATAGCTCTTGCTGCGCCACCGGCACCCACCATTAAAATCCGTTTATCATTCAGATCCACTCCGGCATCTTCAATGGCTTTTTTAGCTCCGGGGCCGTCAGTATTAAAGCCTTCAAGCTTACCGTTTTCATTGACCACGGAATTGATGGAGCCTATGGCAAGATCGACATCCGAGATGGTATCCACATATTGCATGGCATCTATTTTGTGGGGAATCGTAATGCTCATTCCTCTGAAATTTTCAAGCGCCCTCATTCCGGCAAGGCAGCTTTTTACATCTTCAACCCGGTTTGCCACATAGACAAAATCAAGCCCCAGTTTTGCATATCCTGCATTATGAATGGCAGGAGAAAGGCTGTGTGAAATGGGGTTGCCGATTACTGAGCAAAATTGTGTGCTGGTATTAATGGATCTGATGTCTGACATAATGACTCCTTAGTGAATGGCTTTTATTTTTGTTGTTTATACCCAGTTCACTCATTTTTTTCAATACAGGCCTGATAATAAAATAAAATTGGTTTTAATTAAGATTGATATTAATTAAGAGCGGTATTTAATTGAATGCTAAAGTGAAGCTATTATTGGCTGTTGAATTTATACCCCACGCCTGAAATAGTGATGATCATGGTGGGGGTTTCAGGGATGTGTTCGATTTTTTTTCTCAGGCGCTGGATATGGACGTCCAGGGCTCTTGAATGAGAATACAGTTTTGAGTCCCACCAGATCTGTTTTTCAATAAAATCTCGGGAAAGGCTCTGGTCTGGATTGCCAACAAAGAGTTCCAGCAGTTGGAATTCTGTCTTGGTCAGTTTGACAATTTTCCCTTTGATGGAAACCTGGCGGGTGCGATAATTGATTTCAAGATCTTTAATCTGGTGTTTTTCTCGGATCATGGATCGGTCAACCCGATTAAAAATAGCCGTGATTCTGGCAGAGAGTTCCAGGTGTTCAAAGGGTTTTACAATATAATCATCTGCCCCTGTTTTAAGTCCTAAAACCTTGTCAGACAAAGAATCTCGGGCGGTGAGCATGATGATGGGAAGATCAAGAGATTTCCTTAATACATCACAGACAACGATGCCGTCTACATCGGGCAGGTTGAGATCCAGAAGAATCAGGTCCGGCCTTTTTTTCCTGGCCAGTTCAATACCTTCCCGTCCTAGATAGGAATACACAATATTGTATCCGTCAAGGATCAGATTGCTTTTAATGGTTTGTACAATATCTTTGTCGTCATCAATGATCAGAATGGTTTTGCCAGGGCTTGTCATGGGTCTTGTTTATCCTTTTGCGTGTCTGATGAAATGGGTAGCCTGATGAAAAAAGTGGAAGAACCGCCTTCCCGGCTTTCAACACTGAGCGTGCCCTTGTGGGCCGTGACAATGGCTTTGGCTATGGCAAGTCCCATACCGGCTCCTTGATGGTTCTGGGTTGATCCGTTTGACGCAGTATAGAATTTTTTAAAAATGGTTTCAATATTTTCTCTTGGAATTCCCGGTCCCTGATCTGTTATGGATACCTCAACATCCTGGTCACAGGTTTTTACCCCCACGGTGATGTGTGCGCCAATCGCTGAAAATTTGATGGCATTGTCTAAAAGATTGACCAATACCTGTTCCATGCGCTCCAGATCAATCACTGCAAATATTGATTCGCGGCAGTCCTGTACCAGGGTTAATTTCTTTGTCAGGGCCAGGGGACTCATGATATCAATCACTTCTTTTGTCAGTTGGGAGATGTCCTCTCGTTCAAATTCCCATTCAATGGCTCCGGCTTCCAGTTTGGTAAATTCAAACAGATTAGAAATCAGGCGGGTTACCCGTGCAATATTTTTTCCGATGATCTGGACAAACTCCTGTTGTTCAGGCTCTATCACGGTTCTTTCAAGATAATTGACACTGCCCTGGACTGCGGTTAAAGGAGTGCGAAGTTCGTGGGACATATTGGCCAGAAAATCTGATTTGAGTTTATCCAGTTTTAAGAGCTCATTGTTGGCCATGGCCAGATTATGCGTTGCCCTGGCTACTTTTTCTTCCAGGTTATCCTGATTGTGCATCAGGCTTTCAGACATGAGATTAAAGCTGTTGCCCAGTTTTTCCAGTTCATCATTGGTTTTAAGATTCACCCGGCAGGACAGATCCCCTGAAGAAACCTGGCGGCTTTTTTCTTCCAATTCATTGATGGGTTTTAATACCAGGGTATGGATCAGAAAAACCAGAACAAGGACGGTCACAAGGGTGATACAGATCCCGACACCGGCAAGGAGCAATATATTTTTCTGGATCGCCTGCCTGTCACCTTTGTAGGGGATAGTGATTCTCAGACCTCCGATAATGCTGCTGGTCTGGCGGGCTTCCTGGGTATGGCACTTAATGCACCCTTTGGACCGATACAAGGGAACCATGTATTCAAATGTCTCATCAGTGTACTGGAAAAACTCAGCGATTGTTTCGTGGTTGAAACGGTTGAGCGCATTTTTTTCAAAAGCGTTGGCCTGGTTGGCAGTATTGAGGGGTGTCAGGCTGGATAATCGGAACTGGTAATCTTTTTTTTCAAAAGATTTCTGGCTCAGCTTCTGGGTAACCATGGAGGGGGTAAACAGCTGGTAGGTGTCAGAATGTGTGACAATCTGATCTGGTGTGGCATAGATCACTCCCTGCGCCCCCGTGCTTTTGGTATTGACAAAAACACCGCCCAGACAATCGGTTACCCATTGTCGGGTAAGAATGACCTGATCAGCAATAACCCTTGCTTTTTCAAGAGTTTCCAGCTTTGCCTGGTCAGACAGGCGAAACCCGATCCATGTGAACAATAGTCCTAAAATTGGAACAATAATGATAATGACCCCAAAGACAAATTTTCTCTTTAATGGATAATTTATTTTATCAGAACTTTTATTTGTGGTATAAAAATCTAAGCCCTTTTTGTTCTGCATGTTATCATCCTGGTAAATTGTCTGATTTTTTTTGCCGGTTTTTAATATCTTCTATGGTATAAAATGATTGGAAAAAAATATCTATCAAAAAGATGGCACGCTTCTTGACATTATTTGTAGGTAGGTTCGATAAAATAAGTTAAAAAAAAATGATATAAAGGGATCAGGCAGGACGGTTTACAGGGCTGTCTGATGGAAAAATAAAACAAACTATTTTATAAAAGGAGAAAAACAATGGTCAGCTGGATATGTAATAAATGTGGTTATAATCTTGAAGCAGACACCCCACCTGAAGTATGTCCATCATGTAAAAAAGATTGTTCGTTTGTGGATAATTCGTGCTATACGCCTGATTGTGCGGGAAAACCCAATGATCCTCAAATCAGGGGAGAAAATTAAAAAATTGGCCATCCCTAAACTGATCAGGCGACCTGAGACAAACTTGTATTGCCTGAACCTGTATCGTACCATGTGATACAGAATTGTTTGTGATTTTGTAATAACACTATTGGTTTAAAGGAGTAGGCATGAAGTGGATGCAGTTTATCAGACCGGCACAATCTTTGGACTTTAATGAGACCAATGCATATATTGCCGGTCATCCGTCAGAAGAAATCACTATTCTGGATGTCCGGCAGCCATCGGAATACCAGACCAGTCATATTCCCGGTGCCAAACTGATCCCTTTGCCCCAGCTTTCAGACCGGTTATCCGAGCTTGATCCCCAAAAGCCCGTCCTGGTCTACTGAGCGGTGGGCGGCCGCAGCCGGGTTGCTGCGCAGATGTTGTCCGGAAAGGGGTTTAAAACGGTTTTTAATGTGTCCGGCGGAATTAAGGCCTGGCAGAGTCAAACAGCCAAGGGGCCCCAGGATCTTGGAATGGATCTTTTTGAAGGCAAAGAAACACCCCTGGACGTACTAAAGGTTGCCTATTCGCTTGAACAAGGATTGCGTGATTTTTATGTGTCCATGGAAGAGCAGGTAAAAAATGAACAGGTTAAAGCGCTTTTTGCCAAATTGTCTGATATTGAAGTTAAACATCAGATGTCCATTTATATGGCATATTGTGATATCAGTATCGAAAAGATCAGCAAAAAAGGCTTTGAAGAAATGGTTGAACTCAAAGCCCTGGAAGGTGGATTGTCAACCAGAGAGTACCTTGATATTTTCAAACCTGATCTGGATTCACAGATTGATGTGATTTCACTTGCCATGTCAATTGAAGCCCAGGCCCTGGATCTTTATCAGAGGGTGGATGAAAAAATACAAAACAAAGAATCCAGAAAAATTATTCAAAAGATTGCCAATGAAGAAAAGGCTCACCTGGCCAGCCTGGGTAACCTTATGGACAGTCTTTAGATCTTATGGACAAATATTTAAACCAGACAGACACTCTTTAATGGAGAGGCTTAGATGAGAAAACAGCTTGTCCTTGTGGGCGGTGGCCATGCCCATATGATGGTTCTTGAAAATATCAGCCAATTTATAACAAAAAAGGTCAAGGTAACTGTCATTGGCCCTTCCTCTTATCACTATTATTCCGGCATGGGCCCAGGGATGCTGGGCGGTACATATCGCCCTGAAGATATCCGGTTTGCCACACAAAAAGTGGTTCAACACCAGGGCGGGGTTTTTATTAAAGATTCAGTGGTCAAGATTGATCCGGTTACAAGACAGGTGCTTACCTTGTCCGGTCATTCGTTTGCTTATGATTTGATCTCTTTTAATTCAGGCAGCTATGTTCCCATACATGCGGTCAACTCAGAATCGACCAATATCGCACCGGTCAATCTGGGCCCAACCAATACGGAACCGAGTAATCCAGAATCCAATAACAAGTATCATAACAATATTTATCCGGTTAAACCCATTGAAAAGTTAATGGAAGCGGCCGAACAATTAAAGCTTCTTTTCAAGCAAAAAAAGATTCATGTCAGTATTGTTGGCGGAGGGCCGTCATCTGCTGAAATAGCAGGTAATGTCTGGCAGTTGGCAAAAAAAACAAAAGGTCATTTGCCAGATATAACAATTTACAGCGGTCATAAATTTATGGCTAGATTTTCCGACAATATCCGGTCAAGAATGATCAGGGCCCTTATAAAGAAAGGTATTCAAATAAACGAGACCGGTTATGTAAAAACAATTAAAACCGATGAGATAACGCTTGAATCCGGGCAGGTCTTTTCAACGGATTTTATTTTCATGGCCTCAGGAGTTAAACCCTCCACTATATTTGAAGCATCCGGCCTGCCAACAGGCCCGGATAAAGGCCTTCTGGTTAACTCATACCTGCAGTCGGTAAAATACCCCCAGATTTTTGGCGGCGGTGATTGCATTTATTTTGAAAAGCAGCCATTGGATAAGGTCGGGGTCTATGCGGTTCGTCAGAATCCAATCCTGTTGCATAACCTTTTAGCAAGTATTGACGGTCATGATTTAAAAGAGTTTAAACCCGGTCCTGAATATCTTTTGATTTTCAATGCAGGCGGCGGTATCGGTGTATTAAAGAAAAAAGGCCTGGTATTTGGCGGAAGACCGGCCTTCTGGATTAAAGATTATATTGACCGAAAATTTATGAAAAAATTTCAAGCTATTGAAAAGGGTTTGTAACTTGATGAAAAAAGGATTGGGATTCAGGCTTGTTCTGGTATTTTTGATAATCGCTGTATTGGTTTCATTTTCTTATTTTGACCTGGGCCGATATCTTTCTCTTGCCGGTTTAAAAGAACAATTGGATACATTCAAAGACTATTATGGTCAACATCGTGTGCTGACCATGGCGGTTTATATGACCATCTATATCCTTGCCACTGCACTTTCTCTGCCCGGGGCTACCATTTTGACCCTTGCCGGCGGTGCCGTATTCGGCCTTTTTAGCGGACTGATCTTAGTCTCTTTTGCCAGCACGATTGGCGCAACCCTGGCCTTTTTATTCTCACGATACTTATTTAAAGACTGGGTTCAGCAAAAGTTTTCATCCAAACTTGCGGCCATTAACCAGGGCATTGAAAAAGAAGGCGGGTTTTACCTTTTTACCCTGCGGCTTGTGCCTGTGTTTCCATTTTTTATGATTAATCTTGTCATGGGCCTGACCCCGATTAAAACGACGGTGTATTATCTTGTCAGCCAGGCAGGAATGCTGCCCGGAACCCTTGTTTATGTTAATGCCGGAACTCAGCTGGCGAAACTGGAATCTGTTTCAGGTATATTATCCCCCAATATTATTTTTTCCTTTGCCCTTTTGGGTATTTTCCCATTTATTGCCAAACGCATAACAGAAAGCATCCGGCAGAAAAAAGTCTATTCAAAATTTACAAAACCCGGCAAATTTGATTATAACATGGTGGTTATTGGTGGCGGATCAGCCGGCCTTGTGGCCTCTTATATTGCTTCAGCCGTCAAGGCAAAAGTAGCCCTGATTGAAGCCCATAAGCTGGGAGGCGATTGTCTGAACACCGGCTGCGTACCCAGCAAGGCATTGATTGCCAGTGCCAAGCTCTTGTCCCGTGTTCAAAGAGCCAAAGAGTTCGGGTTTGAAACCGGTTCGTTAACCTATGATTTTTCAACCATTATGGAACGGGTCCAGTCCAAGATTAAACAAGTTGAACCCCACGATTCAGTGGAAAGGTATACCAGCCTGGGGGTCGATTGTTTTGCAGGCAAGGCCAAGGTTATTTCACCGTTTGAAGTTCAAATTAACGATAAAACTTTAACCACACGCAACATCATCGTGGCCACAGGCGCAAAGCCCATGGTGCCCAGTATTCCCGGACTTGAAAAAGCGGGTTACCTGACCTCTGACACCATCTGGGATATCCGGGTTCAACCCAAAAATTTAGTGGTGCTGGGAGGCGGACCCATTGGCTGCGAGATGGCCCAGGCCTTTTCACGGCTGGGATCACATGTGACCCAGGTCCAGAGAGGCTCCCAGATAATGGAGCGTGAAGATTCGGATGCGGCTAAAATTGTGGCAGATCGGTTCAGGCAGGAGGGAATCAAACTGCTTTTAAACCACACAGCCAAACGCATTGAGGTTAATGGGGAAAACAAAACACTGATCTGTGATCATGATGGGCAGGACATCCAGGTGCCGTTTGATGCCATTTTATTGGCTTTGGGCAGAATTCCCAATGTAAAAGGATTTGGCCTGGAAGATATTGGTGTGGAATTGGGGCAAAGAAAAAACATTGCAACCAATGATTTTTTACAGACCAATTTTCCCAATATTTTTTGCAGCGGGGATGTTCACGGCCAATATCAGTTTACCCATACCGCTGCCCATGAATCATGGTATGCTTCCGTGAATGCATTGTTTGGCAGTTTTAAAAAGTTCAGGGTGGATTATGGGGTTATTCCCTGGACCACGTTTACAGATCCTGAAGTGGCAAGGGTGGGGCTGAATGAAAAAGACGCAGAACAGGCCGGTATTGAGTATGAAATGGTCAAGTATGGTATTGATGATCTGGACCGGGCCATTGCCGACTCTGAAAATCACGGATTTGTAAAAGTCTTGACCGTGCCGGGAAAAGATAAGATATTAGGGGTTACCATTGTGGGAAATCATGCAGCAGATATTCTGGCAGAATTTGTGCTGGCCATGAAACATGGACTTGGATTGAACAAGATTTTAGGAACCATCCATATCTATCCCACCATGGCAGAGGCCAATAAATATGCAGCCGGATTATGGAAAAAAACCCATGCTCCGAAAAAACTATTGGCCTGGGTGGAAAAATATCATACCTGGATGCGCAATTAGACAAACATAGTAACAAAAAAAGAGTAACCAGAAAGAGTAAGATAGTTGATAAAATAATTTAAAACAGGAGGAACAATTAAGATGAAAGTAACTATTAGCAAAATGTGCATGGGCGATCGTAATTGTAATGACCTTTGTCCGGAAGTTTTTGAATATGATGAAGATCAGCTCAAATCCACTGTGAAAATGGATACAATCCCGGAACATCTCAAAGATAAGGTGATTCAGGCAGCTAAAGAATGTGGTGCTGAAGCCATTACTGTTGAAGAATAAAATTTAAAGGTTTTTTAAAATGAAATTCAGGGAAAGCCGGACAGCAACAAATCTTCATACGTCTTTTGCAGCAGAAACCCAGGCCAGAACCCGGTATAATTTTTTTGCCACCAAAGCCAGGGAAGAAGGGTATATCCAGATTGCAAAAATTTTTGATGAAACCGCAGGTCAGGAATATGAACATGCCCTGCGGTTTTTTAAATTTTTTAACGGGGGCGAACTTGAAATCAAATGGGTTTTCCCCACGGGTGCGATTTTGGATACCCATGCCAATCTTTTATCGGCAGCAGCCTTGGAAAAGTATGTGAGTGAAGATATGTATGCAACATTTGCACAAATTGCCAGAGATGAGGGATTTGAAAGAGCCCAAGATACATTTTTAAATATTATTGTTGCAGAAGAGCATCATAAAAAACTCTATCTTGAACTGGCCCAGAATATTGCAAATGATCGAGTCACTCAAAAAGATGACGAACAGGTATGGCGATGCCTGAGTTGTGGATATATCCACACCGGAAAAGCAGCACCCAAAAAATGTCCGGCCTGTGTGAAACCGGCTGGTTTTTTTGAATTGCTGTGTGAAAACTGGTAATCCGTTCTTTTAACGGCAAGCGAGTCAAAACTGTCTCGCTTGCCGTGCTTCACAATTGTATCGATCTATAGTATTCCTTTCAGTGGTATCCTGATATAAATCACCAATCGCCCTTTTATAATGCCCTTTCGCTGAGTATTGCAATTCCAGGCATGGTATTTGCTCTTATCCTATATATAAGTTTATGTGAAACCAAAAGAGTGGAGGAAAATATGAATCTGGGTGAAATTAAAAAAGATTATAATCTTGTGAATTCCGTAGATTGGGAGATGACACCGGAAGAGGCAATCGCTCTTCATCTTGAATGGGGCCCCCTGCGATCCCAAGCCTATTATAATTCAAGGGATAATAATAACGAAACCGTTTATTTTGTGATTAACACATGGAAGCGACCTCCGATTTTAACCCTGGTCAGGCGAAGAGGATTTGATTCTGAAGAACTGGGTAATTTCAGGCTCCCGGGCAATCTTGAACAAGAGTTCATGAAGGGAATCGGAAAATACAAAGGGGTATATGCGGTTGAAGGAGAAGTAAGGGACTGGCTGAGAAAAGAACTTGATATTTAGCTGACCTGTAAAAAGTATTTAATATGCGTTAGGCAGATACCCGTGTCAGATCAAGATAGTAGACCTTCTTGATCTGACACGGGTTTTGTATGTTTTATTTGTTGTTTTTAATAAAGTCTTTAACCATCATCTTACCCAGCTTCTGCGAACGCTTGGTGGCCGCTTCAATCGCACTAATCATAGTCGTTCTTAATCCTCCCTGTTCAAGTTTATGTATGCCGGTAATGGCGGTTCCACCCGGTGAGGCGACCCTGTCTTTGAGCTGGCCGGGATGCTCACCTGATTCCTGCAGCATTTTGGCAGAGCCTAAAACAGTCTGGATTGAAAGAAACAGGGCGTCTTTTCTGGACAAGCCCATCTTAACCCCTGCATCAGCCATGGCATCTACGATGGTAAAGATGTAGGCAGGGCCTGAACCGGAAAGGCCGGTAAACGCATCCATGAGGATGTTTTCCTGGATAAAGACAGTGACTCCCACAGAATCAAAAATAGCCCTGGCCAGGGCCACGTCATCTTTGGTTGCAAACTCACCGGCTGCAATGGCAGTGGCGCTTTCTTTAACAAAAGCACAAATATTGGGCATGACACGGATCAGCCGAAGTTCTTTATTAAGACCCGAAGCAATGGCAGCAAGTGGGACACCGGCAGCAATGGAGATGATGAGTTTGGATGTGTCCAGAACTGATGCAGTTTCTTTAAGCACAGACCCCAGAATCTGGGGTTTGGTGGCAAAAATGACAATTTCAGACTGTCTGGCCACTTCGCAATTGTCTGTGGTGGTTTTAACCTTGTATTTATCTGAAACATTTTTAAGCATATCTTCAGAAATATCTGAACACAGAATATTTTCAGGTTTTGCTGCCTTGGAAAGAACCAGGCCGCTGACCAGGGCCTCTGCCATGTTTCCGCTTCCAATAAAACCTATTTTTTTGTCCTGCAGCATCTGGGGTGCACTCCTTCATGTTAATAATTAAATATTGTTGTTTAAAATAAAGAGCTTATATTATGCCCTTCAAAAAGCGATAGTCAAGATAAAATTGTTGACAAGCGCATGGCTGGTCCATGAATTGCTTTTAAATAGAAAGTATAAACAATAAATCAAATTAAAGAGGGTTTATGAATAAAATGCAGGGCCAGTTAAAACAGAACCTGGATTCAATTTATGTTCAATATAACAAAAGAGAATTTATTGACCCTGACCCTCTCTTATATCTGTATAATTATCCGGATAAACAAAACCGTGAAATCGTCGGTATTATAGCTGCCTGCTTTGCCTATGGCCAGGTCTTGCAGATCATGAAAACTGTGAGCCATGTCCTTGAAAAAATGACACCATCGCCCCATGAATATTTAATTCAAAGATCCAGAGCAGACATGATTGAAGATTTTAAAGGGTTTCGATATAGGTTTGCTGACCAGACCCATCTGGTGAATCTGTTGTTGGGGATACAGGGCGTAATCAATGGATTTTCATCCCTTGAAAACTGTTTTTATTCAGGCATGTCTTCAACCGATGAAAATGTTCTGCCAGGCCTTGCTTTTTTTTGTCACCAACTTGATCCGGATAATAAAACAGGTCATCTTCTGGCTGACCCTACAAAAAGAAGTGCATGTAAACGAAGTCACCTGTTTTTGCGCTGGATGGTCAGAAAGGATCTGGTGGACCCGGGTGGATGGGATCAGATTGCTCCGGCCCGATTAATCATCCCTTTGGATCTACACATGCATCGCATAGGGAATCTATTGGGATTTACAAGTCGAAAGAGTGCAGATCAAAAAACCGCTCTTGAAGTGACCCGGGGGTTTCAAAAAATCATACCCCATGATCCGGTGAAATATGATTTTTGCCTGACCCGGTACGGCATACGAAATGAATTAAGTCTGGAGGATTTAAGACAAAAGGTGTATCATTGAACTCAATTAATAATAAACCGGTTAAACAAACAGGTTATCTGTTACCGCCACTGATCCGCGGAAGGCTGATCAAACGATATAAACGCTTTCTGGCAGATGTTGAGCTGGATACAGGCGAAACCATCACCGCCCATTGCCCCAACTCCGGCTCCATGAAAGAGTGTGCCATTCCCGGATCAAGGGTGTGGTTGTCATTCAGTGATAACCCCAAGCGAAAATATCCCCATACCTGGGAGCTGATCAAAGTAGCTGACACCTGTATCGGTATTAATACCCTGGTTCAAAACGGAGTTAAAATTATTACAAGAGATACCCGGATCAGTACCCGGGTGATACAGGTGGATAAGGCAGTTCCTGTGGATCTGTCATAAGGGTGTAAGGGGCCAAATGAATGGCCAGAGTAAGATTGGACAAAAAATATAAAACCATGAATTGACATTCTACCACCCTGTAGTATTTTAGACATATGAATTTGGATATTAATAAAAAGATTGTGTTTGTGATTGGATTAAGGAGATAATTTATGTGGGAGTATACAGATAAGGTAAAAGATCATTTCATGAACCCGAGAAACAGTGGGGAACTGGAAGGGGCAAACGCTGTTGGAGAGCACGGATCTCTCAGCTGCGGCGATGCCTTGAAGCTGTTTTTAAAAGTCGGGGAAAATGAAATAATTGAGGACGCTTCTTTTATGACCTTTGGCTGCGCCAGTGCCGTGGCATCGTCTTCAGCGCTCACTGAAATTATCAAAGGCATGACCCTTGATGAAGCCGAAAAGCTGACCAATGATGATATTTCTGATTATCTTGACGGTCTGCCAAAAGAGAAAATGCATTGTTCCGTCATGGGGCAGCAGGCATTAAAAAAGGCTATTGCAGATTATAAAGGAATTCAGATTCTTGAAAAACCAGGCGAGATCGTTTGTGAATGTTTTGATGTGACAGATCTTGAAATTAAAGATGCCATCAAAAGCAATGGTCTTAAAACCACGGAAGATATCACCAATTACCTTAAAGCCGGTGGTGGCTGCGGAAATTGTCTGGACCGGATCGATGATATAATTGAAGCAGAGCTTAACAAAGGATAATGGCAAATGAATATTGTATATACAGATAATAATGCAACAACAAAAGTGGCTGATGAAGTCATACAGGAAATGCTTCCTTTTTTAGGCGAACTCTACGGCAACCCATCTTCCATGCATACCTTTGGCGGCCAGGTGGGACAAAAAGTTAAAAAGGCCAGGCAACAGGTGGCAGACCTGATCAATGCCGACCCGGACGAAATAGTATTTACCTCCTGCGGCACGGAAAGCGATAATTCAGCCATCTGGTCGGCCATTAATGCGTTTCCGGATAAAAAGCATATCATTACCTCCAAGGTGGAACATCCGGCCATTAACCTACTGTTTAAGCATCTTAAAAGAACAAAAGGATATGAGGTCACCTTTGTACCTGTGGATAAAAAAGGACACCTGGATCTGGATGTTTTATACAACAGCCTGTCCGACAACACTGCCATTGTGTCTATAATGTGGGCCAACAACGAAACAGGAATTATATTTCCCATTCAGGAGATTGCTAAAAAGGTAAAAGAAAAAGGCATTCTTTTTCATACCGATGCAGTGCAGGCCACAGGAAAAGTACCCATTGATGTAAAAGCTGCCAATGTTGACATGCTTTCTGTTTCCGGCCATAAAATCCACGGTCCCAAAGGGATCGGGGTGCTGTACATAAAAAAAGGGTTTAAGTTTTCTCCATTTCTCATTGGCGGTCACCAGGAACAGGGACGCCGTGGCGGTACTGAAAACACAGCGTCAATTATCGGCCTTGGAAAGGCGTGTGAATTAGCCAAAGAGCATTTGCCCATAATGAATTCTAAAGTCAAAGAACTTAGAAATTATCTTGAACAACAATTGCTGGAAAAAATACCCGGATCATCAGTAAATGGTGATCGCGACACCCGGTTACCCAATACACTGTCCATTGGTTTTGAAGCGGTTGAAGGCGAATCCATTCTGTTGATGCTCGACCGGGACGGCATTTGCGCCTCATCCGGATCTGCCTGTACCTCAGGATCTCTTGATCCTTCCCATGTGCTTATGGCCATGGAAGTTCCGTTAAAATCTGCACACGGCTCCATTCGTTTTTCTCTGTCCCACTACAATACCAAAGAGGAAATGGACCATATTATAAACAGCATGGTTCCTACCATTGAAAAACTGCGGGCCATGTCTCCATTCTGGAAGGACGGCAAAATGGTATGACCGACCCTGAAGATGATCATCAATCTCTTAACGATGTGATCACAGTCCGTTCAGGCATTGATTTTAATACCTGCCTGCATTGCAGAACCTGCGCAAACGGCTGTCCTTTTCTTGAGGGGATGGATTATCATCCCCATGCTGTCATCCGCCTGATTCAACTGGGCATGGAAGAACAAGTTTTAAAGTCTTCCACCATCTGGATCTGTGTCGGGTGCAATACCTGCAGCAGTGGCTGCCCCATGGCCATTGACATTCCGGCAATCATGGACGTCCTTCGCCAGAAAGCCCTTGAACAAAAAATAAAAATACCAGAGCCGGACATTTTACAATTCCATACCCAGGTATTGAACACGGTTAAAAAATACGGCCGGACCCATAAGCTTGAAATCATGATGCGGTATAAGCTTTCCACCATGGATCTTTTAAGTGATATGGGCATGGGCCTTAAAATGCTGAAAAAAAGAAAACTGGATTTAACCCCCTCAAAAATCGAGGATAAAAAAGCCCTTGCAAAGATCTTTAAAAAAAAATGAGAAAGACCGCCCCACAAAAAGATTAAAATTTTCTTTTTTCCCGGGATGCTCTCTAAAAGCATCCGGTCATGAGAACACCCGTTCTCTGCTTAATTTCTGCGATAAGGTTAATATCGATCTTGTCGAACTTGAGGACTGGAACTGCTGCGGATCTTCATCTGCCCACAGCATTGACAAAACAATAGCCCAGCGCCTTCCCATGAGAAATATTTCTCTTGTTCCCAAAGGCATTCCATTGCTCATTGCCTGCCCCAGCTGCCTGATCCGGATGAAATCCACGTATTTAAAAATTAAAAATAATTCAGACCTGCAAAGAGAATATGAAGAGCTTTGGGAAACATCCTTTGACGAAGACCTTGAAATCATCCATTTTTTTGAGCTCTTTGATCGTATTCAAATCAATGACTTTATCGATCATCCTGAAAATATATTAAAACAGCTTAAATTTGCCACATATTATGGCTGTATGCTCTCTCAACCCCCGGATCTCAGGTTTGAAAAACTAGATGTCAACATCATGGAAAGAACCCTTTCAAAATTAGGGGCTGATATGATTTCCTACGGGTATGGCAAGCGATGCTGCGGTACCTACCTGTCAGCAGCCAAACCAGAGTTAGCTGAAAAAGTTGTCAATGAAATCATATTCAAAGCCATGGAAGCCGGTGCTGAATGCCTGGTAACCGCCTGTTCCATGTGCCACCTGAACCTTGAAATCCGCTGTACAATCAAAAATCCTATTCCGGTGTTTCACTTTTCTGAGCTATTATCCATGGCTTTAGGTGCAAAAGATCAGAAAAAATGGTTCCCCCGCCACATCGTCGATCCCATTCCACTTCTACAAAAAAGGGGATTGATGCCTTAGCGAAAAAGGAAAGAACTTCTTTCAACCATAAGAGATTGTGTCAGACTTTGATTCGGAAAAGCCGTGACTATTATTCATAGTCCGGGGTTTTAAATCTTGGATTGCGGGAGAGGAGTCATAGACATAGTCTAATCTATGAAATTCTCGTGATATCATTCCTTTTTTAGTATAAAGTTGCTTTTGAAATAATTATATGTGATAAAAAATTATCACAATACTTTATTCTTATCGAGATAAATTGCTATGGATTTGCGAGAATTAGTAAGGTCACACCCAGAACACGTCGTTGGACATGACGCGGTTAAAAATTCACTAAACCTAAGTAAAGAATCACAGAGATTCTGCAAAGATCCATTGGAACTCCTTATTGATACATTAATTAATTCAATGGAGGACAAATCATCACTTTATTTCAAAGGAGATATTGGGAGATATCTTCAAGCCCATTCTTGGTATACCTTATGCCTCAGGAGGTGTTTTGAGCATATATCGGTATCAAGAAGAGGAAGTGCAATGTTACGTTTCCATCCAAAAAATAAAAAGTATTCAAGGCATCAAAAACAGATCGCAGATACATGGCGAAAAATAGATCCGTACGTAGAGCTGGATTATCAGAACCTCATCATTCATGCATGCATTCTTCTTGATAGAACGATCACATTGTCAAGACGATTCGTTGAAGGTGGTAATTTGCCATCTTTTACATCTTTTCATAAGCATCTTGTTTTTTTATCAACGAATCCTAAAGCATTTGGCGAGAATCATAGTGAATATGTAAAAGAGATCACTTCTTCGTTGAACTGGTATAGAATTCCACTCAAAGTTCTGCGTGATAAATATCTTATGCATTCTTCCGAAAAGCATGAATCTTTCTTTGGTTGGGGAAAAAGCAATTGGGATATGGAAATGATTACAATGATACCCTCTAAATCGGGGAAAGATTTTTCATTTAAAGGTGGTAAGTGGATTCGTTTTACACCACGACAATTGGCGAGAAACATTGATTCTTTTTTAAATTATTTTTCCAAATATTGGCAAGGAATAGGAATAGTATAAGATATAGTTATCCTGATAATTATAATTCATTCATTCAACTTTATACCAAGTAAAGATAACGGAACACTTCTGGCTATAATCCTGACGTTTGAGAATTCGAAAAGCACTCCGGACTTTGAATACAAGTCAACGCTTTTCAGCTCTAAAAGAAAGCGACGGCTTATACATTAAACACCATGGCATTACGCATTTGGCTCAAGGATATCATTCGCATACATAATTATTTTGATCATCAGCATGGAAAACCTTTTTGATTCTGTCTGAAACAGAATTACAGGGCCTATAAAACTTGACTTCCTATATTTCTTTCATATAATTTCATTTGAATCATTATAATAATTATGGCCATTAATAACCCTTTGAGGAGAACGCTATGAAAGATATTCTAATAAAA
>JBDRQO010000037.1:0-2906 GCA_043826275.1 Pseudomonadota bacterium
GCTTACCCGGAAAGGTGATTGGGATATTGTTCGTCAAAAGGCCTCGGGATCACAAAATTATGTAATCAGAATGATGATTAGCGGTATACTTCATCGTGAATATTCTTTGATCAAGGCCATGGAATCATCAGCTGCAGACGAGATCAGTCGTATGCAAAGGTTTATGGGAGCCCTTGACACCATGATTACCGTTGCTCCGCTCATGGGCATACTGGGTACGGTCCTCGGGATAATAGATTCATTTGACATGCTGGGGACATTAGGGGTTGCAAACCCCCAGGCTGTTACCGGAGGTATATCCCAGGCCCTGATAACAACTGCAACAGGCCTGTCTATCGCCATCATAACGGTTTTTCCCTACAACTACTTCAACTCAAGAATCAAGCGTGCAGCAGGAATCATGGAAAAATATGCCACCAGCTTTGAAATTGTTTATGAACAGATCCTGCTTAACAAAAACAAGCATCCGGAAGGAATGAGATGAAAATCATCTTACCTGAAAACGATAAGCCCAGGATCGAAATGCTTCCTTTAATTGATGTTGTCTTCCTTCTTTTGGTTGTGTTTATTTATGCCATGCTCTCCATGGCAGTACACAAAGGCATGCCCGTCTCTTTGCCTGAATCCTCTGCTGTCAAACCTGAGAAAGATATAATTTTGGCAGTTACGATAGACAAGAACCGCCAGATTTTTGTCAACAAAGAGCTGGTTGACCTTGGACATTTAACCTTGATTCTTGAACAAAAGGCAAAAAAAGAAAAAAAAACAAGTGTTCTTCTTTTTGCAGATAAAAGCATCACATATCAAAATCTTTTTAAAGTTTTAGACAGAATCAGAATGGCCGGGTTGAATCAAATTTCCTTACAGGCTGACCCTGAAGACCCAAAATAAAGATGAAACGGTTTATAATATCTGCTGCAATTGCCACAGGTTTTCATATTGCACTGATGGTATTAATGCCTTCTTTATCTAACAAAAATAATAAAATTTTATCCCCTGAAATCAAATCAGTTATGGTTACTATCTCCTACAGGCAGCCCATATTAAAACAAACATCTTTTAAACCCAACAAACCCAAACCCCAAAAGGCCATATCTTTTACACCGAAAAAGGAAACCAGTACTATTCTTAAGACAAAAAACTTGGCTAAACCTGAAAAAAAACTAAAACAGAACAAACCTGTCATTCACAATCAAAAAGAAGTAATAAAGAAAAAATCAACCCCTGTTAAAATGGTTGAAAAAAAACCAATCAAAGATGTAAAAAAACAAAATTTCAAAGAACAACTCGCAACCGTGGAAAGCACAACTCCTCAAAAGAAAGAAACAATTAAACAAAAAGAAATCCATATCGAATTTGCAAAACCGTTATATAAGGAGAACACTTTGCCTGTTTATCCAGTTATCGCCCAAAAAAGAGGTTACCATGGAGTTGTTGAACTAATGGTATTGGTTTCAGAAAAAGGAAAAGTTTCCTCTTTAAAGATCTTTAAGTCCAGCGGGTATAAATCCCTTGATCACCAGGCTGTAAAAACTGTTAAAATCTGGCTCTTTGAACCCGGTAAAAGGAATGGTAGTCCCCAGGAAATGTGGGTTAAAATTCCAGTGAAATTTGAATTAAACTAACAAAGTATACTTGAGATGAAAAATTGCAGCGATCATAACCCCTGCAGCAAAACCAAGCATCGAGTCCATAAATTTTTGGCTTATAGTTTTTGAAAAAAATACAAGTGCAGCAGCAGTTACACCACATGTAAATAGAGTAGCAAAAAAGACTTGTGTTACCGGATTGAATTGTTGTAAGAAATCGACCATTTTTGAACTCATAAATATGAATGAAAAAAGCAGATAATCAATTATTATAATGCAGCAATTCTTTTTTACCAGACAAATTCAGTTAAAATGCAATTCAAATTCCCAGCGATGACTTATAAAAAGTGACGAGAAAAAATGAAATAGGGTCATGACTTCTAAAAGAAAAACTCAGGGTCTCAGAACTACACGACAGCGATTATTATAACGTGTAGGGCTTTCTTTTTTAAAATTTCTCACAATACCACATCTGGTATAAACAAATCTTTCGGCCTTTAATGTGAAATTAATCTATATGGGATAAGGCATTGTAAAATGAATCAAAATTCCATTACGTTTTATTGGAGTTATGTTGCGAGCGGCTCTAACTATCTGATTTTTAAGAGGGATTTTGGCTTAGTCAGTGCAAGTTGATATTGCCTTTAAATTCAATGAGTTACAAGAGATTTTGAATTTTTTAAAAAAAACTGGCAACATAATATTTTGTCTTATTACGTAGGTCACCGTGTCTGGCAATATCCGTTCCACCCGTGTGTTAACAGTCAAGCCAGATTTTCGTTTCCGCATTATTTGCCCAAAATTTGAATCGATCAAAATTTCCTCTTTTTATGACTATGTATTTTAGCATTAATCTCATTGAATTATTTAGCTCCACTGAAAAAATACATGTATTCATTTTGGCACCCTTGATCTTGTACAATCAAATTTTAGGAATATCAATTTCTAACATTATATCCCCTTGAGCAGTGATATCAAGCAAAATTTCAAATATTATTTTATTAAAGTATGACTAAAGTCAATAAAGACAAGGGTTTTGGGCGATAAGGAATCTTGTAACGCACTTTAAATCAAATCCCTCTAAAACCTTTACCAGCAGTCATTTGCACCTATAACATGAGACTATGGAACAACGGGTATCCCTCCCAGGTTGGAATATGTTATTATTTTTTGCCTTAAAAAAATAACTCCAACCCAGAAAGGAGATACCCAGATGAATTATATAGGAGTGGATTGTCATATTTCAACCTTAGAATTTGCAGTGGTCAATGAAAGGGGAACCATTACCCGGAAAGCAAAAGTAAATACAGGCGTTAA
>JBDRQO010000038.1:0-6212 GCA_043826275.1 Pseudomonadota bacterium
ATTAAAATTATTGCAGCATGATTGAAAGGATTAAATTTACTATTTATAAAAGCAGGGTGTTGGCCAACCAAGACTTTTAATCCTTCAGGATCAATAAAACTGACGGGATTGTTTTCAGAATAAACAAACGGATTAATCCCCACAGATAGCCCAATAGGATCAGGAGTCAGGTATCGACCAGTGTCCGGATCATAGTACCTGTGCCAGTTATAGTGCAACCCAGTCTCCCCGTCATAATACTGTCCCGGGAACCTTAAATTTCAAAGAACATAAAAAACGGAAAATAATTAGGTATGCTGCCCCGGAATTCTCATTATTTTCTTTGTTGCCAGCTATCAATTAGTTTATTTATACATTCCTTTGTATTGAAGATGGGTAGTACTGAAATCACCTTTTTTGTTTTTGAATTTCCTTTGAAGGTTATAAAAATATAAAGAGGAAGAAAGAAATAATGATTAATTTTTAAAATATTATTCCAAGATATATGCTTTTCTTTGAAATTATGGCTAAAACCTATTCCATTTTTTTCAAAAAAAATTAGCCTTAAGGAGCAAAATAAATAAAAAAACAAACATAGTGCAAGGGTTCCTAAAATTATTATGCTTATTTTGTCATAAGATATATTTATGGACAAAAGTCCTCCCGAAATTGATACGATTAGAATAGGTATGATAAAAAATTTAACCAAATAGTATCCCAATTTTCCGCTCACATATGTTTTTTTCATATATCCTCAAATTCTTTGTCTTTTAAATTAGATTGTATCTTAATCACCCCAAAAGGAATCAGTATAGTTATAAGTGCCATAATGTTTTTCAATGCCGTACTGCGGTCCACCCACAGGGGTCCCTATTGTTATTTCATAAATACCAGTTGGATTTCCTCTATTGTCAAGTGCTTGATTAACTTCATACCCTGTTCCTCTACCAGTGATTGGATCACCAAAATTTACTGAGGATAATGTCGTACTAGTTCCGTCCAACTCGCTTTGTCGGTTCGCATTTGAAAAAAGAAGACCACCAGCTAAAATTTCAAGGTACAATCCTTTTGCATCCCCTTCCTTACAGTTCTTTGTTTCTGATTCCGTAATCGATCCACCAGTAGTAAATTCCATCTTTCTCAAATCAAAAAAGGCACGGAGTTCAATATCAAAATCCCACCTAAAATTAAAAAGTACGAAACCAGTACTAAATTGATACCCAATTCCCAAAAGGCCCAACGGATCAGTCATGTTAATTGGATTTGCATTAGAGTAGAGATATGGATTTATCCCTCCGGCCAATCCAATCGGATCTGGAGTCAGGTATCTGCCAGTCGTAGGATCATAGTAACGGTGCCAGTTATAATGCAACCCAGTCTCTTCGTCCTGATACTGGCCCGGGAACCTTAAATTTCAAAGATCATTAAAAACCTACTCAATAATTATGCAAACTGTCCTCGAAATCCCGCAATTCACTTCCCCTCAAAACTAAGGCCACAGTTTAAGCATTTGCTTGTGAAACCATTTGCCAAAGAGAGGCTAGAAAAAAAGGGTTTGTGACATCGTGGACATTTGTAAAAGGCTATTTTCAAAAATAAGAAAACCATAAAAATAAAATACATAAAAACTAATATCCCCGCCAAAGTAGAAGATTCAATACCCTCTGATAGTAGCATTCCTACTGGAATAAAAAATAGCATCATCAAAAAGCCCAATAATCTTTTCTTATAAACACCACGAAGTTGTTGTTTTTCTTTTTCAGAAAGATGTTGTTTTTCTTTCATATTGTTAGCTGGTTAGCTCCTTTATTAGAAATTAAGGACATTCGGTTGATGGAGAAGATATGGGCGCAAACACAGTAGTATTGTCTGAGATCGTCGCTTCTAAAGGGGCTCCATAGTTCCAACCAAAGACAATCCCAATATGCCACCATTTTTCACCAGTAACTATTCCTATAGAACCGGATAGAACTCCGGCTGTTACAATTGTTGTTTCCCCGGTAATGGAGCCTGTATAGAATCCACCTTCAAGCCCACCAGAAGCAGCTAAACCTTTTGTCTTACCTTTTGTAATATATGTTCCAGCTCCGAGGTCACTATCAAAGGCGAACCCAGCTCCGGCGTTTCCTCCTGTATTTTCTACAGCAGCTACTCCACTTCCACCTGCCCATATAGTCCAGAGCCCATAAGGATCAACAAAGTTGATCGGATTGTTCAGAGAATAAACAAAAGGGTTAATCCCCCCGGCCAATCCAATTGGATCTGGCGTCAGATATCGGCCTGTCGTAGGATCATAGTACCGGTGCCAGTTGTAGTGCAGACCTGTCTCTGAGTCATGGTATTGTCCCGGAAATCTGTATTTTCAAAGAACCTTTTATTTTTAAAATATTTATAGATTCATCCTTGAGTTTTTTCTGAGATATTCAATTTCGAAAATTCCTTGACCCAACGCTTATAATTATTGGTACTAAACTCAAAGAGCCTTTTTGTTTCTTGGATTTTTAAATTCAACTTGAATCTTTTACCAATAAGCTCATTTTTAACTTCATATGATGCAATTTTACTGATATCAATCTTTAACAGATATGTCATGCGGGTGTTTTTTACAATTAAGGCTTCAGGGGTTAATATCAAGGATTTATATCCGACCCTGTTATTTATCATAGAATTAATGTATTTCCCGGTAATATCAGTGCTAATACTATATTGTACCGTATCTTCAATTAATTTTTCCTGGACTTCCTTTTTAAGTGATCCCCAGATTCCAAATTTTTCAGGGATAAAACCAATTAAAGTGACGTCAAGCAAGATAACAGCACCCACAATCGAAAGAATTACTAAGACCATTCTAATATCTCCAATTTATTTACACGGATCATTATCTTCTGGATGGAATAGATCCCAAAAAAAATCAGCCCACCACCTGCCTGTATCTCCAAAGATTTCTGTACGGTAAACGGTCTGGCCGAAAGTTAAAGTAACACCAGCTTCCCAATCTCCCTTAGACCAAGGAGTTATACCAGCTTCATAGAAAAACTTTGGTTGTCCTCCGTCTCCATAAACGGGCATACTAACGGCCCCTGAGAATCCAGGGCCTTTTTTAAGTGTAAGGCTTCCTGATAAAGAGATAGATGTCCCAGCATAATCCGTAACTGTTGTATTTTTTCCGCCCCATACGAAATTATTGAAAAGTCCTTTGGAATTTTTTATACCGCCACCAGCCTCTTGTGTCGTAACTATAGCGAAAGATCCATTATGATCGAAAAGAAGGGCAGTGCTTGCTCCAACTTTGGTTCCATCTCCCGTTCTGTTTCCACCAACATTTATTCCCCATACATACAAGCCTGAAGGATCAATCATGTTGACAGGGTTGTTCTCAGAATAAACAAACGGATTAATCCCCCCAGCCAATCCAATAGGATCAGGAGTAAGGTAACGACCCGTCATAGGATCATAGTAACGGTGCCAGTTATAGTGCAGCCCGGTTTCCTGGTCAAAATACTGGCCCGGGAATCTGAAATTATTTTCAAATGTCAAAGAACTTGATCAAAAAAACTGATATAAATCAAATTTCAAACGTGATCAATTATAGCAATAATTTTGACCCCTCTTGATTCCAGTAGTTGGTTTATTCTTATAAGAGTGTTACCATCAAGTATCAATTTTTGCTCTTCAACATTCTCACTTAAGATTTTATCGATAGCCTCTACAATGTGGGTTTTAATAAATTTTTCTTTCCCATAAGTATAAAAATATTTTACAGGATCACCAATCTCCCATTGTACCAATTGAACATTTGAGGATGAATCTGATTTGCTGAACGATTTTAGTTTTATCTCTAACTCAAACACCCGATGATTGGGCAAATAATTGATAACATGAAGTATAGGCAATTTAAAATGTATTCCTGGCTCAGTCAGAGGTTCATCTATTAGCATGCCAAGTTTTGTTATTATAACCTGTTCATCTATTTTTACGGTATAAATAGACATGTAGACAAAAAAACAAGCTAAAATGAACCCGACTCCGAATACAAAGGTTTTATTTTTTTTCATTTAAATAAATCCAGTTCAAAATTTTTTCTATAAAAGTATAACGCTCAATAAAGCTATAAGTGACCCTGAAATTAACAATATAATGCCTGGTATTTTAAACACATCTGTAAATTTAGTTTTATATGACAAAGCTGCTCTTTGAAGCGGGAGCATTAAAGCTTGTCCAATTGAGACTTCTTCTTTGCGAAAGCAAATTATGGCCAATCCAAAGCAGATGAAAGCATTAACTGGATTAATTATAAAATCGATCATCTTAATTACTCCTTGG
The DNA here is from genome assembly GCA_043826275.1 of Pseudomonadota bacterium. GTDB lineage: Bacteria > Desulfobacterota > Desulfobacteria > Desulfobacterales > Desulfobacteraceae > Desulfobacula. Next base: position 4,303 of record JBDRQO010000038.1, read on the forward strand.
GAAAATACCTGGATTAAATTTCAAAGTAGGGCCTATAGTCCAAGTGCGGCCCATCATAAAATCAACACCTAAATCTAACCCTTCAACTCCTGATGGTGTTTTCTTTGTGCCCTCCATATCTCCAAGCTGATATCCTCCTCCCGAAACACCGAATTTCCCTAAGGCCATTGAGCCTGAAAGATACATAGATATCCCCTCAATGCGATGAACGTCAGGATTATTACAATTATCTTCAAAATATTCTGAGTTGTTAATTGTTTTAGACCAAGGCAAAGGACCTAATGCTGCTCCTGTTAATTCTCCTTCAAATTTGATTCCAGTATAAGTACCATCTGGATTTTTTTGGGTCGAAACAACAACTCCGCTAATTTTTGTATAACCAACTGGGGCAATGACAGCGCTGTAGGATGTTATGTCATAACTAACAAAATACCTTGCTAAGCCTAGTGGATCAATCGCATTGGCAGGATTATTCTCGACATAAACAAAAGGATTGATCCCCCCAACCAGTCCTATAGGGTCCGGCGTAATGTATCTTCCCGTCGTAGGATCATAGTAACGGTGGTAATTGTAGTGCAACCCGGTCTCAGCGTCAAAATACTGGCCCGGAAAACTTAATTTTCAAAGAGCACTTCAAGTTTGGTAAGGAATAGATATCATATCCCCATAATTCTCATCTACTGATCACTTTTTCTTCGAATGAAAAAATCTGCTTTCCCATATTTTTTTTCAAAAATTGGATCTGGATTATCAATTGAAACAATAGCGTTGATAGGCCCTCCAAGAGGGATATCTTTTGGTACTTTATAATAACCCAAAATTACGCCGGATTCATTTTTGCCTGGCCCCCCAAAACGGCTTGCCCAATTTGTGAATTTTTCTTTAAATACCAATCGATCATTTTCCATTATGGACAAGGCCAAAACAGCACTACTTTCGATGGGAGTACCGAAGGGGGGTGGAGCTTTTATGTATACTCCAACAAGGTAGGTGCCGACATAATTGTGGGTTGCTTGCAGTTTTGAGGAACGATTCTTTTCATCTATTTTGATTTGTTCTTTTACAATTGGCGTGTACAAATCTGAAGGTGGCATTAGTGTCAATAGAAATTTGCTATGGGGTCTAAGCCAGAAAAAAACAATTGCTGCCACAATCAGGATTGTAATTAAAATGGAGATTCTTTTTATCATATCAGTTTCCTTATTACGGTGAAGGTAAAATAACTGTGCCGCCTAACCGGAAATACTCTTGCCTCAACGCATCAGAAAAATCTTGACAATTATTATCTGTTGCAACATTGTAATTGCTCCCATCCCAACGACTTTCAAGATTTTTTAATGCTTTTCGTATAATATCATCATCGTATATCGGTCCTCTGAATGTATAATCATTCCTCGTGTGGCCAGTATCTTCTCTTACTATCCCTGGTTCATTCAACATCCCATTATCACCGAAAAAACCTATATTAGTACGCAAGTTTGGATTCCTTGCAGCATCGTCAAACCAAAGCTGTTCGTGCACCCATTCGGTGTTGTGTTGATCGTCGAAAGCATTTACGCCATAAGGAGGGATGAAACCTATACTATCGAGAGGTCGATAACCAAATTGTGCAAGCCCCCATGGATCAATATAGTTAATGGGGTTATTTGATGTATAAACAAATGGATTAATCCCCCCGGCAAGGCCTATGGGGTCTGTTGTCAGGTATCTCCCAGTGTCTGGGTCATAATACCGGTGCCAGTTGTAATGCAGCCCGGTCTCGGTGTCCTCATATTGGCCCGGAAGTACTCTGATGCACCTCCCCCTCTTAGGGACTTGTTTTTCATACCCCCCGGCACACCTGCCAAATTTTAAAAGATCTGATAAAAGACTTATGATACTTGCCCTTAAAATTCAAGCAGATATCACTG
>JBDRQO010000039.1:0-25455 GCA_043826275.1 Pseudomonadota bacterium
AAAGATTTGGTTATTGGTGACCTGCCGGATGAAAATGATTTAATTGCAACCCTTAAAAGAATTGAAAATCGAATAAAAGTGTTTGACTGGAAAATTTGATCCAACCAAAAAATGAACCGGATTTCACCGGTTATTTTCCAGCGTTCTCGGCGGTTGCGCTGCCTTGAATGCGGAGCCGGTAAGCACCGCATTATGGAATAAGGTTGATTAAATTATGGAAAGCTTGCATTCCACTGATATTGTGGCCTGGTCACATTTTCATACCCCGGCGACCTGGCGATAGCCTGAAAAAAAGATAGCGGTGAGAGCCCCTTCTTATTGACCCCAAAGCATTTTTCTTCTAACCTTGGTTGATAATAAAATGATGTTCTCACGAAATTCGAATTTTAATAAGGAAATAACTATAGATGATATCTGATTCAGTGCTGTTTGCTTTTGGGTTAACTATTTTTGCAGGCCTGGCAACTGGTGTCGGCAGCGCCATGGCATTTTTTGCAAAAAAAACAAATACAAAATTTCTGTCTATCTCCCTTGGATTTTCTGCAGGCGTAATGATCTATGTTTCCTTTATTGAAATCTTTGTGAAAGCAAGGGCAGCATTAGAGGCTGCACTGGGATCAACAATAGGATACTTGTGGACAACCCTTGCTTTCTTCGGCGGTGTATTTCTAATTGCTGCCATAGACAAACTGGTTCCATCTTTCGAAAATCCCCATGAGGTAAGAGGAGTGGAAGATATTGACGAAGAGGCTGGTAAAAAAAAAGCGCTGCTGAGAATGGGAATGTTCTCTGCCCTTGCCATTGCAATTCATAACTTTCCTGAAGGTTTAGCGACCTTTACCAGTGCACTTGCCGACCCGACATTGGGTATTAGCATCGCAGTTGCCATAGCTATACATAATATTCCTGAAGGTATTGCCGTTTCCGTTCCCCTGTACTATGCCACAGGCAGCAAGAAAAAAGCCTTTTTCTACTCTTTTGCATCTGGTTTGTCCGAGCCTGTCGGTGCACTGGTCGGATATGGTCTGTTTTATAAATATTTTAATGATATTACTTTTGGAGTTCTTTTTGCCGGTGTGGCAGGCATTATGGTCTTTATCTCTATTGATGAATTGTTGCCCACTGCCGAAAAATACGGGGAACACCATTTGGCAATCTATGGCCTTATCGCGGGAATGCTTGTCATGGCATTTAGCCTTTTACTTTTCGCTTAGACCATTATGAATCAATAGGTTTCCAAAGATGCGCGCTTCTACATTCATCTTTTTAATGTCTCTTTATCTGCTGCTGCCTGTTATACCTTTGTCTTTATTTCTGCAGGCCGTTGACGAAAACACCACCCTGTTTATACGGATTTCAAGAATTGCCGGCATTTATGCTTTTGTCTGGTATGCGCTCCAGTTTATTGTCACGGCCCGGATCCGGCTGCTGGAATGGTGTATTGCCCAGGACAGGCGGCTGATACTGCATATGCTGACAGCGATTGGTGTCCTGTTGATTGTGGTAATTCATACCAGTTTCGGGAATGAAAAATATACCAGTGAATTCCAGGCCGGGCTCGGGGGTACAGCAGATTTCATATTCCTTTGGGCGACTCTTTTCAGCGGGCTTTTTTTCAGCAACTATTTTATCCGGTTTCTTCCGGTTCTCATCCCGTACAGAGATAAAATAGTTTCCTTTGTTAAACTCACACATGAACGGTGCCTGTTGCTGCATTATGCCATGCCCGCAGGAATGATATTGCTAATGGCCCATGTCATGCTGGTTCCCGGCAAAGGACTCATTTTATTCAAAACCTGCATGGCCATAATCAGCGGATCTACCCTCACGGTATATCTGTTTCATAAATTTATTGTTCCCCGGCGGATGCAACAACACCCCTGGAAAGTGGATCAGGTGGTTCAGGAATCGGATGCCATCTTCAGCCTGCACTTTAAACCGCCGCCCGGTAGAAAAATCAATCACCAGGCCGGCCAGTTTTGTTATATTCGCCCTGTAGGCAGCGGCATGCCGTCACAATCCCACCCTTTCACCATATCTTCAAAACCCGATGATGAAGGGGTTTGCATTACCATCAAAGCGGTTGGGGATTTCACCACCGACATCAAAAAGATTGAACTCGGCAGCCCTGTCAGCATTGATGGAGCGTATGGACAATTTTCATATAAATTGGTACCGTCTGACAACACGCTGGTGTTTATTGCAGGGGGCATCGGTATAACCCCAATGCTGTCCATGCTGCTGGATCTTTGTATTAAAGAACCAAAGCGGAAGGTGCTCCTGATGTGGGGGGCAAGGTATGAAAAAGATCTGATTCGGTTAAACGACATTCAGTTGATACAAAAACAGATGGAGCACTTTGATTTCAAGCCCGTCCTATCTCGTGAGCCTCATTGGCAGGGGCACCAGGGGAGAATTGACAAAAAGATGATCACCGAAATCTTGAACAGAAACAGGGTGAACACAAATTTTTCCAATCAAAATGATTGTGATTTTTTTATCTGCGGACCTGCGGGTATGATTGATGATATGCTACAGATATTAAAAGAAATGAACATCCCTGGCCGTGCCGTTCATACGGAACGGTTTGCTTTCTAAGATCAGATCAAACAGGCTGCATGCAGAGGGTTGCATCACTTAAGATTCATGCTGCAATGCCTGAACGCTTAAAGGAGTCTATCCTTGGCCCAAAAAAGTATCATATCATCAAAACTGATCCTACCCCAATAAACTGGAGCCAGATTTAAACTATTTTTGGGCAGTTATCAAACAAAAAAAATGCACCGGATTTCACCTGTCATAATTCTTGCAACGCGCTCCCCCCTTATCTCCTCTGCCAAGGCTTCGATAACCGATGAAGACACTTTGCTCACATAAGCCGCTTCCCGATAAACCGGATGATAGCCCTACGGTCGGCGATATCTTCAGAAAATACGGCGATCAGTTCAGGGCGGCATACCGGCTACGTCCCAGACAGCACAAGGTGATGTACGACATTGAACACTGCCGGTGCGGACAGTTCGGCACCCATTGGGAGGTCTGCGACACTTGCAGCCATATGGAAAAAAGATATAACTCCTGCCGAAACAGGCACTGCTCCGGCTGCAACCAGATTGCCCGGAAACGATGGGTTGAGGCACGAATCAAAGATTTGTTACCGGTATCGTATCACCACTGTGTCTTTACCCTGCCCCATGAGTTCAACCCCATCTGCCAATATAACCGCAGGATCATGTATGACCTGTTGTTTGAAAAATCATCAGAAACACTGCTGGACTTCGGACACAACCCCAAACGTCTTGGCGCCACCATAGGATTTTACGGACTTTTGCACACCTGGGGCGGAAAGATGTGGCAGCATCCCCATGTCCATTACATCACAACAGCAGGGGGAATCGCCCCTGACGGCCACTGGGTCGAACCAAAATACCACAGCAGTTTTCTGTTCCCGGTAAAAGCATTGTCAAACGTATTCAGGGCAAAGTTTCTGGAGGGACTGAAGGAGATCCACCATGAGCTTAAGTTCCCGGACAGCTTGAGTTTTCTTGCAGATCCCAACACCTTCAGCCAGCGGTTGAAAATTCAAAGCCTGGGGCCGCACCAGAAAAGAACCGGACATGTCCGCACTGCGAACAAGGCAATATGATAACCGTCCTGATCATAGATGGATACGGGAACGTCGTTGTTGATGAAACTGTATTGATAGACCCTGTTGCTGTCATGGATACAACATAGCCTTGGAGAATTGTCATGATCTGTTTTCAAAACAAACATGGTTGTTGCAATCACACAGAACAATTACGTCCGAACAAAGAATTCGACTGGATTTTTAATCAAGACAGATGCAGAATCAACCAAAAACCGGGCAAAAAGCAGAGGATTTTTTAGATATGGTAAAGGGTGGAACCAATTTTTTTGCAGCCAAATCCGAAAATAAAAGGCTGCTGTCTTTTACTTTACACCAAGGAACCAAAACTCCGGGCTTCGACCCGGTTAATGTAACCACAAGTTGGAGCGGCCAGATTGATCTCCCGGCTGCTTTACTGCTCAGGCCTGGCCGCTCAACTTAACGTTTATGTTTGACACTAAATCACACACGAGGAAATCTAAGATGCCTTTACTGCACAAGTGCACTAGCACTTTTGTTTTATTGACTGTGTTAATATTTGTGTATGCTTGTTCTAACGAAGATATTAACTACACACCCACGTCAGGGAACACTGAAATTACAATAACCCATTATTCTTATGGGAAAATGGTGATAGACGAGAAAACTTATGAAAAAGATTTAGCAATACTACCTAGCGGAAAAATTGGTGATTGGTCATTTGACTATACTTATCATAAGATTTCTCCTGAAGATTTAGGCAGATATATATCAGAAGATGTTAAGACAATAATAATTGGTAGAGGGTATGAAAGAATTGCAAGTCTATCTGAATCAGCGGAAGAGATGATCAAAAGCTTAAAATCCAAAGGTGTTGAAGTTCATTACCTGCTAATTGACCAATACATATCAGAAATAATTAAGCAGTCAATGTCTTCTCTTGCTGAAGTAACATTTATATCCATATCGTATCATTAAGGGCAAACTCGCTGAATCTTGCTGGTGAGCACCCATTATACTAATAAAAGGAGGATTGTGATGAAATTTCGAGTATTATCAGTGCTGTTTGTTTTCCTAATATCAGTTGGATCATCAAATATTTTGAAAGCAAAAACTATCGACAACTCTGTTTTGAAACCTCATTTTATAAATGTACAAATCAATGCTAAAAATGGAATTCAAAGCTTGGCATCCTATTTTGCAGCAGATACTAATCAAGGTGTAATTTTTGTTCCTGGTAAAATTTTCAATAAAGAAAGTTGGTTCTTTTTGAATGAACAGCTCCAGAAATCAAATATTACTTCCCTTTCCTTGGATGGAAAGACAAAGGAAGAAGTATTAGAATCTATTAATCTCATGAAAAATAAGGGAGTTAAAAAGATTGCATTGGTTGGAGGCAGCATGGGTGGGGCAGCAGTTCTCAATGCACTTGATGAAAAAACAGATGAAACTATTAATAAAGTAATTGTGCTCGCCCCATATGGAGGAAGTCCAATTGATAGTGCAAAAATCAATAAACTCTTTGTGGTAGCAAAAAATGATCGTTTAGGAGTATATCCTAGCGTAAAAAAACAGTATTCAGAATCGTCTGAACCCAAAAAGATTGCGGAATATGAGGGCTCAGAACATGCCCAGCATTTATTTAAAGGCTCCAACAAAGAAGATCTGTCAAGATTGATAATCGACTTTATAAAAAACTGAAATAAAAGACATAACACGTCATTCCACTGGATTTCGCAAACAGCCGCGAAACCAGTGAATTCCACGTTGAACAAAACCGCTTCGCGGAAGGAAGGGCGGCAACCTCTAACCGTATAATTACCCTCTCGAAATCCGGGGACATCTTACTTAATTATTACGACTAAGCTACATTGGTAAATACTTTTCTGGGCGCAGGTTGTCCTTTGAGAAGGCCTTCTGTGCTCAAATCTTCATCCAGGTCAGGCCAGTGGATGCCAAACCCACCGCCGCAAACTGTCCAATTATTTAATTGATCTTTGGTCGCATGAAGCAGCCGCGGATACCATGCCAAGGGAACGGTGATTGTACGTCCGTCCTTTAGATCAACACTTAAAGTATCTTCGGCAAAGTATACATTTTTAACACTCTCACCGGGTTTAATATCAGAAATACTCATGCCATGCCTCCAATATCTCTTTAAAATGTTCAATAACCAATGCCTCAATAGTTCTTAGTTCTTTGGGACTGAATCCCAGATTCCTTGCCAGACCGACAGGTTCAATCCAGAATTTGCACGTCTGCTTATCCCTGTCAACATGGATGTGAGATGGTTCGTTTGATTCATGACTGTAAAAATAGAATCTGTAAGGCCCTATTCTTAAAACTGTCGGCATAATTAATCTGCCTTTTTTTCTGATTGATTCTTAGTACCTATAAATTTAATGCGCAATAAGAAATATTGCAAGTTTTAAAAAAAATTCCATCTCTTTTGTAAAAAATTTATCTCAATTTTATTTCAAAAGTTGTCTTTGTCCTATTTATACATAAGAAGTTCCAAAATCAGCAAATCAGGGTGTGGTTCGCCAAAAAAGAATCGGATAGAAAATGCATGTTAATTTGATATTGAGCTTCTGTTTAAGCCAGCTTTAATTTTTTAAATATGGTCAAATTTTAATAACAGGATTTAATTTAGCCTTAAAAATACGACAAAAATTCAAATACAGGGCGCAGTAATACAGATATTTTGAATTTCAAATTTTTGTTCTCTAAAAACAAGCCTAAGCAGCTTTATCCCATTTATATACATGGTGTAATCCACCGATTCTGGGAGAGGAGATAATCTTTGCAGATTTAAATGGTTTATTTTGGATTTCTCGACCGTTTGGAGAATCCCGATCTACTGCCAAATGGCATCTTTCATTGTTGTAATATTCAAAATATTGTTTCATGAAGTCCCTCAAATGTTCTTCGTTAAAGATGATCATTTGATCTAACATATCATTTCGCACTGAAAGGACATAACGTTCAGCCACACCATTTTGCCAGAGACATTTGTAACTTATCACTTTTGGCTTTATACCTATATTCTTTATAAACTGCTTCACCCGGGCAGAAAAAATTGAATCCAGATCAAAGATCAAATATTTTGGAGCACTGTCAAAAGGAAATGCATTTTTCAACTGATGAACCACCCAATCTGATGTAGAATGCTCTGTAATATTGAAATGAAAAATTTTCCTTCTGGCATGATCAATAATGAAAAAGACATAAAGCGTTTTAAAGCTAATGGTTGGGACGGTGAAAAAATCCATGCCCATTATGTATTGACGATGATTTTTTAAAAACACTTTCCATTGTTGTCTTTTGTTCTTGGTGTTATCAGGGTCATCGGGTCTAATCTTTTTAAGATATCGAGATATGGTTCTTTGAGAAACCTGATTTTTAGTATAACCAAGTTTCAAAAGTTCAGAATATATTCTGGGAGTACCCCAAATCAAATTTTCAATTACCATTTTTTCTATAAGCTTTCGAATTTCCAAAACAATTGATGGCCTGCCAAGCTTTTTGCGTTTAGCTGACTTCTTAGTCCAATATTTTTTGAAACGCCGCCTTTGCCAGTCGATAACAGTCTCAGGATTAACGATTATCAGAGCATCCACCCATTTTGGCCAAGCCCTTTTTAATGCAACTAACAACGAACGGGTCAGATCGGTGATGTTTTTAGAGTCTTCTTTTTTTGTTTGATAAATCATTAATTGCTGCCGCAGTTCTATCGTTTCCAGAACAAGGTTGTTTTTTGATTTGAACAGGATCTGAATTATTGCGAATTGAAAAGTAAAAAGCTGGATTAAAAACCGATACATTATTTTTGTGCTCCTTATTTAATTTTCAGCAAGAAGCACAACTGAATATCAGGTTCATTTGGCATTGACAATAAATTTTGAAAAACCTTCAATGCGCTGATATTGTTGCATGATCCTATATTGGCAAACCACAATTGGATCAATTGTAATCATAAAACCCTTTTTTTGTCTTCCGACCCAGCCGGCCCGCTTCAACATATTTTCTCAACAGCGGGCAGGGTCGGTATTTGGAATCTTTAAACCCGTCATATAATGTCTCCATAATGGCCAGGCAGGTATCAAGACCGATGAGATCTGCCAGGGCAAGTGGACCCATGGGATGATTCATTCCCAGTGTCATGACCGTGTCAATATCTTTGGCCTCTCCCACACTCTGATAAAGACAGAAGACAGCCTCATTGATCATGGGCATTAATATCCGATTAGCAATAAACCCGGGGAAATCATTGGCTTTGGCCGGGGTTTTCCCAAACTTTTCACACAATTGCCAGGTCACATTAAAGGTGTCCTCTGATGTGGCAAGCCCATTAATAACCTCCACCAGCTTCATTACGGGAACCGGATTCATAAAATGCATCCCGATGACTTTATCCGGCCGGGATGTTTTAGATGCAATCCGGCCGATGGGAATGGAAGAGGTATTGGAAGACAGGATCACTGATGGCGGGCAGATCTTATCTAAGTCTTCAAAAATCTTAAACTTTAAATCCTGCTGTTCAACAGCCGCCTCAACTATAAAATCCACAGACGCCATATCCTTTAAATCTGTTGTGGTGGTAATGCGGGAAAGGATATCATTTTTATCAGATAAAGATATTTTCTCCTTTTTAACCATTCGATCAAGGTTATTGGAAATAGCTGCCATTCCCTTTTCACAAAATTCAGGTTTAATATCGCTCATCACCACTTCAAGGCCGCTGGTTGCGGCCACCTGGGCAATCCCGTTACCCATCTGACCGGAACCGATTACACCAAAGCGTTTAATATCCATTGTATTATCTCCCCCTGAAAGACATATATTGGTCATTTTACCTGAAACATTTTAATAACAATTTAAAGTTTTAATCCAAACAAAAGAAAGTTTAAATTATCGCTTCACAATGAGTGCCACTGCCTCTCCACCCCCCAGGCACAGTGTTGCAAGCCCGGTTTTAACATCCCGGCGTTCCATTTCATACAAAAGCGTGGTCAACACTCTTGCGCCACTGGCTCCAATGGGATGGCCTAAAGCCACACTCCCGCCGTTGACATTCACCTTTTCAGGATCAAGATCAAGGGTCTTAATGATCCCCACGGAACTGCCGGAGAAGGCTTCATTAATTTCAAACAAATCAATATCTGAAATACAAATCCCCTCTTTTTTCACCACTTTTGGAATGGCCCAGATAGGAGCGACCAATATATATTTCAGATCAATACCATAGGAGGCCTGGGCACCAATCGTTGCCATTACCCTGCAGCCCAATTCTCTGGCTTTTTCTTCACTCATGAGCACAATGGCAGCAGCCCCGTCAGAAATAATGGATGCATTCCCGGCCGTTCCTACACCATCTTTTTTAAATGCCGGCTTCATCTTTGAAAGGGCTTGATAATCCGTATCCTGGGGGCATTCGTCCTGATCAAAAATAATGGGGTCCCCTTTTCGCTGAGGGATGGATACGGGCGTTATTTCATCTTTAAAACGACCGGCGGCAATGGATGCATTGGCTCGTTCATAAGAAAGGGCGGCAAACCGATCCTGATCTTCCCGGGTGACTTCATATTTTTGAGAGCACAACTCATTGGACATCCCCATATGAAAATCATTTATAATATCCCACAGGCCGTCATGAACCATGTGATCCTGAATGGTTCCCGGCCCCATGCGATGACCCCATCGTGCCTTTTCCATATAATAGGGTGCCATACTCATATTTTCCATACCGCCGGCAACCACTACATCAGCATCGCCACACCGGATGGCCTGATCCGCCAGCATAACCGCTTTCAGGGATGACCCGCAGACCTTATTAACAGTAATACCCTCCACTTCAAAGGGCAAACCTGCTTTTAATGCTGCCAGTTTTCCCGGATTCTGGCCATATCCACAGGACAGCACCATACCCATGATGCATTCATCAACAACCGCATCATCAATCCCGGCACGCTTTATGGCTTCCCTGATAACAATCGCACCCAAGTCGGTTCCTCCGGTCGTGCCCAATGTCCCACCAAAACTTCCCAGAGCTGTTCGAGTCGCACTCACAATAACTGATTTTCTCATTTTGTATATCTCCCATTATTTTTTTTTACATGTTTCTTCTGTATTTGCCACCCACCTCGTACAATGCACTGGTGATGGTTCCAAGACTTGCAACCTTGACCGTCTCCATCAATTGTTCAAAAATATTTTTATTGTTTAAAATTGTTAATTTCAAATTTTCAATGGCCTCTTTAGACTCACTCTTATGTCGCTCTTTAAATGCCGAAAGTCGTTCCAGCTGATTATTTTTCTGATCGTCGCTGGATCGGGATAACTCTAAATGATTGGCCATATCCTCATAATCGGCATCCGGGTCCTGGAATGTGTTCACACCAATAAGAGGAAGCCCGCCTGAATGTTTCAAATGCTCATAATACATAGACTCTTCCTGAATCTTCCCTCTTTGATATCCGGTCTCCATAGCACCTAAAACACCGCCTCTTTGAGTAATTTTTTCAAACTCCAAAAGCACCGCTTCCTCCACAAGATCAGTCAGTTCATCCACAATAAAACTGCCTTGCAGCGGATTCTCGTTCCGGGCCAGCCCCCACTCCCGATTAACAATCAATTGGATGGCAAGGGCTCTGCGGACAGATTCTGCCGAAGGGGTGGTAATGGCTTCATCAAATGCATTGGTATGAAGACTGTTACAATTGTCATAGATAGCACATAGGCCCTGGAGTGTGGTCCTGATATCATTAAACTGGATGTCCTGGCTGTGAAGGGAACGGCCCGAAGTCTGGATATGGTATTTTAATTTTTGGGATTGTTCGTTTCCTTTGTATTGATATTTCATTGCAATGGCCCATATCCGCCGGGCTACACGGCCGATCACCGTGTATTCAGGTTCCATGCCGTTTGAAAAGAAAAAGGATAATGACGGTGCAAAATCATTAATATCCATGCCCCGGGAAAGGTAATATTCCACATAGGTAAATCCATTGGCCAGTGTCAGGGCCAGCTGGGTAATGGGGTTGGCCCCGGCTTCTGCAATATGATAGCCTGAAATGGAAACCGAATAAAAATTTTTCACCTGGTGATCAATGAAATATTGCTGGATATCTCCCATCATTCTCAGAGCAAATTCTATGGAAAAAATACAGGAATTCTGTCCCTGGTCTTCTTTCAAGATATCTGCCTGAACCGTCCCCCGAACATTGGACAAGGCAAACACTTTAATATCTTGGGCCTCATCAATGGAAGGTTCCCGGCCATTGTCCTGTCTGAATTTATCCATCTGCTGACTGATTGCCGTATTCATGAACATGGCCAGCATCATGGGAGCCGGTCCGTTAATGGTCATGGAAACAGAGGTATTGGGGGCACAAAGGTCAAATCCTGAATATAGAATCTTCATATCATCCAGGGTGCAGATACTCACACCTGAATTACCGATCTTACCATAGATATCCGGCCGGATATCCGGATCAAATCCAAAAAGGGTAACCGCATCAAAAGCAGTGGACAGTCGTTTGGCAGGATAATTACCAGACAATAATCGAAATCGTTTATTGGTGTCTTCAGGCCCGCCTTCACCGGCAAACATCCTTGTGGGATCTTCATCTGAGCGCTTTAAGGGAAACACACCTGCTGTATATGGAAAGCTTCCTGCCACATTTTCTTTACGCATCCACAGATATTGTTCCCCCGGGTCTTCAAACTTGGGGATACATATTTTTGGAATTTTTGAATGAGATAAGGATTGTGTAAAAAGCGGTATCCTGATTTCTTTATCCCTGACCCGGTATACCAATTCATTCTTTGTATACCGCTCTTTGTACGTCACAAATTTGTCTATAATCTGATCACTCTCTTCTTTGACCTGAAATTGAACCTGTTCTAATGTTTTGCCGAATTCTTTTAAAAGGCTGGCATTGTCTAAGTCTTCAAGCTGTTTTAATATTTCAACATAATGCCATCGGTCACGGATCGCTTTGGCCTGGCTTTGGGTATCGGCATGGTATTGCCGGACTGTATCGGCAATCTGTGCAAGGTATTGGATTCTTTTGCCCGGAATAATAATGGTTTTAGATGAAGATTCTTTTTTATCGGGTTTTGGAAGGTTTGATTCAAATCGAATCTGTTTTTTTGTATGAATCAAATCCAAAAGCCCATGATAAAATGCAGTCACCCCATCATCGTTAAATTTGGATGCTATGGTTCCAAATACAGGCAAATCTTCAGGGTCTGTCTCCCAGGCCTTGCGATTTCTCTGGACCTGTTTTCTCACATCCCTTAATGCATCTTCACTGCCTTTTTTTTCATATTTATTAACCACAACCAGATCAGCATAATCAAGCATGTCAATTTTTTCCAGCTGGGAAGGTGCACCAAACTCTGCGGTCATGACATAAACAGACATATCAACAAAATCCACCACCCGGGAATCTCCCTGACCAATCCCTGCGGTTTCAACAATGACCATGTCATACCCGGCAGCCTTGACAATATCAATGGCAGCACCCAGTGCCTCGGGTAATTCAGTCTGGGACCGACGAGTGGCAAGAGACCGCATATACACCCGACCGGTTTCAATGGAATTCATACGGATCCGGTCGCCCAAAAGGGCGCCACCGGTCTTTCTTCTTGATGGATCACAGGAAATGACGGCAATATTGACCGATGTCAGATCTCTTAAAATACGCATGATCAATTCATCGGTTAATGATGATTTCCCTGCCCCGCCGGTTCCGGTTAATCCAATGACCGGAACACTCTTTTTTGTCTTTATTTTTGACACATCCGCCATGATCTTCTTATAGGTCAGGTTATCATTGGCGCTGGCCTCCTGGGCCGCAGAAATATATCGGGCAGTCATGCCCTTGTTGTCGATGGTCAATTGTTGGGGGTCCAATGCCTGGTAATCCACACAGGGATGATCCATGGATACCAGCATATCATTAATCATACCCTGCAAACCCATTTTTGTTCCATCTTCCGGAGAATAGATCCGGGTAACGCCATAGTCATGGAGTTCTTTTATTTCAGAAGGAATAATCACCCCGCCGCCGCCGCCAAAAATCTTGATATGGGCAGCATCATGCTCTTTTAAAAGATCCACCATATACTTAAAAAACTCAACATGCCCTCCTTGATAACTGGAAACGGCAATCCCCTGAACGTCTTCTTCAATGGCGGCTTGAACCACTTCTTTTACAGACCGGTTATGGCCGATATGAATCACTTCTGCACCGGAATCCTGCAAAATTCTTCTCATGATATTGATGGCCGCATCATGGCCGTCAAACAATGAAGTCGCTGTAACAATCTTAACTGGATATTGGAGTGTATAAGCTTGAGTTTCCATGGATGTTTTTTCTCCTATTCCAAATAGACAGACATCAATTGATGTTTAAAAATGTTGTCATATCTATTTTATCTTTATTAAACAGATGACCTGTTTTATTTATTAAATATCAGGCCAAGAATGAATCGAGTCTGAATCTGAATATAGTCTTCAATCGTAAAATCTTTTTGCACATACCATCGTCTGAATGCCCACATTTGACCCAGAACAGAAATGTTATGACCCACCAGATTTAAAACATTCTTTTCTAATCTGGGTATGTCATTTTTCCCGGACAAAGAGGCAAGAGCCAAAACAAATATCCGGGTAATATCCAATTCATTTTCCAGCACACGCTCTTTCCATTTGTCAGGCAGAAACTGGGTCACCTGATACATCAATAAGATATGATCCGCCATCTTGTCACACACATAAAAATATTGACGAATCGCCTCTGAAAGCTGTTCTTTTCCTTTTTGAGTATTGGATAATGCTTTTTCAACAGCCTCCCGGACTTCCTCATGAATGGTCTGACATACCAGATAAAGAAGATCTTCTTTTGAACTGACATATTCATACAAAGACCCGATAGAAAAATTAGCTGCCTTTGCAATCATTCTTGTTGTGGTCTTGTGATACCCGTGTTCAATAAAAAGTGTGACTGTTGAATCAATAATCTGGCGTCTTTTCTCCCGAACCAGGTCAAGGTTTTTTATCTGTGTCGGGACTTCTGCATCAGTCATCGGAATATTTATATTTAT
Organism: Pseudomonadota bacterium; assembly: GCA_043826275.1. Lineage (GTDB taxonomy): Bacteria > Desulfobacterota > Desulfobacteria > Desulfobacterales > Desulfobacteraceae > Desulfobacula. Next base: position 13,721 of record JBDRQO010000039.1, read on the forward strand.
TTTATTTCCCAAAAGGGGAACTCCTTTTATTTATGACCGTGGTCATTTCACGGCACTTTGAACGAGCGCTCAGTCATATCATTTTTGACACGTATTCCCATTCTTGTCAAGGACTTATCAAACGCAAATAAAAAAAACTATAAAAAAAACGATACCCTTTGATAAAATCAAATAAAATCGATACAATTATTTTGAACCCAAGATTTTTCGCATAGATATTAAAAAGAATTTGACAACAGAATAGCTTTAAATATAATATCTTAAAATATAGACTGAGCGCTCGATCAGTTTTTGAGTCTGCCGGACAATGCAGTGCTTAAAAATCATGGTCACCCAAATAACTATTTCGTATCAGCAAGGAGGAGAAAGGTGGATTTTGACCTTACCAAAGAGCAGATAATGATCCAAAAGGAAGTCAGAAAGTTTGCCAAAAAAGAAATTGCACCGATTGCAGGCGAACTGGACGAACGAGAAGAATTTTCAGAAGAGCTGACAAAAAAAATGGGGGAAATCGGTCTTTTTGGCATGTTTGTGTCAGAAAAATATGATGGCCAGGCCATGGACTATCTGTCTTACATTATTGCCGTGGAAGAAGTGGCCAGAATCGATGGTTCCCAGGCCGCCACCATTGCTGCCGGAAATTCTTTGGGGATTGGCCCCATCTATTATTTTGGAACCGAAGAACAAAAGCAGAAATACCTGCCCAGGCTGTGTTCCGGTGAAGGATTATGGGGGTTTGGTCTGACTGAACCCACGGCAGGCTCTGATGCCGGAGGAAGCTTGACTACGGCTGTTCTGGAAAATGATGAATGGGTGATCAACGGCTCAAAAATTTTTATCACCAATGCTGCCTGCGACATGACCATGGGCGTCACGGTTCAAGCAAAAACCGGAATAAGGGAAAATGGAAAACCAGAATATTCGTGTATTCTGGTTGAGGCAGGAACACCTGGTTTTAAAGCCATTCCCATGAAAAAGAAATTCATGTGGCGATCGTCTAATACAGCTGAACTCTTTTTTGACAATGTCAGGGTACCCAAAGAAAATATACTGGGGAAAAAAGGTGACGGATTTCACCAGATGCTGGCCACCCTTGACGGCGGTAGGCTGTCCATTGGTGCCATGGGATTAGGTGGCGCCCAGGGTGCCTATGACCTGGCATTGAAATATGCAAAGGAGAGAAAACAATTTGGCCAGCCCATCTCCAAATTCCAGGCCATTGCCTTTAAACTGGCAGACTGTGCCATGGAAATTGAATGTGCCAGAAATTTGTTGTACAAAGCCTGCTGGCTGAGAGGGAATAAACGCGCCTTTGAAAAAGAGGCCGCCATGGCCAAACTGTATTGCTCTGAAGTCATGTCCCGGGTGGCTGATCATGCTGTTCAAATCCATGGGGGATACGGTTTAATGAAAGAATACAATGTTGAACGGTTTTACAGGGATCAAAAACTTCTTGAAATCGGCGAAGGAACCTCAGAGGTTCAACGCATTGTGATTTCACGTTATATTGGTTGTTAATTTTATAACCACCCTTTTGGAGAAAAAACAATAATGGACACACAACCACTCCTTTTAACTCAAAAGAAAGATAAAGCCCTTATCTTGACGCTGAACCGGCCATCTGTGATGAACTGCATTAATTTCGGCCTTTTAGAGGCCATAAAGAATGAGCTTGAGCCCCTGAAAACGCAAAAAGAAATCCGGACATTGATCATCACAGGAGCGGGTGAAAAAGCATTTTGCGCTGGAGCAGATTTAAAAGAAAGGGCCTCCCTGACCCCTGAACAGGTGACGCAGTTTATTATGACCATCAGAAATCTGTTAACATCCATTCAGCGGCTGCCGATTCCTGTCATCAGTGCGGTGAACGGTGTGGCTCTTGGCGGCGGCACAGAAATCGCCCTGGCTTCGGATATTCGAATTGCTTCACACAATGCCAGCATGGGATTGACCGAAACCCGGCTGGCCATCATTCCCGGTGGCGGCGGTACCCAGAGACTGCCCAGGATTATCGGAGTGGCCAAGGCAAAAGAACTGATCTTTACCGGCCGACGGGTGGATGCAAAAGAAGCACTTGATATCGGTCTGGTAAACGCTATTACCAAGCCAGAAACCCTTATGGAAAAAGCCCTGGAAATGGCCGACATGATTGCCCAGACCGGCCCCATTGCCCTGGAAATGGCCAAATATGCCATTGATACCGGCATTGAAACCGATCTGGCAACAGGGCTGGCCATTGAATCCAATGCCTATAGGGTGACCATCCCCACACAAGACAGAACAGAAGGGTTGACTGCCTTTAGAGAAAAAAGAAAACCGGTTTATAAAGGAAAATAAAACAAATGACTGACAATAGATTATTTTGGGAAGCACAGGAAGTTGAACTGGAAACAATGAGATATAATGCCACCTGGCCGGGTGGGCAAATCGCTGTTGATAAACTGGCCAAACGTGGAAAACGCCCGGCCCGGGACTTGATCAATGACCTGATTGATCCGGGTACCCATTTTTTTGAACTCTCTGTTCTGGCAGGCTTTAATATGGGGTATCCAGATGCAAATGATGTGCCCTGCGCAGGCCTTATTACAGGCCTTGGTAAAATCCATGGCAACTGGACCATGATCATGGCCAATGACAGCCGGGTAAAGGCCGGGACCTATTTTCCCATTACCATGAAAAAACATATGAGAGCCCAGGCAATCGCTGAAAAAAACGGTTTAAACTGTGTGTATATTGCTGATTCAGGAGGAGTTTTTCTGCCCATGCAGGCAGACATATTTCCCGATGACCAGCATTTTGGCTCCATGTTTTATAACATGGCCAAAATGTCTGCCAAGGGGCTTCGACAGGTTACCATTTCAACTGGCGGCAATACAGCCGGCGGCGCCTATATGGTCTTTATGGCCTGTGAATCCATCATGATTGATCAACAATCTTTTTCTTTTCTGGGTGGTCCTCCCCTGGTCAAAATGGCCACAGGTGAAGAGATAACAGCTGAAGATCTGGGAGGAGCCAAGACCCATACCCAGATCTCGGGAGGAGCCGATCACTTCTGCAGTGACCAGGCTGATGCCATTGAGCGGGCAAGAGAGATGCTCTCTTTGACCAAACCCCAAACCTGTCACCTCCATCGGTATGAAGAAAGACCTCCCCTTGTGGATATAACATCCATTTATGATTTGTTGCCTGCATCCCCTCATATTGGTATTGATACCAAAAAAATTATTGAAACCCTGGCAGATGATTCCCAGTTTATTGAACATAAAAAAGATTTTGCTCCGGGACGCGGCACCAATATCCTTACCGGAAAAATTCGAATCAAAGGACTTCCCATTGGCGTGATTGCCTCCAATAATGCCGGCATCATTTTTCATGAAGCCGCCAAAAAAGTGGCTGAATGGGTGGTGCGGTGTTCCTATGAAAAAATTCCGTTATTGTTTATTCAAAGTTCACCCGGATACATGATCGGGTCGGATTCAGAACATAGCGGGATTGGAAAGTATGGTGCAGATATGGTCCGTGCTGTCTCCTGTGCCCAGGTACCGAAAATTCAATTGGTCATTGGTCCGGACAATGGAGCAGCCAATTATGGCATGTGTGGAAGAGCCTATAAACCCAATTTTGTATTCTCAACCATGCGGGCCAGAACAGGTGTCATGAGCGGTAAAAGCGCCGGGGGCGTTCTGTTAAGCATTGAACAGGCCAAACGGAAAGCCAAAGGCACCCCCATGACCACGGAAGAAGTAAATGAATTCCAGCAGAAAATGATTGAAAAATATGATAGTGAAGCCCATCCGTTTTTCTGTGCATCACGGTTGTTAAATGACCGCGTTTTAAAATTTTGTGAAATCAGAGACTGGCTGGCCATGGCATTTGAAGTCAGCCTGCTCACCCCTATTGATGAACCCAACTTTGGAAACTTCAGGTTTTAAAATATAAGGAGACAAAAAAATGACTGAATATGATTATTGGAAAATCTTCCCCCGCATGCCCAGAAAGGTCACCATTGGGGATATTACCGTCCGGGATGGCTTCCAGCACCTTGAAAAATTTATCTCAACCCCTGCCAAAATTACCTATCTTGAAGAACTCATTTTTGCAGGATGTAGAAATATTGAAGTCACCAACTTAGGGAATCCAAGAAGCATGCCCCAGTTCAGTGATGCTGAACAATTACTGGCCCATTTGAGAAGTGATAATTTTGTGGGTCGGGCGGCCAGAAAAGGCATTGATATGAAAGATGTGGTCCTGACCGCCATTACCATCCGGGAGCCCTCGGTTGACCGGGCCATTGAATTAAAACAGCGGGGGGTGGGCCCTGACCGGGTGTTGATGATGGTCTCCACCGAAGAACAGCACCATTTTGCCAACTCCGGAACCACCCTGCCCAATTATTTTAAGGAAGCGGAACGCTGCATTAAAAAATGCACAGATGCCGGTATTAAAATGTGCGGTACTGTATCCACCATCTGGGGCAGTCCCATAGGTGGAGCTACCGACCTCAAAGATGCGGTTGAATTCACCAAATACTGGCTGTCAATCGGTGCCAGCGATATCGAACATGCGGACCACGACGGCTCTGCCTCTGCTGCCGAGGTTTACCGGTATTTTTCCATGATCCTGGATGAAATCCCGGACCCCAGACTCCACATTGCCCATTTTCATGAAACCAAACGGGTTGCGGCCGCATCTGTCCTGGCGTCGCTCCAGGCAGGGATCAGTCATTTTGAAGCCACCCTGGGTGGCCTTGGCGGTCAGCCGGCCAACTTTTTAGATGACCGGCCCATCAAAGGAACCGGCGACTACTATTATGATGACCCGCGCTATGTCGGTCTGGTCTGTCTCGAAGACACCCTGGTACAGATTGATGAAATGGGAATTGAACATGGTTATGACGTTGATCGAATCCTCTGGCTGGGGAAACAATTGGAAAGAACAGTGGGAACCCGCCTTCGAAGTGAAGCGGTAATTAACGGCAGAACTTTGAAACAAGGCCACATGCAATATGCACGACCCGGACTGGCCCAATTAAAAGCCAAATTAAATGAAACAGCAGATCAAAATTTTCCTGAAAAATGATGACAAGGAGATATTATGTCTAAAAACGAAAAAACCCCCCATATCAATGTCGACTATTTTGAAGACCTCACCGGCAATATTAAAGACAGTGCCAAAGGTCAGGTGGACGATGTGGGCAAACGAATCAAACTGCTTAGAGAGGAACGCAATATTTCCATTGAGGATCTTTCCCATCTCACCGGATTTACCGTCTCCCGGTTAGAAGACATTGAAAGTGGCCAGGAAAAACCACAGCTTGGGACAGTCATGAAGTTGTCCAAAGCCCTTGATGCTGCGGTGGGCAGGCTGGTATCTGGCATGGGAAACAAATTGTATTCCATCACCAGAAAAGATGAACGAAAGCAGATCTTTCGATCCAGCTCTAAAAAAGGCGACCAGAATATCTATTCTTATATGAGCCTGGCTCCTGAAGTCAAAGGCCGCCACATGGAAGCTCTGATTGTTCAACTTGAGCAATGCCGGGAAAGTGAAATATCAATCCATAACGGCGAAGAATTTATTTTTGTTCTTGAAGGGGTTGTCAACTTGAACATTGGAAAAGAAACCTATGACCTTGAACCTGGTGACAGTGCCTATTATCTATCCACCACGTCCCATTTTATCAGTGCGAAATCTGAAAAAGCCACCATACTTGCGGTTCTATATGAATAAGGAATTATGATGTCAAAACTATTGTGGCAGCCAAGCGAACAACGGATTAAATCCACCAATATGTATCGATTCATGATGCGTGTGAACGATACGTTTGGTACCCATTTTAAAGATTATCCCTCCCTGTGGCAATGGTCTGTTGAAAACCTTGAAGATTTCTGGTCAACAGCCTGGGATTTTCTGGATATCAAAGCATCCCAACCGTATACGCAAGTCATTGAAAATCCGGACAAAATGCCGGGCGCAAAATTTTTTGTTAACTCAAAACTAAATTTTGCCGAAAATCTATTACGATTTAAAAATGATAAAACAGCACTTATTTTCAGAGGAGAGGATCAGGTCCGGCAACAGCTGACCTATAACCAGCTTTATGCGCAAGTGGCCCAGACATCGGCAACCTTAAAAAAAATAGGTGTCGTTAAAGGTGACCGGGTCGTTGGATTTGTCCCCAATATGCCCGAAAGCATCATTGCCATGCTGGCCGCCGCAAGCATAGGCGCTATCTGGTCTTCCTGCTCGCCCGACTTTGGCATCAAAGGGGTTTTGGACCGATTCGGCCAGACAAAACCCAAGGTATTGTTTACGGCTGACGGGTATTTTTTCAAAGGCAAACCCATCAATACCATTGAAAAAATTGCCGGCATTGTCAAAGAAATACCATCCATTGAAAAATGTGTGGTCGTTCCATATATATCCCCAACACCTGATATCAGCCAGTTGGAGAATTCCATACTGTTTGATGACTTTAAAGATGCATCAGCCACAAAAATTGATTTTCAACCCATGGCATTTGATGACCCGCTTTACATCATGTATTCTTCCGGAACCACAGGCCTTCCAAAATGCATGGTCCAGAGTGTGGGCGGGGTTCTTTTACATCAAAAAAAGGAATTGGTCCTGCATGCAGATTTAAAGCCGGAAGATACTATTTTCTATTTTACCACCTGTGGATGGATGATGTGGAATTGGCTGACAGCATCTTTAAGCGTGGGTGCAAGTCTTGTCCTTTTTGATGGCAACCCTTTCCATCCCGGCCCTGATACCTTGTGGCAGATGGCCCAGGATGAAAAAATTACTATTTTCGGCACCAGTGCCGGATATATTGAGGCCTTAAAAAATTCAGGTGTTCACCCGGGGTCAGCATTTGATTTATCAGCACTCAAATCAGTGCTGTCAACGGGTTCTCCTCTGTCAGATGAAAATTTTGAATTTGTCTATCAAGAAATCAAACAAGATCTTCAGCTGGCTTCCATATCCGGTGGTTCAGACCTTAATGGATGCTTTGCTCTCGGTAATCCCATGGGCCCGGTGTATACCGGTGAACTGCAGTGCCGTGGGCTGGGAATGAAAGTATTTGCCTATGATGAAACCGGAACCTCCGTGGTTGGCCGGCAGGCAGAACTGGTATGTACTGCCCCATTTCCTTCCATGCCCATTTTTTTCTGGGATGATGAAAACGGTTCCAAATACCACTCTGCCTATTTTGACGAATATCCCGGCATCTGGACCCATGGTGATTTTATCATGGTTACTGAACGAGGTGGCGTCATTATGTTTGGCCGGTCTGATGCTACACTGAACCCTGGCGGTGTCCGAATCGGAACAGCTGAAATATACCGCCGTCTGGATGCCATGGAAGAAATTGATGACTCCGTAGTTGTTGGTCAATCCTGGCAAGGTGATGTCCGGGTTATCCTGTTTTTAAAAATGGCGCCGGGATTTGAACTGACAGATGAGCTAAAAAATCGAGTCAAGCAGGATATCCGGAACAATGCCTCGCCAAGACATGTACCTGCTAAAATTATCCAGTGCCCGGATGTTCCCTATACACTGAACATGAAAAAAGTGGAACTGGCTGTTAAAAAAATGGTTGAAGGAAAAGAAGTAAAAAACAAAGATGCGTTAAAGAACCCGGAAGCCCTTGATTTTTTTGGATCCATTGAGGAACTGAAAAACTAAAATAAAAAAACAAACCTTTTTAAGCAAGGAGGGAAAATGATTTCACAAAAACTACAGGATGCCATTAATTACCAGATTAATCGGGAACTGTATTCAGAATACTATTATCTTTCCATGGCATCATATTTCAACTCTGTGGGATTGAGCGGATTTGAAAACTTTTTTCTGGTTCAGGTTGAAGAAGAACGGTTCCATGCCATGAAAATGTATCATTTTTTAAATGAACGGGGGGCAAGAGTTCGTCTTCAAGCTATTGAAGCACCAAAAACTGATTTTACATCCCCATTGGAAGTTTTTGAACTGGCCTATGAACATGAACAACTGGTTTCCAAGCTGATCAATAATCTTATGGACCTTGCCATCAAAGAAAATGATCATGCTGCAAAAAATCATATCGACTGGTTTGTGGCTGAGCAGGTGGAAGAAGAGGCATCAATGGATACTATTTTAAATAAATTAAAATTGATCAATGGTGAAGGCCATGGCCTTTTAATGATGGATAATGAACTGGCTCAAAGGGTCTTTACTCCGCCGGTCAAATAATTACATACTGTCATAGAAGACAAAAACCAACAGGATTATTGTAAAACAAAGGCAGGTCCCTTTTCCACGGGCCTGCCTTTTAAATTATTAATCAACTTAAATTTTATTGCTCAATATTTTCCTGCTCAATATTTTGCTGGTCAATAAAAGCTGAAAACTGTAGTTCAAATGTTTGGCTGGTCATCTGCTCAATTAGTTCCTTCACCTGTTTTCTGGCCTCTTTAATGCCATTGAATGCATGGTGATTTTGACCATTATTTTGACCATTATTTTTCCGGGCGTTTCCAAGGTGATGTCCAAAGAGCTTATCAATGGGATCTTTGGCTTTTTCTAATTTCCTGTCTTCAATCGCTTCGAGCTTATCAGTCATCTTCTCAATAAATTTCTCAAAATTCTTAATGGATTGACTCTTATTTTTCCAGGGCCTTGTATTTTCCGGAAAAGGTTCCATCAGAGGAATGAGTTTTTCTTGTTCGGGCAATACATTATTTTCTTCTATGGGCGTGGCTGAGTCTGTCTGGGTCTGAGTTTGGGCCTGGGTCTGTGTTGTGCCGGCATAAGATTTTTCATAGGTAATATCAGCCGAATATGCCAGGACCGAGTCATAACCGCCCATGGTCATGGCCTTGGCAACTGCGTCATCCATATCCCCTTTGGCCATTTGGGATATAATCTCATCAATGTCCTTAACAATGGCCTCAATATCCTTAAGCTCATCCTCATTCAAATCACCCACAACGGAAAAGGAAAAACTGTCACCAGATGTCAGTGTGATTTCTCTATGATTTTGTTTGACAACAGTTGCGCCCTGATCCGTTTCGATAATGCCTTTGCTGTTGTATGAATATGCATCAAGCTGGGCATAAGAATTGGATGTTAACGTGACGATGTCACCTTCACGGGTCTTTATGGTCAGCCCTGCATTCATGCTTTCCTGGGCAGTGACTGATTGTTGCCTTATATAGCTCGAAAATTGAGCATCAGACAAGGCGTTTTGCCGGGATGAAAATCCTGCCGGGGAAAACTGGCTTGATATATTGCTCATGTTAACTCTCCTTAAATAATTGCATAGTCTTCGGTTAATATCCCTATCGACACTTCATTCATAAATATTAATAAATATTTATTTTAATTTTTTAAATAGTTTTGGCCTCTGTTTGCTGCTATAAATAGGCTTTTGGGCTATAATTTGTGGCTGGAGATTAAATGGATACCTTTGGGTTTACGAAAAAAAAATTGCTGTCATTGCCCGATCAAAACCGGCATCAGCATATCATCATTTGGTTGTCAAAATTTTATCAAGCCATCACCACCAATCGAGTCAGCCAGCAATCATTTGACCTGTTCACTTCACAATATCAACAGATTCTGGGTTGGATTAAAATGGTTCCATTTGTACAGCCCGAATCTCGGACCGAATCTGATCATCCCCGGGCATGGCTTGAAAAAATCTCAGACCAGATCCATTATCACCGCACAGCAATGGGCATAACCTGCCGGGATCAGGATCTATTGGAAAAAATTAATACCCGGGATCGGACTGTCCCATATGGTTCAATGAATTTTAACTGTCATGTGGCTTTAGATAGTTTGCGAAGCCTGTTTAATGTGGGATCAATTATCAGGACCTGTGAAGCCGCCGGTTTCAAATCTGTAATTTTAGGCAATATTCCAGGCAACGACCATCCCGGCATTCAAAAAACTGCCATGGGAGCTGACAAATGGATCAAATTAGAAAAAACAAAAGATCTTGCCCAGACTCTTTTGGAGAAAAAAAAAGCCGGATATACAATTATTGGTGTGGAAACCATAAAAGGATCTTTGGCCTTTGATGAAATATTGTGGCAGAATCAAACCATTCTTGTGTTCGGAAACGAAGAATATGGCCTTTCATCCCATATCATGGAGACCTGCGATCATTTCATTCACATCCCCATGTTCGGACGGAAAAATTCAATCAATGTGGCCAATGCCGTTTCTGTGATCTGCTTTCATGCTGCTCAATCTCTGGCCAGGCAATAAATTTTACTAAAAAATATAAATCGCTCAGGCACAAATATTGGACCACAAGGCCATCATTATTATTCAATAATCTCAATCATAACCCCGCACGCCTCAACACGGTCTCCTGGAAATATTTTTTTACGTTTTCGTGTTTCCATATTCCCATTAACCATGACCTGGCCATCTGTAATCAGATATTTTGCTTCCCCACCACTGGCAGCAATATTTTCAAACTTTAATATTTTATACAGCTCAACCGGAACCTGAATGATCTTGACCGTTCTTTTTTCCATTTTGTTTGATTACCCCATCTATAATTCAATCATTGTATCTTAATCTAACAGATAAGACCTAATCCAACAATATTGATCCAATAATATGGATTCAATACTGATGGTTCTTGCAATAACGGCCAAAACTTTATAAAACTTACAAAATTAAACCTATAAGGATACCACTTATATATGAAACCGATCAGACTCTTTTTCTTTGTAGCCACACTTGCTTTTTTATTGTCTTCAACCGTGGTTGAGGGTGGTTTAAAAAGAGAAAACACAATTTCCGGTAAAACCATGGGCACCTTTTATAAAATCAAGTATATATCCGATCTTCACACATCCCAAGGCCTCTGGAAACAAAAAGTCGATACCCGGCTTAAAGAAATTAACAAGCACCTGTCCATGTATGATCCCAAAAGTGAGCTCTCTGTTTTTAATCAAGAAATTATTGGAAAACCCGTATCCATCTCTTCTGATTTTTTCACCATGATACAGGAAGGGGAAAGGCTTTATCAATTAACTAATGGGGCTTGGGACGGAACCATAAAGCCCCTGGTTGATCTCTGGGGATTCGGGACCCAAAAAAAAGCCATGATGATCCCAAAACAGGAAACCATACAATCTGCCCTGTCCCAGACCGGATTCAATCATATTCAAATCAATGGGCCCCGCAGCATCACTAAACAAAATTTCATTACCCTGGATTTTGGGTCCATTGCAAAAGGGTATGGTGTGGATGCCATAGCAAAGCTGTTTGTGACCTCAGGCATCCATAATGTCCTTGTGGAAATTGGAGGAGAGCTGTTTGCTTCAGGTAAAAACAAAAATAATGAATTATGGTCTGTGGGAATCAGCCGGCCAGATAAGGTCTTTGCCAGGCAGACCCTGTTTAAAATCATCCAGCTGGACAATCAGGCCATTGCCACCAGTGGTAATTACAGAAACTTTTATGAGATTGACAACAAAACCTATTCTCACATCATCGACCCTAAAACCGGCTTTCCCGTAAAAAACAAAATTGTTTCCGCCTCAGTGATTTCAAAGGACTGCACCTTTGCTGATGGTCTTGCCACAGCTCTTATGGTCATGGATGTTGAAAAAGGGATTGAACTGGTAAACACCCTGGATGGAACCGAATGCTTAATTGTTCAGAAAATTGAGCCTGGGCTCAAAACTGATCAGGAATTTATCAGTCATTTTTCTAAGAATTTTGAAAGCCTT
>JBDRQO010000040.1:0-65924 GCA_043826275.1 Pseudomonadota bacterium
TAATTTCACCTTTGACTACGGCTGAAGCTTTGCTTCAACCTGTCCGTCATAACGCAGTTATGCGGCAGTGAAGCAAAGCTTCAGCCGTACCATATAATCGGGTAAATTGCCAGCCCGCTCCCGGTTGTCCGACGTGAACAAGTTATTATACTGGTCTGTGTATCTTATAATTTTGAATGTTATCCGACCGAACAAATTATAAAATACATTCTGGAAATCCATACCAACATCTTTGACGGCTGTAAAGGCATTTCAATAATTCAACTTTGGTGGAAATATAATTTATTCAGAAAGGACATGTCAAAATGTTCTATATTGGAGATACACTTGCCAGCAAAAAAAATATTTTTCAAAATCTATCAAATTAAAATGAATGTATTAGAAAGTTTAATATCAAAAAAGCCTATTGATGAAAATTGTCTGAAAATAAAATTGATACACGATAATTTGACCAACAAAATTCTTGCAACAATTTTGTTTTCCTGTCCTTTTGTCTATTCGTGTGGTAAAAAATTGAATCCATATTTATTTATTAACCCTTAATAAGGATACGAATAATGACTTTAAAAACAATCGTTGCAACCCTTATTTTTATTATGGCCGCAGGACTTTTCTTCTCGCCTGCATCAGGCAATACCGCCCAGGATAAAGGCAGGGAAAAATTAATGCTTCCAGGAGGGAAATCAGGTCCGGTTGTTTTTGCCCACCACCTTCACCAGGAAAGAATTTCAGACTGCCAGATCTGTCATAAAGATTTTGCCCAGAAAAAAGGATCTCTTGAGGCTGCCATAAAAGCGGGTGATCTAAAGAAAAAGCAGGTGATGAACAAAACCTGTAACCAATGCCATCGGATCAAGAAAGAAGACGGCAAAAAAACCGGTCCGACAGACTGCAAGGCCTGCCATAAAAAAGAATTGATGGCTAAATAAACCAAGAACTTATATTAAAAAATACTGGGTTCCATTTATTATATCAGGAGATTTAAATGAAAATCGTGTTATTACAGGGCAGTGCCCGTAAAAAAGGCAACACTGCTCAAGTGCTTAACTGGGTTCAAGAAGAACTGTTGACCCAGGGTCATGAAGTAGAATCCATTTATCTTAATGCTAAAAAACTTAAGGGCTGCCTGGGCTGTGCCAAATGCAAGGAATATCCTGACAGGATCGGGTGTGTTCAAAAAGACGATGTTCCACAAATATTAGAAAAAATGGTTAATGCTCAGGCGGTAGTCTTTGCCTCTCCGCTTTATTTCTGGGGGGTCACAGCACAGCTCAAAACTATCATTGACAGAACCTACAGCCTCTATACCGGTTATCACCAGCCAGACCATGCTTCCCTGGTCCAAGGCCAGCGCCAGGCCCTTTTAGTCACTGGCGGTGGTCCCTGGGACAATAATGCAGAAGCTGCCTTTACTGCCTTTTCCCGGATCCAGAAGCCCCATCTATCCGTCCATGTTGGAGAATTGTACATTGGCGGCTGTACCACTCCTGGAAATATGGATGAAACTATCAAAGAACAAGCCCTGAATTTTGCCAGAAAAATTATCAAGTAAAGGGCCCAACAAAGGACCCAACAAAAGATAGGATAAAACATTTTTTAGAGCAGGCGAGAACTCGACTGCCTGTTTAATTCTCTTTCTCTTCAATGATTTTTTTGTCCATCCAGATAAAGAATATAAGTGTACCCAGACCCATAATCAGGGTACCGCACGGAAAAGAAAACTTTAAGCTTAAATAATCCATGGTCAATCCGGCCACCATGGAACCTGTGAGCATTCCAAGGCTATGCGCAACGGTCATAATTGACATGACTGAGCCCATGGCCTTTTTCTTGTCTCCTATGATCACCGCCCAGGCCATAATGGCGGGCATGGAAATACCACCACCCAAACCAAATACACACACAGCAACAGCCAGGTCTGAAAAACCAGATGCATAATATGGCAGCACCATCCCGACTGCAGACAACAACCCGCCGCACAGGACCATCTTTTTCTTGTCGATCCGATCTGCTAGATATCCCATGGGCAGGTGCAATAATCCAGACACTAAAACACCCAGCATGACCAATACTCCTGTCAGGGAACCGGAAAGATGAAACCGGGTATCTGCATAAAGCGGCATAAAACACCAGATCACTCCAACACAAAAGACATACGCAAACCGGACCAGAAAAATCAAAATAATGGTTTTATCTTTGATAAGGTTTGACCATGGTACTGGATCTTCCTGGCCTTTATTAACTTTTTCCTCTGATACGCTTGGCAATAAAAAAAGGCAGAGTAAAAGGCCGATGGCTGAAAAGGCACCCATACAGATAAATGCCGCATCAAGGGACCAGATATCCTTTATGACACCGCCCATCAGGGGACCAAGACTCAGACTGAAAAACATGGACAGGTTAAACAGCCCCATGGAATACCCTTCTGATCCCTCATGGGTTATTTCGCCTACATATGCCTGAACCACGGGCATGATCATTGCCGAGGCCGCACCCTGGATAAACCGCAGAATAATTAAAGATTCTATGGTTTCGGAAAAAACAAATGCAATGGAGATCAGGGCGTAAAACAACAGCCCTGCAACAATAAACGGTTTTCTTCCCTTATAATCAGAAAGTCGGCCAAACACGGGTAACAGAATGGTTCTTGAAATGGAAAAAGCCCCGAATATCATGCCCACATAAAGGCCTGTGGCCCCGAGCTCATTGGCATACACCGGCAACAGCGGCACCACGATACCCACGCCTGTAACCGTTGCAAAAATCGCAAAAAAAAGGGTGAGAAAAACGCCTTTCCGATCCGTGGGGATAAAGCCTTTCCCATTGTTGAGCAGCGTAAAAAAAGCTCTGGATATGGGTTCTTTCACAGAATAAAAATCAGCCATTGCTATCTCTTTTTTTTTGGACACACTCTTTTTTAAAGATCAGGAAATGCACTCTTCAACCTGATCCAGGAATCGGCTTCGGGTAGCAAATTCTCCTTTACGATAATTGGCATGGGTCAGATATAAGAATCGTTCCGCCCGTGTCATGGCCACATACATCAGACGTCTTTCTTCACAAAGCGCACTATCCCCGGCATCAATGGAGCGCCAGTGGGGAAAAAGGCGTTCTTCACATCCCACAATAAAAACCGTGTCATATTCCAGACCTTTGGCAGAATGAATGGTCAAAAGAGAGACACCACAAGAGTCTTGTTCATCCTCATCTTCTTTATCTTCTCTGATCAGGGCAGCTTCTTCCAGATATTCAAGCATATCATTCTTGGCCCGGGCTGTATGAATCAATTGTTCGATATTCTCTTTTTTACTTATAAATTCAGTCTTTGTTTTGAGTTTTTTCTCAAGGTATTCATAATACCCGGTTCTTTCAATGACTTCATCCATGGCCCGGGCAGGTGCCATGTCCCGGATGGCATCCAGAACGTCCAGGACATCTGACAGGTTGTCATGCAGTTTTTTGGTCAATACCCGGTCTTTGACCATGATCCTTGCTGCATCCTGAAGACTGACACCCTCTGACCGGATATCAGCTATTTTTTTTACCATGCCCGGCCCGATCCCTCTTTTAGGTGTATTGATAACCCGTTCAAAAGAGACATCATCATTGGGAAAGAATGCTGAACTCAAGTATGAATTAATATCTAAAATTTCCATGCGTTCAAAAAAGCCCTGGGACCCCATGAGCCGATAAGGAATCCGGAATTTTCTGAAAATCTTTTCAAAGGGAAGGGAACAGAACTTGGTCCGGTAAACCACGGCCATCTTATCATAGGGGATGCCCTGGCCCATACGGTTTAATCCCTTAATCCTCCTTGCCACCCATTCTGCTTCATGGGAGTCTGACATGAAATCATAGATTTCAAGCACGCCTCCTCTTTTCCGGGAAAAACATTTTTTATCCATCTTATCCGGGTTGTAATCAATGAGATCATTGGCGGCCTGGACAATTTCATTGGCTGATCGATAATTTTCTTCCAGCCTGAATATTTTTGAATGTTTATATTTTTGTCCAAAATCTAAAAAATGATTAACATTGGAGCCTCGAAACCCATAGACAGCCTGCCAGTCATCTCCCACACAAAAAAGGTTCTGGTGAGCACCCAGCAATAAATTGGTCAAGTCTTCCTGAATATTATTGGTATCTTGATATTCATCCACAAGAATATAGGAAAAATAGTTTTGATAGTATTCTCGGACCTCTTTGAATAGTTGTAAAAGATCTCTTGTCTTTAAGAGGATATTATCAAAATCCACCACATTCATTTCTTTGAGCCGCTCTTCATACTGGGCATGAAAATCTGCAATCCTGATACCCATAAACCCTGGCTTGAGTTCAAAATACGCTTCCGGGTTGCCATGATTTTTTGCTTTCGAAATCCAGGATAAAATTTTATTGGCATGTTTTTTTTCAACACTGTTTTTTACACACAGCTCTTTGAGCAGCTTTCCCTGGCTGTAGGGAGTAAACACCTGGAGGGGGGAAATATATCCCAATTTTGTACAATGCTGTTTTAAAATCATCAGGCATGCAGAATGATAGGTTCGAACCCATTGGAACTGATGCTGACCAAGTCCGGTCAGCTTGATCAGCCGGGTTTTCATCTCCTGAGCAGCCTTATTGGTAAACGTAATGGCCAGAATCCGTTTGGGATCATGGCCAAGGTTGATCAGATGGGAAAATTTTGCAGCTAAGGTTCTGGTTTTACCGGAACCAGCTCCTGCGACAACAAGTGCCGGGGACCCAGTGTGGTTGACTGCATCCTGCTGGGGTGTGGATAACTCCATAAATTATATATCAATAAGAATTTAAAGTCTTATTTAGTCTCCTCTATAATACTTTTTAATACTGATTCTATCTCATTTCTTATTTCCAAAAGTCTGGGTTCGGTCAATGCTTCAAACCGAAGGACTAAGGCCGGCTGAGTGTTGGATGCCCGGACAAGCCCCCATCCATCATCATAAACAGCCCGTAACCCGTCAATATCGATCACTTCCTGTCTGGCCCTAAAATAGGCCACAATCTTTTCTACCACACCAAATTTTATATCGTCCGGGCAATCCACCCGGATCTCAGGAGTCGTATAGGTCTTGGGCAGATCAGCAATCAATTCATCCACACCTTTGCCTGTGCTGGCCATGATTTCAAGCAAACGGCAGGTGGCATACAGGGCATCATCAAACCCGAGATAGCGGTCCTTAAAAAACATATGCCCGCTCATTTCACCGGCAAGGGCAGCATCTTCTTCTTTCATCTTTTGTTTGATCAAAGAATGGCCTGTGCGCCACATAATGGCATTACCACCATGTTTTCTGATATCATCGTACATCACCATGGAGCATTTGACTTCCGATATAAAGGTGGCCCCGGGGTCACGTTCAAGAATTTCTCTGGAATAAATAACCATGAGCTGATCTCCATAAATGACCTCACCGTTTTTATCCACCACACCAATCCGGTCTGCATCCCCATCATAGCCCACACCCAGGTCCAGATTCTTTTCTTTCACCAGTTTAATCAAATCAAGCAGGTTCTTTTTCTGGGTGGGATCAGCTTCATGGTTGGGAAAATTTCCATCCAGGTCACAATAAATATCATGAATTTCACAACCCAGGCGTTTTAACACTGGAAGAGCCGTCATCCCGCCCGTGCCGTTACCTGCGTCAATGCCGACTTTAATTGGTTTTTTAATATCAATATTATCAACGATATATTCCATATAGGGTGTGATCGCATCTTTTTTACTCACACTGCCTTTGCCCTGAACAAAAATATTTTCTTCAATAATTTTGCGTATTTCCTGCAATCCCTGGCCGTGAATGGAATCCAGGCCGCTCATAAGCTTGAACCCGTTGTATTCGGGTGGATTATGGCTGGCAGTAATCATGGCACCCCCCTCAAGGTTGAGGTGCTGTATTGAAAAATAGAGCACGGGCGTAGGACAGGTGCCGATATCAATGACATCGCACCCTGTGGAAATGAGTCCTTCAATAAACAATTGTGAAAATTTTTCAGATGTCCTGCGACAATCTCGACCCACAGAAACCATCTTTTTATTCTGCTGATTTAACAAACTGCCGTAAGCTTTACCAATGTCGACCACATCTGCTTCTATAATATCAGCGCCGACAACGCCTCGGATGTCATATTCTCTAAAAATTCCAGGATTCATAATCCCTCCTTTAAACTATATTTGATACAAGAACCACTGCCCCTACGAACCAGCAATAAGGAGCAAAAAGGTGGAACCTGCCCGAATGAACCAGTTGAATCAGTATTTTTAACGCAATCAGTCCGGTAATAAAGGATGCCAACGTTGCAATCATTGTTGCAGCATCCAGTTTGGCCCCGGTTTCCATCATCTCTTTTACACCCAACAGCTCTGCTCCGACAATGGCAGGGATGGATAAAAGAAAAGAAAACCTGGCTGCAGTGGGCCTGTCCAATCCCATGAACATGCCGGCAGCAATGGTGCTTCCGGATCTTGAAATACCCGGAATAACGGCCAGTCCCTGAACGATTCCAATAACTCCGGCTTCTTTAACCCCATATTTTGAAATTTGATTCTCATCAACATAATAATACCGACGGGACAGCCAGAGTATGGTCCCGGTTAAAATCAGCATGAACCCTACAAGAAGGGTGGATGTAAACAAAATATGCTCAATTTTTTTCAATAAAAGGCCGATAACGGCTGTGGGAATCGAACCAATAATGATCATGCCGGCCATCTTTAGATGTTTATCTTCTTTGATAATAACGGCTGTGGCCTGACCAGTGAATATCTTAGAAAGAAAGCTGCCTGTTGATGACAATATGGCAAGGATATCTTTAAAATAAACAACAAAAACCGCCAGAAGTGTTCCCACATGGACACTGATATCAAAAATCAGCTGGGATTCGGTAAATCCGAAAAGCGTTTGACCAAGCACCAGATGTCCTGAACTGCTCACCGGTAAAAACTCGGTCAGTCCCTGCACAATACCAAGAACAATTCCCTGATAAACTTCCATGTTTTAATATCATTTTCTTCTATATAAATTAAGGTAAACAAACAGCATTCGTATATAATTGTTGGCCTTAAATTGCAAGATATTAAAAAAAAGACTTGAACTGGAAAACATTTCACCATACAACATTTTATACACCTTTTAAGGAAAAATATCAGCATATGGAAAATTTTCGAACTGAGCTCAATATACCGGATTCCAGTACTAAATTAGCTAAAATGGCTCAAATCTTTCATCTTCTGGGTACGGATTGCAAAAAAAATATTGATATCATTTTAGAACAGACCTGCGATATTTTTGATTGTGCATGCTCTTTGTATAACCGGATTGATGACCAGCAAAAATCACTCGTGGTCTGGGCCGGGAAGAATCTGCCCGACGACCTTGACAAGACCTGTGATCCAACGGGCCACATCTGCTGGGAAGCGACCATAAAGGGCGAGAATAAACCCGTGGTTATTGAGGATATCAAGACCACTGATTTTTATATTTCCGATCCATATGTGCAAAAATATAATTTAAAATCCTATCTTGGCTTTCCTGTAAAATGCAACGACCAGGTCATTGGCTCTCTTTGCATTGTGGATACAAAAAAAAGAGAGTTTATCAATGATGATATCCATTGTATCCAGACCCTGGCGGCTTCCCTTTCACTGGAAGAAGAACGCCTGGCGCTTGAAAACAAGATCCATGAAGAAAAAGAACGGTATCAAATACTGGTTGAAAATGCCAATGATGCCATTTATATCATCCAGGACGGGATGCTCAAATTTGCCAACCAAAAAACAGCGCAAATATCAGGGTATACCATTGATGAACTTAAAAATACCCCGTTTGGCGAACTGATCCACCCGGATGACCGGGATCTTGTCAAAGAGAACTATTTCAGACGGCTCAAAGGGGAAGACATACCCTCAACATATTCATTTAAAGCCATCAGCAAAAATGGAGATACAATCCATATCCAGATCAATGCCGCCCGAATTCTCTGGGAAGACCAACCGGCTATTCTTTATTTTTCACGGGATATATCCCATGTAAAAGAGCTGGAAGAAAAACTTATCAGGGCTGAAAAAATGGAGCTTATCGGAACCCTTGCCGGTGGTGTTGCCCATGATCTGAACAATATTCTTTCCGGGCTGGTCAGCTATCCGGAACTTTTGTTAATGCAGTTGGAAAAGGACAGCCCCCTGACCGAACCCATCACCTTCATGCTTGAATCCGGGCTTAAAGCGGCCGATATTGTTCAGGACCTGTTGACACTGACCAGACGGGGGGTTTCCATGGAACAGGTAACCAACCTGAACCGCATTGCTCATGAATACTTTCACAGTACCGCTCACAAGCGACTGGTTTCTGATTTTCCAATGGTAGTATTCAATACAAATTTTGACCCTGATCTCTTAAACATAAAAGGATCACCTGCCCATATCACAAAAATTATTATGAATCTTGTGATCAATGCTGCCGAGTCAGTGGATGATGCAGATGCAGGCGTCATACTTGTTGAGACCTATAACCAGTATATCGATTTTTCTCTAAGTGGCAATGATACCATCCTTGAAGGAGACTATGTGGTATTAAAGGTGACAGATAATGGCGCCGGCATACCGGAACCATTCATGAACCAGATTTTTGAACCCTTCTTCACTAAAAAGCATATGGGTCGAAGCGGATCAGGACTCGGCCTGTCAGTGGTCTGGAATTCAGTAAAGGATCACCACGGATATATTGAAGTCAGGGGCCGTAAAACAAAGGGGAGTATTTTTGAAGTCTGTTTTCCAGCTACGCGGGAAGAAATCAGACAAGAGGCTGGCAACTTTAACATTGATGACTTTAAAGGGAATAATGAATCCATCCTGGTCATTGATGATATTAAAGAGCAACGCAAAATCGCCCGGGATGTATTGGAACTTTTAGGGTATCATGCCATTACCGTCGCAACCGGAGAAAAAGCAGTTTCATTACTGGAAAATTATATACCTGATCTGCTGCTGCTGGACATGAAAATGGAGCCGGGAATGGATGGTCTGGAAACCTATCAGAAGATCCTGGCCATCAATCCTTCACAAAAAGCCATCATTGCCAGCGGGTTTTCAGAAAGCGACCGGGTCAAAGAGGCCCTGCGGATAGGTGCCGGCCAATATATTAGAAAGCCATACACCATAAAAAACCTTGCTCATGCGTTAAAAAAAGAGCTACACCCGTAATAAAAATGATTCTCTATTGATTGATAAACCCTAACCTTCATTCCATGATTCCCTGATCTTGATATACAAAACCTTGCCTTTATTATACTTGGCCTAAGATTTTGGGGGTAGTAATTATATTAAAAGAGGGTTGATTTCAGGCTCATTATCCTGTAAAAATAAAAAATACATTTTAAATTACACTTATAAACATCAGTATAGCCTAACACAACCAAAGGAGATAGCCACATGAAACTTTTTACAAAAGCTTTATTAGTATTTTCCGCCTTCCTTTTTTTATTTGGATGTGCCACAACAAAAATGACGCCCCTGCCATCGTTTAACGCACTGACATTTGACAAAAACAAGATTACCTCCAAGGTGGATAGTTTCCTCATCCTTTTTGATGCTTCAAGCTCCATGAGGCACGATTCAGGCGACTATAACAAGTTTCAAGTTGCCAAGGCCGTGGTTGAACGAATGAATGCCACTTTGCCCGAGCTTTCCCAGATTGCCGGATTAAGATCATTCGGCCATTCTGAAAAAGTAACCAGAGAGGATACAAAGCTCTTCTTCGGCATGACCAAATACAATACAGCCGGACTTCAAGCAGGCTTAGATAAAGTTACGGAAGCCGGCGGACCCAGCCCGATGTTTAAAGCCATTGATGCTGCCATTGATGATTTTTCCGGTTTTAAAAAAGGTAAAAAAGCTGTGCTTTTTATTACGGACGGCCTTGATCTACCCGGAGATATCATCGCTTCTGCGAAAAAATTGAAAGCCGAATATGGCGATTCCATGTGCTTTTATCCCATCCTTGTGGGCAATGACCCCAAAGGTGAATCCTTGCTTAAAGCCATTGAAACAATAGGAAAATGCGGATTCCTTTCTAATGCAACCGACCTTCTAACCAATGAAGGTATGGCCAATTTTGTACAAAAGGCTTTTCTTAACGCAGGCCCCGGTTCAATGATGAAAGATACTGACAATGATGGGATTACAGATAATGCTGACCAATGCCCCAACACTCCCATGGGTGCCAAGGTAAATTCAGTCGGATGCTGGATTCTTGAAAATGTTCTTTTCGATTTTAACCAGGATGTGATTAAACCGGAAGCCTATCCTTTACTCAAGAGTGCGGCTAACGTATTAAAAAAGAACGATAAAATGAATGTCGAACTTCATGGCCACTGTGACAACCGGGGTACTGAAGCATACAACAAAGACCTGTCCCTAAGACGAGCCAATGCAGTTAAAACCTATCTCAACAGCGAAGGCATTGTTCTGAGCCGCATGACAACCAAGGGTTTTGGCTTCAACAAACCGATTGCGTCAAACGACTCAGCATCCGGTCGGGCCATGAACCGAAGAGTTGAAATTCAACCGATCAAATAAGATAGATACAGGTAAATAGATACAGGTAAATAGTTAACAGCCACAAAGAATAGTAAAATTTTCTTTGTGGCTGTTTTTTTATTGAGCTTGCCAATAAAATCAGGACGTATAAATAATCTGACCGGTCTTATGCGTGCTGTATCCTCCCAGATCAGCCACCCGTTTTTGAAAACATGCTGAATGAATGGTATCCATCAGGACCTGAACTTTTTGTGTCTGATAAAACCGATCCGGGATAACCAGATCATAGCTTTCAGTGACAACAGGAATAAAATCAAGATCAAGGGCCCGGGCTGCGGCCAGGATGCCTAGGCCGGCATCAGCACGACCTGAAAGAACAGCCACTGCCACAGACAAATGGGTATATTCATCATTTTCATACCCGTTGATGGCATCAGGCGATACCCCCATCTGCGAGAGCTGATAATCAAATAAAACCCGTGTACCCGATCCGGGCTGACGGTTGATAAATACTATATCTTTTGTTTGTAAATCCTTGATGGATTGAATCTTTTTGGGATTGTTTTTAGGCAGGATCAATCCCTGGTCTCTCATAACCAGATGAATGACCCATACTTTGTGGTCAGGCAGGTATTTTTTAATGTACGAA
The DNA here is from genome assembly GCA_043826275.1 of Pseudomonadota bacterium. Lineage (GTDB taxonomy): Bacteria > Desulfobacterota > Desulfobacteria > Desulfobacterales > Desulfobacteraceae > Desulfobacula. The sequence continues at coordinate 11,205 of JBDRQO010000040.1, forward strand.
ATATTATAGCTTCCATCTTCAGGATCAAGCAAATGTGAGCCGGCCAAATGGCAGGCCCCTTTTTTAATGGCCATCAAACCGCCCATGGAGCCGACATGGGTGGATGAAAGGCTGACGTCTGAATTCACCTGTTTAATCTGATCGGCAAGTATATCCAGGGTATTATCATGAGACCCTGTAATCACCAATGTATTTTCAATGGCTGACAAGGGTCGAAGCAGGCGGGCTCTGGTCTGTTCTTTTTCTGATATACCCTCAACATTTTTCGGGATACTCAAAATACCGTCTGCTTCAATCAGCGTGCTGATACTGCCCGATCCCCTGGGCAGCTGGGAAGAAACCAATTTGCCGTCCACTGAACCGATTTTTACCCTGACAAATTCTTCCTGGCCCAGTTTTGACGTCATCTTCCTTGCCGGTGATACCATGGCAGTTCTCTGCTCTTTTGGCGACCGTTTCTGCATGCGTAACAACAATGGCCCGGCAAATTGTTCAAAGGCAACAATGGCTGCGACCGGGTAACCAGGGATACCAAAAACAGGGATACCAGACACCTTTCCAAACAGAACCGGTTTTCCAGGCATCATGGCCACGCCGTGGACATAGACCTGGCCTAAAGATTCAATAACCGGTTTTGCAAAATCCTTGGACCCGGCCGAAGACCCCCCGATAATACAGATCATATCATATTCTTTTTGGTCGTATTGTTTCCGGTCATCTTGTTTTTGGTCATTTGGGTTTTGATCATCGGCTCCGGAATGACATGTCTTTGAGGCTGCTGATTTAACTGCTTCCCTGATACCTTCAAGGCTGTCTTCAAGCATAGGGTGGCAGTCAAATTCGGCACCGTGATCTTCACACAGTCCGCCCAGAACCGCAGAATTGGATTCTATCACCTTACCGGGTTCAAGTGTGTCCATTTGGACCTGATCCCATTGAATCAGCTCTGAACCTGTTGGAATAATCAGAACCTTTGGTTTTTTATACACCTTAACTTTGAATATACCACAGGAAAGCAATGCCCCCAAGCTATACGCTGTGATCCTGTGCCCCTGGGTAAACAGCAGTTTGGTGGCTACAATGTCTTCTCCCATTTTACGGACATGCTGCCATGGAACAACAGGTGCTTGGATCTGTACACAATTCTCATCAATGATGTTCAAGTGTTCGATCATGATCACTGCATTGGTTCCTTCAGGCATGAGATGACCGGTATTGACCCAGAATGCGTTTTGATTGGGTACAAGCCCAATGGGAGAATCTTCACTGGCCCCAAAGGTGGTGAATGCATCCACGGCAATACCATCCATGGCTGATGCGTGAAAATTAGGGGATGAAATAGAAGCAATCGCAGGTTCTGCCAGGACTCTGTCCTTGGCATCAACCACATTAAGGGTTTGAGTCTGTGTCAACCAATGAGCAAAATTTGTAAAGAGGATATCTTGTGCCTCTTTAATGCTTTTTAGATCAAGATAGACGTTTCGTTTGATATTCATATTTTGCCTTTTTTTATAAAAGTATAATATCGACCTGAGTATCTTTTTCAAGGCCTTCCAAATCATCACTGATCTCAAGAAGGCCGTTGGCATGAATCATGGTCCGGATCAAACCTGATTTTCCCAAAATGGGTGTGGCTATTAACCGGCCATCCTCTTTTGTCAGCTTGACTCTTACAAAGTCTCTTCTACCCTGGGTAGAAGAAACATTCCGGCTCAATCGCGCCGGGACGATAGTGAGTCGGTCCAATCGATCAAGATTGATTAATCCTTTTAGTCGATCCAGAAATGGAATGACTGCAATTTTAACCACAACCATGGCTGAAGTCACCTGTCCGGGTATTCCCCATATTGGTATATTTTTAGATTTTGCCAGGATGGTTGGCTTGCCCGGACTCACAGAAATACCATGCACTCTTATTTTTGTATCAGGAAGGCTGGATAATACATCAATGGTATAGTCTTTGGTTCCCACTGAACTGCCACCTGAAATCAACACCATGTCTGTTTCTTTGACGGCTCGTTCAACACTGGCTTTCAAAGCCTTTGGATCATCCTTTACAATACCATAACAGACGGGGTCAGCATGGGCTTCACAAATAAAACCGGATAACGCATAGGAATTAATATCCCTGATTTTACCGGGCACAGGCGTTTGGTCGATGGGAATAATTTCATCACCGGTTGAGATAATACCGACTTTGGGCCGCTGGTAAACCTCAATGTGTTCAATTCCGAGGCCCGCTATAAGTCCTTGTTCCTGCGGCCGGATAAAGGTGCCCCGGGCCAGGACCTGTTCTTTTTTTGCAAAATCCTCTGATGCATCAATGACATTTTGCAGCGGGGCCACGCTTTTATAGATTTCCACGGATTGGTCATCAATTGCTTCTGTATGTTCCACCATCACCACGGCATTGGCCCCTTCAGGCAGCATACCGCCGGTTGAAATCCTGACTGCTTGTCCCGGACCGATTTTAAAATCAGGGACATCTCCCATGAGAATGGTGCCGGCGATTTCCAGCCAGGCCGGGTTGGATTCAGATGCCCCGAACGTGGATGATGCAGCCACGGCATATCCATCCATGGTGGACCGTCTGAACCCGGGCATATCTGATGATGATCGAATATCTTGAGCAAGAATCCTTGAAAATGCATTGGCAACCTCAATGGTCTCAGATGCGATGGGTGAAAATTCACAAGTGAGTTTCAATACCTCGTCAAGACTTTTTACTTTGAAAAAATGGTTCATTTTAAAGCGGCTTTCAACCGGTCCATGGCCAAACCAACATTTTCGAAACTATTAAATGCACTGATACGGATATAATTTTGTCCGCACTTGCCGAATCCGCCGCCAGGAGTACAAACCACAGATGCTTTGGTTAACAGCATATCAAAAAAGTCCCAGGAATCCCTGCCGTCTCCATCGATCCAGATATAGGGTGAATTTTGTCCACCCACATAATCAAATCCAAGCGATTCAATTGTCTTACAAATAAGATCTGCATTGTTCAAATAATAAGCAACCTGGTCTTTGACCTGGGCCTTTCCTTCTTCAGAATAAACAGCCTGGGCAGCTTTTTGTACAGGATAGGATACCCCGTTGAATTTTGTGGTGTGCCTGCGGTTCCACATGGCATGGAGCGATACTGTCTTACCTTTTGAGTTATAAATCATGCATTCTTTGGGGACAACCGTGAATCCGCACCGTGTGCCGGTAAACCCTGCTGTCTTTGAAAAACTTCTGAATTCAACCGCCACTTCTTTGGCACCATCAATTTCATAAATACTTTTCGGAAGGGACTCATCCCGGATAAAAGATTCATATGCCGCATCAAACAGGATCAATGCTTTTTTTGTCCGTGCATAATCCACCCAGGTTTTAAGTTGTTCTTTTGTTGCTGTGGTGCCTGTTGGATTGTTGGGAAAACACAGATAAATCAAATCCACATCTTCTTTGGGAAGCTCGGGTAAAAAGCCATTTTCCTTTAAACAATCCATGTAAACAATGCCTTGATATCTGCCGTCTTCAAACTCACCTGTCCGACCGGCCATGACGTTGGTGTCCAGATAAACCGGATAGACCGGATCAGGTATGGCCACCTTGATATCTTTGGCAAATAATTCCTGAAAATTTCCAGTGTCACATTTTGCCCCGTCACTGACAAAGATCTCATCAGCAGCAATATCAGCGCCCCGGTTCTTGAAATCATTTTCGGCAATGAGTTCTCTTAAAAATTCATATCCCTGTTCCGGGCCGTATCCTTTGAATGAGGCATTATTCGCCATTTCATCCACACCCTGGTGAAACCCCTTGATAACCGAAGGCACAAGTGCCATTGTCACATCACCTATCCCCAATCGGATGATATTGGCTTCAGGATTTAATTTTTGATATTCATTCACTCTTTTGGCAATATCTGAAAAAAGATAAGATGCTTTTAATTTGCTATAATTTTCATTTGCTCTGATCATAAACCGTCCTTTCTGTCCAAATAATATAGTCTGCAAACTGATGTATTAAACAATCACAAGGGAGTTGTCAATTCCTGGTGACAAGACAAAATCCATTGAAGGGCTATTCAGGGTCAGGGGTGCTTAGTTATTTTTTTAATATAAGAAGGAAGCATATCATAAACGTCTTTGGGTGTTTTCACACTCCGGCTGTTATCCACCATTTTTGAATCATCTGTTTCAGAGCCAGTGATTTTTATGGGATCCGGCTTTGATCTCAAGGTATTGGACTGTTTATCTGTAAAAGGAATGACCAGCGGCCCGTCACTTTCAAGCACATAGGCCATCTGGCCGTTTTTTAAAAACACGATACTGCCTGGTGGGTAAATACCAATGCTTTTAACAAAAGAATGCAGAATATGCTGGAGCATGGTATCTTTTTTAGCATAGGTCCTGAATAATTGAGTGACCACATTAATGGGGTTTACCGCCTCTTTGTAACACCTGCGGGATGTCATGGCATCATAGATATCAGCCAGTTTACAAATTCTTACATAGACCGGAATCTGATGATGTTTTTTATCAAGGGGATAACATCTTTCTTCTGCTTCAAAAAGAGGAGAGTGATGGTTTTTAACGATATTTCTGATCATTGCATTTTTCATATGATTCCGGTCTAACAGATCTATCCCGTGTTTATAGGAATGTTTTCTGACCAGATTAAATTCGTTTTCCGTCAATCGGCCTTCTTTATTCAACACTTTATCATCAACCAAAATTTTTCCAATATCATGCAGGAAAAATCCCAGTGCAATATCGCTGAGTTCATCTTTATAATAACACGTATATGAATTATCCGGTTTCTTTTTCTCCTCTTTTGTCGCAGTGGTATTGTTTGTCACTTCGCCTTTGATCAGGTCATCAACAAAATTTGAAAAATGCGTGTTAAACAGGTTGACCACAGCCGTTCCAATGGCACAGACATTAATGGAGTGGTTGTACAGGTAATCATCATACGAAATAATTTCCTGGGTCAGATAAGAGAATGGGTTATCCGCCACAACAAGAAAATCAACCAGGTCCGAGACATTGTGCTCGACTTCGTCAATATCAAATTCACCGCCGGTTTCTTTGATATCATTCAGCACTTTTTTAATGGTTTGTTTTGCACCATTATATTTTTCAATGGCCCGTTTCTGGATCTCTTCAATTTCAATTAACCGCATTTGAATTTCATTGGTTGCCGAATCCGGATAGATTGTCTTTTCATCATCAATATCTATTCCCTGGGCATCATCTTCAAAAAGGCTGTCAATATCAAATTGTGATATATCAGTTTCAGAGAATGATCTTTTTTTTGATTTTGGTTTTGACTCATCATACTCAAGCATTCCGTCAGTATCCACTTTAATCTCATTGCCGTCTTTGTCCCAGAAGCCGCCGTTCAACGCTGGGTCAATAGGGAGGAAATTAATGCCATTCTCTTTTATGACTTCAAGAATTTTTTCCTTTTTAACGATTATATCTTTTTCCAACAGCAGGGTTCCCTTTGCATTGTATACATCCACACCGGTTTTAACCTGCCCGCCGGAGCGAACAATTTCGATCAGATTATCTATGGAGATCCTATTGCTCATTTTATATCATCCTCAATTGTTGTCCATACTGCCTGGCCAAGGGATTTGAATTCTTCCACAGACAATGTTTCTGCCCGTCTGGCAGGGTCGATTCCAGCGGTTTCCAGCGCATGAACAATCATCTGCTTATCATATTTAAATTCGCCATCTGCCATTGAATTCTTTAATGATTTTCGTCGTTTTGAAAAAGCAGCCTTAATTACATTAAATAAAACGATTTCCTGTTCAGGGGTAAAATCCCTTTTTTTGAAAAAATCAAACCTTAAAATCGTGGACTCCACGTCTGGTTTTGGAAAAAAATTCGACGGTCCGATATGGGCCACGAAATCCACGCAAGCCGCATACTGAACCACAGCAGCCAGTCTTGAATAATCCCGACCCCCGGGTGATGCAACGATTCTTGCGGCCAGCTCTTTTTGAAACATCAGATAAGCCTTTTCAACCAAGTCTCTTTCTTTGACCAGCTTAAATATAATCTGTGACGATATATTATACGGCAGGTTTCCAATGACCACAAGTTTTTTATCCTGTACAAGCCGGCTGATGTCAAACTTCAGGATATCTTTATTAATAATCCTGACATTGGTGATGCCTTGGTTTTCAAGCTGCTGTTCTAAAAGAGGAATGAGTCGAACGTCTTTTTCAACCACTGTGACATTGTCTGATAGTTGTGCGATATGAATTGTGAGCGCTCCCAGGCCCGGGCCGATTTCCAGCACATGGGTCTGTTTGGATATACCGGTTTTCGCCACAATCATTCTGGCCGTACTGGGATCGGTTAAAAAATTTTGTCCCAATTCCTTTCCCGCGTATAATTTATTTTCTTTTAACAATTGTCCGGGATGTGTCATGAATGCCTTTATTTGTATTGTGAGGCGACCCGTAACCCGATACAGATCGTTTGGTTAAAACATAAGCAACCATGCCTGACAACGATCACTTGATTACTCATCATATTCCTAATATAAACCTTATAAAAAATTACTCCTTGACAATGATTTGTCAGACAAGTATTTTTATAACAATATACTTCAACCGGAAAATAGATTCAACTATCAATAGAGGCAGATACTTTTTAAGGGTTTCCGCAAGGACAGTGGCGGCGACCGGGCGATGTCTTTTTTTGTTTTAAATAAAACCGCGAATAATCAAACTTTTTATCAGGAGGCCGCTTATGGCAGATTCATCAAAAAATGGAAACAACTGGGAAAATTTAATTAACTTATTCTTATCCCGACTTGATATTCCCACCAAAGAAGATATAAATCTTTTACACGGCAGGCTTGACAAGCTTGAACAATTACTTTATCAGGGAAAGCCGGTAGCAGGGCAACAAGGCGAAGCGGTTTCAGGCAGACGAAAATCTGCTTCTTCCATTGTGCTTGATGTGATTGCCAATCATCCCAAAGGGACTGATTTTAAAACAATTAAAGCAGCAACCGGATTTGATGATAAAAAGCTGAGAAATATTATTTTCAGACTGGACAAGATTAAAAAGATAGTGCGTGTTAAACGCGGCATCTATAAAAAAGTGTAAAGGAAAAACTTCATTCATGAAAAAAGCTGATTTTCAACCCGGCCAGGATTTGTGCGGATATATTATAAAAGATGTGACAAAACTTGAAACCATTGATTCAAAAATGATTCAACTGGAACATATCAAGACAAAAACCCGCCATATCCATGTTCTGAACAAAGACAAGGAAAACACCTTTGGTGTCTTTTTCAGAACCGTCCCCACTGATTCTACAGGTGTTGCCCATATCCTTGAGCATACCGTCCTTTGCGGATCAAAAAAATTTGATGTCCGTGATCCGTTTTTTTCAATGATCAAACGAAGTCTGGCAACCTTTATGAATGCGCTTACAGCATCTGACTGGACCATGTATCCGTTTGCCACACAAAATCCAAAAGATTACTATAATTTAATGAATGTCTATCTTGATGCGGCATTTTTCCCAAATATTGATGAACTCAGTTTCAAACAGGAGGGGCACCGCCTGGAAGTCGTTACAACTGAAGAAAACACACAGGTATTAGAATACAAGGGTGTTGTCTATAACGAGATGAAAGGGGCCATGTCTTCACCAGGGCAAGTTTTGGGACGATCATTATTGACCGCTCTTTACCCGGATACCACCTATCGCAATAATTCAGGCGGAGAACCGTCAGATATCCCGCAACTGACCTGGAAAGGCCTTAAAGATTTTCATGCCCGATATTATCATCCTTCCAATGCTTATTTTTATACCTATGGCAATCTACCCCTTGAAGAGACCTTATCTTATATCAGCAAAAGAGTGCTGGATCATTTTGAGTATTTAAAGGTTGATTCACAGGTGCCGTCCCAACCCAGATGGGATATTCCCCGACAGGTGACACAAGGATATGCCTATGCTGATCCGGAAGATGCAGACAAAAAATATCAGGCCTGTGTGGCCTGGCTGACCTGTGATATCCAGGATTCCTTTGAGGTCCTTGTCCTGACAATTTTAGAACAGATCCTTTTGGGTAATTCAGCATCCCCTTTGAGAAAAGCACTTATTGAGTCCAATCTGGGCTCTGCCCTGTCAGACTCCACCGGATTTGACCCGGACAATAGAGACACCCTGTTTTCTTGTGGCTTAAAAGATATTACAAAAAGAAGTGCCAAGCAAGTAGAAGAGATCGTCTTTTCCACCATTCAAGCCCTGGCAGATAATGGTATTGATCAGAGCCTGATTGATTCGGCCATCCACCAGATTGAATTTGATAGAAAAGAAATAACCAACACACCCTACCCGTTTGGGATTAAACTGTTGCTCTCGTGTGTCAGCACCGTCATCCATGATGGAGACCCATTGTCCTGCATCAATATAGATAAAGATTTGGATCGTCTCAAAACAAAATTAAAAGCCGGTAATTTTCTTGAAAACAAATTAAAACAATATTTCATAGACAATCCTCATTGGGTGCTTTTTATCCTTGAGCCGGATGCCGAGCTTGAGCAAAAAGAAGTTGATAAAACGCAAAAAGATCTGGCCAGGATTTTAAAGGGTTTGTCTGCCAATGCGCTTGAGCAGATACAAAAAGATGCCAAAATTCTAGAAAAGCTCCAGGAAAAAGAAGAAGATCTTTCTGCTCTACCCACTCTTGAGCTTGCAGACGTACCATTGGGAATGGAAATTATCCTGCCGGATACCATTAAAGACGTAGATTTTTCCACCTGTTACGACAAGGCCACCTCAGGCATTCTCTATTTTACCTGCCCTACTGGCGGCGGCACGATTCCAACAGATCTGTTCGATCTTGTACCTATTTTTTGTAAATCATTTACAAATACCGGGACAAAGAAAAACAGCTACGACAAAATGGCTGAACTTTTAGATCTTTATACCGGCGGAATTTCAATTACTCCGTTTTCCGGGTCTTATTTTTCAAAAGAAGCTGAATCTCATTGTTTTCTTGCCCTTCAGGGAAAGGCGCTTGATCGAAACATTGATCCATTATTCGATCTGGTCAAAGAATTTATTGAAGAATACAATTTTAAAGATTTTAAACGACTTAAAAGCCTGTTACTTCAATACCAGGCCGGTATGGAAGCCTCTATTGTTTCAGCCGGACACCGGTATGCGGTTTCCCTTGCCTCCATGTATTTAACAAAAACCAGTTATATCAATGAACTCTGGCATGGCATTGCCCAATACCAGATGATTAAAAAACTCACTGAACAATTTACGACTGCCAAAGATCCTGACCAGATTCTTGACAACCTCTCGAACCAGTTTTGCCGGATTGCCCAATCCGTCCTGAAAAAGAACAATTTAAAACCCGCTCTGATTGGTGGAAAAGACGCTATTATTGCGGCGGAAAAACAGGTCACAAGCATCCATGACAGCCTGCCTGAAAACGGTCCCAGCTCTTTTTTCAGTCCTGACATATCCTTTGATGAACGAATTCCATTTGATGGCTGGTATACCAACACCTCTGTCTCTTTTGTGGGTCAATCTTTTAAAACCGTTCGAATTAACCACACAGATTCCCCTGGACTTTCCGTGATCAGCAAATTATTGCGATCTTTGTACCTTCATCGTGAAATAAGAGAAAAGGGGGGCGCATATGGTGGCTTTGCCATGTACAATTCCGAAGAAGGTCTTTTTTCATTTGCCTCATATCGTGACCCACATATCAACCGAACCCTGGATATTTATAAAAAATCCTGCGATTTCATCATCAGCGGAGACTATTCCCAGACAGACATCAAAGAAGCTATTCTGCAAGTCTGTTCAGAAATTGACAAACCGGAAACACCGGGCCCTGCAGCCATGAAAGCCTTTTACAGGAATATCATAAAACTGGACGATGATATCCGCTGCCGGTATAAAGATGCCCTGCTCGGACTGGACAAACAAAAGATCCAGACCATTGCCCAAAAATATTTCATAGTGGATGACAGCCTGAAAGGAACAGCTGTCATATCCAGCCGGACAAACCTTGAAGCTGCCAACAAAGAGCGTGAAAAGAAAGGAAACCCCTTAACCTTATTCAAGATTTAAAAAGCTTGATTTTTTGTCATACCTGTATTACATATAATACAAATCGTTCATTAAAGATGATTACACAAGACAGGGAGATAGAAAATGTTATCAGTAAGGTTGCCGGAGTCTATGGCAAATCGGCTTAATTTTTTGGCCGAAAAGACAAACAGACCAAAAGCTTTTTATGTAAAAGAGCTGTTTTTAAGGCATTTTGATGAATTGGAAGACATTTATCTTGCAGAGTCAGCGCTTGAAGAATTTAAAAAAAGTGGCGAAGCTGCTTTAACCTTAGATGAGATGAGAACAGCGCTTGACCTGGACGATTAAATTCATACCAAAAATAAAGAAAGAACTAAAACGGCTTGATAAAAAGGATGCCAAGACTCTATTAGATTTTTTAGAAAAAGAGGTTCTTTCCCTGGAAAACCCAAGAACATTAGCAATACCGCTCAAGAAAAATTTAAAAGAGTTTTGGAAATTTAGAGTTGGGAATTTCAGAATCATTGCAGATATACAAGATTATGAATTAATGATCCTGGTTGTCAGAGTGGCAAATAGAAAAGATGTTTATACAAAATTTCAGAAGCCTGAAAAACAAACAAAATTAATTTCATTTGCCGATCTAAAAAAAAATAAAAACCAATCCTGATTTCCTCTGATTATTTTTCAGTGTTATCCAAATCTGTTCCACCTGTTTTTAAAATAGATAAAGATACCATCAAGGAAACCCCTTAACCTTGTTCAAGATTTAAAAAGGGTTTCCAAAGCCAGCTTTGCTTGTTTGCTCAACGAATTGCCCTCTTGGCTATTTTGATCCGCAATATCAAGGGTGTGCCGGCCCAACAGCCGGTAAAGCATTGAAAACTGCGGCAGTTTTGCATCAATATCTTTTATATGGCGCGATACAATCTCATGGTCGCCCCTGGCTACAGGACCGGTAAGGGCTTTAACACTGCCCCGGGATTGTATATTTTTCAAGGTTCCCAAAATCAGGGGTTCCAGAATCCGGTACCCTTCCTGTTCAGACAGGTCTGCCTGCTTGAGCAGCTCCAGGGCAAAATGTTCCAGGGTAACCAGATAGTTTGATGCCACCACTGCTGAGGCATGGTAAAGGGTTTTGGCATGGGTGGGAATAGTAAAAGAATGCGCCTCCAGAGCCTTTACAATGGCTTTGCCCGCTTGAACCGCTCTATCATCGCCTTCAATGGAAATATTGATCCCTTTAAACTGTGAGGCCTGCCCCTTTGTATAGGGTGCAAATGCCTGCAACGGGTGAATAGAACCAATGACAGCGCCGCATGATTGAGCTGATGCCAATATGCTTGAAGGCAAAGCACCGGACAGGTGAAAAACAATCTGGTTTTTACTGAATCCTTTATGTTCTGAAATCATCCTGCACACCGGTTCAATAATGGTATCCGGTGTGGTAATAAAGACAATATCAGCTGATTGAACCGCATCACAGGGGTTTTTGTAAACCGTACCTGAGCCTGCAAACGCCAATGCTTTTTGAGCTGACTCAAGACTTTTACTTGAAAATGCTTTGGCCACATATCCCTGCTTTGATAAAAATACGGCAAGGGATATGCCCAGACGACCGCATCCGACAATGGAAAACACTGGTTTCTTTTTATTTGTATTCATATGCTTCAGAGGGAAATTCCCCTGCCTTTACTTCTTTGATATAGTCTTCAAGACCCTGTCTGGCAATTGAGGCAATGTCTGCATATTTTTTAACAAACTTAGGCAAAAATCGATCATTGATCCCGAGCATATCATGGAGAACAAGGATCTGCCCGTCACATTCCGCACCCGCACCAATGCCGATGGTAGGAATTGATAGCTCCTTTGTGATTTTTGCTGATATGGGTGAGGGTATTCCTTCCAGGACAACGGAAAAAGCCCCGGCTGCCTGAACATCTCTGGCATCCTTTAACAATCGCTCTTCATCCCGCTGCACTTTAAATCCGCCCATCTGGTGCACCGACTGTGGTGTCAAACCGATATGCGCCTGGACAGGGATCCCTGCACTGGACATGGCATTGATGACTGGACAGACAGCTGCCCCGCCTTCAAGCTTGACTGCAACAGCACCGGCTTGTTTTAAAAACCGGCCAGCATTTTCAACTGCTTTATCAAGGCTGCCGTGGTAGGACATGAATGGCATATCACCGATCACCATGGAAAATTTGCAGGCCCTTGATACCATTGACGTATGATAAATCATTTCATCCATGGTTACCGGCAGAGTGGTTTCTTTGCCCTGAACCACCATACCCAGTGAATCTCCCACCAGGATAATTTCAATACCAGCCTGATCCAGCATGCCGGCAAACGGATAATCATAAGCAGTTAAGGCGGTGATTTTTTTGCCTTCCTGTTTCATTTTAATTAAAGTTGATGTGGTCACTTTTGCTTGCATATTTTACCCTCCAAAAATTAGTTGTCCTTTTCTGTTCTCATTCTCTCTTATTGGATATATCGTTGCTTCATCCACATTTAAATAATTATTTGTTTAAATAGTTTTTTTTCCATTGAGTATACTGGCACATGCCTGAAAGTGCTTTTACTGCACGTTCCGGTGATGAAAAAAATACCCCTTTGTATTCATTATCCTCCAGCCGGTACAAGGTCTTGCTGATTTCATCAGTCAACAGGCTCACCCCTATAACTGGTTTTTTATATCGCTGCGTCAGTTGACCCACATGGCGGATATAGTCAAGCTCAACCTGGAGTGCCATATCTTTGTAAAATTGAACCGTTTTGGCATCCAGATCTGCCTGAACCTTAGATGCCGAATTGATCATATTGTTAATCAATATTCTTTTACCATGGATACCAAGATGGATAACAGCATCAATTCCTTCCCATTTGATCAGTTCTTCCATACAGGTTTTAGGAATATCAGGATCACCCTCTCCCACAATATCCACCGGGTTTCCATGACTCCAGAACAATGGCAGTATCTGATTCAATCGGCCTATTATCTCTTGTGAAAGTTCAGGGACTTCAAGCCCGTGTTCAACGCACAAGTCAGCGGCAATCACACCCCAGCCGCCACCAAAGGTCATGATGGCAACCCGTTTGCCTTTGGGAAGAGGCAAAGAGGAAAAAACCGCAGACAAATCTAATAATTCCATTGGCTGATCCACCTGGATAATACCTGCCTGCCGGCAGGCGGCATCAAAAATCTTTGCATCCGTGGCCATGGCACCGGTATGACTTGTGGCAGCTTTAATACCCGCAAAGGTCCTTCCACCCTTCAATACCACAACCGGTTTTTGATTGGACACCCGTTTGGCACTTTGGAAAAACCTGGGGCCATCTTTAACACTTTCAATATACAGCACCACTGTTTTTGTCAGGTCATCCTTTTCAAAGGCTTCCATATAATCTTCAATGGTGACCATTGCTTCATTTCCAGAACCGGAAAAAGCCCGGATCCCGATATCCTGCTGTTCAGCAAAATTTAACAGCTGGGTTCCCATATTTCCGGACTGACTGACCAGAGTGGTTGATCCCGGTAATGGATAGGCATGGGAGGCTGTGCAATAAAATTGTGCATGGGGATTGCAAATCCCCATGGTATTGGGACCAAGAATCAATATCCCGGCTTTACGGGCAGCCGACACCACCTCTTTTTCCAATGCAGCACCCTGATCTCCGATCTCTTTAAACCCGGAAGTAATCAACAATATGCCTTTTACTTTTCTCTTTTCTAACTGGGGTATCAATTCCATGACCCGGTTGGCCGGAATCGTCACAACAGCAAGATCAATATCATCTTCAATCTGCTCAACAGATGAATAAACCGGCCTTCCTACAATGGTTCCGCCCTTTGGATTCACCAGATAAATCTGTCCTTTAAAATCTCGTGAAAAAGTACTGGTCGATAGCATATGCCCCCATTTTCCCGGCGTGGCAGAAGCCCCCACAAAGGCAATGGAATTGGGATAATAACACGACGCAAGTTTTTTCAGGTCCACGGGATCGGCTTTTTCTTGTTTCTTGTTTTTTTCCAGCACAATCAGACCATCCACGGCAATAGGAGCCCCATCAGGCTGTATGATCACAGGGTTAATATCTATTTCTTTGATATCCGGAAAATTGGCAGCAATGTCAGATAAACCAAAAAGTAATTTTTGTAAACCTTGTTTATCTGCCGCTTTTTCACCCCTGAATGCGCCTAACAGCGCTTTTGATCTTAATTGTTCAAACATATCCTGGATATCTGTATCGTCAAGCGGTGCCAGTTTAAAAACAACATCATTCAATGCTTCGGTGAATATTCCACCCAGACCGAACACGATAACCGGACCAAATTGCTGGTCTTTGAACATACCGGCAACAAATTCTCTTTTCCCTTCCACAACCGGCTGAACCAGAAATGCGTCTATTCTATCTTTCCGGATCTTATCTTTCCCGATCCTATTTTTCATTGCCTGGATCGCTTCTTTGACCTGGTCCTCGTTGTTCAACCCCACCCGGACAAGACCGGCTTCCGATTTATGAGCGATCTGCTGGCTGATCCCTTTTAAAACAACGGGAAAACCAATCTTGCGACAGGCATCCATGACCTGGTCTGCTTTTTCAACCCGGATCTCAGGCACCACTGGAATATCAAACAATTGAAAAACTTTTTTTGCTTCATCTTCTGTCAAGACATGCAAAGAAGAAGAACTATCACCAAGACGGATGTTGATCAGTTCTTGAACCTGTGTTTTATTCATTTATGTACTGGCTCCGTTAAAAATAATAGTGAAAATATCACAAGATACCTGGTCAACATTTAATTGTTTTCCAAAAATAATCTCTCCTATGCAAGCATGTTCAATTGATCCCAATATGACTTTTCGCAAGGTATAGGCATCAATATCGGATCGAAGCTCATTATTTGCTTTTCCTTTTTGGATAATGTCAAGAATGGTTCTGGAATATTTTTGAACCATTTCATAGGCACAGGACTTAAAAAATTCCAGGGAATTGCGGACTTCAAGCAAGAGAATTTTAGAAAAAATTCGATTCTCGGCATAACTTTCAAGACTTGTATAAATAATCACTTCCAATTGTCGGATACAGCTTGTCTCATTGGCGATCCGATTCTCAATCTTTGCCTGGAATAAATAAAAATGTTCGTTTAACACCTGATACAACAGATCTTTTTTATCTTTAAAATACTTATAAATCAGCCCTTCGGTCACCTTTGCATTTTTAGCGATCTGGGCTGTGGTGATGGAATGAAAATCCTTTTGCGCCATAAGACTGGAAAAAGATTTCATAATCTTGATCCTTCCGGGTGGATTGCTATTTTGGGGTGGCGTCATTGGATCATACCTTTGGGAGTTTAACCCTTTAAATGTTTTGCTGCTGTCAATAAGGTAAGTAACACTTACTCACAAATAAAAACAATTGTCAATCAAATGATGGCTAAAAATCGGTGAAACGTAAACAAGGTTGTTTTTTGTCTATCTATTTACGTGCGTTAGCCCTGATCACCTCTTCATTACGCTTGACTAACACCATCAAGTATGAAAAAAATCATTGTGATTTAATAATGTTTTTTCCATATAAAATCTCAACCTTGTTTGCCTAATCCTAACTTATTATAAGCTTTATTCCTAGGCTTTCTCAAACTTTTTATCTAGTAATTTAATTCTTTTATGCAATCACAGGGTTGATTAATATTCTATAAACCATTACACTTAAAATTATTTTTCAAAAAATGACTGTGGTCATATCTTTTTAAAAAAAAGGTTAACAATCAGGAGTTTCCATGCATTTTTTGTTTCATATGACCTTAAATATTTTACCCACGTCTTTAAAAAGCATTGTCCATCATTGCTTTCCTAAGGCCAGATTGATCAGCTTTTTTCTTTGCTGCCTGGCTGTTTTAACTCTCTTTGCACCTGCCGAATCCTGGAGCCAGACAAAAAAGCGGGTGCTGATTCTTCACTCCTACAATCAAGGGAACAAGTGGACTGATGATGAAAACAAAGGTATTCTTGAAATTATGGGAGCGACTCGGCCGGGTTTTCAGATTGAAATTGAGTACATGGATACAAAGAAAATTGCAGATGATTACTATTTCAGGCAGCTTTTCGACATTTATACAAGGAAATACAAAAAGATTCACTTTGATGTCATAATCTCCACCGACGACAATGCATTTTTCTTCCTCCTCAATTACCGGGATATATTGTTTTCAGGCTCGCCTGTTGTTTTTTGCGGTGTGAATTTTTTCAAACCTTCATATCTTAGCAAGGTAAAAGGCTTTACAGGCGTTAACGAGGATGCTGATCTGAAAGGGGCCATTGACACTGCTCTGGCTTTGCACCCGAAAACCCGTGAGATGGTTTTGATCACCGATGCCACTGAAACAGGGCAGAGGATCAGCGAATATTTCAAGGAACTCATCCCGCTATACCACAACAAGATAGCATTCAGTATACTTGACGACATGGAAATGGGACAGGTTCAAGACATTGTATCCAATCTCAAGCCGGGCGCGCTTGTTCTGTTCACCTTTTTTTTCCGCGATCAAAAAGGGCTTTTTTTTGATTATTATGAAAGCAATGAACTGATTACAGGCAAGGCAAAAGTGCCTGTGTATGTCGCATGGGACTACAGCATGGGACACGCTGTGGGCGGACTTATGGTCAGCGGCATAGACCAGGGCAGAGTGGCAGGCAATATAGCACATCGAATACTCAAAGGCGAATCTGCGGATTCAATCCCAGTGGTCATGGAAAGCCCGAATCGCCACATTTTTGATTACAACCAGATGACCCGATTCAATATCAAACCGTCGGATCTTCCCCAGGGCAGTACCATTATCAATGAGCCGTCCTCGTTATATGCCATCAACAAGTACACGGTCTGGAGCGTACTTGGCGGATTTCTTGTTCTGAGTGGATTGGTGATTTTTCTTCAGGTCAACATGAATAAAACAAAAAAAGCCAAAGCAGCCTATCTGGCCAGCGAAAAGAACTACCACACCCTGGTCAGTAACCTGCGCATCGGCATTTACCGATCTTCAAAGGATTTATGTCACGGCAATTTTCTTGAGGCCAATCCAGCTATGGTTTCGCTTTTTGGCTTTGATACGCACAAGGAGTTCTTGGCTGTTCCTATTGTCTCTCTTTATCAGAACCCCGAAGACCGTAAGGTCTTCCTTGATGAGTTGTTTAAAAAAGGCTTTGTCAAAGACCGCGAGATCGCCATGAAGAAAAAAGACGGCACTCCTATTACGGTTTCATGCACCACAACACTCCAGTATGATGACAATGGAGGCATCCAATGGCTCGACGGCGTTATGGAAGATATAAGCCTGCAGAAAAATCTTGAAAACCAGCTTCGGCAGGCCCAGAAAATGGAGGCCATCGGCACCCTGGCCGGGGGTGTGGCCCATGATTTTAACAATATCCTGACTGTTATTATGGGCTATACCGAGATCATCAAGTTAATGACAGAAGAGGACGATTCTCGATGGGAGTATTTCAACCATATCCTTGACTGCTCGGAAAAGGCGGCAAGCCTGATTAAAGGACTGCTTGCCTTTAGCAGAAAACAGATTATCAGCACCAAGCCGGTTGAACTCAAGCTGATCATCCAGAATGTCGAGTCCATCCTGAGAAGCACCCTGGGCGAGGATATTGAATTAGTTACCCATTTTGTTGACGAACCGCTCACGATTCTTGCCGACAGCAACCAGATCGAACATGTCCTCATGAATTTGGCCACAAATGCCCGCGATGCCATGCCCAGCGGAGGAATGCTTTCGATAAGCACGAAACGTGTGGAAGTAACGGTTGAGAATCTATCATCCTGCGACGTTTCCGACCCGGGCATCTATGCCTTGATTTCAGTCTCCGACACGGGTGAAGGCATGAACATGGTTACCCAGCAAAAAATTTTTGAGCCTTTCTTTACAACAAAAGCAATGGGCAGGGGAACCGGGCTTGGCCTTTCAATGATTTACGGCACTATCAAGCAGCACAATGGAGAAATCAAGGTTTACAGCGAACTCGGCAAAGGCACTACATTCAAGATTTATCTGCCGCTTTTTTCAGGAAAGACAGAGACGCTTGACGCAAGTTTTAGAGAAACCCAACAGCTTCAGAAAGGCTTTGAAACCATACTTGTTGCTGAAGACAATCAAGATGTTCGTGAACTGGTCGTGGATACGCTTACCAAGTCAGGATACCGGGTCATCCAGGCTGTTGATGGCGAAGATGCAGTACGGCAATTCATTAAATATGCAAAAGAAATTGATCTGATTTTATTGGACGTTGTCATGCCCAAGCTCAACGGAAAAGAAGCAGTCGAAAAAATAACCGACCTTCATCCCGGTGTAAAAGTACTTTATATGAGCGGTTATACAGCTGATGTCATCCACAAAAAAGGTATACTTGATGAGCAAGTCAATTTTATCTTCAAGCCACTTTCATTAACTGTTTTACTCAAAAAAATACGTGAGATAATCGATGGCTGATAGAGTATGATCAACATGGCATTTCAATATTGATCCTGGTTCCTTGACATCTTTGACTGGTATCGACTATAGAACATGAACACTTTTATTTAAATTAACCCATAAACCGCTTTAAGGAATGACGTCAACAATATGAAAAGATTCTCTATCACTTTAATCGCTCTGACCACAATCGTATATGGCAGTATATTTGGCCTGTCAATTTATCATGATACCCAATTTTTTGATGAAATTTTAATTCAATTAAACAGGGTGAATGCAACCTTCACCCAAAAACAAGAAATCGAACAATCAAAACTGATTCTAAAAACCATTATGGAAAATGAACATCCCCCTGACAACTGGACCTCATTAATTGTCCATAACCAGGAAAATGATCAGACTCGATTGTTTTATTTTTATAAAGTATGGACGATTAAAAGCGGACTCAGCCTTGAAGATATAATGGGTTCATACCCCATCTATAAATCTGAACAAAAAAAAATGACCCTTGTCAACATGCGGTATGGAAAGAAAAAACCCGTACTGCAATTTCCCTTCTTTAAAGCCGATAGCGGTGACCTGATTACAGGCTTTTTCTTCCCGATCAATGAGCTGCCTTTTGTGGCAGATTATAACAAGGACAATACAATCAACCACGAAGATGTTCTCCTTGCTCGAACAAAACATAAAGCAAAGAATCAATTTTAAAAATTAATCATTAGGATGTGGCAGGACTGATTAAAATTATAGAAAATCTATCTGATAAATGATCTGGTAAATGATCCGTATAATTATTGTGGAATATGAGTCAATTCACTGACCCGGACAATTTTAATCTTTTGTTTGAGCTTGGGCAATTGTATGGCAAGCGTTTCAAGAGTGACCTTATAAGGATGACCAATCCCAATGGCTGTACCATGTTTTTTTGCACGATTGACCAATTCCTGAAACTGCCCTGAGATGTATTCTGTGTCCTGAAAATTATCCAGAAAAACATCCCGCCAGGCAAATCTGATTTTTAACAATCTCGCTGATGCTTTTCCCTGGGATTCAGGCGCAGTCCGCGAGTCCACGAAAAAAAGATTCTCTTTTTTCAGAATGGTAAAGATCTGATTCATCTGTTCTGATTGAGCTGTCAATAAAGATCCCATATGATTGTTCACCCCGACAATATGGGGAATCTCTTTAAGATCTTTTTTCAATTGATCCAGAAGAGCATCCGGACTCATGGTCGATAAAATGGCACCAGGCCCGGGATTTACTATTGGGTATTCCACAGGTTCCATGGGCAAATGAAGCATAAGCTGAGCACCCTTTGCATGCAGTCTTTGTGAAAGCTGCCGTCCAAAAGGAGAAAAAGGCAGCACAGAGAATGTGATGTCGGAATGAAGCTCAAACAAGGCCATGGCTGTTTTCCGATCATAGCCAATATCATCAATGATAATGGCAATCCGAGGTGTTTTATCTTTTACCGATGGTCTTGGTTCGTCCACAATAATCGGGTCAACATCTTTAAAGACTTCATATTCTATGGGTTTGTTTCCATTTTGAATTGATGAGATTTTATCTTTTAAACCACCAATGACCGGTTTGGGCTTTTTCTCTATTACAGGCTTTTGAATCGGTATGGGTTTTAACTGATCTTTTGTTTGAATTGTTACAGAATCTTGCTTATCTGATTGCTCTGGTTGGTCTGGTCGATCCGGCCGACCCGGCTTAAAAAAAATATCCGCAACCATGGCAATGGTCAGACAGATGGAAACAAGAACTAAAATTCCCAATAAATTTTTTTTTAACTCATTGAGGACGAGCGGCTTATGACGACTCTTTAATAGTTGAGATATTGTTTTTTTTCTGGATACCGGTTTCTTTTTTGGCACAGATTTTTTTTCGGGCGATCCCTTTTTTTTAACTACCATTTAATTTGCTGAAAACTCCATAGCTGATCAGAATATCAAGGGCTCGTTTAACTTGTGCATCCTGTTGAAGCTGACTGGTATCAAGCAGTCGAGAATGCTTTCTGGGTTTCGGTTGTTTCTCTTTGTTCGATTCTTTTTCTTCAGGTTTTAAACTGTTTTTTAAATCTTTTTCTTTAATCATCTGATCAAATATTGATGCCTTTTTTGTTTTTTTCTCAATAATTTCATAGTCGACTTCAATATCCGGCTGTATTCCTTTGCCCTGAATCGACCGCCCGCTCGGGGTATAATATCGCGCAATGGTGTACTTTATTCCAAAGCCTTCCTTTAAAGGATGAACCGTCTGGACTGATCCCTTTCCAAAAGAAGTGGTCCCTAAAATCAAAGCCCTTGAATGATCCTGCAACGCTCCTGCAACAATTTCAGATGCTGATGCTGATCCGTTGTTTATCAAAACAACAACCGGATATTTTTTGTCTTCATCACTGGGGCCGGCTTTATACACCTGATTATTTCTTTTTTCCTTGCCTTTAATTGAAACAATATCGCCTTTTTCTAAAAATAAATCAGAAATTTGTACTGCTTGTCCTAAAAGACCACCAGGATTGTCTCTTAAATCCATGATCAACCCGTTTAAGCCATTGGTTTCAGATTCCATCCGTGTGAGATGCGTTTTGATTTCATCCAAAGTACTCATTCGAAAATTAGTCACACGAAGATATCCATATTTGGGTTTGAGCATCACGCTTCGAACGCTGGTCATAGGGATCAGATCCCGTTTAAGAGAAAACTCCAGGGCATCGGATTCTTCCGCCCGGATGACAGTGATCAAGACTGTCTTATGTCGCGGGCCTCTCATCATTTTCACCGCTTCCCACAATGCCATATCCTTGGTGGATTTACCATCAATACGGATAATGAGATCACCGGCCTGAAGGCCGGCGCTATATGCGGGTGTCCCCTCAATGGGCGATACCACGGTCAAAATACCGTCTTTCATGGTGATAACAATACCAATACCTGAAAATTCACCCTTGGTGTCCTCCTGAAGTTCATCAAAGGCTTCAGGCGGCATAAAGCTTGAGTGGGGATCAAGATTACCCACCATACCCTTTATGGCGTTTTGAATGAGTTCCTGGGCATCTACATCGTCCACATAATTTTTTTCCAACTCTTCTAAAACATCGGTAAACAATTTTAAAGAGTTATAGGTTTTGTCATTGGCCTGGACAGGATGTGAAATTGGGTCAATAAACAAAAAAAGGCAGGCAACAACCAATAGAAAGAACCCAAACGTGAACGTATAATTTGATCTGTTTTTCATCCCTGTGCTCCTTTTTCAATCCATTGCAATGGATTAACCGGTTTGCCATGGTGCCTGACTTCAAAATGCAGACACATCCCTTTTATTGACCCTGTATCACCTGCGGTGGCAATAACTTCTCCGGTTTCAACGGTTTCGCCTTTTTGTTTAAAAATTTCCTCAACATGAGCATACAGTGTATAGTAGTTATCTCCATGATTCACAATCAAAATGTTCCCATACCCTTTGAGCCAGTCGGCAAACATTATTTCTCCTTTAAAGACCGCTTTTACAGGTTCTCCCCGTTCAACCTTTATATCAATTCCTTTCTGAAAAGAGAAGGCTTTGTCATCATCCGTTCCTGACGGACCAAAAATTGAAATAATTTTTCCCTGTACAGGAATCTTTAACCGGCCTTTATAATTTGAAAACGACAGGTCACCCTCGCCTGATGTTTTATCGGCCTGTAAATTGTTAATTCGGCTATCCAATCTTATTTCAGCATCTTTTAAAGATTCAACCGCCGCCAGAGACAACCGCTTTTTGTGACGAATATCGGTTAATATTAATTCTCTTTTCAATGTCTCTATTTTATTAATCCGGATCTGCTCATTAAGTTCAACCTCCAAAGCTGTTTTTGCCTGGATCTCATTTTTAAGTTTTTCTTCAAGGCTCTTTAAGGATTCAAAATCAAAATTCTGTTTTTCAAGAATATTAAAATCTGTTTTTATAACCCGTTTCATGGAATTTTGCTGGAGAAAAAAATCAAAAATACTTGTTGGTATCCCTGCCACATCCAGTCGGCCGATCATGTTCATCTTATATAAGGCTTTCAATCGTTTTCCAGCATAATCACGATTGAACTCAATGGCCTGGCTCAATTGTTCTTTTTTCTGACTCAGCCGATCAATTTTTTCTCCTAAGCCATTAATTTCAGAGGATAGCGACGTCACTTTCAATCGCGCTTTATTCAGCGCATAATCAATTTCATTGAGTCCTTCAATAATTTCACGTTCTTTTTGAGTGAACGTCTGAACCAGTTTTTCCTGGGTCAAAATCTTTTCTTTTATTTCCCGGCTTTTTTCTGTATTTATTTGTTTTTCAGGAACCGGGATTAATTTTATATATTGAAGACGGTTTCGAATATATCCTTTTTCTCCTTGATACATCACAGTGAGCCAATCCCCGATATCTGCTTTTTTTTCAATAACATCAACCACCTGGCCCTGCTCCATAATCATGACAACATCGGCATCTCTTGAAGGAGCGTTCCGGATATTTAATTTAAAAGAAGTGACAATGCCCTTACACAATACTAAAGTTTTTGCAACTCCGGTACTGGACAATAAAACGACGAATAATCCGAAAAAAACGGCTATTTTAAAATTTGTTTTAAGGATAGATAGCATCCAAACCAACCTAAAAACGTGCTGCCAAAAATAATAACCACTATGGTTTTGATCGATAGAAACTGAATATCAAAATAAACATAAGACGCCAGATTATGGGTGATCCCCGTTGAAATTGTTAAAAAACCTATCAAAAGAATGGCCAACCCTAAAAAACCACCTAAAAAACCCTGTAAGAGTCCTTCCACATAAAAAGGGGCTTTTATAAAGGTTTCTGTTGCCCCCACCAGTCGCATGATTTCAACTTCAAGCTGCCTGGAATAAAACGCCAGCCGAACCGTATTTGCAGTTATAAATAAGGCGATTAAAAAAAAGAGACTGCACATGGCATACCCTGTTATCTTAAACAAATTAAAAATATTTAAAAATTTACCCAGCCAGCCCTGCCCGTATTCCACATCCTCCACCATGTCCATGGCTTTTATATTTTGAGCCAAAGTCTGAATCTGTTCAAAACTGCTATGGGATTTGATTTTAATTTCCAATGCATGGGGCAGCGGATTTTGGTTTAAGGTTTTTAAAAAAGCGCTTCTGGAAGACATTTCTTTTTTAAGTTTTTCCAAGGCCTGGTCCTTTGAAATAAATTTCATCTGGTCAATCTGTCCAAGCCCGTTCAGTTTTGCCTTTATTTCAGGCAACATATCAATAGTGAAATCATCGTTCAGATAGATCATGGCCCGACCGCCCTGATTCCAGGATTCAATCACCCGGCTGGCATTTTCAAAAAAGAGCAAAAAAACACTGACAACCAGTATTGAAAGAGAAATAGTAATGATAGTAATCAAATTCAAGAACCGGTTGGATCTAATATCAGCCAGGGCTTTTTTTACAAAATGGGTCATTGTCTTTTCTTGT
This sequence comes from Pseudomonadota bacterium, assembly GCA_043826275.1. Lineage (GTDB taxonomy): Bacteria > Desulfobacterota > Desulfobacteria > Desulfobacterales > Desulfobacteraceae > Desulfobacula. Next base: position 35,265 of record JBDRQO010000040.1, read on the forward strand.
TTATTCTCCTATAGCATGGTTGCAATCCGGTTGATCATGCCATCATTAATTTCAATATTCCGGCCCCTTACCGTACTTTCCAGCAAATGAAGATTATGGCTGGCAACCAATACAGTAGCACCTTTCTTGTGGTATTCCATTAAAAAATCAAGTACAGCCTGGGCTGATTTAGTATCGAGACTGCCCGTGGGTTCATCAGCCAGGATAATAGACGGTTCTCCCACAACTGCCCGTGCCACAGCCACCCTTTGCTGCTCGCCTCCGGAAATGGTTGGTGGAAATGCTTTGGCCTTTTTGTCCATTCCAACCGTCCTGAGGACCTGCATGACTTTCTTTTTAACATAGGACGGTTTTTGTCCGGCTGCCTCCAATACCAATGCCACGTTTTCATAGACGGTTCGATTGGGAATTAATTTAAAATCCTGAAAAACCATGCCGAACCTTCGTCTTAACATGGGCAGGCGTGATGAAGAAACCCTGGCAAGATTCATACCGTCAATAAGGATCTGACCTTCTGATACTTTCTCAGCCTGGTACAACACCTTGAGCAGGGTTGACTTGCCGGCTCCGGACGGACCTGAAATAAAAATAAACTCACCCTGCTCAATATCCAGGGTAATATCCTTTAAAGCCAGTTTCCCATTATATCGCTTACTGACATTAAACAAGCGTATGATAGTATTATTATTGTGTTTGTTTTCCATATTTTTTGCAATCTTATCATCCACATACTACATAAATTGACTGCAACTGAATTTACTGATATAAATTGCCTGTGTCAAGGAGTGCTGCAAAACAGTTTTCCTTACATTGAGCCTTCACTGTTACCGTAAAACGGCTTCTTCCACTCAGTGAAGGCTTTATTATTGATAATGCACGGCTGGATACTATAAAAAAAGACAGGATAACCCCATGATATTATTCGATTCACATTCTCATATTGATGACCAATCTTATTCCAAAGATCTTGAAGATGTCATTGAGCGGGCAAAAAAAGAACAGGTCCATGGTATCATGGTTGCGGGCACTAATCTTAACTCATCCTTAAAAGCCATCCGGATCGCTCAAAAGTACAGCCTTGTTATTACATCTGTTGGTATTCATCCCCATGATGCAAAACAATGTTCAAAAAAAGATATTGAATCCTTGATTGAACTTGCCCAAAATAACGACTGCGTTAAAGCATGGGGAGAGACCGGCCTTGATTTCAACCGGATGTTTTCTCCCCAAAAAGATCAGGAAAACTGTTTTATTCAACAGCTTGAGGCAGCAGGCTGTCTTGATCTGCCCCTGATTTTCCACGAGCGGGACTCTAACGGACGCTTTTATGAGCTTATTAAAAACCATGGTCCTTTAACACGAAAAGGGGTTGTCCACTGTTTTTCAGGCACAAAAGAGGAATTATTCAACTACCTTGATCTGGGATATTTAATTGGTATTACCGGCATATTAACCATTAAGAAAAGAGGGGAAGATTTGCGGCGTATGGTTCCTTTGATTCCTGAAGACCGCATCTTAATTGAGACGGATGCCCCATATCTGACGCCTGCGCCTCAAAAAAACAAAGTCAGACGAAATGAGCCTTCGTTTGTAAAGTCGGTATTATTACGACTGGCCGAAATCCGGGGCACAGATCCGGATGAGCTTTCAAAAACTATTTTTAAAAATACCCAAAGGCTTTACGGGCTTGAGGGTTGAATCCAACAAAGGAATCAAGGAAACCGGCAATTTTCGTTCATCCATGCTTTACAGGTTTAAGCTTTGTTGCAGTTCCAGCCATCGTGTTTGTATTTCTCTGTTCCTGACGTCTATTTCAAGGTTCCGGATTCTTTCATCCTGCAACAAACGCTGTTTGAGTTCCTGCCAGCGTTGTTCCAATTCCTGTCTGCGCAATCTTTCTTCCCGGGCTCTCTGTTCAGACAGGGCTGCAAAGAGTGCTTCCTGTTCTTGAGCTCTTTTTTCTTCAAGACTTTTTTGTTCGGCCAGGGCCTTTAATAATTTTTCATTTTCAAGTTGGCGTTGTTCAAGCTGTTTGTCCAATTGTTTTTTTCGATCTTTATCCAAAGCATCTGCCCGATTTTTCTGCTGATCCGCCTTTTTTTGTATGACAGCTTCTCTGTCGGCCTGATTCTTTGCCGCCTGATCTTTATTCGCCTTGGCTTTAATGGCTTTTGTCCGATCACTCATCTGCCGCATTGGGGCGCCCATGGATTTGTCCGATTTTTTTGTTGTGCCGGATCGATCTTTCATCTGAAGGCTTTTCGCCTCACCTTTCTTGTATTGTTCCAGATCAAAGGGATGCAGAAAGGTGATATCGATATCAAATGCACTGGCAGTGATAAATTGATCGATTTGCTCTTCAGGAACCTTGACGATAAAGGCTTTTCCCTGGGCAATATAATGGCGCAGCCATTTTCGGTAATGATAGTTATCTCCGGTAAGAATCAGCAACTTGGGTCCTGCACTGGAACGAACCTGGATTGAATGATAAATTATCGGAGAATAGGAAAACGATTTTTGTTCTTCTCGATAATTTTCATCCTCAAATTCCACAATATAATCCCGGGCAAAGCAAGGCAAAGCCAACAGCATATAAACCAACAGCATATAAAATGGACGGATAGTAATCGTTTTTTCCATTTGCCAACCTATAACACAATCTAATGATTAAGATCTTATTTAAACCAGATATCGACACAAAACCATGAAACCTTGATTAACAAAACCTGTCAAGTTTTAGTCATCAGCTTTGTCACTGCTTTTTCAAGGCCGTCCAGGGACAATGGATACATGGGAAAAATATTGGCAAGGGACAGCCTTCTTCCTCGTAATGAGAAACAGTCATCATCAATAAGGATTACCGACAACAAAACATAAAAGTCATGTATGGTTTGCAAAGGCTTTCATATCATTACTTGTCACTTACTAGTCTATGCCTTTTTCTTGCTACCCACAGACCAGCTGAATTTAGCAATATCCACACCATTTAATTTGACAACACAATGATACACACCATCTTCAAATTTACCTGCTGACGGCACAATGTCCTGGGTGATATAAAAACTGCCAAACACACTGAAACGGCCGACACCACCTTGTGGTTCTATCTTTAATTTGCCGGATTTGGATGTGATCATTGTATCAAGACCTACCCCATAGGGAGGATTGATATCTGCAATCAATACAACCTGTAATTTTTCTGTGCCAGAAGGAAATTGCGCCGGCCATTGTTCTTTGATCTCATTTGCGCTTGAAATAAATACCTTTTTTATGCCCTGATTTTTAAGGGGTACCAATTCGACTACCTCTGAAGTGGATGCTTTTGCCAGTTTTGACCCTTCAGTATTAAGATCTGTTGCAGATGCATAAACACAAGTTAACAAAAAAATAAAAAAACAAATCATTGCCTTTTTCATACTCATTTCTCCTTTTTGGAACGTACTTGCCAGGGAAAACCCGCCAGCTCGTGTTTGTAATGAAGTGGATACACTTCGATTCAGTATCAATGCTATTGCCTGATAGCTTAAAAAAGAACAGCTATTATCAGGTGCGACTTTGAACTACGAAATTAGCCTGAGCAGATAACAGGTGTCAAGCAGAAAGATGTCCCTGATCCACCACCAGAGAATTACCTGCTGCGTTGTCTGCCGCAGATAGGAGTATCAATTCTGGAGCAATTCTTTGGAAGATATTACACTCGATATGATAGCCCGGGATACCATTACCGGTATCAGCTTTTTGCCATCAGCTTTGTCACTGCTTTTTCAAGGCCGTCCAGGGACAATGGATACATGGGGAAAATATTGGCAATGGCCATAATGGTATGTGTATACCCCCACATGGATTCTGAAACAGGGTTCAACCATATAGTATGCTCAAAGGTCTGGATAAGATAATTGAGCTGTTCCATACTGGCTCGGCCGCTTCTCTTTGTGATACCGATGGACCCGTCATGGGCCATGAGTTCATACGGGGCCATACTGGCATCCCCCACAATAATCAGCCGGGTATCCGGGTCCATTCTGGAAAACTCAACAATATTTTTTGGTTTTTTATACCGGGCCGGATCTTCCCATAAATAATCATAGATAGTGTTATGAAAAAAATAGGTGGTAACTTCTTTAAACTGGGCCCTGGCATAATCAAAAAGTGTTTGAACCACTTCAATATATGGGTCCATGGACCAGCCGCCATTATCTATGGCTAAAATGACCTTGAGGCGATCCTTTAATGCCCGATCAAAAATCAGTTCAATCTCGCCGCCATTTCGAATGGTCTCCCGAATGGTCTCGTCGATATTGATCCTGTCCTTAGGTCCTTCGGGAATCAGGTTTCTCAGTCGTTTTAATGCTTCCCCCACATTGGCCTGGGTCAATGGCCCTGCCGTGGAATAATTTTTATACCTTCGTTCATTGGCCACCTTGACCGCAGACTTATTCTTTGATTCTCCCCCTACCCGCATGCCACCGGGATGATACCCTGAATGACCCACAGGCGAAAATCCACCCGTACCGATCCATTTATTACCACCGTCATGGCGGCCGTCCTGATCCTTGAGCCGCTCTTTAAAATAAGCGATCAATTCTTCAGGAGACATCAGGGCAAGCTGCTTTTCATCCATGCCCAAAGCATTGGCCAGCAATTTTGGATTTTTCAACCATTCATCAAGCATTGACCTTGCCATCTCATCGATTTGGAACCCATCTTTTTCCGGCAACGGAATGCCTGCAAACTGATTGGCAAAAGCCTGGTCATAAAGATCAAAATATCGCTCGCTTTTAACAAGAATTGATCTTGCACAGGTATAAAAATCATCCAGGCCGGTGATCATCCCTTCATACAATGCTTTTTGCAAGGTTAAAAAAGCCGTGGGAGACACGGGTATTCCAATTTCTTTTAAGGTATAAAAAAATCTTAAGAACATAATCAGGCCTTATTAATAACGAGATTTGGAACCGGGATATTTTGCCCGCTCATAATCCGGGCTTTTTTTAAACAGAACACCAAGAAAGGGAAGCTTGCCTTTAACCAGATCTGTTGATCGAAAATCAGGATCTGCATCCAATGCCCTGATCCAGTTGATCAGCTCTCTTGTGGCAGGTTTTTTTTCTATATTTTCTATTTCCCGCATTCTATAAAACGCATCAATGGCATTTTGGGCCAATTGAACATCAATATTATTAAAATGGACCTCAATGATTTTTTTCATCATTTTAGGATCAGGAAACGCAATATGATGAAAATTGCAGCGACCCAGAAACGGATCAGAAAGATCTTTTTTAGCATTGGAAGTAATAATAATCACTGGCCGGTTGGCCGCAGATATGGTTTTGTCGGTTTCAATGATATCAAATTGCATCTGATCCAGTACATCAAGCATATCATCCTGGAAATCAGTGTCAGCCTTATCAATCTCATCAATCAAGAGAACCGTTTTTTGCCTGGCACAAAACGCCTGACCAATCTTTCCCATCTTTATATATTCATCAATATTACTTACATCCCTTTTAGAATCCCCGAATCGTGAATCATTTAACCGTGTGAGCGTATCGTACTGATACAAGGCCTCAACCAGTTTCATGCTTGATTTTACATTCAACACAATCAAGGGCATGTTCAAATTTTCTGCAATCGCATGGGCCAGCATAGTCTTGCCGGTCCCGGGCTCTCCTTTGAGCAGCAGCGGCATCTCAAGTTTCATTGATATATTGACAATCGAAGCCAGTTCCTGATCAAGAACATATTTTTTAGCTCCACTAAATTCAAATTTTTTTTCCTGATTCATACTGCATCTCCATTTTTTGTGTTGGACTATGTCTTTAAATTTGAGCTGGTCATTAATTATAATCATGCAATCCAATATTTACAAGCTTCATACAAAGCAACTACAAGAATGTAATTAGCGCCCTGTTTTTTGTAGATTCTAAATATTGACACGCACAAGACTTAATGATAATCTCCTTGTTTATTTGTGGACAACAGACTTAAAGAAAATAGGAGTTAAAACATGGGCGGATTTGGACCATTAGAACTAACAATTATCCTTGTGATCATCCTGATTATCTTTGGTGCAGGCAAATTACCTGAGATCGGAGCCGGCCTTGGCAAAGGCATTAAGAACTTTAAGAATGCAACAAAAACGCCTCCAATCGAAGAAAAAGAGGATGAGCCTGAAAAGATCGAAAAAAAGGATTAATTAACAAACCACCATATTTTTCAGCGCAGCCGCCTTCTATCGTCCCAGCGGCTGCATAGTCCCTTCCAAATTCCATCACCCCCTTTATATATTTTTTATGATTTACTATTTTTTCTATTTTTGTTATTTTTAACAATACACAAAAATGGAACTTAGTCAGTTGTTTTTATAACATTTTTGTTATATCATGCACCCAATGTCTTTTTTTTGGCATGTGTTTTTGCTTAACAAACAGGGATACCCGGCCATTCCTACGCTGGCACGGCCATTGCTTATAGAATTAGAATATAGAATCAGGAGTAGGTGAAAGGCTGTTTAAAGACAGATTATAGGACGCATATAAAAATTTTTTAAAGACCTTTTTTGATGGGCATTAATGGATAAAACAAGCGCCGACATATTAATCAAGCGAAGAGAGCTCCTGATCGAAGGCTTTCTTGCAGGGAATGAACCAGGCTTTCTTGAAAAGTATACATCCATTTTGGATGAATACTTTTTCACTGTCTATGAAAAAAGCATTTCCGCAAGAAAAATAACGCTTTCAGGATATCCGTTCGCCATGATTGCCTTAGGCGGATATGGCAGAAACGAGCAGTGCTTTCATTCTGATATAGACCTTTTGATTCTGTTCGACAAAACGGTCCCGCCGGAAGTTGAAGCATTTGTTCAAGAGTTGCTCTACCCCCTGTGGGACCTGGGGTTTGAGGTGGGTTATGCCGTTCGAAACATAAAAGAATGCATTGAGATGGGGTTTGAACGGTTTGATATTTTGACCACTGTTCTGGATGCAAGGTTCATCTGCGGTGCCTCCCTGATTTACACCACATTCATTGAAAAGTTCCGAACCGACCTGGCTGCCCGACATTTAAAAAGCACCTTAAATTATTTGTTTGAGCACGGAGAAAGACGGCATTTTGATTTTGGAGACTCCACCTACCTTATCGCACCGGATCTTAAATCCGGCTTTGGTGGTTTAAGAGATTACCACACCCTTTTATGGTATGCAAAAATCAAATCAAACATCAAGAACCGCCGGGACCTGGAATATTATGGATTTTTATCCCATTTTGAATATATCCAAATGGAAAAAACATTAGCTGACATCTGGAAAATCAGAAATTTTTTGCATCATATCACCAAAAGGAAATGCGACACCCTTCATTTTGAATACCAAACCGAGCTTGCCGGTCTTTTGGGATATAAAACAAAAAAAAAGCAGCCGGATGTTGAACGATTTTTAGGCGATCTTCATGCCAGCATGGATTTTTTAAAACAGATCAACCAGATCACATTTGAAGATATTCTTGCCAGTATTCGCGTTAAAAAAGGCACCGCAGAACCGCGCCCCACAAACACAGACGGGCTTGTGGTCAAAAAGCGACGACTTTATTTTGCCAATACCATTGCCATCCTTCAAAATCCTGCAATCTTATTAAAGATCTTTCTGGAAAGTGGACAAAAAAAAATCCCGCTCTCCATTGAGGCCAGGCGGATTGTCAGCGAATTTTTACATCTGGTGGACAATACGCTAACAAAAGACCCCGCCTGCATTAAAATATTTAAAAAAATACTTTCTCTCTCCTATTGGGAGTTCAATGTTTTAAATGTTATGCTGGCCTGCGGCATCCTTGAAAAATTCATCCCGGAATTTTCAAAAATAGTCAGTAAGATTCAATACAATCAATACCACCTGTTTCCCGTAGATAAACATTCGATTCGATGTGTTCAGGTGATCAACAGCTTCAAGGAAGAAGGAAAGTCAACAACCAACCATCTATATTATTCTGTTTTCAAAGAGGTCAGGAATAAAAATGTCCTGTTTTTTGCTGCCCTGCTCCATGATATTGGCAAATCCGATCCAGCAAAAGAACATTCCAAAACCGGTGCTAAAATCGCAGGCCCCATTCTGAAACGGTTTGGCTTTAACGCTTCAGAAATTCAAGACACACTCTTTTTAATAACCAATCATTTGTTGCTTATTAAAACTGCCACACGCCGGGATATTTTTGATGAAGAAACAGCTGTCTACATGGCCAATAAAATCGGTAAGGTCAGATTATTGAGAATGCTCTTTTTATTGACCGTTGCCGACTCCAAGGCGACTGGACCAAAGGCCTGGAACGACTGGACAGAAAACTTGATTAAAGATCTGTTTTTAAAAACCATGTCCATACTTAAAAAAGGGGAACTGGCAACCAGAAAAACACAAAAACTGATAGAAAAAAAGAAAACAGATGTTTTAAAACTACTCAAGGAGAGCTGGCGGGAAAAAGAGACAAAAGAGCAGCTTGAAGCCATGTCCAGAAGATATCTGGTTGATGTTCCGGCCCAAAATATTGTTGACCACATCAACTTATACCGAAACCTGAAAGATAAAGACTTTATCTGGCAAATATCCAGGGGCGATGATTCCAAGATCCGGACCGTATCCATCTGCGGTAAAGACAGACCCGGATTATATTCAAAAATTGCCGGGATTTTCTTTTTAAACGGCCTGGATATTGTCGCATCCCAGGCCTATATGCTCGGTGAAGAGCACATACTTGACGTTTTCAAAGTCCACCCGCCCCAAGATCTGATTTTTGAAAAAGAAAAGTGGCAAAAGGCGGAAAATGACTTGATTCTTGCCATTTGTGATGATCATTTTTTAGACAGGGCGCTGGATAAAATTCCCCATACACTCAGGGTGCCGTCTGGTAAACAACCTGAGCCCAGCCGGGTCAGAATAGATAATGAGACATCCAGTTTTTTCACAATTATTGAAGTGATCACCTATGATTTTCAAGGACTTTTGTTCTCCATTACCAATGCATTGTATCGAAGCAATCTCAATGTCAATGTTGCCATGGTTACCACCAAAGTCGACCAGGTAATGGATATATTTTATGTTAAAGGCCTTGAAAATGACGGTAAAATTGAAAACAAAAATAGACTTGAACAGATCCGGAAAGCAATCTTGGAAAGTCTTCCACACATACATGCAAAGGAGGTAAGTAATGAAAAAAATTGAGGCCATTGTTAAACCATTTAAACTTGATGATATCAAAGAAGCCTTAAGCGAAATCGGAATCTACGGCATGACCGTTACCGAAGTCAACGGTTATGGCAGACAAAAAGGACACAAAGAAATATACAGGGGCGCAGAATATGTTGTGGACTTTGTCCCTAAAATAAAAGTTGAAATTGTTGTCAGTGATGAAAGAGCAGACGAAACTGTTGAAACAGTAAGAAATGCCGCCAACAGCGGAAAAATCGGTGATGGTAAGATTTTTGTTCTCAATGTTGAACAGGTGATCCGGGTTCGAACGGGTGAAACAGGAACAGAAGCGCTTTAAATATATTAAACACCACTAAATATTTAAGGGAGGAAAAAACATGACACCAAAAGATGTCCTTGCATTGGTAAATGAAAACAATGTCAAAATTATCGACATCCGTTACATGGATTTTATCGGCACATGGCAGCACTTTTCGGTGCCCTCTGCAGAATTGACCGAATCGTCATTTGAAGACGGATTCGGTTTTGACGGATCTTCCATGAGAGCATGGCAGAACATTGATAACTCCGACATGATCGTGATCCCGGAACCAGGCACTGCCAAGATGGATCCTTTTTTCAAAGAACCCACGCTTGTCCTGATCGGTAATGTTCATGATCCAATCACCCAGGAAGCATATTCCCGCGACCCCAGATGGATTGCAAAAAAAGTAGAACAATACATTAAAAGCACGGGTCTTGGTGACACCATTTATGTGGGCCCGGAACCTGAATTTTTTATCTTCAGCAATGTTCGATATGCATCTGATCCCCATGCCTCTTTTTTTGAAATTGATTCTCCGGAAGCCTATTGGAACACCGGCTCAGACATGGGTCCCAATCTGGGCAACAAAATTCGCCCCAAACATGGTTATTTCCCTTTGCCGCCAATGGATCAATACCAGGATATGAGAACTGAAATGATGCTGACCATGGAAAACCTTGGTATTGCCATGGAATGCCAGCATCATGAAGTGGCGTCTGCCGGCCAGTCTGAAATTGATCTTCGGTTTGACAGCCTGTTGAAAATGGGTGACAGTCTTGCATGGTTTAAGTATGTGCTAAAAAACGTTGCCGCTAAATATGGTGCATCAGTCACCTTCATGCCCAAACCATTATACAATGACAATGGAACCGGCATGCATACTCACATGAGTTTCTGGAAAGATGGTAAACCATTATTTGCCGGTAACAAATATGCCGGCATGTCACAGGATGCTCTGTATGCCATCGGTGGTATCATCGAACATGGTAAAGCATTGTGTGCCATTACCAACCCGACCACCAACTCTTACAAAAGACTGGTTCCCGGATTTGAAGCACCCATCAAACTGGCATATTCTTCCAGAAACAGAAGTGCTGCCATCCGTCTGCCCATGTACTCAAGCAATCCAAAAGCCAAACGACTTGAGTTCAGAACACCGGATCCTTCAGCCAATGGTTACATGGCATTTTCTGCCATTGCCATGGCCATGATTGACGGTATCCAGAAGAAAATTGATCCAGGCGATCCAATGGATAAAAATATTTATGATCTGCCGCCTGAAGAACTGGCTGAAATCAAATCTGCTCCAGGTTCCCTGGAAGAAGCGCTTGAAGCACTTAAAGCAGATAGTGAATTTTTGCTAAAAGGCGATGTATTTACCCAGGATGTTATTGACTACTGGTGTGAGTACAAGATGGAAAACGAAGTGAAACCGGTGAACAGCCGACCCCACCCCCATGAGTTCGAACTCTACTATTCAATCTAAAAACCAGCACCCGGTCATTGCAATATCGTGGCCGGGTGTTTTTTAAACCTTTTTTAATGCAATCTGGAAAAAAATACGCTATAAACAAATACGCAGGCAATCACGGATCAACATCCTGTATTCTGTGATGTTAAGATTAAACACAAAGGGAATTTTTATAATTCATGGACAAAAGAAAAGCATTGCCAAATAAAAAATTGATCACATCCTTAATTTTTATTCTTTTTCTAATCTTGCCTTTCTCCCTTACAGCAGAAGAGATAAAAAAGGGTAATGAGTTTGACAATCTTATCCAGCGCCTTATACAGGACGGCTTTGAACAAAAAACAATAGAACAATTATTTTCCAAAGACAGTATTTTCTTTGATCCTGACGGGGTTTCCCGTTTCTTTGTACACTCAGAATCAAGCCTTGACTATGATCAGTTTACATCTAAAAAATCCATAAAAAATGCCATAAAATACCTTGACGTTCACAAAGAGACCCTGGATCGAGCTCAAAACATTTATGGTGTTGATAAAACCGTTATCACCGCCATTTTACTGGTAGAAACTCAACTGGGCAACTATCTTGGCAAACGCACGGTCATCAACACCCTGTCCACCATGGCCGCCCTGACAGATGAACAGCTTCGAGAAAAAATATGGAAAATTATTCCGGACAAGAAAAAGCCAAAAAAACAAGACTTTATCGAAAAGGTCAACCAGCGGTCCAAATGGGGATATGAAGAACTCAAGGCATTGATCAAATATACCCAGAAAGAAGGACTTGCGCCTGAAAGCATCAAAGGTTCTTATGCCGGTGCCATGGGGATTTCCCAGTTCATGCCCTCCAATGCCCTGACCCTTGCAAAAGATGGCGACAACGATGGCAAAATAGATCTGTTCACCCATGCCGATGCTATTTTCTCTGTGGCCAACTACCTGAAACACCACGGCTGGGAATCCGGTATTTCCAGACAAAAGCAGCATAAGGTCTTGTTCACTTATAACCACAGCAATTATTATGTGGACATCCTGCTTAAAATTTCTGACAAACTCAAAGGATAGACCCCCATGGATCAGACAATTATTTATATTCTCATAATAGTTGCCATATCATTCGGCCTGACCATGCTGGCCTTGATTGATATTATACGCAAAGATTTTAAATCAACCAAAGCCAAGCTTATCTGGCATTTTGTTGCCATTGTTCCCCTGATAGGATGGCTGATCTATTTCATCTTTGGTGCTAAAAAGGGACAAAAGATAAAGTTGGAATAATCCGTCAAAACGCCCTCTTAAAAACAAGACCTTACCTATTTGTTGACAACTTGCCCCTGTTTAATATACATATAGATACTTTTTTAAGGTCCCATCGTCTAGCGGTCAGGACGCTGGCCTCTCACGCCGGAAACCGGGGTTCGATTCCCCGTGGGATCACCAATAAAATTAATAACTTATAATTTTTTAAAACACATTCAAAGAGCCAACCGGCTCTTTAGACGGCTTTTTTTATTTCTTCGCTTTTCCAAATTTCTATTTTACCGGGATTCATTTTAATATTCCCATGATGGTGTTTAGAAAATTTTTCAAGCGAACCTCTTACCTTTTCAATTCCAATGCTTTTCAAATACCTTTCAGTTGTACTTGGGCTTTTATGTCTGAGTATGGCTTGAATCTCAGATAAATCACAGCCAAGATTGTAGAGTGAAGAAGCTGTAAAATGCCTGATAGCATGAAAACCAAATTTTTCAACACCAGCTTTTTCACACAACTTTCCCATAAAATGCTGGCGGTTTTTAAATGGCTCTCCATAACGATCTTTGCAAAACGAAAATTTTTCCAAACAAAGGAAAACCTGCTTCCCTTTAATTGGAATTTCTTCCTCCCATTCTGCAAGGGCCTGACTCAGCTCATCGGTCATGGGAAGCCAGTCTGGCTCTAAAGCCCCATTTTTCCTTTTCCGTGTCCATAATCTAATTCGAAGATTTTCAAAATCAACATCCGACCATTTAAGCCTAAATAATTCACTTCTCCGTGCAGCAAGATGAAGAAATGTTAAGAGCATGATCCGATCTTGTCCTTCTGTAAGATTAAACACTTTCCAGAAATCCTTTTCAGGGGGAACATACCTTGGACTTCTTTCTTCAGGCATTTTTTCAACCAAAAAGGGATTGGGCAGTGGTAGATTGGGGTCCATGTATTTAATTCCCCAATTCCAACCAGCTAAAAGATTTTTTCGATCTTTGTTGGCTCCATAACCAGATCTATCTTTTAACTGATTTTGCAAAAATTTAAGAGTCATTGTCATGTTCAAATCCACCACCGATAAAGTTGCATCAACTTCTTCGAAAAAGCGTTTAAACGCAGATTTTTTTTCATCATAGGTTTTTCCAACAAACCTTACCTGACTGAAATCCAAATATTGTTCAGCCCATTCAGCTAAACAGGTCATGTTTCTCTGATAATCGCTGAATAGATTTTTCTGCATTTCGTTTTCCCAGTTGATGGCCTCTTTTTTTGTTCGAAACGTCTTCTCCTTCCTCTTGCCGTTTTTTCTTACTTGAGCTACCCACTTGTCTTTTCTTTTGTATGGCATTAATAACCTCCTTTTCAAAGAACACATAGCGGCGACCCAAGCGTATTCCACCTAATTCTTGATAGTATTGCCTGACCGTTTTTACGTCAAGGTCTAAAAAGTCGGCAACATCTTTTGTCCTTAAAGGCTGTCCTAATTGTCTTTGTAATAGTTGCATGACAAGCACTTTTAAATCATTCTCCAATGAATTTTTATCTGGCTTCTCCATAACCATTCTGTTACACCAATGAGGCTGACAAGCTCTTTAATAGAATAGAACCGTTTTTGAAAAAGGGTATGTGTTGGTTTGGCTGGCATATTTTTGCTAAACTTCCCTTAATTGGATTGGAGCTTTATTATCTCTTATAAATTCTACTTCTTTTATCCAAAACTCTTACAACCAAAACTTTCCTCGTAAAGTCAACATCAATCAACGCCCTATAATCACCAACACGAAATTTATAACCGCCACCCTCAAAATGTTTTAAGCACCTGAATGGGTTTTCTTTGATATTTTCGATTTTATCCCAAATTCTCATGGCTACATCCTGTGGTAATTTTTTCAAAATATGTGTCGCCTTATTAGTCCAATCAACGCTGTAATTCATCCTGCTATAATCATTCTTTTAACCTCTTCAGAACTTATCAATTCCGAATCAGGAATCTGTCTTGCCTCTGCCAATTCTTTCTTAACCCAGTCAGTGAGTTCACCCTCAGAGTCTGTTTGGTTTGCAACTAAAATTTCCTTTATCAAGGCAACATCATTTAGATGCTGCTTGATAAAAGCGACATCATGAAGAAGTTGATTAAATTTATCTGTGTCAATTGTCATTGATTCGGTTTCCATGGTTTGATTAAGTCTTAATCATTTATATAATTATCTATTGGTCATTTCGACTCGTACTCACAAACACACATTCACCGAACATTCCTAACTATTGCCACCTCTGCCCCCATATCTTCAAAATATTTCTCCCAAAAAGACAAATGATCCTTTCCCTGGATATTTCCTAAATTATCTCGAAGTAAATACACAATCTTAACAGTTACAGAATTTAGACTTGTCGCTACTTCATATGCATATGGTTTTTTAGAAAAATACCCATAAGTACTTCTATTTTTATAATGGGAGAATTCGGAAGTATGATGCATCAAATCAGAAATAATAATCAGTGTCCTCTCTTGCACATCATCATTAAAATCATCTCTTAGAGATAGTTCTTTGATCATTTCAAATATTGGTGATTTTGACCCAGTATTGTCAGATAACATGTTGCTCATATTTTCTTTAAGTGGTTTAGAAAAAAATTCATCAAACCTCATCTGTATTTTCACGGGATTCTGATAAAGTTGATTAGCATTTTTCCCATTGCCAGGATTGCATTTGGAAAATATTGGTTCGGGATTCACATAGGTGTTTTCGGTTAAAGTAAAAATTGAAAGCTTTTCAGACGTTTTTAGCTTGTCCTTTTCTCGATTAATGAAAATGGGTATGAATTTTTGCTGGTTGATGCTCAAAGAATCTGTTTTATCCAAAACAATTATTGTATGCGCAGAGACTTGATCCAGGCAAAAAGTTTCTGGGTCATAGGGTTCTCCCTTTAAGGCCAATGCTGATATAACTAAAACTCCAAATGTAAAAAGGCAGATTCCAATAATAATATAGCCAACAACTGTCTTATTTTCGTTACTTAATGTTTTCATCTTAACCTCCATAAAATTATTGTATTACGCTGCTTTCCCAAAAAATTGTGTAATATCTTCTAATGCCTTTTCATTGATCGCTCTCAAGCCATCCTGAAGTTTTTGTTCTTCATTATTTCGGATTTCATTAAGGCGGGTTCCAATTTTATTACAGGTTGCTTTTTCTTTTGACAGGTCAGCTTGTAATAAATATTTGCTGAACGAATGTTTTTGTGAGAAATAAGCTGGTGGTTTACTGCTTCTTACACGTACATTGGCACCTCTGTACTCCCATAACGCATTATTACAAACATTTTCAGCCGATTCTACAAGCTTGGTAAACCTTGAAATCACCTCCTCACTTTGAAAGATTGAATCTTTATAGCTCTTTATTGTTTGTTTAGCATTCTGGGATGAACTCACTGCCTGTCTGCTATACTCGTCAATAATTCGATTTATAGACTTCATGGCTTCAATCCTTTTCCCTCGATGATTCGAAGCGTTTTTGAGTTTTCGATGCATCTCTCCAAAGCCAGGGTAGACATCATCAGACTTGTATCCTTTTAATACGGCAACAATTACAAACAACATTCCTATTATCAGTAAATTCCAGGCTTCAAAATTGATACCCAAAGGGTCTTGGAGTAAGTGGGGGATGGTATTAATTTTTGCATTCAATGGATCGCTTTCAAGTAAAGTCCGATAATGGGCAGCACCCAGATTGAACAAAAAAATAAAAAAGATATAAGCTGTAGTTGCAGTTTTTGCTCTAATTTGTTTTTTTGAGTCCACATGATTCTTAAAGGGAAGAACATATATCCCCATGAGCAAAGCTGAGCCGATATTTGACAGGGAAATAAACAATGCTTGAAACAACCCACCCAATAATCCTAAATCACTCGCATTCGCAAAGAAAAAGCTGTTTACAATCGATTCCAAAAGAACAGCTAAAATAACGAATGCCCAGTGGAGTACTGCGGAATCAGGATAGGAAGCTTCTCTGTTTAATTTGTTTTGGTAAAGAAAATATCTGTAATTACGTAAGACTGCCCCTTCTTCCTGTTTGGCGTTATCCAAAATCTCATGCCATTCTGCACGTAGACGAATGATTTTATTCTTTGCAGATTCAATTATTGGGTTTAAGGAAAATCCTTCAATATCTTTTTCAACATTTTTCCGTGCAGAGTCTAAGCTGTTTAATTCTTCCAAGGCCAAATGCTGTGAATCCACTATAGAGTTAGATATATGGTCAACTACATTCTGCTGATATATATCCAATTCAGTATCAGTAGTTTTTGGGCAATCATTCATTGCCTGGTCTGCTGCGTTTTCAGACAAATTTAACTCTTTTTGAATTGTTTTTGCATCAAGTATAAATGCAGTCATGGTATACCTCCTATTAAGATTTAATGATTATTTTTTCTGGATGATTTAAAAGTTCATGAACAACACACGTCTTTAATTTCTTACTTGGTTCAATCTTTTTAATAAGTTCACTATCAAGTCGGGTTTTGGTTTTTTTATCCGGCGTTGTGATAATCACCAGATCACAAAGGCCTTTGTCTTTTTGAAAATTAATAAACTCGGTCTTTATGGTGCTGACACAAATTTCGATTCCGATTTTAAGTTCATTATATTTTCCAAAAACATCGATTCTCTTTCCCCCAATATTCTTTTCAATAGTCAACTCAGAGAAGCCTTTTCCTGGCAAATATTTTTTAAGATATCGCTCAAGGAAAAAATGCATTGTACCGGTTCCGCCTGATTTTTTCGGAGGTGTTTTGAAAATGGCATCGTAACCTTTTGGGGTAGTGAGGACATAAAATTTTGAAGTCCCACCTCTGCCACCTGTCAGATTTAACCGGATAACATCAACCAATTGTTCCCGCTCAATATATTTAAATATTTTATCTGCGGCAGATGCACTGAGGCCAAAGTCAGAAGCCCTAACCGTTGAGGCAACATCAAATCGATTAAAAATATCCAGAAGCATATCTTTAGATTGTTCAAATTTCTTGTTTGTATTGGATTCTGATTCTTTGGAGATGGCATACTGGGGTATACTTTGTGGCAAACTCGCAATTAGCTGATCTTTGTCACCGGCAGGTTTGACATCATTCATTAAATCTAAAACCCTCGGATCGTTAGCATTGATATTATCGATTTGGCCCTCAGACAGATTCTTAGGTTCAACTAAAGGAAAAGTAATCAGTTGAGGAAACGGATACCTGCCGCCCAGACGAATAATTCCTTGCCCCACATCAAGAAAGTGAACTGCCTGAGCTTGTTCAGAATTGAGCCCCAGAACATTTATCATTTCCCGCCGATCTTTCTGTCCGGTCTGACTCATGCCGATGATGGTGTAAGTGTTGCTTTTTACCACATCATTAATGGTTGAAATGCATTGATCTAAAAGGATTACACCTTCTCCGTATTCCCTGAGCCTTCGAATACAAGAGATGACATAAGATTCCCCGCTTTTCCCAACGCCCACGATACTGGCAGCTTCGTCGATTATGAATACATGGCGAAGCTTACCAAATGCCATGGGACGTGCTTCCCTGTAGGATGCAATGGCCGCCATAATAAGAGAAATAATCCAGTATTGAATTTCTGAAGACTTTATCCCAACCAGTTCAATGCAAACCGGATATTTAAGCAATTTTTCTATCGAGATGCCTTCATGGAAATGGATCATCTTTTTCAGTGTGAGACAGACCGCCTTAATCTTGCTGTGAATGCCATTGATATATCCTCGCTCATTAATGGGTATTTTTTCTCTCAGTCGTTTTTCGAGTTCCCGGTTTAAATCGTGGAGAGTTGGAAAGTTGTCCCCCTCTTTAAAATTTCTAAAAACCCTATCCTGAAGAAACTCCAGCAAATATAATTTTGAGGCAGTACGAAGGCCGAAAATATCCGTTGTGATTTCTCCAAAGACCATCAGCCATTCTTCCAACGAGACTTTTGAAGGGGGCAGCAACGGATTAAAACAAAACTCTTTCCCCCATCGCAAGACAACCAAGTCATCCATATATTTTTTTAAAAAACGCGAACCCAACTTTGAAGTATCAAAAGCAATAAAAGGGATATCAAGTCGATTTAGTTCAATTTGTAAAATTCGCAAAAAATTTGACTTACCTGATCCGGAGGAACCGCAAACTAAAAGATGCCGGACTAATTCCTTTTTTAAAATACCGAAAATCTTTTTTGAATTTGGAACAACCCCGACCCTGATATCTCCATTGATTTGGTGCGCCCGTGGATTTTTAAAAATCTCACCATCAGAATTTTTAGGACCACGCAGAGACGGTCTCTTAAAATATCTATAACGACCTTGAGTTTTATTTGTAGGTAATCTGTTGTCTGACATCTATCCCAAGCTCCTTTTCTTCTGCTATTCTTCGCACCTTTAATCTCCACAAAAGACCTTTCTTTGCATGATTACCAATTACGACACCGTCTTTTATGGTGGAATGCCGTGGACAGACGAGTGCGCCGGTCAAGTCACAAGTCAATAAGCACTGGGTACAAATCAATCTCTTGCAAACAAAACAGGTGCCAGCGATTTCATTGATGCTCCTTGTAATATGCCCACAAGCGAGTAGTGGACTGATAATGATATTTTTGAAAACCAGTCTTCCGAACTGATCAGGCTGAATCTGGGTTATGTTGCCGCCGACAAAACCGCAGTGTTCAATCGGAATAATTACATGCCCTCCTGACTGGAAAAGCATTTGATTGATTTGAAGCCTTGAATATCCTGAAACGGCGAGGATATCGATGAGACTGTTGAGTGGATTGTTTTCCATTTATCATACCTCCTTTAAGGGAATATATTTCCGGCTCCGTCGTATGCCCACCTGCTGAATTCATAAAGAAACCTTACTATTGCAGGTAAAAAGATTATTAATGCGATTAAACCAATCCCAAAAAAATAGAAGCTGGAAGCTTTTTTGAGGATGTCTGATCCTTTTTCTAAATTCTTTCCGGTCTTTGTTTCTATGCCTTCTTCAAACTGAGGCAACCACCGGGTGTTAAAATCTGGGAATTGACTATCCTGGGCTGGTGGATAGTTGATTGTTTGTTTTTGGGTTTCGAAAGGGTCCATTTGATTGCCTCATATTATTGTTTGATTTCACTTTCTTTACTGACACTTTTTTCTTTTTCGAAACCATTTACTCCAGATGGATCGTAGACTAAGCAGCCTGCTGTTTTATCAAATCTGAATTTACCGGTTTGGCGTGCTTGATTTGGATTCTGGCCATTCATCTTTCGGATTGTTTCTAAAGAATGCATTTTTTATCTCCTTACCTTATAATTGAATGTTCCTAACGCTCCTTACTGTTTCCATTTAATAGCGAGTCTAATTTTTCGACATCAAAATGTCGATGACGCTAAAGTGAAGCAAGGTTGAGTAAAATAAAATTGCCGCAGATCCCTGTAGATATAGACCTCAACAATTTCATTAAATTTAAATAGGTTTGATCTTTGGTAAAATTAAACCGAGTATTGCGAGACTTATAAAGAATGGAAAACAAAAAAGGAAAACAGAGAATTGGACTTGAATCTGGTTTAAACGAATTGTCAAAACAAATTATGGAAGATCGACGAACGGGAAAAATAAAAAAGGATGTATCATCAAGAGTACTTGGTATGCTTGGCTACCTATGTAGCAATAAGAATTTATATGTCCCCAGAAAGATAAATACTATCAGTGAGCTATACAACTTTTCTGAAGATGAGATGCTTCACAAATTTAAAAACTATAAAATTAAAACCTGGCTTAAACTAAATGAAATACTTGAGATATATAATTTGCCATCTCTCAATCTACCTCAAGAGTATGCGATTGATCCATTGAATGCCTAAGGATTAGACAAAATTTGAATCCGCCTTTACAGATATATGCATTGGTTGTTTTTTTTGCATTTGGAATTATGAAGTTTTCAATACTTTTTAGTCGTTTTCTTAATGAACTTACACCAGTCTTTAAGTCATCTATAATATCATCAGAATCAGTGACATTCGCCTTATATTCAGCACCACCTTTCCATGCACAATGATACAAAGCAAGATAAGGGAGAAACTCATCTTTATATTTAAGAAACAATATCAGTAAATGAAAAATATTTGCATACAATTCAATTGAACGAAATTGTATTTCTCCTGTGCCATCCTTTATTGCAACTGATTTGATTTCTACATTGTGCTGGTAAACAATAATGTCATATTCATTCTTGTTTAATAAATAATGCGAATGTAGATCATCCTCAGCAACTAATATTTTCTCTACCCCGAACCCGCTTGAACGGTTCATATAAACGACAAAGCGTTTCTTATCATTATGTTCATTCAGGTTCAATGCCCCTTTGTTCTTAGGCTGGATGGTTGATTCTTCAATCACTGAAGGCAACATTTCAGCTAAAATGTTTTCCAACTTGCTTTGTAAAATAGGTGTTAATTTTAAACCTGCCGGAACTATAGATATCCTTTTTCTTATCTCATCCGCGCTTATGGAATCTTTATCTTTTACGTCCCTACAAGTGAAAGCAAGGATTGCAATTCCGCTAATGCACTCTTTAAATTTGGGTTCTACATCCCCAGTGATCCCCAGTGCATTCCCCTGCTGGGATTGAGAGTTTTCAGACTCAGAAAAAAGAGAATTAGGATCAACTTTTTCAAGCATCTCCCAAATCCGATCAACTCTGGATAACCACTGCGGGTAGTATTTTTCAGTAAATCTTTTAGCAACATCTTTAAGATCAATTGGCTTCTTCTGTTCCATATTTTTCCTGTGTCCAAACTATTCTTTGACTAATTGATGGATGAAAATAAGATTGAATTTCTTTACCGAAATATATTTGAAAAAACAATTTTAAATTTATTTTCATTCTTTGAATTTTTGATGATTCATTAAATAATTTTAAAATACCACTTCTGCAAGAATTTTCCTTAAACATTGCAAAATTAAAAGAACTACTCGCCTGGAAAATAGTGTTTTTCCAATTAGTTTCTTCGATTCTTTCTAATAATGACTTCAGTAAGCCTATTGCCATATTTTTATTCTGATGCTTTTTAACAATCCATTTAATAGCGAAATTATCAGCTTCCCTCTCAATTTGAAAAGAATTTTGTAGCAGGGCTAAAAAGCCATTCCCAAAAAGAGAATAGTCAGAAAAGAAGCAAAGAATCCTTCTTGGTAGGGTATGCTTTTTAATGTGCCAAATTTCATGGGCGATTAAAACATCAAACTCATCATCTTTATCCTTTAATTCATCCCAAGCTCCTTCAGACACAACCAAAATATTTTTAAATAATGGGAAACCAAGATATTTAGTTTCTGCATTAATATTTTTGGAATCAGTTACCCTAATTATTGGTAAACGAATACTGGCAAAGTCACAGATTTTCTTGGTTTTCTTTGATATTTGGTTTTCAATTTTTTTATTGTTTTTTGAATGATTTACGGCTAATGAGTATTCTTCCAGGCTCGACTTCAAATTCTTTTTCAAAATTAGAAAAACAAAAATAATCATTGGAGCAGAATATATGAGCATAATTATTCTATGCGAAATCGATATTAAACTAAGATCAATTTTTTGATGAAAGAATATTAGAAAGCTTGCTTTAATATTATCATAAAATAAAATAGCCAGGTTAGAATTAAAAAAATAATTAGATCCAGAGATCGATTTTTCTATAATTGTAAAAGTAAAATATAGGCCTAAGATTTTTACAAACCAAAAAACACCCCATAATAAAACCAATAGAAAATTGAAAACAAAAAATGTGTTTTCTGACTGAAAAGTTTTGTTAAAAATAGAATTTGGATGCATTGCCGAAGACTTATCAAGTTGCATAACAATGCGTATAGGCAATTGAAGAGTATTTATTAGAGTGCCAATAGCAAGAATGATTATTACGATAATGCTAATTAAATAAAAGAGAGAACCATATTGAATTATTTGTTGTGGATATCCATTACCAAGATAGTTCTTATATAATTCTCCGAGATCTCCTGTGACGGACAATATAATTGGAGGACTAAAATAAAATATTATTGGCATACAGAAACTAAATCCTGCAAGAGCGAAAAACATTCTGGTTTTTAAAATGGGCTGATAATTCATTAAAATTAGAAGAATAGTTAAAAGACCCATAACTGAGAATGCTCCGTAGAGAAAGAAACTTAGGAATGTATGTTCCCGAGGAATATTATCAATTCCAAAGCAAAACAAAATTGGTAGAAAAAATACTCCCATCAAGAAAAGCACCTTCCACATATCCGGGAAACTATGGCCTATGTGGATATCGTTTTTGTTTGAGAACCCTTTGTCAATTAGGGCATCATAAAATTGATTCATAAAATTTTCATATGGAAAGGTACTAATCGATCTCGAATAAAAAAAACAGGCAGAGACAAAACAAAATAGAGACAATAGAATTACCAGCCCAAAAGACTGATGTGAGTCCCATTGGGATATTGGACTGGCCGATTTTATATTTGTTATTAAAAAAGCATTAGATCCAAATAATAGCAGACTTAAGAAGATATAATAAAAGATCCTGAATTTTTTAAAGAGGTCACATTTCGTTTCTATTTGAATTTGTTCATCTGATTTTGTTTCAAGATGAAAATAAACTATTTGTGGAGTGTTTTTTAGATATAATTTGATAACAGACTGCTGGAGATTCGTTGCTCTAATGTCAGCGTATTTTTGAGTAATCTTTTGGCAGCTAATTTTATAACCCACATTGGGTAAATGTTCTTTGATTATATCAACAGCTGTGAGAATATCACCATCAATTAGTCTTATATCGTTTTTTATAATCGGCATAAGCTCTCAGTGAAAATTGTTTCAATCGGATTATTCAGTTAGTGTGCAAAATGTTAGGTCTGAACTCATTTACCATACTGCCTTGTCTCCTGTACATTTAATTTTGTAATTTTTTACATACTAAATTTCTATCGGCTGTTTAATCTCATTTTGTTTCAGGTTAAAGATCCTTACGTGTAGCGGCTCGGAATAGTTTAGGTCCGGGCTCGATTTGGTAGCCGTTTTCCGGCTCAGATGTTTACCCTTTTTCTTTGCAGCAGCGAACCCCTCAAACTGAGGCTCTCTGATCAATCAAAGAGCGTTCAAATTAGAGACCATCCAAAATGCGTGTAAATTCTATAGGAATTTTCACCCAAATGTGCAATTATGCCAATAGATCCATAAAATCGATTGTATTCTTTTTTGAATTTTTGGTAAAATTTACTACCATAATAGAAGAATAAAAAATTATTAGTAAAGGGTTTATAGATGGCAATTGTTTGGAGATCGATGATGAGTATTGGAGATCAGTCTGTAGACAATGATCATAAGCATCTGATCTACTTGATCAATTCATTTGAAGAATCTCCAGATAATTTAGATAGTATTATTAGGGTCCTTAAAAATATAAGAGATTATGCGCTAATGCATTTCGAAAAAGAGGAAGCCCTACAGTCTGCTATTGGGTATCCAGATATTGAAGAACATAAAAAACAGCATCGGTTGCTTTCAGTGAAAATACGCAGGATGATGTTCGATGTTGAAAAAAGGGAAAGCCCTATAGATGACCTTGGGGTAACACGAGAAAAAATTGTTGAATTTTTTAGAGCCTGGCTAATCGAACATTTTATTAAAGAGGACCTTAAGTTAAAGACTTATATTCAAAAACAACATTAACAAATCAAAGGTTAAAAGCTTTGGGGAAAGTTGACTTTTTTAACTTTATAGGCGGGTCTACTGCAATACCCTAAAAGGAGATTGGAAGCAAGAATATGAGCTTTGCAGAAAGCAAATACCTATAAATATTCAGGGGCTTATAAAAATTTTCAATGGCGAGTTTCAAAATCAATTAGGTTTTTTTGTCCGAACCCGCAAAATTTCTGGTCCTCTTTCAAAATATGTTCTATCAACCAATTCTTGATGACCTTTATTATTTCAGAATTCAGTACAAGTTCACCGCGGTGTAAATCTAAAGCTATTTGATCAACTTTTTTAATAAATTTTTCATGTAACTTTTTATGTCTGTCAATATCCGAAAAGCCGATTTTCAGCATATGCTTTTCTTCAAACGAAAAATGATATTTTGTGTAATCAATAACCTTTTTCAATGCATCTGGACCAATTTTGCTGATATCACTTTTAATGTTACCAAGCATTTTATTATGAGTATCATTGAGTATTTCGAACCATTTTTTGTGTTGGTCGTTAATTTCTTCATTTCCGACATCAAATTCCTTTTTCCATTGAAAAGTTTCCATTTTTCCCTCCAAAATTAAGATTACAGCCGATAATGAAAAAAACTATTTCATATCTAATTTTTGAAAAAAATATTTAAATTTCATATCATGCCCAAGGATATGATCACCCCACCATTTCAGCAGAAACTGTGTTATATCTTCTGGAATGGTTATGGAATCCGCCATGGTTTCTTTACAAAAACTGACGGTTTTCAATCTATATTTTTTATGCAGTTCTTTATGAGCCAACAGTTCTGGATAATTATTCTCTTCCAATAAAGCCTCTTCAGTCTTGAAGTGCTCTCGGGCATATTGAGTCATATCTGTCAGCACATCAGCAATAACCTCAGAAGTCGTATCCGTGTTCTGGTTATCCACCATCCAGTTAACCATACGAACAATGCGTTTGTGCTGCTCATCAATTATTGGCAAACCAACACAATATTTATCAGACCAAGTTATTTTTTCCATTTTCACTCCCCAATTATTAATTTTTTTTAAAAAAAGTCTTTTTCTTTTAAAATTATTACATTTTCAAAAAGTTTTCAGCAAATCTGGAAAATCTTCTGCCGGCACAGGTGGGCTGAATAGATAGCCTTGTATGGTGTCACAGTTATGTTTTCTTAAAAATTCTAATTGACGCTCATCTTCAACACCTTCGGCAATGACCGTTAGGCTTAAATTGTGTGCCATGGCAATAATCGTTTTTACAATTACAGCATCATTAGGATTTGTCAAAATATTTCTTATGAATGAAATGTCTATCTTCAGGGCATCAAGTGGAAGTTTCTGAAGATAGCCAAGAGAAGAATAACCAGTACCAAAATCGTCCAGTGAAATTTTTATTCCATTTCTTTTAAGCTCATTTAAATTACGGATTGCTCTCTCCGGATCAACCATAATTGTTGTTTCAGTTATCTCCAACTCAAGATACTTTGGATCAAGCTTAGTCTTTTTTAAAGCAGATAGAACAGTTTGGACAAAATCTTTTTGTCCAAACTGTTCTCCTGATGCATTCACGGCTACCCCGATCTTTCTCATCCCCGCTACCATCCATTTTTTGTTTTGGTTACAGGCGGTTTCCAGCACAAAGTTTCCAATTGGAATAATAAGACCGTTTGTTTCAGCCAAAGGGATAAATTTTATCGGTGGGACTAACGTTCCATCAGGTTTTCGCCAACGAACAAGAGCTTCCATTCCAATTATTTTTCTTGTAACTAAATCAACTTTTGGCTGATAGTATACTATAAACTCCTGCTGATCTATTGCCTTGCGAAGATCCGTCTCAAAATCCAAAAGCTCTAAAGCGGATTCGTTCATAGAATCTGAATAAAACCCAAAATTATTTTTTCCCTTTTTCTTGACATCATCTAATGCGGCTTCCGCATTTTTAAAAAGAACATCAACATCATTTCCATCTTCCGGATATACAGCGATACCGATGCTGGCAGTTAAATACACTTCATGGCCATCAAGGTTATAAACTTTTGACAATTCGTTGAGTATTCGTTTGGCGATATGACTGACCTTACAAATATTGTTGATGTCATGTAACAATACCGTGAAATGATCGCCCCCCATCCGTATAAGATGTACTTCTTCCTTGGGAAATCTTGCCACACAATCACTCTTTCGCAAAACATTTGCCACTCTTGCAGAAACAATTTTTAGGCATTCATCACCTATATTATGCCCCAAGCTTTTATTAACTCTGCTGAAATTATCTAAATCAATAAAAGCGAGGGCAAAAACCTGTTGATATCGTGATGCATATTGAATTGTTTTTTTTATGAATTCATAAAAAAAATGCCGGTTGGGCAGGTCCGTCAGGCTATCGTAAAAGGCCAATAAATGAACCTTATCTTCTGATTTTTTCCACTCTATACCTAATGCTATTTTGTCTGAGATTGAAGCCATTGCATTCAGAATAGACTCGTAAAGTGGTTTTTTAGAGAACATTGCCATAACTCCGACCAACCTGTTTTCAACAATTAAAGGATATCCAGCAAAAGAAACCATCCCCTCTTGTTTTGCCCAATTCTGGTCGCTTATCTGGGGGTCGCCAATTACTTCATTCGTCAGATGTGGTTTTTTTTCTTGAGCGATGATACCAACCTTAAATTGACCGAGGGGTGTAAATTGATGTGCCCCTTTTATATTAGTATACATTCCCGCACTCGCCATCAATTCAAGAATGTTTATCTTTTCATCAAAAACCCAAATCCTTGCAAAAGCAGCATCCAGATATTTTACTATGGCTTCGGTACATTGTTGTAGCAAGCTTTGTAAGTCTTTCTTTTGAACAAGAATTGAACTGATCTCTGCAGCCAGTAATGCTTGTTGGATCTGTTCCTTTACTTTTTTCTCCAGAGAAAGATTTTGCAGAACAATTTCATCATGATATGCTTTTAGTTTAAGGCAGCTGTTTATCCGTGCAAGAAGGTCTACCTGGTTTACCGGTTTGTTTAATAAATCAGTTGCCCCTATTTCAAGAGCTTTGAGTTTTAAGTCGTTTTCCAGTGCACCTGTAAGCATAATAACAGGTATTGACTGTGTATTCTTGTTTGTTTGTAAACTGTTCAATAGATCGAAACCGGTTTCTCCAGGCATCTTAATGTCGCTGATAATCGTATCAAACTCATTTTCTTCTATTATTTCAAGTGCCTTTTTTACACTCGTGGCGAAAAACATATCCCATTTATTGCTTTGTTTATGAAGCAACCGCTTTGTGCTGTCCAAAAAGAGAGGATCATCATCAACAAAAAGTATCTTTCTCATTTGAAAATCCTTATTTTAATCGTCTTTTTAATGTAGTCTAATAGTCCATTTCATGAAATTCACTATAAAATGATATGAAATAAATATTATTAAGATCAAAAATTTTATAACTTGAAACCCAAAATGGAGAGACTTCTCCATTTCTTTTTACAAAATATGTTTTCCCGGTACAAAAACTATTTTTTTTTAAATCTTCCCACATTGTTTTGCAATGATCAGTTTCATATCTCTCAGATTGAAAAAAGTGATAATTTTCACCAATGATCTCTTCTGGTTCATAACCGGTTATTTCTGAGAAAAAAGGATTGATATAAAGGATTGATCCTAAAAAATCGGTCACCAGGATACCGGTCGACAAAGGATTAAATAACTTTTCCATAGCCCCTAAGTCGAACTGAAGATCATTTAAAAAATCATTCTCCATTCATTCCCCTATTTCGAATCATACCAGTGTAGTTTTCAAAAATCAGACGATGATACGCCTTATTTTCCTCAAACTTTTTTATTGGTATTTCTTTATTTTACACTACAATCATTCAAAATTATATTAAATTAAAAAAAAATTGCAAAAAAATCTCAAAGCGGACTTTTTACCATGTGAACTATGTCAGGCAATATGGTGGCTTTTAAGAAATTCAAAATGTTTGATTTCAATTTACTCGCGATTATATATGGTATTATCAAACAGTAGCCAAACTCCCCAATTTACCGAGCGCTTCTTTCATTAGTCCGGGTTTTTTGAATATTGTCGAAAACACCACATCTGGTACCTCCTCAGATCTATAATCGGCCTATACGAAAAGCGGGCGGGGTATTGTTTTAAAAAAAAGGGCGAGGTCTGCAGGATCGGGCGGGGTAAACTCACAACAAAAAAAAGTCGCAACATAATTGGAGATCAAGATTAATTTATAAACCCACATCAGGTGATTTAAGAAAAATGTGATTCATAATTTTTTGTTCAATATCTTTAGATAGTTTCCAAAACCATCGAATGATTTTATACATAGGAATCTTTTATTTCCAGACATAAAACATACATAATGAAAACATGGAAACAGAAACATAAAACGGTTCATATTATTGTACAAACCCTTTATTTAGTCTCAACCATTTTAATGAATGAGAGATGAGAAACTGACAGACTGGATAAGTCGGTCAAAAAATAAACGAATTCTTGATTCGTTTTCTGTCCCCAAAACACCAACGCAAGCTAAAGATGAACTTAAGATAGGAAAATTCAATCTGAAACCATATCTGAAACGAGGACTTATTAAATGTCTTAACCCCGAAGGCAATAAAGGGAAACTTTATGTCTTGACAAATAAAGCCAAACGGTTGCTAAAGATCCCAATTTCTTTTCAAAAAAATGAAAAAGATTATGATTTGATTGGATGGATATTAGCAAGTCCCCTACAAAGATATGTTGTTCTGAAAACACTATCATTAAATTCAGTAAAAATTACTTCTGAAGAAATTCGCTTAAAATCTTCAAGCCAGAATCCCTGCCTTTCCCGGATAAGCACCAAAAGTATTCTTAAAGAGTTAATTTCTAAGGAATTGGTTGAAACGGAGATGGGAAAGGACCGAAAACGGTATTATTGGGCCGATGAGGAGGGGAAATCATTTGCAAAGGATTTGGTCCAAAACCTTGAGGAAAAAATTTATTAAGCACTCAAGATTTGGACCCTCTTATTTTTCAATTTATAAATTTCGACCAATAAACTCACAAAATTTATTAATACAAGTATGAGCCTCATTCATTTGTTTCCTCGATAATATTCTGACTTACCATAGAGTTCCATTAGCTGTTTTCCGAATCCATTTTCTCTCATGGATTGTAACAGTGCTTTTTGAAGATTCTTATCTTCAAATAAATTAGAAGCAACTGCCCCAAAATTATTTATATCATCGATTTTTTCTCTGAGTTCCAGAATTTCCACCTTTTGTTGTTCAACGTCTTTTTCCAATTGATGTTTTTTCTCAGGAGCAATGTAATTAATATCGAGAACCTGCTTTTTCAAAATCTTTTTCACTTCTTTCTTATTTGCATGAGAATAAGTTTTGTTAAACATTTTTTTGGAATGCCCCATCATCTGAACAGCATTATCTTCAGATAATTTATTTTCTCTTACAAGTTTATGAAGTTCTT
This sequence comes from Pseudomonadota bacterium, assembly GCA_043826275.1. Taxonomy (GTDB): domain Bacteria; phylum Desulfobacterota; class Desulfobacteria; order Desulfobacterales; family Desulfobacteraceae; genus Desulfobacula. Next base: position 64,692 of record JBDRQO010000040.1, read on the forward strand.
CGCCTTTGCCATGACGTAATAGATAATTATGAAGAGATCTACCTAAAACCTTTTTTGTTAATCGGAAAAACCATTTATTTACAGTCGAGGAGGAAATAAATTTATTAGGATCTCTACTGGAAGGGAAGACATAAGGGCTTTTAATACCGTTCTTCTCCTGCCATTTCTTTAATTCATTAAGGAAATAAACAGCTTGATACAATGGGGGAGCAATCCTCTCTTTGTTTGTGGAATTTTTATTCTTTTTAGAATACACATCCAACCAATAAATTTCCGGATCTTCCATGTCGATATCGTCCCATTTCATCTTGCGACATTCAAGAGTCCTTAAGGCACCTTCATATTGAGAAATCAAAAAAGTTTTCCAATAAATAAAAGACTCTTCTTTAACCAACATTTCAACTTCCTCTTTCGTTGGGATATCTTTATCAGTTATAGGAACTTTTCTTTGAGCGTCGGAGTTATATTTTATGTCATCGAAATTATCAAATCTCTCAGACCAATCTTTAAAATGCCATTTCAAAAATCTTTGGATGTATCCTTTAGTATCGTTTTTATAGTAGTCTGAAAAATCACTTTTCTTCAATATAACCAAAAACTCCCTCAGATCCTCCAAATTGATATCATCGGCTTTTTTCTCAGCCATTAGTAAAAATCTTAACACATTTGTTTTATATTTTTTGGCTCGTACTGAATTTGCAGAAATTTGACAATACCGCTCAAAGTCATTCAGGATAAGCCTGTCAGCCTTTCTTAGCTTATTAAAGGCCTCGATAGTAGGATTGTTAACAGTAGCATTATGAGAGGCGTCAAATTCAAGCAATTTTTTTTTCATAAACAAGAGAAGAAACGATCCTTTTTAAACTTTAAGTCTGGGACAAATATGACCAGACTGAGCTACAGGATCTTTCATTTTGTCCCAGACTTAGAAAAGGTTGTTTTCTGAATCTGATAATACAAGAGTCAGTGTTATTTGGTTTTTTTAAAGTTATTTATACAAGTCACATCAAAGGACAATTTTTCTCAACCCCTATGAGACTATGGAACAACGGGTATCCCTCCCAGGTTGGAATATGTTATTATTTTTTGCCCTAAAAAAATAACTCCAACCCAGAAAGGAGATACCCAGATGAATTATATAGGAGTGGATTGTCATATTTCAACCTTAGAATTTGCAGTGGTCAATGAAAGGGGAACCATTACCCGGAAAGCAAAAGTAAATACAGGCGTTAA
>JBDRQO010000041.1:0-140214 GCA_043826275.1 Pseudomonadota bacterium
TGGCTTGCAGTTGGCGGCGGGGTAAGCGGGGTAATGTTTATTTGTTCGATTGGCGGGGTACGGCGGCGGGGTATATTCCCGTTACATTATTTTGACACCAATTATGGGCTTAGGCGTTACACTATTTGAATCTTAGCAAATGATGCAAATCCAATAGTTTATTAGTATATTTATGTTTAAAATCTATATACAAGGCACTTCATCATGATTAACTAATTCTACCGGAACTATTAAATTCCTTTGGCATTTGTTACAAGTATAAAAATAACCGTCACAACAAGGGCATTTATATATAATCAAGTCAATAAAGGGTACTACTTCTCAGCAATATATTTATTCAAATTCAAAACTAATAAAAACCATAACGATTTCCTTTTAAGAGGTAAATAATTTTATTGACATGACCCAATGCAAATGTTGGGAAATATCGGGAGAAATTTTAATATAACTATTTGAAATTATAAGTATAAATGGCGGAAGTGCATGGGAATCGAACCCACCCGGGACGGTATTAGCGCCCCACATCGGATTTGAAGTCCGAGGACCCCACCAGTGAGCCGCGCACTTCCGCATTAAAATAGACAAAAAATAATACGCCCCAAGACCCTTGTTTGTCAAGCTTTTTTGCAGTTTCCTGTTTATAAAAGACAGAAAAAATTGAGGTGTTTCCAAACAAATTCAGTACAAGAGATTAAAAATTTTGTTTTAGGCATCCCATGTATTCGAGCTATTCCAATTTGAATTCTATTTCATCAAATATATCCTCGATGCTGTACAGATGTTTGTCCGCCTGGGAGAGATTCCAGGTGGCAATGTTTTCCTGAATATTTTTATACAGGACTCTGAGTTTGTCACCATGGCTGAGAAATACTTCCCTGAGTGGTGTTCCATCAAAACGATAGAGGAGCTGATCCAATTGCCCTGCCAACTCATAAAGAGAGGGGTTTTTGTTTACCAGATCCGGATCATGCCGTTTTAAATAACGCGCCAGTTTAGGGTAATCCCCTTTCAGATCCTTGTTATAATAAGGACGTACAGTGACCGTCAGTTGCATGCGCTTACTCATAGTAGATCTCCTTATTAAAAATATCCTCTGGTGATTTATCCGGCTTTTTCAATAGAATCCATTACAAATTTAATACTTTAGATCGATATGAGTGTCAATTAAGACACTGGAAATTCATACTGACGCATGAATTAAAGTAAATTCACTTTACTCTCTATTTAGATATTGTTATTGGTTGGATATTATAGGATTGGCTCTATCTGCAAATCTTATTCTTTTAAATAATAACATGTTTGGAGGCAGTATGAGCCCTCGTTATTTGATAGTTTTTCTTGTCTGCTTTCATATTTTTTCAATATCTTCAAAACCGGTAGCTGCCCAAGAGGCTGACAGATCTTTATGGACATTAAATAATCAATCTTCAATTCGTGTGAATAGAAACAATGAAGCAATTATTGAAAACCATACATATTTATCTGAAAAATGTTTCAGATATAATTCTGATGATAAGGATCGGTTTGTAGTATCCCAAAAATCTGTGTGGCATAAAGGTGACTGGGAAGGCAATAACCCATATATTGAGGCAACCGGATTTATTATTGATCCAAATGGAGTGGAAAAAAAGCTGTGGACGATTTCTGAGAAAGCAGATGATGGCTTTTTGTCATGTGATTTTTATAGAACTGTCTGGTATGGATGTTGCTCCGCCGGTCCAAATAATCGCCTGTATAATTTAAAAACCGGAATCCTGGTTAATGAATATAACGTGGATTTGTTAACTATCGAAATACCCAACACTCCAATAAAAAGATATATCGGCTATAAACCGGCAGAGACGATTCATCATTATTTATGGGAAAATAATGAACATCATATCGGTACATTAACCTATTCATCTTCTTCGAAACTTTTGCATCGAATTGTCATAAGAGGACGAGGATCTAATTACAAAGATAAATTCAGTTCAGGTTTTGCTAAATTATCATTAATTCCTGGTGAAAAAAATCAGAAATTGAATGGAAGCCATGCGATTGACTTGTGGGGCGCAAACAACAAAAATAATTCTAAACTGGTAACGGATTTTAAAATCAATCTTGAATTCTATGATATCAGTTTTCAGATTGAGATTAAGGAGGATGACTTTTTTTTAACCCAGACAGTTTTCCCCAATTATGAAATAATCAGGGAGAAAAAATGAATAATACGTTAATCGGATATTCGGATAAAATTAGTGATCCAGCGTTTGCAAAATATCTGGAAAGCAGCGCCCAATATGCCTGGATTTTTTCTATTATTCTCGCAGGCGCAGCAATTATCGGGTTTTTTATATATGGTGAGACAAGTAGTGAGATGGACAATCCTGAAGCATTATATATAGGCCTTTTGATTGGCGGCATGTTTATGGCGATTGCCTTTTTTTCGAATCGTTCCAAACAAAAAGGCTGGACATGGGATGGTACAGTCTGTGACAAGCAGATCGAAAAGAAAAAACGCAAGGTATATAACACGGGTAACGATTATTATATGCAGGAGTACCAGCTGTTTAAAGTGATTATTCAGTCAGATCACCGGGAAAAATATGAACTCACAGCAGAGAATGATGATACGGTTTATAATTATTATCAGATTGGTGATAAAGTCCGTCATCATGGCAAGCTTAATTCGTATGAGAAATATGATAAATCCAATGATACCATCATTTTTTGTAATGCCTGCGCGACGTTGAACGAAATTTGTGATGAGATTTGTCACCGCTGTAGTTGTCCGCTGCTTAAATAATTGAAGTGAGGTGCCCTGAGTTATGAAAATCATGAAAAATTTTTGTATGATCGGTTTGGTGTCGGTATGGTTATTGGTGTCGGTGTGTTATGTTCATGCCGCTGCTAATTCTGATTCTTCATCTGTTTCTGACGGAAGAGATCAGCCTGAACCCACACTGGAATTTGGTGAAGATGTCAATATTTCAGGCATGCTCAAGATGCTCAAATTCCCGGATAAACACAGCAAGCTTGCAAGGATGATGTATGATGTCCGCCGCGGCAGGTTAATGCCCCGGGATTTTTTCAAACAAATGGCTGGTCTGGGTGCGAACAAGGATGACCTGATTGAAGTGAAAAAACAGCTTGAGCAGAATGCTGTCCGGTCCGGTAATAAATCGCTGATGAACACTATCCTGGGTGCAGGCTTTGCCGAAGGGGGTACTCCGGTGGAAAAAATCCTTTATTCCTGGCGAAGAACCCTTACAACAGATGCGATCAATGAAACTATCAAACAATTTGTCGATCAGGGGCGAATTCCAAAACATGGCTTTGGCATGATGATTAGTCATGTGGGCAAATGGGCCACCCAGGCAGAAAAGGCCATGACTTTTTCCGGGGACATTGATTTCAGTTTTGTGTGTAACGACACAGATCTGGCCCAGGCTATGAAGGCCCAGTTTGAAACGATCATGCGCAAACAGACCGGGCTTTCAACCATTGCCATTGATGCGGTGGCCACGGTGCATGGCCGGGCAGGGCTGGAAGTTTACATCGGCAGGCATGGCATGCAGTTTGCCGAGATGCAGATGAAAGATAATTTTTATGTGGACATGACCACGGGAGAGCAAAAGAAAATCGGCCCTGAAGCCATGACGGGAAGATTGGCGTATGAACGGGCCATTGCCGATATCCAGGGCATTGAAGTTCCCAGACCAGCTTTTACTTCGGAACCGGGTCTTTCCATGGAAATGGTGCGGCATTTTGATCATGATATTGTGAAAACAGGGGTGTACGGCACTCTGGATTCTGTGCTCAAAGCTGCCAAATATCTGCACCGCAGCAACGAGGCTCTGGCCAATACAAAACAGAAACCAACCGATGCGTCCCTTGCCACCCTGGCATTTGTGGCCCATGATCTGGACCGGTTTGATCCCCAGACCAAGGAGATCAGGGATTTGCTGCTCAAGGCCATTGGTGAGCATTTCGGTGTGGAACCCAAGGTGATATGGGATGCCGGTCAGCAGCGGCTGGTGCTGGATCTTGATCCGGGGACCATTGCCAAATTCCATGAACAGGTCAAAGATGCCATGTGGGATAATGTTCAAAAGGGGATGAACGCGCGCTACAATGATATATCCAAAAGGCAGGCTGATCTTTTGGCCAAAAAGCGCAATGGCGAAAATGTGATAGTTGAAGCTGAAAACATGCGCAAGGAGCTGGTGGAACTGTTGGACATGGTGGAGGCGGAACTGGATGCATTCGGGGATGAAAAGGTACCGGATCTGCTCCGCCAGAAAGCAGTCCAGGTCAAGACACTGATTGAGCAGTTGGCCAGGGAGACCGGGGTGCGCAAGCTCAACCTGGAGGAGCTTAAAGATAAGAAGCTGGTTGAAGAAATGCTCAAGTCCAAGACTCCTCAAAGTCGTAAAATGGTGGCCGCCTATGTCATGGACCGGGCGGTTGCAGCTGCTGAATACACGGTGAAAAAAGGCGAACAGGTCAATAACATCTTGGATTTTATTGACGACGGTCTTTTGGGTGAACTGCGTGGAGAAACCGGTTTTGCCGCTCTGGAAGCTGATATTAATGATTTGAAAATGGCACGGCGCCAGGGTAAAGCGCCCAAGGATATCGGTAACCGTCTGACAGCCATGAAAAACCAGGTTAAAGGAGCCATTGCCAATACCAACCGGGTACTGAATGAAAGTCTTCAGGCCACGGCCGCCGGCCGACAGGGAATGAAGCTTGTGATGATCACAGGACTTGTGGATGAGATGAAATCCTATGGCAATGCACTGTGGGAAGGAGATTGGGGCGGTTTTGCCGCTGAAGTGCTTCGCCGGAGAGTGCCCTTTGTTTCTGCAGCGGAAAAGGCCTATATGGGCAATACCTATCTTGCAGTCTGGGATGTGGTCACCACCCTTGTGCCACCCCTGGCTTTGCCGGAAGCGGCCTGGGGGATAGGCCGGGAAATCGGTAATAAATCCTATGGGATGTATTGGAGTGAGCAGTTGGCATTGTTCAGTGATGCATTATATGCTGATGCCGTATTCGAGTTGATCGATGTTGAAACCCATGGCCAGGGGGATCAGACCAGCAAGCTTGGGGTGTATCGACTTCAGACAACCTATTATAAAAAACTGCGGCTGGATCTGGCAGGCTTTGCCGCCATGCGAAAGGAACAGGTGGAGGCCCTGCGTCAAACAGTTAATAAAGGACATCTCGACTGGCAGGCCTATAAAAAGAAGTTTAAAGGATTTACTGAATGGATTGATGTCAGTGATACCCTGCGGAATAATTTGACAGCCATTGACCCTGCCCTGATTCTGCTTGAAGAAATGATCAACCACACTGCTGTGGGTGATAAATTCAGGGAACGCATGGCTGAACTCGGGCTGGCCCGGTGGGAGGAGATTAAGCTTGGGTATATTCTCAATCTGATTGATCATCTGGAAAAACGAAAGCAGGCTGAAGATGCCCTGGCAAGAGGACAGCTGCCCGATCTGTTTGCCGAGATTCGCCGTGTTGTAAAGGTATTGGACATTGAAGAAGCGGTTCTTAAGTCTCTGGATGCCGAAGCAGATACCAGTAATTACAAAGCCCTGATCGGGGTTCTGTGGCAGGCCAAGCGGGATATTTCAGACCAGCCAGCCTCTGAATCTGAAATCAGCCGGGCATCCCAGGTGGTGCTTCGTTATCTGGATGTGTACAAGCAGGTGACGGCAATACAGGCGGCTGGTGTGAACAGACTGCCCCAGACCCATCAGAATGACGGTTCCCAGAAATGGCTGACCGGCAAGGTGTTTTTTCGGGGTCAACCTGATGCCGATTTTGAAGCAGCGAAAAAATGGGATCAGTATATTGATCAGTCCCGTATCGCTGTGATGAAAGCCATGCTGGAAATCAAGCATCAGTTTTTGCCCAATAGCAAACTGGAAACCAAAGAAGAACTTATGATGGTGGACCTTGCCTGGCGTCATGAATTGTGGATGAAACCGTTTAACCAGGCAGGCCAGACTGCAAGGAGCGATGCCTGGCTGGACCGGTCCATTGCCCATGGTAAAAAACGCAACCAGATTTATGATGAATATAAGGCCAGCCTTGAAAAAGATGCCCCGGTGCAGCTCACGTTGATACTTACGGATGCAAAAAACCCAAAAACAAAGATCAAAACTGCCCGGGCCGAGGCTGTTCCCACGGATGAACTGGGCAAACCCGCGGTAACCATTGGTTCGGATCAGTTGATCCTTAATCTGGTTAAGGGGCGATATCGGATTTCAATCCAGGCCAGAGGATACCTGGAGCATATCCAGAACGAGACCTTTGGCAGTAATCTGGATAAGACGCCGAAACGCACCATTGCGTTGAAGCCTTCGGGAGAAGATACCCAGGCGGATGAAGAGCCGGATAAGGATGATAAAAAAGAGTCGGATGATAAATCAAAAGACAAGCCTGAGATTATATCTATGGCTAATGATCCGAAACTGGGTGCGGCCATTGCGGATCTGTATCACAGCCGTGACTGGCAGGGCCTGCTGGATCTGCTGGCAGTTGAAAAGACAAAACGTCTGAGTTATCGGGACCCCAATGTATATCTGGAACGTACCGGCGCCATCGGTAATGCCCTTCAGGGATTGAAAACAGAACGGTTAACCTGGCTGGTTAAATGGAAAGCATATCTGACAGCCCTGGAACGGATTGGCGACAGCAAATGGAGCAAAATTTATAATGAAATGGAGTTCAAACGTGACCGATTCCAGTCTGATTGTAATGCCAGATGCAAAGACTGTCGGGATAAATGCAGTGAACAGGCTTACAAGTATTATGATGATTGTGTGGGCCAGTTAAAAAAAGATCACTGGGCCGAGGGCAAGCGTATCCGGGCTTCCATAAAGGAACTGCCTGAACAAGTTGAAAAACTGGATTCCGGCGCTTACTCTTATGCAGACTGGTTCAGGCAAGTGGAAGCTCTTTCCAAAAAGCACCGGCTGCCTTTTCCCTATCCGGATCCTGTAGTTCCCCAACTGGCTTATGTGACCAAATGTATTGATTCGGTTCCCGAAGATAAGGTTGTGGATAAAGCGCAGGACATTGATCCACCAGCTGTTGCTGTTCCTCCTGAGCCTGTAAAGGTAACGATCAATGGACTTAAGAATCAGGTTTTTTACGGCAGCACCGCCCGGCTCAATGCATGGGGTATGGGGCTTGCAGATACCTCATCACTTCAGGCACAGCCTGCAAAGGATTCCGGCCTGAAAACCCAGTCCTCAACAGCTGATAAAGATGGCTGGCAACCCCTGGACAGCAACATCAGGACCACCCGTACCATTTCCGCATTGCCGGACGAGGAAGCGGCACCGCCTGTAAACAGTGATTACCGTGTCATCTGGCAGGCAGAGCCCGGGCTGAGTTTTTCTCCGCTGGACAGCCCGGACGGTGTCACCACAGTGACCTATGACCGGATGGGGGAGGTTAAAATCTGGTGCGAGCTTCATAAACAGATTAATGGTGTGTTTCAAACTGTGGGAGAAAGTGAACAGCAGACAATCATGGTTACAGCACCGGAATTCAGCATCAATTTTGAGCCCACAGATGGCCAGGCCCGTGTGGGTCAGGAAGTGAGGGCAACCATTGTGGCATCGCCCGGTATTCCTTCTGATCTTGTTGGCTATCGCTGGTTTGATCCGCCATCGTCCAACCGGTTTGAGATCGATAAAAATGCAGGCCGTATTTCGTTTATGATTCAAGATACACGGCCGGTTAAATTAAAGGTTCTGGCCAGGATACCTGTGCATGGGGATGAGATCCGGACCGTGGAAGCTGTTTATACTGGTATTGCTTATACTGTAAAAGCCTGGATGGTGCAACCGCCTAATCTGCCCATGACATGGGATCCTAAAGCCGGTGGTCTTAAGACGATTCCTGCCGGTCAGCGGACAACAGATGAACGGATTACGCTCACAGCAGAGGTCCAGGGCAGCGGTGTGCCTGATAATGTGCGTTGGAAATGGACGGTGAATGACGGTACCAGTATCAGCAATGATAATTCCCAGAGCCCAACAGTGTCCCGAAATGAACCCGGCACCATCACAGCACAGGTTATTGCCTCGGATAAAAATGGCATAAAGCTGGGTACTGCCGAGATGATGGTTTCTGTGATCCGTGTGGTCAGCCCGCCTGGCAGTATCAAAGGTAAACCTTTGTCAGAACCGGGAAAGCCCAGTGCCAAAGATCAGGCCAAGGCCAGAATGTGGATTGCCCTGGCCCGGACCAATTTGGATCAGGGGGATCTGTCGGGTGCCCGGAAAGCATTGACCAAGGCCCGGAATTATGACTCAAAAGCTGCGGCACCGATTATTCGGGAAGCGGTTACGGCAGCCAAAAAAATTGGGTGGAAGGCCAGTTATGATCGCAATTTTACAAAGGCAGTCCAGGATTTGACCGTGGCTGCCAGTCTGGCCCCAGATGATGCCGATGCCAGAGACAAGCTGGAAAAGTCCCAACGATTTGCTGCCATATGGCCAAAGGTTGAGGCCAAGGTCAAAGAATTCGATCAACTGATTGCCCAGAACAAAGTCTGGTCTGCCCATAAGGCCATGTTGCAGATGCAGGATCTGCAGTTTGATATGCCGGGTCAGATGGCAAATCCGCTTTCCCAAAAGGTGATGGCTGATTTTGATCGGGCACTTAAGGCATATAATGTGTTTATGCAGGAAAAAAACGTAATTCATCAGCGCACGTTTGATCAAAAAAACTGGCAGGCCATGCTGGACAGTGCTCTGGATACCCAGACCAGAGAATTGAGTCCTGCAGATCAAAAAGAGGTTCAAAGCCGAATTGCATTTGCCCGGCAGCAGCTTGCCGCCCGAAAAGCAAATAAACAGAACAACCAGATTCAGCATGGTATTTCCCTTGAGAAAATTAGTGGAACCTGGCAGACAAATGCCAATGATTTTTTGGGAAATATCGTTATTGGGTCATCCGGGATCTCTTTTGAAATTGGTGGAAAAGAGGATATGAAGGATATTTTTTTTGATGGGAAAACCCTTGAATTTACCAGGCCGATTCCCTGCTGTACCCAGAGATATACTGGTATTTTGAAGGAACAAAGTGATGGCAGTTATTATCTGGAAGGTACCTTTACCCAGCATGGAGCAAATGACATATTCAGATGGCATGCTGATCTTGTCAAATAGCGCGCAAAGAAAATTTGGAGAATTTAAAATTTAAAAGATCAGTGTCGGGCGGATATGATGTCTTTTAATTGATCCACAACATGGTTTGCCTCTTCAAGTTTTCCTTGGGGAACAGGTATGCGTACCGTTGCTGCCTGACGATAAAAAAAGAAATACCGACCCGCAGATGTCCAGTAGGTATAGGTGGCATTGATCATGGGCGATGGTTTTAAAATGAGTTTTACATCTTCAAGTCGCGCTCCGGCAAAGGACCAGGTGTGGATGGCGCCATTTAAATACAGGCAGTTTTTCCCGATATAAATATCACCGGTCTGTTTCAGGTTTCTGCGGTAGGTCAGCCAGGGGACAATAACGGCAACAAAAGCGATGATCGCAATGACTCCCAGCAGGACCAGAAATACAATACCGGCAGCCTTATCTTGCATGATCAGCCAGAAGATGGCGCCCACCACCAGGATGATTGCTGAAACCACCAGCAGCATCAGGCGTTTTTCATTTTTTTCTGTGCTGTATTCTTTTTCAGTGAAAATCCGCCATTGCTCGGGGTCAAACGTCCAGTGGGCAATCAAATGTTTTCCATTGATCAGGCCATTTGCTGCAATTATCTGGTATCCGAACATGAACAGACCGATGATGCCCAGGATAACGATAAACCCGCCAATAAAGACAAAGGGGGGAAAATCGTTAAACCACCCGTAAAAAAAAGGCATGATGATTACCGCAGCTCCTGCTGTAAAGATAGCCATGAACACATTTGTTCCGGTTGCGGCAGTACTTCGGGCAATAATATTTTTTGAGCCGGGTAAAAATTTTCTCATAAAAAAATATGCCAGAGTGATGCCTGAAATCAGCATAGCCAGATTTCGGTGCGGAAAGCGAAGGGTTGTTGGAATATTCTTATCTGCCAGTTCATCCGGTTCCAGCCGGTCAAACTGGAGATAGGCTTTTTGGGTATTGTCTGAGATTTCAATATACCCGAACGGTAAATTTACAGTCGGCAGCATGGGATGGGTTGTGTTTAAAAACACGGGGTTATCCGGATCAAAGAGCGGGTCGGATAATTTCTGGCGTAACCAGGACCGCAGGGCATCTGAATTGGAAATGATCAGCCGGTCTTTTATCTGCTGACGGATGAATTCTTCTATGGTCGGTTTTGGTTTTCCAGACGAGGTGATGCTTTTGGCAAAGCCCATGATCCCGAAATAATTTTTGGGTGACACTATTTTGTTTTTGTATTCAACCGACCAGTTCACTGGCTGAATGGATATTAAATCTGTAGTAGGCCGCCACCAGAACAAAATGGCAGCAAAGATTCCGGCGCTGATTAAAAATGAGTTCAATAACCTTGGCAAATCCATTTCTCCTTGTATTTGATTCATGATACCGGGTGCTGGATTAAATAATCATCGTAAAATATTGGACTGATTAATCGCCAATATTGATCTTCCAGCTTTGTTTAGCCACAAATTTTCCTGTTTTTTTATTTTTCATCCACACCGTAATATAACAGGTTTCGGCTCTGGCATAGGTATATCGAACTTCCGGCTTTTCAGTCCAGGCGGTTGGCTGCGGCGGTGATTTGTCCTGGCTTGAAACATTGTCATTCATCCACCAGGTGTAACTGACCGATTCCGGCGGATTGACAACATCGACCTTGAACACAACAGGTTCCTGTTTTTTTATCGTTCCCGGCACATAATGTAACGCGGTTAATTTTGGGGCTTGTGCTTCGTCACCGGCTGAATTGTTGTTTGCACTGTTGTCAGAAACGGCAGCTGCGGTTGATCCGGATTTAAAATCAATTTTGGGCATTTTGGCAGTTCCCTTATACGCCTGACTGGACAATGTCTGCTCAAGTAATTGCTGCTGATCTTTGTCAAGTTTTTTGACAAACCGATAGGCATATTCCTGGCGTAATTTTCCTGCCGGTGTCTCTCCTGTGAGAATAAAAAGTTCATCAGCCCTGCGCTGGCCGCCAGTCATTGAATCCCGCCATGTTGTTGATGCCAGATAAAACTGAATGGCGGCTTTTTTTGCTCCGGATTGTCCGGCCTTGATATTTCCTTGTCCGGAACTCAGCAGACCGGATTTTGAGATGATACCACCGGTCAGGCAATCTCCATTACTCGAGACAGCCTGGTCATGTCGGTAGTCGATATGAAACACACCATGGCGGACACCTGACGATGGGCGATAGGAACTCACGTCATTTTCATCTGTATCCGTTTCTCCCGAACTTCTTGTTTTGCCATGATATTCAATTTCCCATCTGCCGCCCGTGGGGATTACTTTTGGCATGGTTTCCCAGGAGAGTTCAGAATCCACTGAATAAGAGACCATTTTGGGAATATTAATAGAGACAGCCCCCCAAATTTTGTTTTTACCGGGTTCATGGGAAGATTTGAAACCGGGCCCCTCCCATTTATATTTTTCATCCTTTTCTTTGACGTCTGTTAACACATAGTATCCGCGATCTTCTGCTGCCATGATGGCTCCGGATCGGATACGGATTCCGCCCATATCCAGAACCAGTGAAACCTGACTGGATGCCGTCAATTTAGGTTCTTTTAATTTTTTCAGATCAACAAAGATCTGGTTTTGCTGGACTTTAAGTGTGTATTGATCAAAGAACAGTTTTTTTCCATCAATATAAAGTTCATGAAACCGGCCCCATTGATCCCCTTCCGGCAAATTTATGATCAATGGTTTGTCTTTGGGATGGACCCCGTAAGGATGATGTTTGATAATTCCTGTTAATGTTGACTGGTCTATATTCAGGGTTTTAAGGACAATTTCCAGCCGTGGCAGATACCAGTCAAGTAATTTTGTATTTGCATAAATGGCAATGGGCAGCAGATGTTCTGCCATGGCCTGATTGACAAGAAAACTGTCAGTGAATCCGTTGTAACTGACCGGTCCTTTTGCCAGCTCAAACAACCCCTGGGATGCTGCCCAGGAAAGTTGAACAATTGGAAGATGTTTGATCTTATTTGCTTGAGTCAAGCTTCCCATGGGAAAATTCCGGTAATAAATCGTTTCCGGCCATAGAATTCGATCTTTTGAGGCTTTGGCGTTGAGTAATTCCAGTTTGGGTTCAGGATAAGGGTTCTGTCCGTTGGCATTTATAATTTCAAAGCTTTGACCGTCATACGTTGCTGAACCGCTGACCGTATCTGCGGAAAAAAAATTGCGGTTGGTATAGGTTGCCAGACAAAGAAACAGGTTGGGTGCATGATCTATTTTATCCATGTCTTCAAGCAGATTCCAGCTGATGGCATCGCGAACAGCCGAAGATATTTTCTTTTGGCCAATCGTTTTATTCCATACCGATTTGATCAATTTTTCAGTGACAAAGAGTTCAAACATATCCTGTGCCATTCCGGCATATTCATATATACCCGGATGGGAATCATTCCGGACATGGGCCGGCACAGTCATATCGGCCAGCAGATGCATGGTTTCACCCAGGGCACGCCATGCAATGACAAACTGGGCATCCCGCAGGGCAGGGGACTTGGTCTGGGCCAGGGCATTTCGCATGGATTCAATTCCTTTTTCCCAGCTCCAGGGATTGGCTGCAAATTCCTGGTCCGCAGGTCCGATCATCGCCCATGTCCGGGCATCCATATCAGGTCTTCCCAGTACATTGTTGACCGCGACATTCCCGGACTGGGTGACCCAGTCATGTGAAAAATCAGTAAGTCCCTTTCCAGTGATGGGGTCGTAGAAGTGGCGAAGTCCCATCCATACTTCAGGTTCATCCGCAGTAAACCCGGCTTCAATCAGCCAGTCCGGGAATTTGAGCGTTTTGTTTCCGGTAAGGCAGAAATAAGATGTCCCGATTTTAGCGCCGTCCTTGAATACGTCACTGGGATAAAAATATCCGCTGCGGTAGATGCTTTCACCCTCAATCGTCCGTAAGGAATCTCCCATCGGGTTGTCCCGGAGTTGATATTTGAAAACAGGGTCAAACTTTACATCGTTTTTTGACAGCTTCTCATTCAGCATTGCCTGATAGAGGATCAGGGTCAGGTAATTGATGTTTCCATGGGGGCCATCCACACGATTGGTGGTTGGATCTGGCTGGCCCATGGTCTTGTTGGCATAGGCGCAAATCTGTGGAACAAAGCAGGCCGACAGCAATATAAAAGTGATTGTCGTATAACTCAAAGACCGTATTGTTTGTTTAAGAATCAATGATTTAGAAATGGTACAAATACCACTTTCCATCCATGAGGATAAAACTGACAGCATATTTTTGTGCTCCATCAATAATTTCATATTCAACCAGATTCCTGCCCATTGCCGTGACACGGCGTGATTTGAGTGCATTGCCAAAACGGGCCAGTTCTTCAGGGCTGCTGTTTTTAATCGCATTTTTTATGACTGTCTGCTCTCCAGGCAATATGGCATTGGTTAGCCCTTCCTTATCCCCTTTTTCAAAAAAATCACTGACGGATGTGACATGGCTATCCAGGGCCTTGAGTTCTGATTCATTGAACTGCTCACCTAAAGAAAGGGGCGGTTGTCTGGTATCTTTTGTTGAATCAATGATATTCTCATTTGTATCCGTTGTTTCGATCACAGGGGATTTAATCCCGCCATGATTATCAAACACCATACGTTCCAGCATGGACAGAATAAAAGGCGGCAGGGTTTTATCGGAATAGGGGGTTATATTCACAATGACACTGTAGACGTAACCATCTACCAGAGGCAGGAACTGACAGACAAAAGTGGCGTTGTTGTGCCCTGTCGCCATGGGGCAGTTTTGCTGTTCCAGTATGGTAACCGGACCTTTTTCAACAATGCCGGAGTTTGAAAATTTCAAAGATCCCCATTCTTTGGTGTAATTTTTCAGCCAGGCCGGGTAATCTGTAATAGGTTTTTTGTTAAGTGGTCTGGCTGACAGCTTGATTGTGGTGTTGATTCCCTGTTGCCCGGAAATAAGCGTGAGCTGAGAAGATGTGTTATTCTCCAGATCTGTTGCCTGCCAGTCATCTGTCAGGGAGATGGTATATTTTTTCCAAATAATTTCCCTGGCATGGGTCGTGGTTATAAGCAAGCAAAACAGGATCACTCCTGACGCTGCGATGATTTTT
Organism: Pseudomonadota bacterium; assembly: GCA_043826275.1. GTDB lineage: Bacteria > Desulfobacterota > Desulfobacteria > Desulfobacterales > Desulfobacteraceae > Desulfobacula. The sequence goes on from JBDRQO010000041.1 coordinate 14,285, forward strand.
TTCATTGCTCCCCTTCTATATTTAAATGACTCAGCGTGATTCCAGCCCAGGATGTGGCAGAATCCTTAATTTTAAACATGGGTGCCAGGCCTTGGGTCTGCCAGCTGTTATTGTTCGGATCGGTTAATCTGCCCCGGCTGATGATCAGAGCGGAACCGTCAGACAGTTCTACGACATTCTGGGTCATGGCTTTCCCATAGCTGGCAGAACCAAAGGTTACAGCCATATTATTGGCAACCAGACCGGCAATGAGAATCTCTGAGGCACTGGCCGTAAATTCGTTCTGCCATAGGGCTATTCTTTTACCCTTCCAGATACGGCCCTTTGCAGTATAGGTGAGTTTTTCCTTATTTGTTTGTACCATTAAAATTTTGCTGCCGGCCGGCAAAAAGAGTCCTGCAATATCCACCGCAGCAAACAGGTCTCCACCTGGATTGTTGCGCAGGTCCAGAACAAGCGGTCTATCGGGTTTGTGTTTTTGTAAAATTGTCTTTATTTCTTCAAATGTCTGGGAAGAAAAATGGCTGATTTGAAGGATATCAAGTTGGCCTGATGTGCTCAGCCACACTGAAATGTCTTTTAATGGTCTTCGATTGATATTAAATTTATGTTGAATATTTCTGTTGCTGACCGTCAGTTTCACGAGGCTGTTTTTTTCTCCCCTGATGCGGCTTCCCACCCAGTAGATGGATCTGCCTTCAACCCGGTCATCATTTACTGCCAATAGCTCATCACCCTGTTTTATGCCGGCAGTCTCAGCCGGGCTTGTTGGTCTTGGCAGACAATAAAAGTGTCCGCTTCGATCTATAATTTCCATACCAATACCGTAGTAGCTGTATTTTTGAGACTGTTTCCATTGTCTGTATTCTTCAGGGGATAAATAATCACCATAGGGGTCATGGCGATTCATATACGCTTTCAGGGCTGCTGTGGTAATCTGGCCGGCATCAGGTGAGTCAAGGCTGTGTTTTTTGATCTTGGTCACAGTCTCAAAAAAAATCAACATGGCCTGGTCATTGGTCCAGGCCATGTTTTCTGCAAAGGCCGGTCCGGGCTGAACCGGCCAAAGGGATAAACCAACAAGGATGATCAAGATCAGTCGCATATGTTTATAAAGAACTTAACTCCTCTGCCTCTTTCAAGAGTTCATCCATACGCTTTTGCAATTGTTCAATCCGGGCCTGCTTGACCGTATCCGAGGCATTAGAATTATTGGTTTTTATTGTATTGCCCCGCAGGGCTGTCACCTCATCCTGCAGCCGTTTTAACGCCTGCTCCTGTGCAACATTGGTTGTTTTGACTTTTTCCAACCGGCTTTCCAATTTGCCGCTTTGGGCATACAGCGCAGCCAGTTCGGTTTTAAGCGCCTCGTGCTGGGATAGTTTTTCCTGTTTGCTGGCTTCCAGCTGCTGACTTTCCAGTTTGGCGTTCTGGGTGTCTGCCTCTGTGGCGGATAGTGTGGCTTTTCTGTCTTCAAGACGTTTCTCATAGGCTTCTGGATTGTAACCGAACAGGCCACCTTTGCGGGGATCGGTCTCAGTGGAGGAGACACAGGCCCCAAGGTTTAATAGTATGAGCAGACATCCTGCAATGGGTATGATGGATTTCATGGTAAAACTCTCCTTCACTAAACCGACATGCGGCTGGACAGGCTTGCCAGATTCTTGCTGTGCTGTTCCAGTTCAGCGACCAGACCTTCCAGCTTTGCAATTTCAGCGTCCAGGGCTTTGGATTGATCAGTGGCGCCTTTTTTTTCGACCTGGGCCATGGCCTGTTTCTGAGAATCCAGCTCAAACTTTGCCCGGTCCAGTTTTTCACCTGTTGTTTTTGCGGCAGCATCAATATTTTTTTTCTGGGCCAGCAAGGTCTGTTTGTTTGTCTGTTTGGCTGCATACTGCTGCTGCAGTTTTTTTGTTTGGGTTTCCAGCAGGGCAATATCACTTTTAATTTTTTTATTATAGGCAATGGTTTCCTGGTTGACTTTTTGAGCACTGACAATACATTGATCCAGCCAGTCTTCTTCTTTGGCGTATTCCGCTTTTTTGGATGCTACATGGTCGCCGTAAGCATATCCTGCGATGCCACCTGCGGCTGCACCGATCGCTGCGCCAACCAGGGCACCCTTGGAGTCCCCACCTACCAATGCGCCAATCAATCCGCCCAATAGAGCTCCGGTCCCGGCACCCACTGCGGCGCCTTCGTTTTTGGTTCTCTGGCTATCATCAGTGGTTCCGGTGGTGACACAGCCCACTGACATCAAACACATGGCCAACACTAAAACCATGGCAATAAAACGAAACATACGAGACATATTCATACTCCTTTTTCTATTGGTCTTATCTTTTTTGTTCTTATCTTTCCAGATTTTACCGTTTAAGGGGAATGATAAGAGATTCATTATTATCAAAGCCTAAAACAAGCTCCAGTTCCTTTTTTCCTGCGGCAAGGATGTGGTTGTCCTGTACCCACAAGTCCAGTTTTTCTTTGCCCGCGCCCAGTGTATACGATAACGAGCCGTCTGTCAGGTTAATCGTTTTATTTTTTTTTGTTACAGCAATCAGCCAGGTGCTGTTGCTGTTATTGGTATCCCAAATGGCGTCTTTGGTGTCCGAGTCTCTTAAAACAAGACTGGTAATGGTTTTATCCTGAGCCTCAATCTCGAGCATCAGCAGGCTGTCGGGTGAGCCGTCTCCCTGCAGGGCTTCGTTACGACCGACAAAGTCCCCAAAGCCATTGAGTTTTTTGAGCTTCAGGCTGGCATTGACTATATTCTGAGTGGCAACGGTATTCTTGATGGCCACAGGATTTATCTCAACCGGGGGCACAGTCGTCTGGGTTGTAACGGGTTCCTCTTCAGCTGCCTTATGGGTTACCGGCTCTGCCCGGGTATATTCTTCCTGAAGGATATTGTTGGGCAAATAGCTGTATTCTCCTTTGCCAAGATCTGCCAGTTCCGGTATATGGGGTGTGGGTATGGCATCGATGCCAGGCAGTTGTGATTTGCCGTTATCGATTGTGATAGATTTTAAGGATGCTTCAAGAAGCTGCGCATACTTGTCATTTTTTACACCCACTGCTATGCCAAGAGGCTTACCGTCTGAGGGCTTATCCTTAAAGAGAATCAAGCTTGCCTTGACTTTTCCATCCCTGACCAGACCGGTATGCTTCACTGCATTCAACCCACTGATCACGATATTTTCTTCTGTCCGCTCTTTCATATACTGGACCTGCTCTTCACCCCCTTCTGCCCTGACAATAATGATGCTGGCCAATTCGTCTCCCAGTTCAAATTTGCCGTTATCGTCTCTGATTTCGCTTTTCCAGTTGCTGGGAATATGGAGACTGACCGGCCCCAGGCTGTATTCCTGCCATGGGGGTCTATGATCTATACTTGCAGGGCAGGTAATGGGTTCATAATCTTCGCCAAATTCCTGCCCACAAACCGGCATGGCAATCCAGGCCACCCGTCTTTCCACCCATCCTTCCTGGAAAAATCCCCCCAGGTATTTACCGTCCAAAATAGATTCAAGTCTTATTTTATACTGTAAATTAATCTCTAAAACAATCGGGGCGGTCAGCTTTGGACCTCGTTTTTCTTCAAGCAGTGTGGGGATCCAGCTGATCTCAAGCGTATCCATATTTTCCACCAGCTTGATCTTTTCTCTATCCTTATCAAGGGTAATATAACCTTTTTCATCAAGGAATCTTATACTGAAAATTCTTTTGATCGTCCGGTATCTGGTGTTCCCGGACTTTCCCCCCGCACCGGCCAGGGGCATGGTTATTTCTTCAAGCTCCGGTGCCAGGATTTTTATTTTTACTGGAGTTCCTATGCTTTGCACGGCAATTATGCGCATGTAGGGTGTCTGATAATTTTTTAATGCACCTGGGTTGTATTCGATTTCTCTTTTTATACCTGAATCTTTGAACTTTTCCCAAAAATAAACAGCCACCGGATTATCCAATGGCAAAGGGCCTTTCAGGCCTTCGGTTTCGATGGCTACCGGCAATTTGAGTTCATATTTTCCCGGAGTTGCTTTGTTTTTCAAATCGTATTCAAAAAAAAGGATCTCTTTTAGGCTCAAGGTATCCTGGGGTTCACCCTGCTCTATGGCATATACCGGAGCCAGAAATAGCAATGTAAATATGATACCGAGCGATACTGTTTTTTTAATCTTTTTCAAATAAACCTCCTTATATGCCTAATGTGCTTAAATCTTTTTGCCACTCTTCAGGGGCAGTGCGTTTTGTTTTTGTTAAAGTTTGAAGGTGCTTTGCGACCAGTTTGGCAGCGCGTACCTGCAGAGCTGCATCGTTTTCCAGAAGAAATTTAAGATAACGGGTCTCGGCGGTTTGCCTGGCATCCTGTCCCAGGGTATCCAACTGACGTAATGAAATAGAATAGTTTTCCATGGCCTGACTGATGTTGGCCTCTATTTCATCCTGGCGAATTTTAAGTTTTTCTACCATGGCCTCGCGTTTGCCGGCCTTTGCCGTCTCGATCAACTGGTGCACCGTGGGCAGTTTTTTGCTTTCCAGGTGGACAAAGAATCCTCGTTCCGCCGCTATTTTAAACCAGGCATAGGCTGTTTCAGTATCCGCTTTGACCTGAATAAACTGAACATCGGCCATCACATTTTTCAACCTGCCCAGTTCCTGCTGCATGTCAGGATTATTGCCGGCCAGTTTTTCCAGACGTTCCAGATATAGTGCGGCCTGGTCAATGTTGACCTTGCTTTTTTCGCTGGTCGGGGCTGTGCTCACCACAGCCGGGGTGGTGGCTCCTGCCCCTGATCGATACGCATCCCAGGCATCGGCATAGGTTTGGGCAGCCGATCGGTCTCCAAACACCACGGTTGCAAGGACAGGGCGCAGGCCCATGGTCTCTTTTTTATTGGGTTTGGGAGGGGTGCTGCCCCCTCCAATATAGAAAGGTTCTTCAGTACGCAGGCTGGAACGCAGTTTGTTTTCAGACGTCAGATAGTGTCCGCCCCTGGAAACAAAACCGCCCGGCCGCCCCTGGTAGTATTCGATCATGTACAGGCCACAGGTCATCTCAGACACATTTCCCAGCATATCGTGCAGACCCAGTGGATTGGACTTGAGGCGACCGATGGACTTGAGTTTGCCATGGCTTGATGTGGGTCCTGCAAACCATTCGCAGTTGCTCATCGATTCAGTATAGGAAACCCGGCGGTCAAAGGCATCTGCCGATACCATGGCACCGCCACGGGCGGCAAATTCCCACTCAGCTTCGGAGGGTAAGCGCACAAAACCGGGACTCGCACCTGATTTGGGCAGTTTATCCAGAGCATTGGCAAACAGCCACTGGTTTAATTTGTCTGAAAACTGCTGGGCATCAAACCATGTGATATCATTGACCGGTTTGTCGTCTGTTTGTTTATCCGGAGCCGGCAACCCCATGACCGCAGCCCATTGCCCCTTATTGACTTCGTATTTGGCCATGTAATAGAACCAGTCTTTACCGGATTTGCCCTGTCCCAGAAAAGAGCCGCTTAAGCTTACTTCGGTGGGGTGTTCCTTGTAACCGCCGTCCGGATCACCCATGCGAAAGCTTTTCTGGGCAAAAGGGGTTTCTCCCTGGCCGATGAAAACCGGTCTAAAGACAATTTGTCGATTATCGGGCAGGGGCAGAATCAAATCATCATTTTCAGGACTTGGATTATCCAATGTTTTATCGGCATAAGCTGGAAGTACCATAAAAAAGATCAGTATAAAGAAAAAAAGCTGGTATTTTAGTTTAATCATTATTCATCCCTTAACGCTTCGGCCGGATCTATTGAGATGACCCGCCAGGCTGCAAGCGCAGCAGCAAATTGTCCCAGAATGATTACCCCGGATGCTGCATAAACCAGGTGTTCGTAGTTCAGGCGGCATAGATTTTCACCGGTCGCCAGTTGAGAGGAAAAAAGCTGATTAATTAAACCGGCCATTCCTGTATAAAATCCAAAAGCCAGGCTTAATCCGCCTAAAGATAAAAAAAGAGCCTGGTAAAGGGGAAAACATAAAAGATCTGACTGACCAAATCCGATAAGCCCCAGGACGCCAAGATCACGGCGTTTTCTTTCCACCGAGGCATACAGGCTGGCAGTTAAAGAACCCGCCCCACCCAAAAGGCCGCCCAGAGCAATGAGCCAGAAGATCATGCCCAGATGTTTATCCAGCTCCTTAATATCCCTGATCCGCGCGGCTTGTGTATGCACTGGTATGCCCTGAGTTTCCAGTTCCAGTTTCAGGGGCTCTACATCATCCAGAGTTTTGGCATACAGCCTGAAAGCAGCATAACCCCTGCGTTTTAAAATGAACTGATCTTCCTGGGGCAGCCAGCTGATCTCTCGTCTGAGGCTCAGGTTTAGTATCCCTGCCAGCTGTGGCGGAACAAGGGCAACGTTACCTTTGGAAAATATATCATCCACCGGTTTAACCTCAATACTCAGGGAAGACTCTTCTATGGGTTTTAATTGATTGCCGGGTTTGAGCTCAATGTTCGGGGGCAGGATAATCTGCCGCCATTCCGGGCCCATTGGCAATTTTTCAGCCCATGGGGTATTTAATCCCTCTGCAACGGGTAATGCGAAAAGAAAAAGTTTTACCGCGTCCCCCAATTGAATTTCCATGGGGTTTACCCATGGAAGTACCAGGGCTTTTTTTCCCCGCAGGCGGAGACTGACCGTGGCTAAGACTTCCTGTCCCAGGGCACGCTTGGTACTGATCAGGTAAATATATTTTTTATTTTTTAATTGGTAACCCAGGCGGGCCTGTTGCTGATCATTGGTTAGTTTTTCCAGATGACTTAAACCCGTGCCGGAGGTGAGTTTAACCTTAAGCACCGGGTCTATGGGGGTGTCTATACCCAGCACGACACCATCAAACACGGGTTCAGCCAGGGGAACAGATCCCTTCCATCCCAGCTTTGGAACAGCCTGACCGTCTTTAAATCGTTCGATGTTCTCTAAAAGCGTCAGGTTAAAGTAAACCATATCTCTGCTGGTGGCCCTTGTATCCAGGACCCCGGATATCTTCAGTCTGGCGTGTCCAAGTTCAAAGCTGCTGCCTTTTAATCGTTTAATCGTCAGGTCAAGTTCATCCCCAACTTTTACTGAAAGTTTGCGTGCCGCTTCCTCTGACAGGACACACTGGTTTTGTTCAGGGGGAATTGCATGGTTCTCCATCAGGAGTGGGTCGCCTTTGGAACTGGGTTGAGCTTCCAAAGTGAGATTGCCGCTGATGGATTTAAGTTCCACACTGGCAGAAATACTGCGGGTGGTGGGTACCAGAAAAGCCACTTTTGAATTATCTTTTAGAGTGTCAAGCCATTCCGGTGTAAAAGAGCGGCTTATCATGGGCCGGATTTCCCGGTTACGGGGGTCCTGCAACAGGCGGGAACGCAATGTTTCCACAGTGCCGTTTTTAAGGCCGAATAACAGAAGGAGCGGTCCAACCACTGCTGAAACGGCCAGGAAAAGACACAGACTGAGTATCCATTCGTGTTTAAGGTCTGCCCACGCCAGCCCTGCGATAAGCCCTATGGATCTTTGGCGGCTCATAGGTTTTCAACTTCTTTAAGAGTAGAGGTAGTCAGATCTCTTGTTTTCCGCTCGATATTAAACTTGAATACCCGGTCGACCCGCCCCTTAATTAAAGACCGGTCATGGGTAACCATGATGGTGGTGGTGCCGAATTTCCGGCTAAGCGCCCTGAACTGGTCCCGGATCTCTATGGCGGTCAGTTCATCCACGGCAGCAGTGGGTTCATCAGCCAGTACTATTCTGGGTTTATGCACCAGGGCCCTGGCAATGGCGACCCTTTGGCGTTGCCCGCCGGACAGAAAGCTTGGCAGTTTATTCAATTGTTCTTCTATGCCCAAGGTTCTGGCAATGGCGTCTACCAGGCCAGGGTCTTTTTGTCTGTTCAGGCGCAGGGGCAGGGCAATGTTCCGGCGGACACTTAAAAAAGGCAAAAGCCCTCCGGTCTGCAACACATAGCCGATGTATCTGCTGCGGACAGCGGCAAGTTTTGCCTGGCTTAATCCGGTTAAATCAATCGGTCCGTCAGTCCCTGCGATGCTGAAGTGTTCTATCTGTTTGGGTTTCAGTACAAGGCCCAATATATCTAAAAGCGTTGATTTGCCACATCCGCTGGGGCCAACCACTGCCGCAAACTGCCCCGGGCCCAGGTCCATTTTCGGTACAATCAGCTGAAAATAAACCCCGGCCTGGGAGCGGGTATGCATGAGCCGGTCAATAAGGAGGACCGGCTCTGTTTTTGTCATTATTGAAGCCAATTAAGGAAGAAGCTCCAGGCTTATCGGGTATACATGCTCATCCGGGTCATCTTCCGCAGAAAGAGCAACCCATCCTTCCGGTCTGTCATGAATGGATTGATATGCATGCATCTTGGCTTCCAGTTCATTTAAAAACTCATCCTGCTCATCCACGGACCAGCTCATCCATAAATCGTTGTTCATGCTCATCAGATTGCTTTTATATGGCAGGCCTGAAAGAAATTCCGGAATAAGGCCTGTGGCTGCCATGGTTTTGGCATTTTTTATCAGGTTGGGATCACGGGAGGCAGCAGCTGATGTCGCCTGAAGGGCGCTGAAGAAGTCTTCGCCCCCGATCTGACCCCTGCGTCCTGCAGCCATAACTTCTTTTAATATGGTGTTCAATGAATCCAATTGGCGCTTGTTGATCAACAGCCGTACTTCCATGGCCTGAATTGCAGGATCCATTAAATCTTTGTCTATGGCATAGGCAACAATATCTCTGGGGGCTTTTGCTTCGGCATGTTTCCCGATCCAGTCAACCATGGCAGCTTTTACCATTTTAAAGGCCAGGTTCTGGGCACTGGGTTCCCTTTCTGGGACCGTGACCGGTGAGTTGGTATCAGTTACAGTTGGTGCAGTTTCATCTTTCACTCCAGCAGTTTGTGCGGGTCCTGGTTCGCTGAGAGCAGATTCTTCACTGAGGGTTTTACCCATATTCCCCTGCTTGACCGCACTGAGCATGGTTGTCAAGGCATAGGTAATGTCTGAAGCGATGCGTGTAAAGCCTTCCATATTTTCAGAACTCATGGAAAAGTAAGCACTTTCATCCTGCATACCCGGGTTGGCACTTAAGTCCATAAACTGCCTTTCGGCCGGCTCATGATACTTTACAGCCCTGGGTGATTTTACATGCATGGCATACAGATAGATAGACGCATCGTTGGAAATGGCTCTCAAAGTTTGGGTGGACTGTCCGGATGCATTGTATTTGTGGCCGGTTTCATGGCCCGGTGCATCTCCTAAAAGGATGATAATACGGATGGCTCCTTCATTCCAGGCGGTTTGAGAGATGGCGTCATTGATCCCGCTGAAAACGTCTTCAGCATAATCATCACTGTCCACTTTGGTCACATCCACCTGGGAAAGCACGTCTACAAACTCATTTGCCGGCAACAATGCCGGAGTGTAGTTATGGGTGGTGTAACCAATATTGGGAAGTTGATCCACAGGATCACGGTATCCCCATACCCCGAAACGCAGACTTTGTGCAGTGGCCTGGTCTGCACTCAGTTCCTGGGCAACCTGTCTGATAACATCCAGGGTTGCTTTAATGTATGGTCGCATGGAAACCGTGGTATCAGAGACAAAGACCACATCCATTTTCATTGTCTTTAATACGTTGGCATCCACATCACTTGAGGCCTGGTTGGCTTTTTCCAGATAGGCTTTGTTCTGGCTGATATCTGTAGATTCTCTGGCATCCGGGCCACCGGCCGTGGCAGCAGCAATCTGCAAAAGTCTTCCTTCTCTTCCATCTATCTCCAGTTCTTCAAAGGATAAAATAGGCAGAAGATAGAATTGACTGGCTATATCAATGGCCTGTTTTGGCTCTATCGACCGGATAGGAAAGTTTTCCGGGATCTGTTTTGTTTCTATGGCAGTATACAGTTTACCCACCTCTGCCAGACGGTTTTGGGTATCTTTTTGAATGATATCTGCCAGGGGGTCGCGTTTGGCAAACATGAGTACGGGTTTGCGGCCTTCCGGGTGAGTATAGGCAAGACACATGGTTTGCTTCCATTCAAAAACATCTTTTGCCTGCATCCAGCCAAGGATATTACCACGATTGTCAGCACCGACTTCATACCAGCCGTCCTGCAACTCCAGATCTTCTGCAGACGGTCTGGTATATACATAATAGGGCTGAAAAGCGGGAACATTCTCTTTGACTGTGCCAATGTTTATATCCTGACTGCTGTAGATGTTTGAAAATGGCCTGGCCAGAACACGTAAGGGCAATACGGTTTTCCCTTCTATGGAAACAGGCTTGCGCCGATCTTGGGCTGATACCGGCATAGCCAGGCAGACAATAATAAAGAGCCAGAGACATTTTTTAAACATAAGATTTTAACCTCCTTTGTTGTTGGGGCGGTATATTTATTTTGAATCTTTTCATAAAATTTTTTCCTCAAATTTCCTTCACCGGGATCTACATGAACAATGAGTTGGTAAGATCTGAAAGATCCTGAACCGTCTGCATGATCCCCTTACCACCGGTGGATTTTTTAATAACATCATCCCATTGGTTGGGTGGAATATCTGCTTTTCCAATGGCGTTGAAACCGTCTTTTACTTTTGTAAATGTTTCAAGGGCCGTTTCAAGCCGTTTAATATTGTGTTTGTCCGATGATGTTGATTTTGACGGGTCAACATTTTTGAGCTGTTTGAGCCGGGTGTTAATAAAGGGCAGAAACTTTCCGTCAAGGTCTTTGGCAGTTCCCCGGCAGGCTTCCCTGACCCCTGCCAGACGGGACAGATTCTTATCCTTGAGCATTTCACCAGCTTTGAACATGGTCACATCAGACATCTGTCTGACCCATTTGGGGTCAAGGCTGTCCATGATTTCATCCACATTGGACAAATCTTTACTGATATTAAGTACGGCCATCTGTTTGTAAGCTTCCGGATCAACCCGTGAGGTCATTTTTTCCCAGGACCGGGGTGCACTTTGGCCGTTGGAAGCATTTTTATAGGCATCGTCCCAGGCTTTCTGCGCGTCCACCTGCCATTGATGCCGGGAGGCTGGCTTGCCGTTTTTGGTCAACCAGACATTTCGTTTTAAAGAGGTTGAACCATCTGGGTTTTTAAAGGGGATGAAATCGGGTTGTTCTTTTAATGCCTGGTCAAAGTCCATACCTGTGGAGCCAGAGCTTGCAGCATTCCGTATGGCAAAAATTTCATGATCACTGTATCCGGCATCTTTCATGGTTTTATAATATTGCTTTTGGGCGTCCCCGTGAATTTCGTCCAGGGATTTGTCAAAAAAACGACCCGTGGCCGGAGGGGCATTGTATTTCAGATAGCCTTTAGCAGCGGGATTCTGATTGATGGCTGCCGTGCTGTCTATCATTTTTTTATGGAGGGCTTTTATTTCATCATCCGGAAGTCCTGCTTTTACCCCTTTTTTCCAGGTATGATAGTCTGATACAAATCCTTTGACCTGTTTTTCAGCATTTTCAAGCTCTGCCTTGTAGGCTTTAACATCGTCTATTTTCGGTATTTTCGGCTTGCTTGAAATCATGCCCGGTTTGACGACATCTGCTTTTTTGGCTGCATCTGACAGATTGCCTGCGGTTTTACCGATTTTGATATCACCCGGGTCCACACCGCCACTGCCTTTGCCCATTTTCCCCACAAGAAACGGCAGTCCCTTGTTCATCAGAAGAGACGCCCCGCCAGCTTTTGCTGCACCAGACCAGCCATCCTGGCAATATCCGTCATAGGTGCTCCAGGCAACATCCACAGCATCGGAATACATGGTGACCGATTGTTTGATCCCGGTAAGCAGATCTTTTTCCGCCCAGCCCGTGGTAAACTGGTAGGTCAGGGCAATGGCCTGGGGGCCGCCGAACATACTGCAGGCAAGCATGCCGACATCTGATCCTGTTTTGATATTTTCAATGGCAGATACCTGGGCCTCTTTCCAGGCAAGATCCTCGTCAGTCTTGGCCATTTTTGCCTCTTCAGATCCCTGCCATTTGCTTTTTAATGCATTGGTCAGTTTCTGGTATTTTTCCGGATCATCCGGGGCCTCATCCCTGATTTTCTGGAGGGTTTCTCTGGCCTGGTGCCGGTCTGCCTCAGGCAGGAACTCAATGTATTTTTGAGCCAGTTCATCCTGGGTTTCGATGAACTCTATTTTTCTGATATTTTTTTCAATATTCTGCCTGAACTGGACCCGGCACATGGCATCAAAAGGGGTTTCACTCCTGCGGTAGGTGCCGGTTTCAAGTTCGTTGATGCGGTCCTGCTCGGAAATGGCATTGGATTTTGCCGTAATGATGTTGAATTGCAGGGCTGCAATTCTATCTTTCTGGTCTTTTGTTGGAACGCCGCCCTGGGCTTTTAAATCCGAGAGTTCTTTTTCAAGCTCCTGGTTAATTTTCTGGGCCCGTATCTGTTCATACTTGACAGTGTCGGCATGAAATTCCAGAGATTCTTTAAGGTTGGCTATTTTCTCTTTGTTTGAATCCTCGGCCGCTTTTTTATCTGCCTGTCGCTTGTCCTGGGCAGCTTTGTTCTTTTTGGCAATAATTTCAAGATTTTCACCCATTTGTTCACTTAACGCAACAGCTTCATCCGGAGACATGATTTTTCGTTTATAGTAAAGCTTGAGCCCGGCACTCCCTGTCGAAGGCAGATCAGCAATATTGTCTGCACTGCAGGAAAGTTCTATTATTGCAGTTTCTGTAAAGAACGGGTCCAGGGGAAGAGACAGTTCACTTTCCTGAGTTACTTTTCCAGGACCGGTGGTAAGGTGCTTGCTTAATAGGCCGGCACTTACCCCATTACCCACATGACCTTTATATTTTCCGGTTCCATCTAACCCAGAGGGATACAACGTCGCTTTGATGCCAGAAAATGAAGCGGGCATAAAACTCGATACTTTTGGACGACTCACGTCCCTTATGGCAGAAAAGGTAAATTTCAGGCTGCCGCCTGCCTGGGCAATGACCGGTGCCGGCATTCCCCAGGAAATTTCATTTTTAATGGTGAAAGAATCCCATATGACCGCACCATCAGAAACCACCCGGTTGTCCACATTTACCATATGGGTATCAGAGGTGTCTGTCTCCCTGGATGAGTCAGCCTGTGGAAAGGGCGTGGTCCCGTCTTTTCGCTTCATCATTTCCGTATATTCGGCAATTGCCCGTTCATTCAGACTCAAAGTGCTTATTTTCTGGGAAGGTCGGGTGATCTTTTCCATGCGGTCCAATACCCAGTATATCTTTTCTGCGGGAACAGCTTCAGGAAACAGGACCTGTTGTGCCAGAGTTTCAAATGCCATGCGTTCCCCGTCAAATTCCTCGAGAAATTCTTTTTGAAATTTTTTCACCTGGCTTTCCCAGGTATTCCAATTGAACTCATTGTCTGTGGGTGGTTTTTGATACTGGATATAGTTGGCTGAAAATGCCCGGGAGCGCATGTCATATGTCAGTTCAATTTTAGGTACCTTGTTTTGCCTGATAAGAGCAGCCATTTTTTCAGAAAAGTCATTTGCATCTGCTGTATAAACTTTTGGGCGTAAAGAATACTCTGTCTTTTGAAATCCATCCTCGGTCGGCATTAATACAGTTTTGCTCAGGTCGCTACCGCCGGAATAGGTAACCAAAGAGCCATCTGCCCATTTTTCAAATAATTGAAGCATAGAATTTTTGTCACCGTCTTTGCTTGTTTCGCAGGAATACATGAGTATCCTGTTCTCACCCATGCTTTTCAAAGGTTGAAAATAGGTGATCCGGTCATAATCCTCATCTTTTTCAGTTCTAATGATGGTGTTGTCTGGATTGGCACTGCGTCCGCTATCAAGTGGGTCCTGGATGGATTGATAGGCGGCTGGTTCGTATTCTCCGGAAAGCTGCTGGGGTTTTGTCAATGTTTTTAAAAGACTTTTTGAACTGGCATAATTCTGGGCAGCTGCCGCCTTGATCTGTGCCACATCGGGAAGATCTCCCAATGCTGCAAATGCATTGACTTCTTGGTCCATTTTGAGTTGAAGCGACTTTAGCAGGGCCGCACTTTGACCGGCACGCCGCATCAGTTCGTGGGAGGCTTCAGGATTTCCTACATATCGGGCCATCTGGGCCTGATTGATAAAATTGTCATACCCCTGGATAACCTTCATCATGGATGCTCTCAAAGATAAAATTTCTCCAAGGATAGGGGAGGCTGCATTCAGATAGGTGATGCAGGCATCTGCCGGAAAATCATAGATGGCTGCCCACTGGGCTTCAAATTTGTTTTTGGCTGCTGGCACCATAGGGCCTAAAAGGTCTTCCATTGCTTTTTTGACAGCCGATACAGCGCCAAGATACTGAAGTTTGCTGAACTCACCCGGATTAAGCCTGGGGGTGATAATGGACGCTTTGGCTGTTGTCAGCATGGAGGATAGCGGCGGCAGCGGCGGCATTTTCCTGAATGCAACAAGCTCCTCTTTTTCCGGTATCATGTTCTGCGGGATTGTTTCATCTAATTGTATTACAGGTTGTTGATCCACACCACCTATGGTTTTAGTGGTGTTCTTATCTGTTATCCTGTCGGTTTTGTTCTCCATGACGGCTTTATCCGCCAGTGTTGCTGTTTGATTATCGGATACAAATTCAGCTGCCGCTGTTACAGGCTCTTTGTGGGTCGATGTCTGTGCAGAGGATGATTGTGAAGCGGTATCTGTAATGGTCGCCAGTGTTTTCTGATTTGAAACTGTTTTTTGGGTTTCCGTAAACGTCGGCTCTATTTTCCTCCCATTCCACTTTTTTGATGGGGTGGCATTGTCGTATCCCCATTTTCCTGTAAATGAAGAGAAGTCACTGGAAAATACAAATTCCATCCGCCCTTTGGCATTGGTCTGTTTCCATGTTCCGGTCAGGGTGTTGCCCTGCAGGATACCGTCAATTTTACCGCCCTTGTAATGATATGATCCATTGACCTTGTTTCCGGTCATCTGCAATGACATTTCACTGGAATCGGTTTGATAAACGCCTTGGATAGTGGTTTCAGCGGCAAAGGCCATTGTTCCAAATGACAGCAGCATCATGCAAAAGAGAGCAAGCAGATTTTTCATGGAATTTATGTTTTCCCTAAAGAGGTTTTTTAATAGAACAGATTATCTTATCGGTATCAGCCAACGGGCAATTTCTTTTGTCCAACCCTTTGAAAGGTGAAAGTCAGCCTCTAAAAGATGATTTGGAAACATATACACGTCTTCAAATTCACCTTCAGTGCCTGGTGGTAATTCATAATCCCTGGTCTTGTTCAGTTTTACGCCTGTTGTACGTTCGGGTATATTGCTCATGCCGCTTACCGGATTTCTCCACTGCAGCTGGCTGAAGATACGTGCGGAGTCTTCTTCATTACCCAGATTTTTAACCCTTACTCGAAGGATTGCGTAAAAATGGCCGTTTTTGGGTTCATTGATATACTGATCAGTCCTTTTCAGGCTGAGCAGTGTGACTTCAAGATCTCCATACATGGCTGTCTGACCCGGCTTGAACAGGCCCTGTTCGTCCTGGATTGTTTTGATGGTTTCAGTTTCAGGTTCGGGTTTTCCCTCAGGCGGCACAACTGTGTTTTCTGAGACAACAACGGGTTGCTCAGGTGAAGACGCTTCAGGGAGCGTGACACCGATTTTTCGGCCGTCCCACTTTGAAGATGGAATGGCATCATTGTAGTTCCATTTTCCGATAAAGGAAGAGAAATCATCCGCAAATACGAATTTCAGCCGTCCTTTGGCATTGGTTTGAATCCATGTTCCGGTAAGGGTATTTCCATGCAGGATTCCATCAATTTTACCACCTTTATAGTCATATGTTCCAATGACCTGGTCTCCGTTTAACTGTAATGACATTTCACTGAAATCGGTTTTATAAATACCTTCGATAGAGGCTTGGACATCATGGGGCATTGTTCCAAAAGACAGCAGCAATAGACAACTGATTATGAGCAGATTTTTCATGGACATGAACTTTGGTCTCTCTTTAGACAATAGTAAATGTTAATAATTCGGTTTGATAGAACCATAATATGATTTTCACTGAATTTTTCAAGCCAAATGTTTTAAAAGCCTATTTTAAAGCTTTATATTGATCACTTTTGGGGATCACTCAAGACAGATAAAAGCTTTGTGAGTTTGAAAGTTTTGATTATAACTTGCCTGTTTTCTTTTCAAACACTGAATCTCCATGGTAATGATTATCTGGGTCGGCGTGAAGACAGGATCTGCCGGAAAGAATTTCATTCACGGATTTAAATGATGACAACCCAATTAAATTATTACTATAATAAAAACACCCCAGACAGGGTATTCAATAATAGGAAGATACAAGCATGCAACGAGATTTTCTACTCAACCGGCTCAAACAGAACCCGGATAAACAATGGGATATTGTTGTTATCGGTGGTGGGGCAACAGGTCTTGGTATCGCAGTTGATGCGGCATCAAGGGGATATGAAACCGTACTTTTCGAACAATCAGATTTTGCCAAAGGGACATCCAGCAGGAGCACCAAACTGGTTCACGGCGGGGTTCGCTACCTTGCCCAGGGAGACGTTTCCCTTGTGCTTGAAGCATTACACGAAAGAGGATTGCTGCGCCAAAACGCTCCCCATCTTGTAAAAAATCAGGCGTTTATCATTCCCAATTATGACTGGTGGGAGGGGCCATTTTACAATATCGGCATGAAGGTCTATGACATGATGGCAGGCCGTCTGGGACTTGGGCCATCAGAGAAAATCTCCAGAGAAGAGACCATAAAGGCCATTCCCAACCTGGATGAAAATCACCTGAATGGGGGGGTTATTTATTATGACGGCCAGTTTGATGACAGCAGGCTGGCTATAAATCTGGCACAGACAGCCGTGGAAAATGAGGCTATTGTTCTCAATTACATGACAGTCACAGGTCTTCTTAAGGACAGACACAGTCTATTGTGCGGGGTTGAAGTGACGGACGTTGAATCCGGGGACAATTATACGGTTCGCTCAAAAGTGGTCATCAACGCCACTGGTGTTTTTGTTGATAATATTCTGTCCATGGATGATGCCGGGGCCGATGCTCTGGTAAGGCCGAGCCAGGGTATTCATTTTGTCCTGGACAAGTCGTTTCTCCAGGGGGATTCTGCCATCATGATTCCAAAAACATCTGACGGCAGGGTTTTGTTTGCAGTTCCCTGGCATGGTAAAGTGGTGGTCGGCACCACAGATACCCCTCTGGAACCGGGAGAAATAAGTCTTGAGCCCAGAGCCCTGGAAGAAGAAATTAATTTTATACTGACAACAGCAGCCCGGTATCTTAAAAAAATTCCACAAAAAAAGGATGTGCTCAGTGTGTTTGCAGGGTTAAGGCCCCTGGCTGCCCAACAGGACGGTCAGACTCAGAGCACAAAGGAAATTTCAAGGAGTCATCGACTCATGGTTTCTGTGTCCGGTCTGATTACCATCACCGGTGGCAAGTGGACCACCTACAGGAAGATGGCTGAAGACACGGTTAATAAGGCCTGGATGGTGGGAGGGCTGCCTCAAAGGAAATGTGTCACCGAGACCATGCCCATCCATGGATATGTAAAAAACACCTGTTTTGATTCACCCGGTTATTATTATGGCTCTGACCGGAGTGCTATCAACGGCATGATCCAGACCAAGCCGGATCTTGGCCAATTGCTGCATCCTGATTATGAATATACACGGGCCCTGGTGGTCTGGGCCGTCCACAATGAAATGGCGCGCACTGTAGAAGATTTTTTGTCCCGAAGAATACGGATGCTCCTGCTGGATGCCAGGGCCAGCATGGCCATGGCTCCGGAAGTAGCGGATATTATGGCCCGGGAACTCAAACGCGATCCTGCATGGATACAGGCCCAGGTGACCGGCTACCTGGCATTGGCTAAAGGGTATATTCTAAGCTGAAACCATCATGATTTACTCAGCGCCACTGCGATCCTCAGCAATGCAAACCCGCAGCAGTTAACGGCATTCAGCGTGATTGCTCGTACTGCTGATATTTTACCTTATAAAAGTTATCGTCCCGGGCTTGACCTTGCATTTTCAGTCAAGTATGTTGATCCCTTATCAAGGTGTATACATAAAACCGGATAAAATCGGACAAGAGGGACGGCAGTGACCTTTGTTTCAGTCAATACCATTTAATTAAGAGGAAATTTCATGTTAACGAATTTTAAATCCCAGATTGATATTCAGGCCCTGATAAATCAGGTGGTTGCTTATATCCCGAATTTATTGAGCGCCGGTATCCTGCTTTTTCTGTTCTGGTCGGCAAACAAGATTATTCAGAAAATGTTTGACTCAACCCTGACCCGAATGAAGGTTGAAACTCAGTCCATCAATCTGCTCCTTCGTGCTGCACGGTTCGGGGTTTATATATTTGCAATCCTGACCATTGCCGACCAGCTGCAGATCAATATCAAATCCCTGCTGGCAGGGGTCGGTGTCATGGGACTTGCCATATCCTTTGCTGCCCAGGACACGGTGGGAAACATGATTTCCGGTATTGTCATCATCATTGACAGACCCTTTAAGGAAGGAGACTGGATTGCCCTGGGAGATATGCAGGCAACCGTAACATCCATAAGATTGCGGACAACAGTGCTCACTACCTTTGACAATGAGACGGTTGTTGTTCCTAACAAACAGATTTCCCAGGAACGGGTGATCAATTTTACCATGATGCCGAAAATTCGTGTAAAAATCCCCATCGGCATTGCGTACAAGGAAAAGATTTCTGAGGCCAGAACCGTTCTTTTGGAAACCGTTAAAGAAGATAATCGAATATTGTCGAATCCTGCCCCGATTGTAATCGTAAACAATCTGGGAGACAGCAGTGTCAACCTTCAATTGCGGTTCTGGATTCAAAACTCGGCAGAGCAGTATGCATTTTTCTGGGAATATACTGAAAAATGCAAAGATGCCCTGGACAGGGCTGGTATTGAAATCCCATTTCCCCATCTCCAGTTGTTTGTGGAAAAAACAAAAGGAATAGAGCTGCTGGCATCATCACCCATGGCTAGCCCAAAACCTTTCCAGGGATAAATTTGTTTTCTATAGCCAGCGTTTTCGTTTAAAATACACAAGTAAGGCGCCTGCTATGGCAATCAGGACTCCCCAGAAAATAAAGTAACTGTATTTATAGTGCAGCTCAGGCAGATACTCAAAGTTGGTGCCGTAGATACCGGCGATGAATGTAAGGGGAATGAAGATGGCGGCAAAAATGGTGAGAACCTTCATGATATCATTCATTTTATTTGCCATTACGGAATTGTAAATATTCAACTGATCGGTTAAAAGATCCCGGTAGGTGTCAATGGCTTCTGTTGCCTGGCTGCTCAGGTCCTCAAGGTCCTTTAGAAAGGGCATGGTCTGTTCGCAAAACAGTTCACTGTCCAGCCGTGACATATGAAGGATGGCCTCTCTTGCCGGCCGGATGGATTTTCGCAAGTAATTGATTTCTCTTTTAAACGCATTGATTTTTTCCATGACAGAAGTGTCATCACCTGCAAGGATTTCTTCCTCCAGGTCTTCAATTTTTTCTCCGATCAGTTCAATGATGTAAATGTAATTATCCACAACCGTATCTAACAGTGCATAGGCAAGGTAATCGGTTCCAGATCCCCTGATGCGCGATTTGGGTCTCCGGATTCTTTCCCTGACCGGTTCAAACACATCTCCGGTCTGTTCCTGAAAAGTGATTAAAAATTTATCTCCCAGAATGATACTCAATTGCTCGTTGCGTATCATCTCGGTTTCGGTGTCAAACCGTATCATTTTGAGCACAATGAAAATATAGGCATCAAATTCTTCTATTTTTGGTCTCTGGCCTGTATTCAGGATATCTTCCATCACAAGGGGATGCAAATCAAAGGCCTGGCCCACATCCCTTATTTTCTCAGTATCATGCAGGCCGTTAATGTTGAGCCATGTCACGGTATTTGTTTCTTTAAAATGAGACCCGTCTTTAATATCAGACAATTCCTTATCCGTCAGGGTCTTTGAATCATAATCAATGACCCGTGCCTGTACAGAGTCCATTTTCTGATTCCCGATAAAGATAAGCGCACCCGGGCTCTGGCCTTTGACAGCTGTTCGTTTTTCTAAAAATCGTGCCAAAAAGAACCTCCTTTTTCACCCCGTCTCTATGATGGTTTGATTCGAATCAGGCTTCAGGGTCAGTGTGCCGTATCCATGCGTCTGGAACAGAATGACTTACGATATCACCTGCTTTAATGCAAATCAAGAGAAGAAACTGCACCTGCATGTGCGAAGCGTTCATTCACAAGCCTCGGGACTTTCAATAATCGTCCGGGTTTTTTATTTCAGCATTGAGGGAGAAAAAATCTATGAAAAAAATCTTTATATGCAGTAATTTCAGCCAGGAAATCTATGGGTTGGCCTGGAGGGACTGATACCATTTATCCCACAATGATACATTTTTTTTAATAAAAACAACTTTACTTCGGTCAAAATTAAATGATGAAGAATTATATTTTTTGATGTATCGAGTTGAATACTGGACGGAAAGAAATAGTAATAGAATGTTACATAAAGTTCATAATTTTTATAACATATTTTTCATAGTTTTACAGATGGATCAAATATATACAAGATTATTTTATTATAAATATCTTTAAATTTAAAATACTTATGGTATTATTTTATTGATACGACAATGGCATGGTTTGTGCATATTGATCATCCTGAATTTGATAATTAACAAAATAAGACAAACCTTCTGTGAAGTATATATGAGATGCCAAAGAGGTTTTATGAAAAAGAATAGAGTTGTGGAAAATATTAGGAGATTTTTTATGAAGAAGATTTTAAGTTTTTTAGTGGTTGCGACGTTTTTAGTGTTGCCAATCAGTGCTTTTGCAAATTATCTTTACACGGACAATATGCAAATTTCTGGGAGCGGAAGTGCTTGGAATAGATGGTTGACAGATTATCAAACTTCAGATGGCAATGAAGCCTTTTGTGTTGAAAATGTCGCTTTAGATCCAAGGAATATCAGTTATGATTTTTATACTATAGATAGCTCATTAACAGATCTGTATTCTTTAAATTCAGATTATGTGGATTTGCTTAAAGAAGCCACTTGGTATGCTAACGCTTGGAGCACTGGATACGCCTCAAAGGCAGATGCCCAGGTCGCAATTTGGAAAACCTTATTCCTCGAGGTTTTAACGTCTCCCACAGCTGGCGCTGCTTCACTAATGGATGCATTTGATAATGCCACTGCCGAAAATCAGGGCGCTTATACCGCTGATTGGCTTTTCGCTGTAAGCCCTTCTGAACCTGGCGTGATTGAAATTCCTGAAAAAGGTCAGAATTTTCTCGTAGCGGCACCAGTTCCTGAGCCAGCAACAATGCTGCTATTTGGCCTCGGCCTTCTCGGCTTCGCTAGAGTAAGCAGAAGAAAAAAATAGTACCACGTTATATAGAATTAGCTTTGAAGGCAGGGTCATTCTTTGGCCCTGCCTTTTTTATTTATCTATTCCATACGCCCTGAATTTTGATTACATTATATCAACCAAAACGTGCATCCTATGCTGTCTTTCCACATTCCACTCAATAATATAAAAATATAAAAAGTATTGTAAATCTTTATATTTCATTTGATCACCTTTAACAGGATATTAAAGGCTGCTAATATGACTCAATGATTATCCTATGCGTGGAATTTTTGTGGATATTCAATTATCAACAATATAAATTTAAAACTTGAGAGCATTTTTAAAATGTATATCCCATGGAAAAGTGCAGGCTGCCGCTGCTTTCACCCGGCAGAGGATCCAGTTTCCAGCCGTAGAGCAGCCCGATGGGACCGATGGGGGTCATATACCGGAGCCCCAGGCCGACGGAAGAGCGGAAATCCTCTGAACCGGCATTGCCAAATGTTTTCTTAAGTCGTCCCACATCATAAAATGCCGTGACCTCAACATTCATTCCCACATCATACCGGGTCTCAATACTGCCGAGAATTGCCTGTTGGCCGCCAACAGCATCACCGGTGTTATCAAACGCCAGCATGTTTTCGTCAAACCCCCTGACAGTTGATGTTCCGCCAAGGAAAAAAAGCTGATCCTCGGGAACGCTTTGATTCTCCCCATAGGGTTGAATGCTCCCGTACCGGGCTCTTACTGCCAGTGTCAACGGATCAAACAGGGTGTAGTAGTAACGGGCATCAAGCCGGATCTTGATATAATCATCCAGGGTATTGTCAATCCCTTTTGAGATATCGGCAGACGCAGATGAAAAGATCCCTTTCCTGGGACGGACAAAGGAATCTGTGGTCCTGTATATGACAGACGGACTTGTCACAAATATGTTCCTGGGATCATACCTTTCTGTACTTGCCGGGGTCGAAGCAGTTTCGTCTGTCAAATATTGTTCCCGGAATTCATATTTGAATCCCAGATCAGTGGTCAGATTCTGCAATGGGAATTGCCGGGAAAAATTCTGGGAAAGGCTGACCGTTTGTATGCCGAAATCCTTATTAAACTCTTCTCGTTTTTCAGCAGCAAGCTTTGTGGTGGACGATATCCGGGTGGAAAGAAAACGTGGATCTGTCAGTGAAATACTGGCTTTGAAGCCGATCTGGCTCAGTTCAGCACTGGTTTCAATATTAAGGTTTTTTCCCAAAAAATTATGATCTCCCAGCGTGGAATTGGCATAGAAATGCCTTTCCGTGTCATAGCCGGTTCCGATCTCAAAAAAATAGGGTTTTTTCTCTTCCACCTCTATGACAAGATCCACCTGCTCAAATTTTTCCTTGAGACCCAGGGTTCGGAACCTTACCGAATCAATGGCATTCATATCGTTCAAGTTCCGCCGGCTTTCCAGCAGGCGTGTCAGGGACAGCGGTTCTCCTGTCGAAACGGTCATCACATCATTGAGGATGGTGTCTTTTGTCCTGAAATTGCCGGTATACAAAATCTGTCCAACAGATACAAAATGTCCTTGATTCACCTCATAGGAAAGATCAACCACGGATCGGTCTGTGTTAAAAGCAGCACTTCCTTTTACCTGGATATGGGGGTATCCCATTTCAGAGATCTGTTTTTTTAAAGCGTTCTCATCGCTTTTAACCATATATTCCCGATAAACCTCTCCCGGTTTAAGCGTGATTGTTTCCATTGCCGTTCCAGTTTCTATTGCCGTTCCAGTTTCCATGGCCAAAAGCCCTGGAAAAGAAACTTTTCCTATCCTTGACTGGACTCCTTCATCAATAACAATCTCTATTTCCAGCAATTTAATCTGTTTTTCTTTTCGGGGCAGGGGATCCAGGGTTTTTATTTTTTTTTCAACCCGGGCACGGGTGTATCCTTCCTTTAAATAAAGCGTTCGGATGGCATTTAAATCCGCCTCCAGGGTTTTTAAGGCATAGCCCCCCTCTGCCAGAATTCCGGGCGGCCTTGTCAGTATCTGTTTTCTGATATTTTTTGTGTTGATGCCATGATTCCCTTTAACGATGATGTTTGAGACAAGATATTGGAGCCCCTCATCAATGAGCACGGTCACATCCTGGATGGTTTTTTTTCCTTCTTTGCTCCGGCTGGAGTCAATTTTTATTCTGGCATCCATATATCCGGACAGGGCATATTTTGTTTTGATATTGCGGGTACTTTTTCTTAAAGCAACATTCCCCTTGTTTCCTTCTTTGACAAGGGTCATCTCCTTTCCCAGGGTTGAATCAAAAAACCGCCTGTTTCCTTTAAACCCTATTTTATAAAACGGGCCTTCCTGAATATCAAACCGGATATCCATGGTTTTTAGCGCTTCATTTTTTTGTGTCTGTCCCGTGACTTTTACATCGGCAAAACCTTTTTCGCGGTAAAATTGGAGAAAATTTTTAACATCTTCTTTGAATGTTTTTTCAGTGAATCTGTTGGCAATGCCGAACAGGATGGAGGATTTCCAGGTATTTGTTCTCATTTTTAATCGAAAGTCGGAGAAGGTCTCATTCCCCGGGATCACAACGGAGTTGATCCGGTAAAAGTCTCCTTTTTCAATATTGACCCGGACAATATAATTTTGATCTTTTTCATCTTTTTGGGCAAACACGGTTGCCTTTGGATCAAGAAATCCTTCTTTTTTAAACAGGGTTTCAATCCTGGCTTTTTGTTCGGCAAGCATCTGTTCTGAAAACGCATCACCGTTATAAATGGTCATGACATTCATCACTTCTTTTTTAAAAATTGGAAAAGCGCCGGTTATCCGGATATCTTTGATTCTTTCAAAAGGGGTCAGCAAAAATACAAGATCAATTCCCTCTGGTGTTGTCGTGGGATCAGGAACCTCAATTTTTTTGAAAAGCCGTGATTCAGACAGTATGGCAATCGTGTCTGCTACCGCCTGAATAGCGTAGGAATCCCCTTTTTTAAGGGGAATCAGATCCCTGGCAGTTGATTTCCACCTGTTGGCATCCCCTTTGAAATCGATAATTCGGATATCAATTTTTGCAAGGGTCTCACCGGGCACGGGCTGTGGCGATATTTCTGCCAGACCTGAGCCTGAAAAGAGTACAGACAGCATCAGCACAACGATTAATTTATTCGTCAGGCTACCGGAATTCCAGGCGGTATTTGATTTCACCCCCAAATTGGCCTCCTGTATCTTGAAATCCTCTCAGTAAAAGATTTTCCAATAATTTATAGTCTGTGTTCATCCGCTGGATTGTCTCTCCATTCCTTACATCCACCCCATATTTAACAGTCATCTGCCGGGAAAGGTCCTTGCCCACAACAACATTAACTCCCGGGACTCCCTGGGTATCGTTGTCTGGTTTTATTTCCAGATAATCAAGTCCTGAAGCATCCTTAATGTTTTTTTGAAGTGTTTCTGCAACAAACCCTGCCAGAATCTCACTGGGTGAGAATGTGGATCCGCCGTCTGCCTGTCGCAGTTCTCGGGTTGTTTTCCCGAATGCCAGCAGAGAAAGAATATCAGCATGCTGTTCTTCAGGGGTTGACCTGAAATTGAAATCAAGATTATCCGGCGTGCCTGAAACTGTCAGATAGATGGTCCAGGACCTGACTTCCAGATCAGCTTCCATATCAATGGAAGGTTCTATCTTATAGGGGTTGATAAAATCAATGATCCCTTTCCTGACCTCAAACTCATTTCCCTGAAATGTGATAGTACCAGAATCAACCTGGGCTCTGCCGCTGATTACAGGCTCAGCAGCAGTCCCGGAAAGCTTCAGGTCAGGGCGGATGCTCAGGAGGGCCAGGTTGTTATCCACCCAGAAGGGTTCACGATGGCGGATATCAATATTCAAGGCCATTTTTTCCAGAAAAGAAATCGCTGGTTTTTCTTGAACCGGCTGGACCTCTCTTTTTTTTTCTACGGCACCGGCCAGATCCAGTTCAATTGCCTTGGAATACCTGCCTTCAAGCAGGACGATTTCTCCGGTAAGATTGGATACGTCCCGGTTTCCTGTAAGGGAGAGACTAGTGTTCAGGGTGATGTCCATGAGATCCGGGAATTCCAGGAAAAGCTGTTGCGCGCTGGCATTCAGGTCATATGATTCCGGTGTCAGGCCGTTCAGTCCTATCTTTCCTGAAAAATCAAAATTACCGTCATCCAATTGTCCGCTGACCCGGTCGATTTCAATTGAATCCGGTGTTATCCTGATGATACCGTTTATTCCCCTGAATTGTTGTTCCATACCCAAGACCGCCATGCCCATGCGGTCCAGTTTCAGATCACCGGTGAACCTGGGATCTGAAATTGTCCCTTTTAGTGAGGCAGACAGTATCATATTCCCTGAAGCATTGCTGATATCTTCAAAAACAGGCGTGATGGCTTCAAACGGTATCTGCCCCTTGAGTTCAAGAAAGAGGTCTTCCCTGAAAGACCCTTCTCCTTTTATTTTGATGCCTTCCTGTCCCAGAATCGTAATCCTGGCTTCCGGAAGGCTGAATCTGCCGTCAGCCATGGACAGGTTCAAGCCGGGGATATGGATAAATTCATTTTTCTTGAAACGCAGGGCCGTGTTTTTAATCTCTGCTGTTGCCCGGATCATGGGAAGGTCATCCACGCGGCCGCTTGCTGTTATGGAACCGTTCATTCTGCCGGAAAAGGTCTCCTGTCCGGCAGCATTAAAATACGGAGACAGGTCAAGCTTTGCCATGTCAACAGAGGCCAAAAAGGTTTTGTCTTCAAAGTGATACTCCCCTTCAAGCAATGCTCCCATCTGGCCTTTTACCCGGGCAATCCGGTTTTTTATTTCAATGGTAAGATCCATGTCATCCAGGGGCTCATTTTTGATTTCAATGCCACGGATATTGATTTGGCTGTTGATAACCGGTGTTTCTATTGTGCCGGCACAGGACAGGTCCATGGTCATCCGGCCGCTGGTCAGGGCGGTATCGCTGATGACATCAATGGCAGTTAAGGGAAAATCCTGACTGGACAGGCTGAGCTCAAAGCGTTTGTCTGAATAGGATGCCCATCCTTGACCCTTAACAGCGGCATCCGGTGTCACCCGGATGTCGAGATCTTTCACATGGATGGTCTGTCCTTTCAGCAGCGTTTTCAGGGAAAAGTGATCTATTGTCTGTCCTCCCAGGTTAAGCTTGCTGCCCTCCATGTCCAGATTTCCTGACATATTATCAAAAGTCCCTTTGACAATTCCGTTAACAGACAGACGTCCTTGCATTTGATCTGAAAAATCAGCAAGAAAGAGGGACCCCCCTGTAAGGGACAGTCTGAATTCAGGGTCGTCCATCAGGGAGAAGTCCTCTTCTATCATTTTGACACTGCCCGTGGCTGCCAGCAATGACCCTTTATTGGTCAATCGAAGGTCATCAATGAAAAAAGTCCTCTGGGAAAACCTCAGATTCAACAATGCATCACCAATCGTGTAGGATCCGGATGAAAGTCCTTTTCCGGATGCTTCAAGGAGAGCTGTTGGATCTGTCCTGGTGCCGGTCAAACGGCCGCTGCCGCTGAAAACGCCTTTCAAACCCGCCTTGGGTGAAAAGTCTGACAGCTCAACATTATCAAAAGAAAGACCAAGGTCCATGGGCAGGGTTTTGTTCAGTTTGAAATTGTCCTCAAACAGGTCTGCCCAACCGGTTGCCGTTATGCTCGATCCCTGGTTTTCCAGGGTCAGTCGATCAATAACGGCCCGTCCGTTGCTGTTGATAAGTGCTGTCAATGCAAGGTTCCCCAAAAAAATATCTCTCACGCCCAGATTGTCTGACTTAAGGTCCAGCCTGAAATCAGGGGAAAGATAAGATCCGGTGACCCGGGCTGAAAGATTGACCCCTCCGGTCCCTTTTATATGGATCAGGCCGGGGGTCGATGAAAGGTCATCCACCTTGAGTTCAAGGTTTCCTGTAAGTTTTCCGGATAAAGGCTCAAACTCACTTTCTCCAAAAAGGTGTATCCCTTCTGATACAGCAGTGAAGGATTTTAAAACCGCCTTGTTATTCTCAAATTTGGCATCTGCCTTAATTTCAACATCAATGGGAACATCCATTGCATCTGTTTTAAATTTTTTTGCCGTCAGATCAAACCCAAGGTTTGCCGTGAGTCGATCAGGGTCAATTCCTTTCCCTTTCAGACGGATATGGGACACGACACTGCCGCTGATACCAGGGATATCCGGTAAAAGGGCTGATAATTGTTGCAGCGGTATTTGTGCCGTCATTGTCATGTCTAACACAGGGGTCTTAAACACATCCTTTATTGATCCGTGAACATCCACACCTGACACTGAGACTGATTTCTTCCCCGGCAGACGGTACTGCGCTGAACCATCTGTTATAACAAACTTGTCGATTGTAATATTGAAAGGGAATGTCATGGATGATTTTTCAGGTTTTTCAGAAGCAGGATCCGGCGGTTGAAAGGCTTTGACAAGGTTAAGCGTGCCGTCATCGTCTTCTTCGATTGTCATTGTTGGTGATTCAAGCACAATTGAAGAAAAAGAGACATCTCCTTTCAGAAGCTTGACCCAGTCAATATTCACAGACAGTCGTTTAACCAGGCCCAATTGTTTTTTGTCCTGTCCCTTTAGATCGAGTCCCTCAAGCTCGACACGTCCTGAAAAAGGCGATATGCTGATTTTTTTCCAGAATATTTCACCCGACAGACGGGTATTGACTGCTGTTTGAATCTTTGTTTGAACCGATGCTGTTTCCAGGTAAAAGACACCGCAGAAAAGAATCATAAAAAGTAATCCCAAAAAAACACCTGTTATGATTGCAGCTCTTTTTTTTATTCCTGACAAATAATATCCTTATAGAAGGGTTGGATGCAGCAAGGGAATAAGACATCCGTAATTATGTTGATCCGAGTCGATAAAAATAGCCGGATGATTTGGGTAGTATATCATGGGAATCAAAATTAAATCAAATCATTGCTTTTATAAATCAAAATCACTTTTTTCCTTTTTCTCCAAACTGTTGAAGCCGAAGGGTCTTTTGAGCAATGAGAGGAGCGGCACTTTGAATCCGCTCCTCTTTATGTTCTGTTAATTAATAAAATATAGTCTTAAGCCACTTCTTCAAATTCTGCATCCACGATATCCTCATCTTTATTTGCGGATGATGTTGGGTTTTGATCGTCATTTCCGCCTGGCTGCCGGTACATCTGCTCTGCCATTTTGTTTGCGGCCTGGGTCAGAGTTTCTGTAATCTGCTGAATACGGTGTGTGTCTTCTGTTTTTAATGCCTGTTTCAGGTTGCTGACAGTGTTTTCTATTTCCATCCGGACACCCGGGTCAATCTTTGTGCCCATTTGGGCCATGGTTTTTTCTGTGGTGTGGATCAAGGCGTCTGCCATGTTCCGGGAATCCACCAGTTGTTTTTTCTTTCGGTCCTCTGCTTCATGCAATTGGGCATCCTTTAGCAGCCGGTCAATATCTTCCTTTGACAGACCGGATGAAGAGGTGATCCGGATGGACTGTTCCTTGCCGGTGGCTTTGTCTCTGGCAGACACATTCACAATCCCGTTGGCATCTATGTCAAAGGTGACCTCGATTTGAGGTGTACCTCGGGGTGCCGGTTGAATTCCCACCAGATCAAATCGCCCCAGAACTTTGTTTCCGGATGCAATTTCCCGTTCACCCTGGAGGACTTGAATGGATACCGCAGACTGGTTGTCTTCTGCCGTGGAAAAAATCTGGGTTTTCAGAACCGGGATGGTGGTGTTTCTGTCAATCAGCCGGGTCATGACCCCGCCCATGGTTTCAATTCCCAAGGACAAGGGGGTGACGTCCAGCAGGAGGACATCTTTTAAGTCACCTTTCAGAACAGCTCCCTGGACAGCAGCGCCAAGCGCCACGACTTCATCCGGGTTCACGCCTTTATTGGGTTCCTTTCCGAATATTCTTTTAACCTGATCCTGTACCGCCGGCATCCGGGTCATTCCGCCGACAAGGATGACTTCATTGATGTCCTGCGGCGACAGGCCGGCATCTTTGAGCGCTGTTCTGCAGGGCCTTTCAAGTTTGTCCAGTAAGCTTGACATCAGGGATTCCAGCTTGGCTCTTGTTATTTTAATATTCAAGTGCCTGGGCCCTGACCCATCTGCTGTGATAAAGGGCAGATTGACATTTGTTTCCATGGATGTGGACAATTCCATTTTTGCTTTTTCAGCAGCCTCCTTTAATCGCTGCAGGGCCATTTTATCTTTTCTCAGGTCTATCCCCTGATCCTTGCGGAATTCTTCTGAAAGATACTCGATGAGTATAAAGTCAAAGTCTTCTCCTCCAAGATGTGTATCACCATTGGTTGACTTAACTTCAAATACACCATCACCAATTTCCAGAATTGAAATATCAAACGTCCCTCCACCCAAATCAAAGACTGCTATCTTTTCCTCTTTCTTTTTATCCAGCCCATATGCCAATGAGGCTGCAGTGGGTTCATTAATAATTCGAAGTACATTAAGTCCTGCAATTTTTCCTGCATCCTTAGTTGCCTGTCTTTGACTATCATCAAAGTATGCAGGAACCGTAATAACGGCATCAGTTACTTTTTCACCAAGAAAATGTTCTACGAATTTTCGTATATCAGCCAGGATATACGAGGACACCTCAGCCGGACTGTATTGTTTCCCCCTCAGGTTGATACAGACATCGCCATTCCCTGCCTTTTCAACGCTGAAAGGAAAATTTTTAATATCCTTCTGAACTTCAGGTGAATCAAATTTTCTCCCGATGAGTCTTTTAATGCCAAAGACTGTATTTGCCGGATTTGTTATGGCTTGTCTTTTAGCAATCTGGCCCATCAACCGCTCACCACTTTCAGACACTGCCATTACCGATGGAGTGGTTCGCCCGCCTTCCAGATTCGTAATGACCTTTGCCTCGCCCCCTTCCATAATCGATACACAGGAATTTGTGGTTCCCAGGTCTATTCCAATTATTTTGCTCATTTTATTAAGTCTCCTGTTTTATACACCTATAATTTATTGCTTTAATAATAAAGCACACGAGAAATTTTTCTCATGTCGGAAACTTAAGTATAAAAAAAATGTTGTCAATTTTATTTTTATTACTTTTTATGAAAAAAATAAAAAAGTAATGTTTTTGCAGGTCAGTGGGAGCAAAAAAGAAAACTATGGTTTAAAAGCCGGAATCAGTCTGTTTTTTCCGGGCATCATTTCAAAGAACAAAAGGAATTGTAAAATTGGGGTGTGTTTTGATTATGAATGGTATAAGCTTTATGGGTAATGACACAGCAGGCATCCGGGATCTTCGCGGCAACGATAATAGGGGGAGTTCCGGTTGGATTGCCGTTTGCAGCAATAGGATATTTTGTGCCATATAAAATAATTCATCCTTTTTAAATGAATAAAGAAATATGAAATGTCCTTATCTGTCTATAAAGAAATTTTAATATTGACACCAAAATATTAAAGATTTAGTGATTAGAAGATAATTTCGATTCCCAAATGCTCATATTATGTTTCGCTTGTGTAGACAGACTCAATCAAGTTTGTCTTTTTTAGTCTGCTTAACCTTTAGCTAAGGCTGTTTATATCATGTGCTATGCTCAAAAAAAGAAGGAGAAGAACAATGAAACGAATCATTAAAGGAACAATATTAATATTATTTACAATATTTTTATTAATTTTCAGCACACAGGGTTTTGCCGGATCTTTAAAAGATACGGAATCCGCATCACATTCCGATGCCGCATCTACCTACGACATTGTGGATACATATACCTATCCGGGCTTTCGCATTATTCAATTCAATCTTGCGGTTCTGTCACATTATTCATATCTGCTGATCAGTGGAGACCAGGCCATCGTAGTAGATCCCGGCAGGGACATCTCCACGTATCTTAAGGTCGCACAAAAGGAAAAAGCTATTATAAAAGGAGTGTTGCTGACACACAGCCATGCTGATTTTGTGGCCGGTCATACGGAACTTGCCAAAAAAGCCAATTGTCCTGTTTTTATCAGCGCGAAAGCTGATGCCGGATACCCCCACACGTCATTGAAAGATGGTTCAACCATTTTAATTGGCAAAGCTGAGTTACAGATACTTGAAACACCGGGACATACACTGGACTGCACAACCGCTATTGTTTACAGCATAGTTGATGGGGGAAAAAAACAGCAGGCAGCATTTACCGGCGACACCCTTTTTGTGGGGAGCATTGGACGGCCCGACCTGATGGGGGGAACCATTTCTGCCGCAGCTCTGGCGTCCATGTCGTTTGATACCTGGCATGACAAGTTATCCAAAATAGAGGATCACGTGGCTGTTTACCCTGCTCACGGTGCCGGATCGTTATGCGGTGCCCATTTAAGTGACGACCCGTTTTCAACCATTGGTCGTGAACGACAGACCAATCATTATTTGAAATTTTCCGCCAGGAGCGATTTTATTGCTGCCGTTCTTGAAGGATTACCGGAAGCACCCCAGTATTTCAAACATAATGCCGCCTTGAATAAAAAAGGTCCTGAACCGGTCAACTGGGAAACGCCTCCTGAAGCCATCACGCCTGACCTGAAACTTACAGATACCGTCACCGCCTATGTCGTAGACTTAAGGGATGCGGATCTCTATGCAAAAAGCCATATCCCAAACTCCATCAATATCGCGCTTCGGGGGCGGCTGGAAACCTGGGTGGGGATCATGATTCCCTGGGGGGCACCCCTTGTTGTAACCGGGAGCCGGGAGGAAATTAACGAGGCAACCTTTCGACTGAATCGGGTCGGATACAGCGCCCGGGCCTTATTGTTTGATTCCTGGGCTGCCGCATCCCTGCCGTTAAAAACCGTGGACCTGTTAGCACCGAAAACGCTGTATGATGCCATGAAAGCAGGAACGGCCCCTGTCATTGTTGACGTTCGTCTGCCAACCGAATGGATGGGTCTGAGAATCGGGCAGGTCATCAATATGCCGTTAAATCAACTGGCACACCTGTCAAGCAAACTCGACCCTGCAGAACCGGTTGTGGCGGTGTGTAACTCTGCCTATCGATCCAGCCTTGCCCTGGGCATCCTTGAACAGAAAGGTTTTATAAAAGTCACCAGTTTGAAAGGCGGCAGTCAGGCCTGGATTGATGCCGGATATCCGGTTTTTGGTTCAGACAATCAAAAAGCCCAATCAGCTCAAGGTACGGCTGCAAAAATGGAAATCAAACTGCCTGGAAGAATATCTTCCGGAGAATTAAAAAGCCTGATCATGGATCTTCCTCAAACGTTTGATCTGGTGGACATCCGGCCACCGGCTTTTTATACTGATTTTCATCTGCCGCAATCGGTGAATGTCGATCTGGCTGATCTTCTGGCCAATCCGGCCTATCTTGTGGGTACCGGGCCTCTGATCATTGTGGACAGGGATGGAACCCTGTCCATGATGGCTGCGGGTATACTCTTTAATAAAACAAAACGGGAGATCAAGGCCTTGAGAGGCGGCCTGGAAGCCTATTGGGGTGAGTCGGAGTTTCAAGGGACGTTCAAAGAAAATTCGGTGCCCCAAAAACAAAAGACTGAGCCGGCTGACGTACCATCCAAAATGAATATTCCGCAACCCAGTGTTCCGGTTCAGCAGACACCTGAAAAACCGAAAAAGAAAAGTGCGGGGTGCTGATCATGAATTCATCTGCCAAACCTTATATGAATCCCTATCTTGCCGGGATCTGCCTCGGACTGGTTTTAACGGCATCTTTCCTGATCCTTGGAACCGGACTTGGCGCATCCTCCGGCATCGCGAGAATTGCAGCAGCAGCGGAGGCATGGCTTCTGCCGGAACACACTGCCAATACAGCATATTTTGGTGCCTGGGGTAAGCATCCGCTTGATTATTATCTGGTATACATGTTTGTCGGTACCATTATCGGCGGTCTTGTTTCTTCCATCCAAGAAAAAAGGCTTGTCCTTCAACTGGAAAAAGGCAGGAAGTGCTCTTCTATGAAAAGAATAGGCCTGGCCTTAGCCGGTGGCCTGCTTGTTGGATATGCCAGCCGCCTTGCCCAGGGGTGCACATCGGGCCAGGCCCTGACCGGAGGTGCTGTCTTGTTAACCGGCAGTTTTATCTTTTTGATCTGCCTGTTTGCCAGCGGGTATGCCGCAGCCTTTTTTGTAAGGAGGCAATGGGATGATTGATACATTGTTTGGTCTTGGACAGCTGGATTCACCAAAAGCGCTTTTCATGTCCCTGATTATTGGTATTTTATTTGGGATTGTACTGGAACGTGCGGGTTTTGGCAGTTCGCGCAGGCTTTCCGGGGTATTTTATTTTAAAGACATGACTGTGATTAAAGTCATGTTCACGGCCATGATTACTGCTATCATAGGCATTGCCCTGTGCTTACGCTTTGGCCTGGTCACTGAGCAGGCCATTTATTTGAATCCAACTTTATATAAAGCCCAGATTATTGGCGGCCTTCTTTTCGGGATTGGTTTTGTCATGGGCGGGTGGTGCCCGGGTACTGCTGCGGTGGGAGCTGCCTCAGGAAAATGGGATGCGTTTGTTTTTCTTGCAGGCGCCATGGGCGGCAGTCTTTTTTTTAATGAAACCTATTCCTGGGTAAAAGGATTATTTGACGCTGAAAATCAACATATTGCTTTTGTATATCAGTCTTTGGGTATGTCAAAAGACTGGTTTGTCCTGTTCTTTGTCCTGGCAGGAATTATGATTTTCTGGGGTATGGAACGGATTGAAAAACAAAGGAAACAACAAAGCGAGGTTTTAAATTCAGTTTTTTTAAAACGATTCTCATTTATTCTGCTCATTGCCGGATTTTGCGTTTTCATCATCACCGGGCCTCAATTTTCTGCTGAAAAGACAAAAAATTCACAGTCACAGTCACAATTAAATTCATCACAAACTTCAGAACAAACATTATTAACCCGGATCGATAATGCACTGGATCATATTGAACCCGAAGAACTGGCCCGCAGGATAATCAAAGGGCAGCAAGACCTTGTTCTGGTGGATGTCAGGTCTGAACCGGAATTCTCAAAATTCCATATTAAAACCGCGCGCCATATCCCGTTAAAGGATCTTGTTCAACAGCTTGCACCCTACAAAAACCTGGGGCTGATCGTGCTGTATTCAAACGGGATGACTCACCCGGCACAGGCCAGGGATACACTCTCCCGTCTTGGGTTCGACAATGTCTATATCATGACCGACGGGCTGGATGGATTTATCAGCAGGTGTCTGAAACCCATATCACTTAGATCCGAACCCGTACCTGAATCCAATGCCCGGGAAATTAATCAATGGCAGCAGTTTTTTTTGTTTCCCGCCTCTTCTTCTGCAGAAAACAATTCCCTGGACAGCTCGGCGTTGAATGGCCTGCTCCTTCCCGGCATCATCGATTCTCAAAAACTGTCCACTCTTTTAGACACCACGGATATAAGAGTGATTGATCTTCGCAGCCAGCCTGAATACAATACCAGCCATATCCCCGGGTCCCTGGCCTTAAATGTGGAAAGCTTAAGGGGGAACATCAACGGTGTTCCATCCTGTCTGCTGCCGGCGCCCTTGTTGGCAGGCCACCTGTCCCTGATGGGGATACAGCCCAAAACCCTTGTGGTGATGGTTTACGGGGAAAAAGTCCAGGACGCGACCCTGGCCGGAATGGCAATGGAAAGACTGGGACATGAAAATTATGCATTGCTTGCCGGCGGATTTTCAAGTTGGACAGCAAAGGGACTTCCAACGGATACGATGCTTCCGGAAATAAAGGGTACAACCTACCCGGAATCAGATCATGACCAGTTTACAATTGACTATAAAACCGTATGGACTCACGTGAAAAACAAAACAGCCGTCATTATAGATGTCAGGCCGCACGCCTATTATACGGGAGAAAAATCAGATGAAGCTCGGCCCGGTCATATTCCCGGGGCAGTGAATCGGCCATTTGACATGGATACTGTTAAACAAACAGATGGAACAGAATTTAAATCCATCTCAGAACTCAGTATAGTATATGAAAAATTAATTCCTTCAAAAGAATCTCTTGTCATTGTCCATTGCAGAACCGGGCATCAAGCCAGTCAGACCTTTTTTGTTCTGAAGCATCTTCTCGGATACAGCCGAATTCTGTGGTATGATGCTGGTTGGACCGAATGGGCCGCCAGAACACAGTTGCCGGCAAAGATGGGAACAGCACCATGATGCTTTATCTTTTATCTGTTGTCTTCGGCCTGATGCTCCTTGTCTGGAGCGCAGACCGGTTTGTAGAAGGCAGTGCTGTCACTGCTAAATACCTGGGCATGCCACCCCTTTTAATCGGAATGATTATTGTGGGATTTGGCACATCTGCACCGGAAATGCTGGTTTCCGCAATGTCCGCAGTAAAAGGAAATCCCGGTATTGCTTTGGGAAATGCGTATGGCAGCAATATCTGCAATATTGCACTGATCCTTGGTATTACAGCATTAATCAAGCCGATTCTTGTAAAATCAGACATCCTTAAAAAAGAATTGCCTGTTCTGGCAATGGTTACGCTCATCTCAAGTTTCCTACTCATGGACGGTGTTTTAACCCGCCTTGAAGCCGCTTTCCTTATTGTTTCCTTTATCGGACTATTGGTATGGAGCCTTTTTCAGCAAAAAAAGATTGATTCAGACACCCTGGCCGATGAGGTGGAAAACAAACTGGAAAACCCGGTTATCTCTCTTCATAAGGCTGTTTTCTTAGTTGTCTCAGGGTTAATCCTTTTAATTGTCAGCTCCCAATTGCTGGTTACAGGATCAGTTGGAATTGCAAGGCTTTTTGGGATCAGCGACCTGATGATCGGTTTGACGATCGTGGCTGTTGGAACATCCCTTCCTGAACTGGCCGCCAGTATAATGGCGGCAAGAAGAAATGAACATGATATTGCCATAGGCAATATCATTGGGTCCAATCTTTTCAATACAATGGCAGTGGTCGGAATTGCCGGACTGATACAGCCCATGTCCATCAATCCCCAATTTTTATCACGAGACCTGCCGGTGGTGGCAGGGTTGACCTTTTGTTTGTTTATTTTCGGATATGGTTTCAGGGGGCGGCCCGGGATTATCAACCGGTTTGAGGGCCTGGCGCTGCTGCTCTCCTATATTTTTTATATTGGATGGTTGATTGTTTCACAAACTAACACAGTTCAACAAGGAGCCTTATGATGAAACTTGTTTTATTGAGGCATGGAGAAAGTCATTGGAACAAAGAGAATCGCTTCAGCGGCTGGACAGATGTTGACCTGTCAAAAAAGGGCATACTTGAAGCCCAGCAGGCGGGACAGCAACTTAAACAGGAAGGATTCACATTTGATGTGGCCTGCACATCCTTTTTAAAACGGGCCATTCGAACACTTTGGATCGTCCAGGATGTCATGGCATCTGTTGTTGCCCAGGGAAAAACAAAATAATAAAAAAAGGAGATACCTCCATGTTTGAACGAATAACACATTTATTGGGTGAAGATGCCCCTTTTTTACTTGAGCATACCTGTAGCACTGTAAAAAAGGAAAATCTGAATCTGCCGGGACCTGATTTTGTTGACACCATTATGACGGCAACCGACAGAAACAACATAGTTTTAAGAAATCTTCAATCCGTGTTTGACCACGGTCGGCTGGGAGGGACCGGGTATCTGTCCATACTCCCGGTTGACCAGGGCATTGAACATACGGCAGGGGCCTCTTTTGCCCCGAATCCCATATACTTTGATCCGGAAAACATCATTAAACTGGCCATCGAGGGTCAGTGCAATGCTGTTGCTTCAACCCTGGGTGTGCTGGGTGCTGTGTCCAGGAAATTTGCCCACAAAATACCCTTTATCCTGAAAATCAATCATAATGAGCTGCTGTCATACCCCAACCGGTATGATCAAAAAATGTTCGCATCTGTTGAACAGGCTTTCAACATGGGGGCATGTGCTATCGGGGCGACGATTTACTATGGGTCTGACAATTCCGGCAGGCAGATCCTGGAAGTGTCCCAGGCATTCGAACGCGCCCACGAACTGGGCATGTTTACGATCCTCTGGTGTTATCTTAGAAACGATGCATTCAAGAAAGATGACACGGATTATCATGTTTCAGCAGATCTTACCGGACAGGCAAACCATCTTGGCGTTACCATTGAGGCGGATATCATTAAACAGAAACTGCCTGAGTGTAACAATGGTTTCAACGCTGTTAATTTCGGAAAAACTGACAAACGGGTGTATGAAAAACTGACAACCCCCCATCCCATCGATCTTACCCGTTATCAGGTTGTAAACTGCTACATGGGAAGAATCGGGCTGATTAATTCCGGCGGTGCCAGTGGAACAGATGATATTCAAGAGGCTGTAAAAACAGCCGTTATAAACAAACGAGCCGGTGGGATGGGCCTTATTTCCGGCCGGAAGGCTTTTCAGAAACCGATGAAGGAAGGCGTTGAACTTTTAAATGCCTTACAGGATGTTTATCTGGAAAAAAAAATAACCATTGCTTAAAGAATTTAAGGGGAAAACCATGTTTAAAAAATTTTTACCCAGAGAAGATCGGTTTTTCACTTTGTTTAAACACCATGCGAAAGCTGTTGTTGACGGTATTGATCTGTTTGAATTACTTTTCCTGGATTATTCTAAGAGAGATGAACTGGCAAGTCGTATTAAAAAAAAGGAAAACAATGCCGATGACATTGCCCATGAAATTTATGAATTATTGAACCGTGTTTTTGTCACCCCTTTTGATCGGGAAGATATTCGGGCACTTACCAATCATATGGATGATATCATTGATATGGTGGAAAAGGCAGGAACGCGCATGGAGATTTATAACATTTCATCTCCACCGGATGCCGCCCGGCAACTGGCCAGGATTTTGAAAGACGCATTTGCTAAACTTGCCGAGGCCATTGGGATGTTGTCTGATTTAAAACAAAAGGAGAAAATTCTTAAAATATGTATTGATGTC
Organism: Pseudomonadota bacterium; assembly: GCA_043826275.1. GTDB lineage: Bacteria > Desulfobacterota > Desulfobacteria > Desulfobacterales > Desulfobacteraceae > Desulfobacula. Next base: position 52,733 of record JBDRQO010000041.1, read on the forward strand.
AACCATATTGAAAACCAGGGAGATGCTGTTCTTCGCCAGGCATTGAAAATCCTTTTTGAGAATCCCTCGGATCCGTTTCAATTGATGAAAGAAAAGGAAATCTATGAACTGCTGGAAGAGGCCATTGACAGATGTGAAGACCTTGCCAACGTAATTGAGACCATATTAATAAAATATGCGTGAGGAAGAATAAATGGAAACAATGTTTTTTGCCTGGACCATTATTTTTATCGCGCTGGTTTTTGATTTTTTAAACGGGATGAACGATGCAGCCAATTCTGTAGCCACCATTGTATCCACCCGGGTGTTATCCCCCCGGCTGGCAGTGGCATGGGCTGCTTTTTTCAATCTGATCGCAGCATTCGGGTTTGGTGTCGGAGTGGCCAAAATGATTGGCAAAGGCGTGGTCAGCCCGGACGTGATTTCCCTCTGGTTTGTCCTGGCGGTTCTGGTGGGAGCGGTTCTGTGGACCCATATCTGCACGATGATGGGATTGCCCATCAGCGTATCCCATGCTCTTGTCGGCGGCCTTATCGGAGCCGGTCTTGCCAAGGGGGGTGTCCAGGTTCTGGTCATACCCGGAATCGTTAAAATAGGCCTTTTTATCGTTCTTTCTCCCCTTGTCGGAATGACCCTGGGAATCTTTTTTTCTATTCTTACGGCATGGGTTTTTAAAAACTGGCGCCCGGGATCTGTGGATCGGTTTTTCCGTGTCGGCCAGCTTATATCCTCTGCCATGTTCAGCCTTGGACACGGTGCAAATGATGCCCAGAAAACCATGGGAATCATTGTTATGGTACTGGTGGCAGCCGGGTGGCAGACGGATTTTTCCGTTCCCTTATGGGTGATACTGTCGTGCCACATCGCCATTTCCATGGGAACCCTGCTCGGTGGCTGGAAAGTGATTAAAACAATGGGGATGCGGATCACCAAACTGACACCTGTGGATGGTTTCTGTGCGGAAATGGCTGCTGCTGCATCCATTATAGGAAATTCCCTTGCAGGAATTCCGGTTTCAACCACACACACCATTACCGGCGGTATCATCGGTGTCGGATCTGTTCACCGGTTATCTGCGGTCCGGTGGGGAGTGGCCCAAAATATCGTTCTGGCATGGGTATTAACAATCCCCGGGGCAGCCTTGGTGGCAGGACTCATGTATGTTTTGATGAGACAGCTGGGTGCGGTTTGATTTTGCAAGGGACAATCTGTTTTTTAATCCTCCCCGGATATTGTACACACTAAGTTAATCCTCTATAAAAGTTGGCTACCACTTCGAACGTTTCCGCTTCATTCTCAAGACTGATTTCAGGCCTTCCTGTGCCACCTTTTGACCTTGACTCTCAATAGACAGTACAAAATTTACAGCATTTATGGCATCGACATTTTTCTTACTGTTATTTTCAAAAGCGTCACGATTAAGGATTTCACGAAAAATAGTTTCAAATTCCAGTAGTCGTTCTTTTGTAAAAATTTTTTGAAAAACAAGTTGAGGCTGTTCTTTGTAACCTGATTCATTGAAACGCTTCAGGATATATGTGATCGTTCTGACTGTGGGTGTAAAGCCAAATGTTTCCTTCAGCATAATTGTAAATTTCAAAGGTATTACAGGCTGAATATATTCATCAATAACTTTAGTTTTTAAAGTTTTTGATAACCGATGGGTCTCAGCCTGCCGGCATAAATACTCTGCATGCAGGGCAGCAGCCTGAAGATAGGCGCTCAAATTGTAAAAACCGGTGTGTATATGCTCAGGAAGCATCTCTCCTTTTCGGCTGAATATATATCGATATTTATGGTCAATTTCTCCCCATGCTTCTTCAAGAATAGTCCGTAATTGGAATTCAACCTGAAGTCCTTTGATATCATCAGGTGCACCTGAGTTCTCTCCTAATTCAACCTGATAGTGAATGGATGAATATCCACTATATCGAAGATTGAGTTTCTCCGGGATAGTCTCACCGGGATCAACCGGAAGAATGAATGATCTTTTGTGATCCGGTTTTCGGATGAATCGCAATGTTTTCTCATCAGCCAGAAGTTCAAGATAGGTTTTAACTCTATTGATATCTGAAAGACGAAGACAGATAAGCCTGATACCCAAAAGATCATCGATTTTTGTCGAAAAATTTTTTGGGGTAATAGAATCTGTATTCATCCCGGCGTTTTTATTCTCTTCATCTATTTTTTCTATGAGTCTATCTTTATCTTTTATACGATATAAAATTGTATGAATGCTTTCTTTGGGCGCAGAAGGATCATCTCCGATCAGATGGATAATGTACTTCGCAAGTCGCTCATATTGTTCATATTTTTTAAAAAACGAAATAAAGATGGCTTCTTTCTGACGTTTTCTCATGAATCAGGCCTCCTGTGAAAACTGTAGGTTTAATTAATAGCTCGGACCGGTTTTAAAGCTTGTGTCCTCATCTCAAATGCTATTGGGAACTGGTCCGTATTAAAATTACCTTGCATACTATAATGTTATAAGCCTATCATGCAATTTAAGCCTATGTACAACTTATTTGATTTAATATAAAAATTGATTATAAAATGATAACACGCATTGAATGGATTTAAGCAGAGAATAAAGGCAACGATCATGTCAGCAAAAAAGAAAAATGGGACAACCAATAATAAAAAAATTTTAGAACCAAAGGAACAGGGAAAAGATTTAAAAAAAAGTATCAGTTTTCCCATCGTTGGTATCGGCGCCTCAGCCGGTGGATTAGAGACCCTCAATATTTTTTTTTCCATTATGCCGTCTGACAGCAATATTGCATTTGTGATTATCCAGCATTTAAGTCCCAACCATAAAAGCATCATGGCATCGCTGCTGGAAAAACATACCCATATGGTTGTCCGGGAGATTGAGGATGGTGTTAAACTTTTGCCCAATCATATATACCTTAATCCCCCGGGCAAGAACGTGGCTGTATTTAATCGCAGCCTTCATCTGCTGGAACCTGTAGAAAGCAGCACCATTAACATGCCGGTTGATTTTTTTTTCAGATCACTGTCAGAAGATCAGGGTGAAAAAGCCATTGCTATCATCCTGTCGGGAACCGCATCGGATGGTACGCTGGGGATTAAAGCGATTAAAGGTGAAGGCGGCATGGCCATGGTCCAGCAGCCGGATACGGCAAAATACGATGGCATGCCAAAAAGCGCTGTTGAGACCGGACTGATCGATTTTATCCTCCCGGTTGAAGAGATGCCGGACACTTTAATCCAGTATGTTCAGCAACCGTATCTTGAGTTACAGAACCGGATCAAAACCACAAACACCTCAGATAAAAACCAGATGCTAAAAATTTTTTCCCTGATCCGCAGCACAACCGGCCATGATTTTTCCCATTACAAGCAAACCACCATTTCGCGTAGAATTGAGCGCCGCCTGGCCGTTTACCAGATAAAAACATTGTCTGATTATGTTCTGTATCTCCAGAAAAATCCCGATGAAACAAACCTGCTCTTCAAAGACCTGATCATAGGGGTAACCAGCTTTTTCAGAGATCCTGAAGCCTATAAAATACTTGAGCAGGACGTGCTGCCGAATTTATTGAACAAAAAAGGGCCTGATGCAATAATCCGTATCTGGGTTACCGCCTGCTCAACCGGTGAAGAAGCGTATTCTCTTGCCATTATCCTATCTGAATTAAAAAACACGATCAAAAATTATTTCAACATCCAGATCTTTGCCACGGATATTGATCCGGATGCCATAGCCTTTGCCCGCCAGGGTGTTTATCCTGCGAATATAGGCGTGGATATGTCTTCTGTGCGATTAAATCAATTTTTTACAAAAAAACCTGATGGTTTCCATGTTAAAAAGCAGATCCGGGAAATGATCGTTTTTTCAACTCAAAACCTTATTAAAGATCCGCCGTTTTCCAGGCTGGACATGGTGAGTTGCCGAAACTTAATGATCTATATGGAAAATGTCCTGCAAAAAAAAATCATCCCTTTGTTTCATTATACGTTAAATCCGGGCGGCATTTTGTTTCTGGGCACATCCGAGAGTGTCGGGGGGTATACAGATCTTTTCGGTCCAATCGATTCCAAATGGAAGATCTTTGTGCGCAAAACATCAATTGTGAGCATAGAAAAAGGTTGTCTTGATAAAATTTATAATATTGCACAGACAAATATCATCACTGCGCAGAAAGACAGCCTGCCCGTCAAGTTCGATATTAAAACCGAGATTGAAAGAATGCTTCTTGATGCATATGTCCCGGCCGGAGTCCTGATCAACAACCGATATGAAATTGTGTATTTTATGGGTAAAACAGACCGGTTTCTGACACCTCCCACAGGAAAACCTGAGTTTAACCTGATCGACATGGCCCGGGAAGATCTCAAAAACAAATTGGCCGTAACTATTCATAAATCAATGCGGGAAAAAAAGAATATGTTCTGCCCAAAGGTGAGAGTCAGATATAACGGCAGCTTTTGTGTTATCAATATATCGGTTAGACCTTTAACAGGAAAGCTGCCGCTCACAGATTTGATGCTTGTTACATTTGAGGAGATACCCAATGCAGAGGGTTCAGAAGAAAAAAAGGCCGGGACTGTTAAAAGCAAAAAATCAGATTCTGATCTGAAAAGTCTTGAGCAGGAACTGCAATCCACCAGGGAATATCTCCAGGCAACCAATGAGGAACTCAAGTCAACCAATGAAGAGCTGCAATCGCTCAACGAAGAAATGCAGAGTACCAATGAAGAATTAGAGACCTCCAAGGAAGAACTGCAATCCACGAATGAGGAACTTGTCACATTGAATTCAGAGCTTCAAAATAAAATAGAGGAATATGTAAAGACCAGTGATGATATGCACAACTTATTGGCTGCTACTGAAATTGCTACCCTATTTGTTGATACTGACCTGTGCATAAAAAGATACACGCCTTCTGCCGCCGGGATCATTAATTTGATTCCCACCGATATCGGCAGGCCGCTCAATGACCTTAAAACCTGTTTTCCGGATGTCGATCTTGTCAATATAGCCGAGAATGTCCTCAAAGATCTGAATACTGTGGAATTGGAGATTCTGTCACAAGATAATATCTGGTATTCATTAAAGATTGTTCCATACCGGACCACATTAAATGTAATTGATGGTGTGGTCATGACCTTTGTTAATGTGCACAAGATCAAACAGGCAGATACATTAAAGAGGCTGGCAGCGGTTCTTGCAGACTCCAATGATGCGGTTTCCATTATGGACATGAAAGGATGTATCCTGGCCTGGAACAAAGGGGCGCAGAAAATGTACGGCAGGACTGAATCCGAGGCATTGAAAATGAATTATGGTGACTTTTTACCGGATGACAAACAAGACGAGTTAAAATCCATTATTGAAAAATTAAAAAAGAAAGTTCCTGTAATATCATTTAAAACCAAAAGGAAGACAAGTACCAAAAAGATTCTGGACGTCTGGGTGACCATCACTGCTTTAAAGGATGAAAACGGCCGGCCTGTTGAGATTGCATCAACGGAACGGGATCTTGCATGGTTAAGCAACGAATAAGTTGAGCAAAGAATAAGGAAAGGAAATGATGGACCCAAAAAAAGATACCCCCGGTGATTCCAGGCTCAGGCAGCGTGCTGAAAAAAAAATTGACACGGACGGCGCCAAAACCGAATTTTTCACTGAAATGTCACCTGAAAATATGTTAAACCAATTATACGAATTTCAGGTTCATCAGGTCGAGTTAAAAATGCAGAACGATGAGCTCCGTCGGATGCATGAAGAACTTGAACAATCTCGTAACAAGTATTCTCAGCTTTATGATTTTGCGCCGAACGGCTATTGTACGGTGAATGAAAAGGGGATCATTGATGAGGCCAATCTCACCCTTGCCTCCATGCTGGGGGTCACCCGGAAAGCCCTGATTGGAAAGCCTTTTTCCCGTTTTGTTTTTAAAGAGGACCAGGACATCTACCACCTGCACCGAAAAAAAAAAATTAAAACCGGTGTGCCAAAGATGTGTGATCTAAGGATGGCGAAAAACGATGGAACAGTCTTTTTTGGACATCTATTGGAAACCGCCGTACAGCCAGATGACAGTTCATTTGTTTTCCACTTTATGCTGAGTGACATCACAGAGCGTAAGGAAATGGAGAACGTTCTGCAAAGGAATGAGGCTCATTTGCGAACATTGATTGATACAATACCCGACCTTGTATGGTTAAAAGATTCGGATGGCGTCTTTATATCCTGTAATAAAAGATTTGAGCATCTCTATAATGCCAGAGAAAAAGATATTATCGGTCGATCCGATTATGACTTTGTAGATAAAGAGTTGGCAAATTTTTTTAGAAAAAATGACAAGTCAGCAATGGTAAAAGGCAAATCCATCACTAATGAAGAAGATCTTGTTTTTGCAAATGACGGTCACATGGAAATATGTGAAACTATCAAGACTCCAATGTATAATTCAGATGGTAATCTTATCGGCGTGCTGGGTATTGCACGAGATATTACCCACCATAAGCAGTTCGAGAAAGAACTAAAACAGAAGACCAGTGAACTGGAAGAAATAAATATTGCGTTGAAAGTGCTGCTGAAAAACAGAGAACAGGATAAAAACAATATCGAAGAAAAAATATTTGCCAATTATCAACTGCTCCTTACCCCTATTATTCAGAACCTGAAAACAACCCTTGCACAGGAAAATCAAAAAGATATTGTGAATATCCTTGAATCAGAACTAAAAAATATTCTCTCCTCGTTTTCCAAAAAATTATCAGATAAAATGATTAATTTAACACCCACGGAAATTCATGTTGCAGGCCTTATTAAATCGGGAAAAACCAACAAAGAAATAGCAGAGATTTTGAACAGCTCCGTCCACACCATATCCCGTCACCGGGATAATATCAGGGTAAAGACAGGCCTGAAAAACAATAAAATTAATTTGAGATCCTTTCTTTTGTCCCTCACGTAATCCCCTATTTTTAATAGTCGATTTATACATTCTTTTTTACGTACTTGCTTACGTACTTGCTTCTTGACAAATAGCAGGCTCTGATCTAAACTCCTATATAAGTAAAACAATATAAGTTTCAACTCATTGAATCCATTTCCGTTTTTATCATTTAAGCTTTTGATTATTCGGGGAAATATCAGAAGAGTTGAGATGATTTTTTTTGCAGGACCTGTCAGAAAACAGTTCAGCCCGACCCAAGCAAACAACCGTGAGATGTTAAACGCTTTACAGTTGATGCTGAATGGGTAAAAACAGGGAGACGCAGTCATGAGCTATGATAATCTGGAACCTTATAAAATTTTGATTATTGATAACTCCGAGAATGACCTGAATCTTTTGTCAACTATCCTGACCGATTTCGGTTATGGGGTGCATTCCGAGAAAGAGGGCCGGCTCGCCGTCAAAGCCGCCATTAAAACGCCCCCTGATCTTATACTGCTGGGTATCATGATGCCTGGGATGGACGGATTTGAGGTCTACCGGCAGTTGAAGGCCAAAGCGCATATTGCCCGGGTTCCGGTTATTTTTATCAGCGCCCTGGACTCAGCCCATGAAATCAGCAAAGTCTTTAAAACCGGAGGGGTGGATTACATCACCCAGCCTTTTAAATCTGAAGAGGTGCTTGCCCGGGTTCAAACACACCTGAAAATACAGCAGATGCAGACCAAACTAAAGGAACAAAATTTTACGCTTCAACAGGAAGCTGCCATACGGTCAAGATTGAAAGAAAAACAGGATCAAAGCGAATTTCGTTTTCATTCTGTGCTGGAGGCCTTACCCGATCCGGTTGTTATCTATGATTCCGAAGGCCGGACCGAATACATCAATCCAGGTTTTCAAAAACTTTACGGCTGGCATCCGGAAGAGCTGCTCAACAAATCCATTGATTTCGTGCCTGAAGATGAACTCGAACCCACCCGGCTGGCATGGCAGCGAACCCTTGCCGGTGAAAATATCTTTTTTGAAACCAGGCGGCTGACCAAAAGCGGGCAGCTTCTGAATATCGAGATCCGTACCGCCATTCTGAATGATAAAGACGGTAAGCATACAGCCAGCATCGTGATTCATCGCAATATTACCGAACGAATACTGGCCGAGAATCAATTAAAACAATACCGTGGTCACCTTGAGGAGCTGGTGGAACAGCGTACAGCAGCACTACATGAAACCAATGAAGAACTCCGGCAGGAGATCAATGAGCGCAAACAGACACAAAAAGCCCTTGCGTCTGAAAAAATAAAGCTTTCTGCGGCCTTGAAGGAGATGGACCGTTTGCGGCTCTATCTGAATAATATCATCGACTCCATGCCTTCGGTTCTGGTGGGTGTTGACCAGGACGGGTGCGTCACCCATTGGAACCGGCAAGCCGAGGCCATGACCGATATTACTGCTGATAAAGCCTGCGGGCATCCTTTACCCCCTTTATTTGAGGAACTGAAATTACAGCTTGATGATGTGCGCGCATCCATCCGTCAAAAGACGTCCGCCAAAATGGAAAAAGTTGCACACAAGGTCGATGGGGAAACCCGTTTTGCCGATGTCACGATTTATCCCCTGGTGACCAACGGTGCTGTGGGCGCGGTGATCCGGGTGGATGACGTCACCACCAGGGTACGCATCGAAGATATGATGGTTCAGACCGAAAAAATGCTCTCAGTGGGCGGGCTGGCGGCTGGCATGGCCCATGAGATCAACAATCCGTTGAGCGGCATCCTGATGAGTCTCCAGAACATTGAGATGCGCCTTTCGTGCAATCACCCCAAAAATCGCGAGGCAGCCCGGGTCCTGGGGGTCGATCTGGAGGCTTTTGAGATGTATCTTGAAGACCGCAGCATCCTGAAATTCATAAGCTCTATCCGAAACGCTGCAACAAGGGCATCAATAATTGTCAACAACATGCTCAACTTCACCCGCAAGAGCGAATCCCCCATGGCTCCGGCCTCCCTGGCCAGGTTGCTGGAGGAGAGTGCCGAACTTGCAGCCCACGATTATGACTTGAAAAAAAAATACGATTTCAGGAAGATAGAAATTCTTAGAGAGTTCCCCCCTGATATACCCGAGATTGCCTGCATTGTAACCGAGATCGAACAGGTTGTGTTAAACCTGCTGCGAAATGCGGCCCAGGCCATGTCGGATTCTACGGTGGATGACCAGCCGCCTCGCATTGTCCTGCGCCTGGCCAATGAGGGTGGAATGGTTCGCCTGGAAGTGGAGGACAACGGGCCGGGCATGGCTCCGGAAATCCGCAAACGGGTTTTCGAACCCTTTTTTACCACTAAAGAGGTGGGATTGGGCACTGGACTGGGACTGTCGGTTTCCTATTTTATCATTACCCAGCATCACGGGGGCACCATGATGGTGGAATCCGAATCCGGCAAGGGGGCGCGCTTTATCATCCGGCTGCCGGTTACAGGAGGTGCGGCATGAGCGTTCCGTCCATACGGGTTATAGTGGTTGATGACGAAGATACGATTCTCTTGAATCTGGTCGCTTTTCTGGAGTATGCCAATTTTGATGTACTTTCAGCATCAAGCGGTGAGCAGGCCATGCAGATACTGTCAGATGAGGATGTCGATGTGGGCATCATTGATATGCGGCTGCCCGGAATGGACGGCAACACGGTCATATTAAAAGGCCATCATTTGAAACCAAAAATGAAGTTCCTGATTCTTACCGGTTCAACCAATTATCTTATTCCCGAGGTGCTTAAACAAATCAACGTAAAGGATGAACACCTTTTCAGAAAACCCCTGCCGGACATGAATGTGTTAATCCGGGCGATCCACAAACTCGTTCCTACAAAGGAGATTAACGCTGATGAATGAAGACAATGGAATAATCTTGACCATCGAAGATAATCCGGTCATTCGTCAAGGCATTGCCGGGTATCTGGAGTACTTGGATTTTATCGTCCTGCAGGCGGAAAACGGCCGCATCGGTCTGGAGATATTTCACCGGGAAAAACCCGACCTGGTTCTGGTTGATCTGCGCATGCCCGAGGTGGACGGCCTGGAGGTTCTGGCTGAAGTGACCCAAACCGCCCCGGAAACCCCGATCATCGTGGTGTCCGGAACAGGGGTGATCGGCGATGCTGTTGAAGCATTGCGGCTGGGTGCCTGGGATTATATTCTCAAGCCGATCCAGGATATGGCGATTATAGAGCATTCGATTAACAAAGCCCTGGAACGATCGCAGCTTTTGGCTGAAAACCGCAGGCATCAGGAATACCTTGAAAAGGAGATCAAAAAAAGAACTGCTGAGTTAGAACAGAGCAATATTAAATTACTAAAAGAGCTCACAGAAAGGGTCCGTGCGGAAGCAGAGCTTCGGGCGAGCGAAGAAAAACATCGCACAGTGCTGGAAACAAATCCCGACCCTGTGGTTGTATACGACCCGGATGGCAGGGTGATTTATTTCAATCCGGCCTTCACGCATATCTTTGAATGGACCCTGGATGATTGTCTGGGCCATAAAATGGACCAATACGTACCTGAAGAGTGCGGGCCGGAAACCGACAGAATGATAACCGAAATAGAGTCTGGAGGATATGTTACCGGATTTGAAACTATGCGCCTCACCAGGTCCGGCAAAAAGATCCCTGTTACGATCAGCGCAGCCTTTTACAAGGATCAGCCGGGCAAACATTCGGGCAGTGTGGTCACGCTGCGGGACATCACTGCCCAGAAACAGGCTGATGCGGAGAAAATAAAGCTGGAAAAACAACTCCGTCAGGCCCAGAAAATGGAAGCCCTGGGCACCCTGGCCGGTGGCGTGACCCATGATTTCAACAATATTCTTCAGGCGATTATGGGTTATGCGCAATTGGCACAGACACATCATCCCGAAAACCAGGATCTTCAGCATAAGCTGGGGCGAATATTCCAGGCCGGCCGCCGGGCTCAGGAACTGGTCTCCCAGATCCTGTCGTTCAGCCGGCAGGTGGATACAAAACCCATGGCATTGAAGATAAGCCTCATTCTAAAGGAGGCCCTTAAGCTGATCCAGGCAACACTGCCGAAAATGATTGAAATCCGCCAGAACCTCCGGGTCCCGTCGGGACAGGACAGGGTCATGGCTGATCCCACCCAGATCCATCAGCTCATGATGAATCTTTGCACCAATGCCGCCCATGCCATGAGCAAAAACGGCGGAATACTGGAGGTGAGTCTTACGCAAGTGGATACGGATGAGGCCACATCATTGCTTCACGTCGATACCGGGTCTTATTTGCGGTTAACCGTACAAGATACCGGTACGGGCATAACGCCGGAAGTTATGGAATTGATTTTTGACCCTTATTTCACCACCAAGAAAATAGGAGAGGGCACTGGCCTGGGTTTGGCCATGGTCCACGGAATTGTGGAGAGTCACGGCGGCGTCATCAAGGTCGAAAGCGAACCGGGAAAAGGTTCCAGCTTTCATATTTATCTGCCGCAAATTAAAAAAGCGGTAACGCCCGTAACGAATGAGGACAAGGATCTGATTCCGACAGGCAATGAGCATATCCTTGTCATTGATGACGAAAAAATCCTGGCGGAACTGATCAAAGAGCTGCTGAAAGGACTGGGATATCAAGTGATGGCCGCAGTGAGCAGCATTGAGGCCCTGGAGCTTTTCCGGACTGGGCCGGAAAAGTTTGACCTGGTCATTACCGATCAGGCCATGCCGAAAATGACGGGTTCCTCCCTGGCTGTTGAACTTATAAAAATCCGGCCCGACATTCCTATTGTTCTTTATACAGGATTTGATTCGCTTCCGGCTATGGAACAGATGAAAACCATGGGTATTCGAAAGATTATCAAGAAACCTGTTTCGAAACGTCAATTGGCCGTTATAATCAGGGAAGTGCTGGACGAATCCTATACCCCTGAATGAAAAACAAAAAAATTAATCTGAGATCCTTTCTTTTGTCCCTCACGTAATTCCCTATTTCTAATAGTCGATTTATACATTTTTTTATAGCTTTCAGCTTTGTTGACTTGCAATTAAAATATCCGCTATAATAAAAAGATAGTCATCAAAAAATAAGTCACAAATACGGCACCTTCACTGCTACGGTTAATCTTGATCCCAAGCAGGAAAATTTTTATCAGTTTCGTATATATATCATAAGGAGATTATAAAATTGGATGCCAAGTTTCTGGAGTTTTATGGCAGGTTTTTATTAAATGCTGCCCAGAGCCAAAAACAGTTTGAAAAATTATCCGACTGGCTCAATAAAGGTTTTAAAGGCTTTGAGGGTATGGAAGATGTGTTTAAAAATTGTTATGGAATCACGGGCTTTCAAACGGATTCAAGCAATGAGAATGAAAAAATTAATGAGGCAATGGATGCTTTCCGGTCATCTTTTTCAAGCTATGTAAGACAAATGGGCTGGGTTCCGGTAAGCGATTATGAAAAACTTAAGAAAAAATATGAAAACCTACAGAGTAAAATTGATAGACAACAAAAAAATATAGATCAGCTTAATACTCTGCTTGGGATAAGGAGTGATATGGATCCAAAAGATTTTTTTACAAAGATTCAAAAAATGGGCGAAAAACAGAATGAACAGTTTAAAAATTAAATGCAGGCTTTTGGGCAGGCATTTGACACAACCGATAAAACAACGGACTAAAGAGGTTTGCCATGGAAGAGAAAACAACAGATCCGTTTGGGGTGGAATCAATGATGAATACCTGGACACAATCCATGAACCAGATAATGGGGGCATTGACACAAAATTGGTCTGCCTGTCAGCCAGGTGATTTGTCCGGACAACAAAAAAAAAAAAATCCAGGCAGTGAAAAAATGGCTGCTTTCACCGCAGGAATGAAAAACTGGCAGGCCATTGCCTCTGCAATGGCAACACCGGAAGCCATGTCATCTCTTATTAAGGGAGCCGGTGCCATGCCGGGAATGTTGACTCATTTTGGCCAGGCGGTCATGGATAGTTTTTCACAATTGCAAACTAAAATGACTCAAAGCGCAAGCCGGCTTGGCGAGTCTGTGGAAGATTATAGTTTTGAAAACATAGATGAAAATATTTTTAATGTCTGGTCAGAAATATATGAAAAAGAATTTCAAAAGTTTTTTCAGGTTCCCCAGCTTGGATTAACAAGAGAATACCAGGAAAAAATGAATGATATGATGAATAAATTTAATCTGTCTCAAGCAAACCAGGCAGAGTTTTTAAGGCTGCTGGGGTTGCCGTTTCAACGTTCCATGGGGGTAATGCAGGAAAAAATAAATCAAATGGCCGAAGACGGCGCACTGCCGGAAGATTCCCATGAATATTATCAGATGTGGATCAAAATTCTTGAAGGTCATTTTATGACCTTGTTTCAAACCCCGGAGTATATTGAATCTTTGACAAAAACAATTGGTTCTTCAAGCAATTTTTCAGCAGCAAAGAATGCTGTGCTGGAGAATATGATCAAAGGGTTGCCCATTGCTCAGAAATCGGAAATGGATGATCTTGCAAAGGAATTGTATGAATTGAAAAGACGCATCCGCAGGCTGGAAAAAGAAAACCAGCGACTGAGTCAGGAATCTTTTTAACAGGCATTAAGAAATTTTGCAGGAGGTGAAGAATGGAACAATTCAAAGTGCCGGTTGATCTGATCATGTCAAAAATAGCTGATGATGTCAAAAAGGTTCATGCCAGAACTCAAAAGGCTTCTGAGGTTTTATTAGATTATCTTGAGACCGAGATTGCTCAAACACCCTATGAGGTTGTGTACCAGGAAGATCGTGTTAAATTAAAACATTATCATGCCAGAAAAAAATCAGAATATAGCACGCCGTTGTTGATTGTTTATGCGTTAATTAATAGAGAAACCATGCTGGATCTACAGCCGGGACGAAGTGTGGTTGAGCGGTTTCTGGAGAAAGGTATTGATTTGTATATGATTGATTGGGGATATCCCAAAAGAAAAGATCGGTTCTTGGGTTTTGATGACCATATTAACGGCTACATGGATAACATCGTGGATTTTATCCGTAAGAAAAACAAGGTGGAAAAAATCAACCTTATGGGCATCTGTATGGGGGGTACCTTCAGCGTTATTTATGCTGCACAGCATCCTGAAAAAGTAAAAAACCTTGTCACCACGGTGACCCCGACCAATTTTGATACAGACAAAGGCCTGCTGCATATCTGGATGAAAAATCTGGATGTTGATACAGTGGTGGACACACATGGCAACTTGTCTGCTGATATCATGAATTTCGGGTTTTTATTAATGAATCCTGCCCGGTTAATGATAGATAAATATGTTGGATTTGCAGAACAAATGGATAAAAAACAATTTGTTGAAAATTTTATCCGCATGGAAAAATGGATTTTTGACAGCCCAGATCTTCCCGGCGAAGTTTTCAGAAAATTTATTAAAGACTGCTACCAGAAGAACAAATTAATCCAGAGCAAGCTTGAGGTTGGCGGACAGCGTGTAGACCTGAAAAAATTAACCATGCCGTTGCTCAATATTTATGGGAAATATGATCATCTGGTACCTCCGGAAGCGTGTGACCAGCTGACTAAAAATGTGGGCAGTAACGATACCGAAGATCTGTGTCTGAATACAGGCCATATTGGAATTTATGTCAGTTCTAAATTTCAGGAGGCTTTTGCACCTAAAATTGCTTCCTGGTTAAAGGAACGGGATACCATAAAACCAAAAGCCAAACCAAAACCAAAAGTAAAACCAGGAATCAAAAAGAAAGCAAAAACAAATATCAGCCAGAAAGTAAAATCAGAAAGTAAACCAGGAGAAAATAAGAAAAAAAAACAAGTTCCAAAAAAAAACTTGGTTATGGCGGCTGGTTCGGATATGAAGAAGGATATCAGGTACTATAGGGGAGAGAACCATGGCAAAAGAAAAAGATTATTTTGGTATATTTTATAAAATCAGCAGCGCGTTTGGTGCGGCAGCGACTCAGAATACATTGCTTCATCTGATCGTGCAGAGCGCCGTTGAAACCATGGATGCCAAGGCAGCCTGTTTGTTTCTGCAAGATGCCCGTAAAGAGTTTTTTGTTCCCATGGCCCAGATCGGCTTGTCTGAAAATTATTTCCATGCCAGTCCTTTAAATTCCAAAGGAATGATTGGGGCGCTGGAAAGAGGTGGATATCTGTATTTTGAAGATGCCCTGACAGATAAACGTCTGGAAAATCATGCCCGGAAAAAAGCAGAAGGGATTGCCTCCATCCTCACTGTTCCTGTTAGAATGGCCAATGTCACAAAAGGTGTGCTTTCTCTTTATACGGCCACCCAGAGAAAATTTGATGAAAAACAGATCGCTTTTTTGTGTGCCCTGGCCAATCAGGGAGGAGTTGCAATTTATACAAACAATTTGCTGAACCGGCTAAAAAAGAATTCCATGCTTTTTCTTGAGCTGGCTTCCAACATCAATTCAAGCCTGGATATTAAAGAAATACTGAATAACTTAACAGAAAATATTTGCGATACGCTGGAAATGAAGGGTGTGGATATCCGGCTTTTAAATGAAGATACAAAGACCATGGAATTGGTTGCCAGTTATGGATTAAGCGATGAATTCCTTGAAATGAAAAGAAATATTGATACAGAGACAACCGGACGGGCGCTTAAAGGTGAAACCGTTATTGTCAGCAATACCAAAACAGATGAACGGATTGTTTTTAAAAAGGAAATGGAAAAAGAAGGAATCAAATCCATGATTGTCACCCCGATCCTGGCAAGAGAGCAGGTGATCGGTGTGATGCGGCTTTATAGTGAGGATTTTACGGCTTTCCCTTCAGACATATTGGTCATGATTGAAGCTTTGGCCAATCAGGGAGGACTTGCCATTCAAAATGCGTCCATGTACCTGCAGCTTAAAGAAGAAAAAACAAGCCTGGAAGAAGATATCTGGAGTCACCGGGCCTGGTTCTGATTTTTTCGGCTTAACAGCCTGCCGGGTGCATGGCAGGCTGTTCAATCGTTTACGAGCTGAATGGATAATGGCCCTGGGCCATGTCCGGAAATAAAATTCGTTCTATTCTATTTAACACGTGCGTTTTTTTAAATTTTTTCACGGTTTCAATATCAGCAATATTTCTGGCAATTTCCAAAGCTGCCTGCCGGTCCTTTTCTTCAGGGATCAAGTCCGGCAATAATTCAAGGGCCATGTTTCTGTTTTTTTCAAGGATGGCAGCCTGGTCCTTAATAATGGTTTTTAACTGATCCGGCAGGATTTTTGTCAGCCGTTTATCGGATTTCATACTCAACCTGGCCACATCGTATTCAGCCATGTCAAGCACCTGTT
Organism: Pseudomonadota bacterium; assembly: GCA_043826275.1. Lineage (GTDB taxonomy): Bacteria > Desulfobacterota > Desulfobacteria > Desulfobacterales > Desulfobacteraceae > Desulfobacula. Next base: position 68,992 of record JBDRQO010000041.1, read on the forward strand.
TGGCATTGGTGATAGCCAGGATAATACGGATGATCGCCTCTTCAAATCCCCCGGTCTGCATGGCCTTTATCCACAACTGGTTTTCCAGTTCCATGAACATTTCTGACTTTTGAGGTTCAACAAAGGTTGGATCTGTTTTAAACTGTTTGTCATCATCATGATAGAAAAGTGTTTTTATCCAAGGATTATTATAAACAGCATAAAACATGGTTTCAAAAAAAGTGTCCCGGTTTTTCTGATACAAGTCAAAACAGGTGATGATCTGGTCGGAGACTGTCTTTTCGATACTCGTGAAAAGATTATTATCCCGGGCTGGTTTCCTGTTATTTCGGGTCATGTCGGACAGGGTTTCCAATGGCAGCATAAACGGGTTTTTGTCGGAAAATCCATATCGTTGCATGCGGAGTGGATGAAGTTGTTTAAAAAATTCTGCAGAAAAATCAGTGGAAAGCATTCTCACCCAGGGGCTGATAAAATCCTGATAAACCTTGGTGTTGAATTTGGAAACAGCTGCAACCGGCAGAAAGGCTTCTTCATCTTCAAGGCCGTCATCCATGCTGTGGATATCTTCCATGGTCCGGTCCACAAACTCAACTTGCTGGTCATTCAGGCCTGGTTTGCTTGGGCCTTCCTTGATGACCATTTCGTAAAGGCCGGGTGCAAGAAACTCTATGGCGTCCACACAGCCGATAATTTCTTTGTGTTCTTTCTGATTAACTTTGCTTGAAACAAATATCCCTAAATGACCGACACTGTCATGCAGTAGATAAACAATGATCTGGCCGCATTTTTTAATTTCTTCGACATCCTTGTAAACTTTAGTGATCCAGTTCAGTGCCTGTTGAGGCGGGGTAATATTGTCACCTTTGGATGCAAACACAAGAATGGGGTCTTTAAAGTTTTTCAAGTTGATATAAGACCCTTCATGGAGCTTTAAAAATCCTTGTTCAAGTTCATCGCTGATAAAAAGGTTGCTCACAATAAATTGAATCTCTTCGCGGCTCAGCAGAAAAAAACCGCCCCACCATTTTTCAAAATCGAGAAACCGTTGTTCTTCAGTATCAATCTTTGAATACAGGTTGTATTGTTTTGTCCACAAGGTATTGGCAGTATTCAATTCTTCAAATCCCGCCACCAGATGAGCCCCGTCAAACTCTCCATTGCCAAGATCACTGCACAAAGATGCCAGCCAGCCGCCACCTGAAAGTCCGCCCCGGTATCGCATGGGGTTGGCCCCTTTAATGCCGCCCCAGTAAGACAAGGGGGAACCGTTCAGGACCAGTGGACCGGTTACATCCGGCCGGTCTGCGGCAATCAGCGCAGCAGCCCAGCCAGCCTGGCAATTGCCGATAACAGCGGGTTTTAATGCATCAGGGTGGCGCCGAGCGACCTCTTCGAGAAAAAAAACCTGGCAGGTTTGAACATCAGAGATGGTCTGTCCTTTTACCGGACGGATCAAGAACATGATAAAATAAACCGGATGGTCGGCAGTTAAAGCAGTGCCGATCTGGGAATCCAGTTTAGACCCCCCAATGCCGGGTCCATGACCTGCCCTTGGATCAATCACAACTATGGGCCGTTTTTTTTGATTAGGATTGATATTGAGACTGTCTTCGGATAGCTCTCTTCTTTCCGAAAACGATAGTTTTTCACCCGGTTTATGGCTCCGGCGCTCATATATTTTTACCAGTTGATAATTGACCGGTCGTTCCATATCCTTGCCGTCGCTGATAATTTCATAGTCAAATGCCAGAACCGGCGGTTGACCTTTTTCAAGATGATCATTGTAGGCATTGCCCCGTTTTCGGATGATATCTCCAAACAGGATTGAGCGCTGGACAGCGTCATACCAATAGTCGTACCCGTCTTTAAAAACAGATACCGCTGAAAATGCGTTATCTGTCATGTTTTGGCGCTGCATTTATTTTTCCTTTGTAAGATTTTTATTTTTGGGTGGGCTGATGATAGCATTACCGTCAACCACCATGGCCCCATCCTGATTAAAACAGGAGGTCTGTAATATTACTTTGTTTTTTTCAAGCACAATCTCTTTGATTTCAACCCGGGCGGTGATGGTGTCACCGATATGAACTGGAGCGATGAATTTTAAATGCTGTTCCCGGTAAATGCTGCCGGGTCCGGGAAGTTTGGTCCCGATAACTGTCGAGATCAGCCCCCCAATCAAAATGCCATGTGCGATTCTTGTTTTAAAAAAAGTGCCTTTTGCATATTCTTCATTGATGTGGGCCGGATTCAGGTCGCCGGTAATGCCTGCATACAGGTAAATATCAGATTCAGAAATCGTTTTGGTAAATTGATCGATTTCTCCGACTGCCAATTGATCAATTGTTTTTCCAATCATTTTTATTCTCCTTTATATTTCAAGAATGCATTGTTGGAATGTGGTCCTTTATAATTCATTATGAAAACATTCAAAACTCCTTGTTAATTTGCCTGCATGATTATTCTTCCTTTTCCTCTTTGGGTGGGGAAGTGGAAAAGATTTTCATGGGGTCTATGCTTTTAAATGTTTTTTCGGCCAGTGTGGAAAAATCTATCCCCATGCCCATCCCCATGCCCATATATGTCTGAACCTGGTCATCCATTTGTTTTCTGAATCCCAGATAATTTTTAATGGTTGTTTCCAGGTATTTTTCAAAAAAATCATGAAGATGGCTTTCCCCGTATTGAATGATAAGATGAAGCAGGGAAACCGGTAAAATGGTATTGTCTTCTTTTGCCTTGTTCATGATAATCTGAGTCAGGATAAGCGGTGTAACATCGTCTCCTGTAGTGACATCTTGTACCTGGATACAAAATCCTTTTTTAATTAAGTCTGATACATTTTCAAGCGTGATATAAGTGCTTTTTTGCGTATTGTATAATCGTCTGTTTGGGTATTTTTTTATGATTATGGTATCAGCCATTCGGTATTCCTTAATAAACAGGTCAGTATTCAAAATTTTACATCCATTCGCCTTTATGTTATATTGCAACATATTTTATGTCAATATAATATTTAAATATGTACTATTTGATACAAAACAATTGTTTTATAACGGAATTCAAGCAAGCTTCAAGCAACAATAAAAAAATTGTGCGACGCACCATTTTTTTATTGACAAATGTAATAAAATCTATATATTCTTAACCTGAACTGAAAAATAAAAAGATCAGATCAGATCAGAACAGATCAGATAAGCCTTTTATTGGATGATAGACGATTTTCAAAAACTACAATTAAATTTTATCAAAGGAGAAAAACAATGGAAACAACTCAAATTGCAAAACAAATGATTGGCTTTCAGAAAACCGTTTTTGAGAACAGCTTTAATGCCCTGGCTGTGGTTCAGGATCAAACTGAAAAAATGATCAGTAATCTTGTTGATCAAATTCCCACGGGCACAGGGGTTAATGAGGATGCGAAAAAACAGATGATGGAAGCTTTTTCCTATACGAAAAAAGCAAGAGAAGAATTTAAAAAAGCGGTTGATGAGGGTTATAGCAGTTTTGAAAAAATGTTTAATCAAAAATAAAAACAATTGAATTAGATTGGGGAGGTCAATGATGAATGATAATAGAATGTTAAACCAGGTTGTTGATTATCAGAAAACTTTGTTTGATAATTCGCTTGCCATGATGACTACATTTCAGGACCAGGGTCATCAAATGATGGATCAGATGCTTGAAAAAAATCCGTTATTGCCCGGGGACAGCAAGAAAATGTGTAAAGACTGGACGAATCTTATCAAACAAAATCAGGAAATCTGTATCAGCTATGTGAACAGCAACTTTGACAATATCAAGGATATGTTTGCTAAAGCGCCCGAACCTGATAGCTCTGTTGTAAAGAAAACAAGTACCAAAACTCCATAAAGATTGATGCCGGCTATAATTTTTTATAGCCGGCATTTTTTTATAAGTTCAAGTGTCTATCCCGGGTATCCTATCCGGGATACCCGGGATAGATATGTTTGGGTTGAAAAAACCGCTTGTTATCATGATGAAAGATAAAGGATGTATTCATGGAAAGCTCATTTAAAAAATTAGAATCAAGTTCCAACTTTTTTATTGATCAATTTGTTGCTGCTCAAAATCTGTTTTCAGGTTTTGAAAAATATAATAATGACTTCATGGCCCCGTATTTGACTTCCATTGCCTGTTTTGGCCAGGCTGAATTGTCAAAGATGGATAAAAGCTCGTTTTGTGAACAATGGGAATCCTATGTGGAACTGCTTAAATTCAATATGGATTTAATGGGTAAAGGGTTTTCCGGCAGCATGCAGGCCATGGATGGCGTAGTTAATAGAGAATTGGAAAATTATCTTTTGGCCTTTAAAAATTCTATATTGCAAGGAGAGGGAGAAAAGCTGGACGATTTTTTTTCACGGCTATTTGATATGCTTTCAGGTGTGAGTAAACGTTTGCCAAAAGCCATTAAAGAGATTGAACCGGAATTCGGGTTTCATTTTGAACGTGGGATAAATCCTTTATTCGCTGAGACCGACCGCTTTTTGCTGTATAGAATTGTGCCCACCAATAAAGATATTAAGATGGATGAAAAGGGAAAACCCATTATTATTATTCCGCCCTTTGTTTTAGGCAGCAATATATTAAGTTTTTTGCCCGGGGATAATAAAAGCTATACCCATTGTTATGCAAACCAGGGCATTCCAACATATATCCGGATCATGAAAGATATCCAAACGACAGAGGCTTTTCAGACCATGACCATGGAAGAGGATGCTCTGGATACCCGATATTTTTGTGAAAAAGTCATGGAGCAGCATGGCAAAAAAGTGACCTTGAATGGTTATTGTCAGGGCGGGTTTTCCGCTGTCTGTGATATCTTATCCAATGAGCTGGATCATGTTGTGGATGCTCTAATTACCTGTGTGGCACCCATGGATGGAACACGAAGCAAAGGGTTGGGGGATTTTTTAAAAACGCTTCCCCCCCGTTTCAATGACTTGATATATGGAACAAAAAGGTTGCCCAGTGGAAATGAGGTTGCGGACGGTCAGCTCATGGGGTGGGTTTACAAGATTAAAAGCATTGAAGATCAAGCGCCGATTGTATCCTTTTTAAGGGATATGTTTATGGTCTCCCAGATGGAAAAAAAATCTGGTGACATCAGTAAGACAGCAGCGGCTTTAAACTATTGGTTGCAAAATGAGCGGTCGGATATTCCATTGTCCATTACCCAAATGAGTTTCGCATCTTTTAATATTCCTGTTACCAAGGACGGTACTTTGCCGGTTGAAATGTTTGGCCGAAAATTGAATTTTAAAGGGATTGAAGAAAAGAAGATCCCCTGGTTGTTGTGTTATGGTGAAAACGATGATCTGGTGGAAAAAGATTCTGCGCTTGCACCGCTTGATTATATTGATGTTGAGACCGCGCCTTTTCCCAAGGGTCATGTGGCCATAGCCACTTCCTGGTCAGATCCGGAATCTGCATATGCACTGCATAAACGGTTCGGTCAAAATGATCAATACAGGGGTCCGGTCCGGTTCCAGATGGATTTAAATGAGGCTATAGACAAATCGATTCAACAGGAAAAGGCAGCCAGGTTGGCCGAACTTGAAAAACCGGAACCTGAGATCAAGGCAAAGACAGAGTCTATTAAAAAAGCTGTTGTAATCGATATCGTAAAACCAGCCAAAGTAGAACCCATAAAAAAAGCAGCAGTAAAAACTACAGCAAAACCGGCACTGATAAAAAAAACAGCAGTAAAGGCTGTAGCAAAACCAGCCAAGGTAAACTCGATAAAGAAAGCCCCCAAAAAGACAAAATAACACACCTTTAATATCATCCCAGGGATTTTAAATAACTCAAAAAGTTCCCGGCAAACCAAAAAGGAGAAGCTTAATGCTTGAAATTAAAGATTCAGTCGCAGTGATTACGGGTGGTAGTGGCGGTATTGGCAAAACTTTAGCTGAATATTGGCTTAAGCAGGGCGGTAAGGTTGTGATAGCTGATGTGGCTGAACAAAACCTTTCAAATGCCCTTGAAGAATTACAGCAGATCAGTGGCGATGTGATCGCTAAAGTATGCAATGTAACAAAAGAAGCGGATTGCACCATGCTTGCGCAGTCTGCGATTGAAACCTTTGGCCGGATTAATCTGGTTGCACCGTTTGCCGGGATCACCAGTGATGCGCTCATGATTAAAACAGACAAAAAAACCGGGAAAGTGGTTGGAAAAATGTCCCTGGATCAGTTCCAAAAGGTCATTGATATCAATTTGACCGGTGTTTTTCTTACCGTACGCGAATGTGTTGAGCAGATGGTGAATCATGAATGTAAGGGGCTTGTCTGCCTGGTTTCCTCCACAGGATCTCTGGGTACGGCAGGTCAGATTAATTATTCATCTTCCAAGGCAGCCATATCGGTTATGCCCAAGGTGTTGACGGCTGAGTTTTTCAGACGGGGATTTGCGGATAAAATTCGCTGCATGGCAGTTGCTCCGGGGTATGTGGGAACACCCATGGTGAAAAATATGGATCAAAGAGTTATCGACAACATTCTGGGACAGGTTCCTGTGGGCAGATTGATTGAACCTGAAGAAGTGATATCCATTGTGGCGGAACTGTATCGAAATGAGGCCATGGCCGGCGATGTCGTATATATCCATGGGGGCTTACGGCTTGGATCAAAAGGATAAAGAGCCTGGGCCCGATTCCTGGAACCTGACATCAGGCACTAAAACATGTAGTGGATGAATTGATCTTTGCTGCTAAGGAGGCAGATCTTTACTCACTGCCAATCTTTTATGTTGCAGATGATAACAGCAGTATCGTTAAAATTTTAGTGATTTAAAAAATCAAAAAAGTGAATCTTAGGTCATTTTTGTTGGTCCCCCCAATAATCCCCTATTTTTAATAGTTGATTCATACATCTTTTTTTAACTTTTCGCAATGTTGACTTGTAGTTAAAATATTATCATAATTATTGAGAAGGTTTCAGAATTATTTAATCCCATGGGCTGTAAAACAAAAAGGAGAAAAACATGACCATCAACAAACAATACTTAAAAAACAAGTCACAGTGCAAGGTAACTTTCCGGGTTCAAAACGAGATGGGAAACGGAGCAAAACAAATGCATGTGGTGGGTGAATTTAATGAATGGGACAAAAATGCTACCCCCATGAAAAGTCACAAAAACGGCTCCTTTGCTGTCACGGTGGCCCTTGATCCCAACAAGAAATATCAGTTCAGATATTTGGCGGATGGGGTGACCTGGTTAAATGACAAGGATTCAGACACTTATATTCACTGCCCTTACGGAAACTGTGAAAATTCAGTGATTATCACCTGACAATAGAATTCAATCCTTTTCCATAAACGGGAATGGATTTTTATTCAATCAATTTAATGCTGGCAGCTTAATGAGAGCAATTGATAAGGCCATGCCGTTTTATAACCTATCCTTGGACGTAAAAACCCTTCAGGTATGCAGGATCATGAAGCAAAGCCGTAAAAAGTTTGATCATTCGGAAACAGCAGAACATTATCTTCTGTTGTATAAAAAATGTTGAATCGTCCGTTTGCCAATCAATAAAAAAGGAAAAACCATAAAATGAGTCAGGGACAAGTAAAATGGTTTAACGGCAATAAAGGGTTTGGTTTTATTGCCCAGGAAGACGGTGGCCCGGATGTATTTGTTCATCATTCGGAAATCAAAGCATCCAAGTCCAAATCTTTGAAGCAAGGAGACAAGGTCATATTTAATATCGGCCCGGGACGGAAAGGACCTGCCGCCCTGAATGTTATCATAACATAGTTCAGAGCAATGACAGGAATTCTTTCCAAAGTGCTGTAAGGAGGAAAATTTCATGTTGCAGGAAAAACGATATATAAAACGATCGGCAATAGACCGAAGATCGTTTTTGAATAGACGCATTCTGAACCTTGGCCCTGTAAATCCTTGTGAAGATCAAAGAATAAAGAAATACAGGAGAAAAGGCTGGGAAGACAGATTGGGATGGCATAGATCAAGCCGGTGGAGCAGTATTCCCAATGCTTTAAATTTTACGAGTTCAGATCAGTCATTAGAGAATTTTCCATAAGGACTATTGCCAACATTCTGGGCCCGATTCCTGCGGTTTGGAAAATTTGGGCAGAACACAATTTGACCACAAAAATATCCTGAAACTATTTATTATTCGAGTATTTATTAGAGGAGACGTTTTTATGGAAAAAGAAAAACGATATAAAATCCGGAAAGATAGTAATGTACCCATTTTTTATGTAAAAGATCTTGATGATTCGTATTATCAAGCCATAATGCATAACATGAGTACGGATGGAATGTATTTTGAGTCAAATCATATGTTTTCCCCAAAGGAATATTTTTTTATCAAAACAAAGGAGCCGATCCCTGGTTTTGAACCGGCCAAACGCTATAACGCTTGTGCCGCACAGGTAAAATGGTGCAAAAAAGCAGATGCCGATTCCCATTACAAGATCGGTGCCAAATGGACAGACAAAGCAAACATCGTTAAAAATGGTGATGTTGGCATATCAAACCTTTGCTGTGATTTATGCGCAAATACCTCAATACAGGAGGTCGTCAAAACCGAGGAAGATTTGTCCTTGTGTCTGAATTGTTTTATCTGCCTGTCACAATTGCCCCCGAAAGTGCTAAGAGGAAGTCTCATTAATTTCATGGTCGGAAACGTAATCTGACTATTTTTAATAGTCGATTTATGCATTTTTTTATGAGTTTCTGTTTTGTTGACTTGCAATTAAAATATCCGCTATAATTATCAAAGTAATTATCAAAGTTATCAAAGAATTTTGGATAAACTTCTTATTCAATGAATGGGACAAATCACTTAGCTTGATATAAGCACCAACGGAGGTTTTATATATGAAAAAACGCATGTTGCAAAGACGATCCACAATGGATCGAAGGTCTTACATAGACCGGAGAATTTTAAATCTTGGGAATGTATATCCGGGTAAAGAGCAAAGAATAAAGAAAGACAGAAGGAAAGGCTGGGAAGACAGGGTTGACTGGCAACCGGCAATTCAGTGGGAAAATTTTTTAAATATCTTGTCTTTTAAGTCTTCATAACTGCTTTAAAGGATGAAAACGCCCGGCCTGTTGAGACTGCATCAACGGAACAGGATTTTGCATGCTTGAACAAAAAACAAGCGAGGGAATGATGGAAAGAAAAGAAGATATACTCGGTAATTTCAAACTCAGACAGCTCGCTGAAAAAGAACTTGATATAGCCGACAGTAAAACTGAATTGCTTTCCGAAGTATCACCTGAAAATATGGCAAACCAATTACACGAACTTCAGGTTCATCAGATCGAGTTAAAAATGCAGAACGATGAGCTCCGTCGGATACATAAAGAACTTGAAAAATCTTGTAACAAGTATTCTCATCTTTATGATTTTGCACCTGTTGGTTATTTTACGATAACTGAAAAGGGGATCATCGACGAGGCCAATCTCACCCTTGCCGCCATGCTGGGGGTCACCCGCACAGCCCTGATTGGACAGTCTTTTACCATCTTTATTCTGAAAGAGGACCAGGACATCTACTATAAACACCGGCAAGATCTTCTGGAAACCCAAGCAGACCAGTCCTGTGAACTGCGTCTTGTGAAAAAAGGCAAGGATACGTTTTATGCCCGATTAGAATGTGTCATCTTAAAATGCAAGGAACACGATTTAAAGCAGATCAGGGTGGCAGTTAGCGATATCACCGAACGTAAGCAGATAGAGGATGAATTATTCAAATACCATCATCATCTTGAAGACATAGTGAATGAACGGACGGCAAAGTTGAAAGAATCCAATCAATTGCTGCAAGCTGAAATCACCGAGCGTAAGCTGGTGGAAGCGGAAAAGGCGGACCTCCAAGCCTGGAATCTGCAACTCCAAAAGACCGAAAGTTTGTGTCGGATGGCAGGAGCCATTGCCCACAATTTTAACAATCAGCTTTCTGTGGTAATGGGCAACCTGCAGCTTTTTATGTATGATTTGCCGATGGATGCAAAAAATCGTGACAATCTGATCCAATCTATGACGGCGGCGCATAAAGCGGCAGCGGTGAGCCAACAGATGCTGACCTATCTTGGCCTGATCTCCAATAAAAAGGAAGCCATAAATCTGTCCGAAACCTGCCGTCAAAGCCTGTCCCTTCTCCAGGTGGCCATTCCGAAAGGTATGATACTTAACGTTGATTTTCCCGATTCCGGACCGGTAATCCGTGCTGAAGCCGGCCAGATACAGCAGATTATGACCAATTTGATCACCAATGCCTGGGAATCCATTTCCGACAATCAAGGCTCAATCGGCCTGACCATCAAGACTGTTTCCTATAAAGATATCCCCGCCTCCTGCTGCATACCAATTGATTGGCAACTGCAACATATTCCCCACGCCTGCCTTGAAGTGTCGGATACAGGTTGCGGGATCCCAAGCATGGATATAAAGAAGCTTTTTGATCCTTTTTTCACCACAAAATTCACTGGGCGGGGAATGGGTTTGTCCGTTGTCAGGGGGATCGTTAAAGCCCATGACGGATGCATTGCCGTGGATAGTAAACCGGGATGCGGCAGTGTCTTTCAGATTTATCTGCCGATATCAACGGAAAAAATCTCCTGCCAGCAGGAAAAACTGGCGATTCCTGCTCGGAAGGTTGAAAAAAACAATACAGTGCTGCTCGTTGAAGATGAGGAGATGGTCCGCAGTATGACAAGGGACATGCTCACCCACCTTGGATATTCTGTACTTGAAGCAGAAGACGGTGTCGAGGCTGTGGAGATATTTAAACAACATAAAAATAAAATCTGCTGTGTCCTCTCCGATTTGACTATGCCACGCATGAACGGATGGGAAACCCTGACAGAACTGCGCCGGATGTGGGATGATGTGCCAGTGATCATAGTCAGCGGCTATGATAAGAAAAAGGTCATGGCGGGCGACCACCCGGAACTTCCCCAGGTTTTTTTACATAAGCCCTATCAGGTGGACGAGTTGGAGGAAGCACTGAAAAAAGCGTTTAGTGCATGATGATAGAAAAATTCCAGGGAGTACACTTCATATTGAAGTCTTTTTTCATTCAATATATGAGCCATTGCCCGCGTCATAGGCTATTTTCCCAGAGTGATTTTTATATAAAATGATTCAGTTAACTCTCTCAGCTATGCATGCCATTATTAACCAGGGTTTAATGTTTAAGGAGGAAATATGGCAAAATCAGGGCACATCAAAAAGAAAGAAATTGGTATCTGGATTGATCATAAAGAGGCAATTTTGATTGTAATAGAAGACGGCAAAACAACAGTAGACCATATCAACTCAGGCGCTGAAAGCCACTTCCGTCCATCAGGTGGTTGGAAAGCATCTGGCACAAATGTGGCACAATCAGTATCAAAAGAGCAAAAAGCAGAGGAGCGCCGCAAACACCAGCATCATAACTTTTATCAGATGGTAATCACAAAGGCCGGAAATGCCGGCAGTCTTTTTATTTTTGGTCCTGGTGAAGCAAAACTTGAACTCGCAAAAGAAATTGAGAAAATAAAAGGCCCAAAAAGTAAGATTGCAGCGGTCGAAGCCGCTGATAGGCTAACCGAAAACCAGGTAGTTGCGAAAGTGAAATCCTTTTTCTCAGTGTCAGAGAATCGGCAACTGCTTTGGCCTAAGCGATAGCCGTTTGAAAAAGCCCAAACAGCACTGAACAAGTTGCAAAAGGAACTTCTTGGCATAGTCAAAATTAACAAGTGGCCTGTAACGTTTAGCATTGGGGCTGTTACATGTCATAAATCATGCCGTTTAGATGAACTGATAAGAGAAGCAGATGCTTTAATGTATTCTGTTAAAGAAAGTGGGAAAAATAGAATAGAAATTAGGGTTCATGAAACACCAGCAACGGGTGCATAATAAATCACTCTTGCGGATAAGGCATCTCCTGGGTTTGATTATAGACATTTCCCCAGATTCAACTCTCAATATCAAACAATTTAATTAAGGATGTTCAATACCGTTTGGGATTAAGTTGAACGTGACTTGAAAATTTGGCTTCATCCAGGACTTTGCGGATGATTTTAGACAGGTCTGAATACAATACAGGTTTGTATACAAACGCTCTAATTCCAAGTTTAAGGGCTTTATCTTCTGAAATCATGTTGTTGTAGCCTGTGCATAGGATAACAGGGATATCAGGTCGTATTTTTAACAATTCCAAGGTTAGCATGTCCCCGCTGATACCGGGCATAGTCATATCGGTAATAACAAGATCAAAATTTTCAGAGCGGGTTTGAAATAGTTCAAGAGCCTGTTTAGGGTCAGTTATTGCTTCTACCGTATATCCTATTCTTTCCAGTAACTGCTTATTCAAATTGGCAATAGCGATCTCATCATCAATAAATAAAATCCGTTCCGTCCCTCTTTGAATATTTCCATCACCAGAATCTAATCGTTTTTCCTTTATTTTGATATCTAATACTGGAAAATATACACTAAATGTTGATCCTTTGCCGAATTGACTTTCGACATTTATCGTTCCGCCAAAGCTTTTCACTATCCCATAAACGATAGACAATCCCATACCGGAACCCTTGCCTGTTTCTTTGGTGGTAAAGTATGGATCAAATACTTTATCTATAATATCTGATCTGATTCCAGTACCGTTATCAGAGACTGATAGTTTCACATATTTGCCTGGAAAAATATCTCTTGGCAGATTGATAGAGTTCGGTTGAAATTCAACCTCTGTTAATCTTATTTCCAATATGCCTCCGGATTTTTCCATGGCATGATAAGCGTTTGTACAAAGATTCAAATAAATCTGGTGTATTTTTGTTTGATTCGCGTTGATATATGAATCTGTTTCAATGAGTTGCTTAATCTCGATTGATGAAGGGATAACTGATTGAAGTAATTTTAAGCCCTCTTCCAGGATCGCTGCCATCTGGACAGACTCAGTTGTTTCTTCAGTCTTATGAGTGTATGTCATTATCCGACTTACAAGTTCTTTTGCCCGCTTCCCGGCAGAATAAATTTCATTCAAATTTTCCCACAATGGAGATCCTCTTTCCTGACCTCCAAGAGCTATCTCTGTGAACCCTATAATCGGTGATAAAATATTATTAAAATCATGGGCGATTCCCCCGGCCAATGTTCCAATGGCCATCATTTTTTCAGATTGATGCATCTGCGCCATGAGATCATGATGCTCTTTTTCAGCTTTTTCTCTATCCTCAATTTCTTTTATAAGTTTTTTATTTATTTCTTCCAGTTCTGCGGTATGTTCTTTTACTACACACTCAAGCTCATTATTATATTCAGCAAGATATTCGGTTATATCTGATTGCAGGATAACGCCGACGAAATTTTTATCCCTAAAAACCGGCAATATTACAAATCCAGAGTCCTTCATTAAATTTAATACAACATCGATTTGCTGATCATGCTGAATGACGGGGCGTGCCTGGATACAATCAAGGACAAGGTTTCGGGGTGATTTTATAATGTCCTTTGGTGTTAATATACCCTTATAATTTCCACCATCCAGAACCACTATAAACCCATTATCAAGAAGATCCTTTTTAATAATGTTCGTTCCACTTAACGGATCAACTTGTCTAAAAAAAGTTCGGAGTAAGAATTTTGCTTTCACCTTCTGTTAATCCATGTCAACCGGAAAACTTTGATAAGCTATTCTTACCTTAAAATCGACCTTGATAATTTCTCTGCTGCCAACAAACGGAAAAACTCTTTCCTGCAACAATTTAATAACCTTTTCAGCGCTCATTCTTCGAATAATATTTTTATTAATAATGACGGCGGCAACATGATCATCATCGACCTCGTGACGGTCATACCCGTCTGGAACCAACAGGTCCAGACATTGTCCCACCCCATTCATCCCTAATGGGCAATCGTTACCTAAAACCAGGATATCCTCAAATGGAGGAAGAGAAGTTTTTTCAAAACTAAGGGTGACAAAGGAACTGCTTTTATGTTTATCCATTTCTTTTTCCTTGATATTTGAAAACAGTTAGAAAAACTTCTTAGAATATGAATCAAACTATAATATAGATATTTTTTAAATAAAAGAAAAATATTTATGGATTTCAGAAAAGGATGGATATTCAGATGTGTATAGGAAGAGAACATTAATCTGTTACGCATGACATCACCCAATTTATACAAACCATCAACAAGATGGATGAACCTTTTATCTCTTTAACAACTCCCTATTTTTAATAGTCTATTTATGCTTTTTTTTATAAGCTTCTGCTTTGTTGACTTGCAATTGATATATTCACTATAATTACCCATTCAGATAAACTTCTTGTTCCGTTGATTATATGTTCCCGTTATATCTGGAAATCCGTATTCGTAACTGCCTGTGATGATATGATAACTGGGGGTATTAACGATTTTCTTGAGGCTTTCAGTCAGTTATGGGCGTATCATAATTAACCAGGATTAACAAAGGAACTCAGATGAAAGAAAACAGAACCGGTCTGGAACATTTTGAACCACTGCGTTCACAGGATGAATTTTGATTTTGCCACTCCGTTTGTTGGTTCAGCAGACTCGCTTAAATTGATTCTGGATCTCCAGACTCTCAAAGAGGACCATGATATCTATTTCCGGCATCTGAAAAATCTTGACACGTCAAAAAATCGACAGGTCTGTGAACTGCAAATGGAAAAAAAGGATGGGATCCATTTTGATGTGCAGTTGGAAACTACCCTTATTGCGGCCAGATGCAAAGAACCGGAACAATACCGTACCGTGGTCATCGACATCAGTGCGCGCAAAAGAGCTGAAAAAGAGAAAGAAAAAATTCAGGCAAAATCGCATCGGGTCAAGAAAATAAAATCCATTGGAACGGTTGCCGGGGGCGTTGCACATGATTTTAACAATATTCTCCAAATTATATTGGGCAATGTTCAGCTGGTTTCTGATGAAGTTCCAAAATTTAGTCCGGCACATGTAAAACTAAAAAAGATTATGTCTGCCGCTTTAAGAGGCGCGGATATTGTAAAACAGCTCATTGATTTCAGTCACGGAAAAAATGTGAAGTTGAAGCTGACAGGCATTGTCGGCATTATTAAGGAAGCGCTCGAATTGTTAAAGCCATCGATACCAGCCACAATAGAACTTAAACAGTATTATCCGGACACGGATGTAACCATTCTTGCTGATCCGAAACAGATAACTCAAATATTGACAAATCTTTGCACCAATGCGTCACAGGCAATGGAAGGAACGAGTGGGCAACTTGAAATAAGGGTTGAAACAAAACATCTAATACCTGCGGATATTGACCATTTTTCCGATTTCATTCCAGGTGAATACCTTAAAATTACGGTTAAGGACACAGGCCCGGGGATTCATCCTGAAATTATCGATCAGATTTTTGATCCCTATTTTACAACCAAGGGATTTGGAAACGGTTCGGGAATGGGGCTGACTGTTGTTCACAGTATTATTAAAAATCATAACGGGGATATTTCGTCGGTGCCCCATTCCATTGTTGAGCATTCGTATAAAGACCGATGATTTATAAGGAACCATCACATGTCACATATAGCCCTTTCAGAGCGCTGAAGCGCTCTGCATATAAAGTGGTGCCTCTCCTTCTGGTGAAGGAAAGTGTTCCGGTAGAGGAAGGAAGAGGTCGTTTAAAAATTTTTATTTAAAGGAGGAAGTATTATGTTTGGAAGATTATCAGGTGGATTGGGTATGGCCATCCAGAAAGCTGTTGATCAGGCCCGTGATACAAATTTTTTTGAGACCGGGACAACCGGCAGCGGGGTTTATCCTTTTATCAATTTATTTGAAAAGGAAGGAGACCTGGTGCTGGCGACAGAGTTGCCTGGGGTTAAAAAAGAGGAATTGACCCTGGAAGTCAGAGAAGATGTCCTTCGCCTGGCCGGCAAACGTAGCATTGAATACGGTGAAGATTGCAGTTGCCATCGTCTGGAACGAAAAGGCCTTAACTTTGATCGGTCCCTGAAATTACCTTTTCGTATAGATGGGGTTAAGATCCAGGCAAAATTGAAGGATGGCCTGCTAATGGTGGTCCTGCCAAGAGCAGAGTCGGATAAGCCAAAGAAAATTGCTATCGATTAATTTAAAAGTAATAAGGAGGACACCATGGCTGAAAATACTGTCACCGCCAAGAGCGAAGCCCAAGACCATCAGAAACAGGAGCTTAAAGAAGAACGAACTATTGAAGGCCGATTTTTTATTCCACATACCGACATAATAGAAAATAAAGAAAGCCTGATTGTTATAATGGATCTGCCTGGCGTAAAGAAAGAAAATCTGCGGGTAAGATTAGAAAATAACGTTCTTGAAATAGAAGGTCGGACTGATTATTCCACTTATGAAAGACTTAATCCTGTGTATACCGAATACAGCATAGGCAATTATGCTCGAAGCTTTACGGTCACCCACGCAGTAGACACCCGGAATATTGAGGCGATTTTTAAAGATGGAGTATTGACCCTGACGTTGTTCAAATCGCCTGAAGCAAAACCAAGAGAAATTGTGGTCAGCTGACGATATCAGCAGGAACGCCCTGTAGTTGTGCCGACGTTCCTGCTGAAATAATGCATGCAAACAATTTAGTGGTATCTACACTCAAAGCGGTCTTATGAGCTTAAATATCAATTAAAACCACTTGACTATTTTCTAATCTGAGACAAAAATGAGGCATAAAATGCAAATTATAACTATTGTAAAAGAGGCGTGGGATATTTTTATTGCCAATATTATGGCTTTTTTATCGTTGTTAATTGAAACCACTATAGTTATAGTGTTTTTTGTGGGTTTAATATTCGCTAAGCTCATCAGATATACGGCAGTAAAGATTCATAAATTAATTTGATTAGATAGAGTTGGCAGAAAAGCTGGGTTGAATGATTTTATAGAAAAGGGGAATATTTAGAGGCCTCCTTCTGAAATTGCTTTTGGGCTCGGGGGCAAAGATGTTGCTGCCGGATATTTGAAAAAATGATTAAAGGAAACCAGAAGCCCTGACAAGAAATAGTTTTGAAATTTTTATTTCGGTGTGAACCGGGAAAAAAAGGAAGAAAGGTGGCAGACGAACTGCATGAAAAAGCCAATGTTAAGACTATAGGTCAACGCTCGCAGGCAGAGAACAGTTTCAACAAGCAAATTTCAGGACAACAACAGGCCGGGGATCAAAACTCTGATATGACATCAGTATGGAAGGATAGATATATTCGTTTGTTCGCTGACCTGGAAAATACAAAAAAACGTTATTTCCGTGACTCTGCTCAGCAAGTGGAACGTCAAAAAGAAAAATTGCTGAGTGATTTGCTGCTGGTGGCCGCAGGTTAACTCAATGCTCTGGAAAAGAATTGGTTTTATATCCGGAACTTTTATAGGTATATTATGGAATACAAAGATTACTACAAGACATTGGATGTAGATCGCAAGGCCGATAACAGGGAGATCAAAAAAGCGTATCGCAAGCTCGCTCGGAAATGTCATCCTGATGTCAATCAGAATGACAGTGCGGCAGCCCAAAAATTCTCTGATCTTAACGAGGCATATGAGGTACTTTCAGACCCTGAGAAACGTGAAAAGTATGATCAGCTGGGTTCCCAGTGGCAAAGCCACCAGCGTAACGACGGACGACCTGAGGATTTCAACTGGGGTAATCAGCAATCGACATCTGCTCAAGGGCATACCTATAAGACAGTTGATCCCAAAGACTTTGAAGAATTGTTTGGAACTGCTGGTGGATATTCTGATTTTTTTGAGAATCTTTTTGGCAGGGGAAACCAGGGGCAGGCGGATAAAGATCAGCAATTTTATCATAGTACACAACCTCAGAGAGGAAGAGATCTCGAACATCCGGTTCAGGTGAGTCTGACAGAAGCGTTTAGCGGAACCAGCCGAGTGCTGGAGTGGGAAGATGGCCGCAAAATAGACGTTAAAATTCCACGCGGGGTTAAGTCTGGTTCACGGGTGCGGATCAAGGGGCAGGGTGGCCAGGGGATCGACAAAAATAGTACAGGGGATCTGTTTCTTAAAATAAAGGTTTTGCCTGACAAGCGTTTCTTGCGTGATAATGATGATTTAAAACTCACAATTTCAGTGGATATGTTTACCATGTTGCTGGGAGGCAAGATTTCGGTATCCGGCATTGACCGCTCAGTTAACCTTGATATCCCGCCGGAAACCCGGAATGGTCGAATTTTCAGACTTAAAAAAATGGGAATGCCAAAAATGAAACAACCAGACCAGCGTGGTGATCTATATGTCACAGTGGAAACAATATTGCCGAAAAACTTGAGTGCCGGGGAAAAAAAATTGGTTGCCCAGTGGAAGGATATGCGTTGACCACATATCTACACTATGTTGAACTAAGCCGGCATGAATGATTGGGAGAAAAAAGATGAATAAATATCCAATTGCGCTTTATTTCGATCACCCGGAAGTCCATTTTGAGTGCCGGGTAGTCGCCCGTCTGGCAATGGTATCCGAGGCGTTTATTCTCAAATGTGAAAAAGAAAATCTGGTTAAAACCTGTATAATGCTGCACGGCGAGAAAGGATTGTGTTATGCTGATGTTTGCAAACTGAAAATGATTCGTCATCTCCACGAAGACATGGGACTAAACCTGGAGGCAATAGATTTCGTACTGCGATATCAGCACCAGATAAAAAGATTGAATCATAAACTTGATCAAATGAAAGAATATATCCGCCAAAAAGAGAAGGCGCATCAAGCTGAAATCCTTAGCCTTCGCAGGCAATTGGAGTATATTGCAGATTGATGAGCAGGCTTTAAAACACAAGGATCGTAAACAAAACATAGAGGAAAACAATGGGACAATATAATCTAAACCGTATCTTTGAGCCGGTTAATGTGGCAGTAGTGGGCGCCAGTGAAAAGAAAGGAACCATCGGCAATTCATTGATGAAAAACCTTATTGACGGCGGGTTTTCCAAAGCACTGCTGCCGGTAAATCCCAAGTATGACACCCTTCACGGGCATGAATGCTTTGGATCAATTTCCAGTATAAAAATACAATTAGACCTCGTCATTATTGCAACCCCCATTCATATGGTAGCTGATATTGTTCAAGAATGCGTTGAAAAAAAGGCGGCAGGAGCCATTATTATTTCGGCAGGGGGAAAAGAAATAGGGATAGAGGGCCGCAAGATAGAAGAGAAAATCCAGAAAATTGCATATAAAGGTGGACTCCGTATCCTGGGACCCAACTGCATGGGGCTCATCCGGCCCGGTGTTGAACTCAATGCCAGCTTTGCATCCGAGATGCCGGATGTCGGAAACCTTGCATTTGTCTCCCAGAGTGGTGCAATTTGTTCCTCCATTCTTGACCTGGCTTTCAAGGAACGCATCGGGTTCAGCCATTTTGTCAGCATTGGATCCATGCTGGACATTGATTTTGGAGACATGATCGATTATCTTGGAAATGAACCAGCGGCAAAAAGCATTTTATTGTATATTGAAAGCCTGACAAATGTTCGCAAATTTATGAGTGCTGCCCGCTCGGTGTCCCGGGTCAAACCCATCATTGTCCTGAAATCCGGCATAAGTTCTGCCGGAGCAAAGGCTGCAGCCTCTCATACAGGGGCTATGGCTGGAGAAGATGCCGTATATGATGCTGCTTTCAAACGGGCTGGTATCGTGCGTGTGGATACCATAGAAGAGCTGTTCGACTGCGCCGAGCTCACGGCCAAGCAGCCTCGTCCAAAAGGTTCCCACCTGGCCATCATTACCAATGGCGGCGGACCCGGGGTAATGGCCACGGACGCACTTGGACGCTACGGGCACGAACCTGCTGCCCTTGACTCGGAGACCCTGAAGGCACTGGATGACATACTGCCGACATTCTGGAGCCGGAGCAATCCCATCGATATTCTCGGTGATGCCACACCAGAGCGGTTTTCCAATGTCATGGACATCTGTTTTAATTCAAAAAATATGGATGGGATCCTGGTGGTTCTTGCACCCCAGGCCCTTACAGAACCTTTTTTGGTGGCTAAAAGCCTGGTCGCTGCCATAAAAGACCGTCAATATCCTGTGATTGCCTGCTGGATGGGGGGCAAAAGTATCGACAAGGCCGTGGACTTCCTGAATAAAGCGGGAATCCCGACCTATGACACACCGGAACGAGCGGTCAGAGCATTCCTGTATATGGTTGAATATACAAAAAATCAAGAAGTGCTTTTGGAAATTCCATCAAAATTGAATAAAAACCTGGTCTTTGATCAAAAAAAAGCCGAGGACCTTATTTCCCATGCTTCTGTCAATGAATTCATGACAGAATCAGAATCAAAAAAACTGCTTCAGGCCTATGGGTTGCCTGTGATAGAAACACGAACAGCAACGACACAAGCGCAAGCATCTCAAATTGGCCGGGAAATCGGATATCCTTTGGTCATGAAACTTCAATCTGTGGATATTCCCCATAAAACAGACGCAGGCGGTGTCCTTCTGGATTTGCGGTGTGATGCCGATGTTTGTGACGCCTTTGAGAAAATCATGGTGTCGGCACGCAAGTTTAAACCCGATGCCCGGCTGGACGGGGTAACGGTTCAGCCGTATTTTTCAAATCCTGATTTTGAAATTCTAATGGGTGCTAAACGCGATCCAAATTTTGGCCCGGTGATACTTTTCGGGATGGGGGGAATATATACAGAAGTATTAAAAGACAGATCTCTGGGCCTTCCCCCCATGAACCGGTTGTTGGCCCGGCGGCTCATGCAGGAAACCCGTGTCTACTCCCTGTTGAAAGGATACCGGAACCGCGTCGGAGCCGACATGGAGAAACTCGAAGAAATGATTGTCAGGCTCTCTCAGTTGTTGATGGATTTCCCTCAAATTTCTGAACTGGATATGAATCCTGTTCTGATAAAGAATGGCAATCCTGTTGCTGTGGATGCCCGGATACTTATTTCACCGACCCATCTTCCTTCTTCTCTGCATCTGGTGATCGGCCCGTATCCGGAAGAGGATGAGTCCCGAATGGTAAGCGTTGACGGGCAGGCCATCTTTATCCGTCCTGTCAAGCCCGAGGATGCCCCGCTTTTTACAGCATTGTTCAAAGAGCTGTCTCCCACAACAATTTACAATCGTTTTTTCAATGTGGTAAAAGAATTAAATCCCAAAATGCTGGCTCGGTTCACCCAGATTGATTATGATCGGGAGATTGCCCTGGTGGCCATTGATGAAACATCTCAAACCGAAAGGATGCTTGGAGTGGCCAGGGTCATCGGGGATCCGGATGGAAAAACAGGAGAATTTGCCGTTCTGGTGGGAGATGCCTGGCATGGTAAAGGCATTGGGGTGCATCTGTTGGAAAAATGTCTGTCCATTGCTGAAAAACGCGGGTTTAAAACGGTCCACGGCTATGTGCTGAAAACAAATAAAAACATGCTGGGTCTTGGGAAAAAACTTGGATTTGGAATAGAAAAAGACCTTGATACTGATGGGTATAAACTGATCATTCAGTTGGGAGAAAACAAATCATGACATTGACTCAAAAAATTCAAACCATATTCCCTTGTACCGCAGATATACCCACCCCCCTGCTAAAGGATATCCCCTATGTTCAGACCGGCTATCTCATCAATGGTGAGATTCGGGTCTGGGATGGCCCACGCCAGCAAGTTCTTTCTCCGGTTTGGGTTGCCGACGGTACAGATTCGAAGCCTTTTTACATCGGGGAGTATCCCTTATTGACCGAGTCCCATGCCCTTGAGGCGCTTGATGCAGCAGTAGCAGCCTATGATCATGGGCGCGGTCTCTGGCCCACCTTGTCTGTTGCAGATCGAATTGACCATATGGAGCAGTTTGTTTTTCAAATGATTGAGAAAAAGGAACAGGTGGTGAGGTTTCTGATGTGGGAAATTGGGAAATCTCTTCAGGATTCTCAAAAGGAATTCGACCGGACAATTAAATACATTAATGATACACTTTCCGCTCTTAAAGACCTGGATCGAATTTCTTCCAGGTTCACCATAGAAGAAGATATTGTCGGCCAGATCCGGCGCGCTCCCCTGGGTGTTGTCCTGTGCATGGGGCCATTCAATTATCCGCTCAACGAGACCTTTACCACACTGATACCGGCCCTTATCATGGGAAACACCGTCATCTTAAAACCACCCAAGCATGGTGCGCTTCTTTATGCGCCGCTATTAGAGGCTTTTTGTCAGATTTTTCCCAAAGGGGTTATTAACATTATATATGGCGAGGGCAGGAAAATGATTCCCCCACTCATGGCTTCCGGAAAAATCAACGTTCTGGGACTGATCGGCACAAGCAAAACAGCCAATGCATTAAAAAAACTACATCCTTATCCCAATCGCCTCCGCTGCGTACTGGGGCTGGAGGCTAAAAATCCAGCAATTGTGCTCAATGGGGCTGATCTGGATCTGGCGGTAAAAGAATGCGTTTCAGGCTGCCTTTCCTTTAACGGACAGCGGTGCACAGCGCTTAAGATCCTGTTTGTTCAGGCCGACATTGTTGATGTTTTTCTTGAAAAATTTGCCGCAGCCGTGAATGTATTAACGTTTGGCATGCCATGGCAGGAAGGGGTTGTCATAACACCGGTTGCAGAAAAAAATAAAACCGATTATCTTGCAGCACTTGTATCAGATGCTGTTGAACACGGTGCCAAAATTGTTAACTCATCCGGGGCAATGGTTTTCGGCAGTTTCTTTTTTCCGGCAATTGTGTATCCGGTCAACCATAAAATGCGGGTTTATCATGAAGAGCAGTTCGGGCCGGTCATTCCTGTTTTATCGTTTAAAGACGTCAGTGAACCTGTTGACTATATGATTCATTCAAGTTATGGTCAGCAGGTCAGTATTTTTGGAACCAACCCGGACCAGATCGCCGGTTTGATTGACCCGCTGGTCAACCAGGTCTGCAGGGTCAATATCAACAGCCAGTGCCAGAGAGGGCCGGATACCTTTCCTTTTACAGGAAGAAAGGACTCTGCTGAAGGAACTCTTTCCGTCTCAGATGCGTTACGGGTTTTTTCCATCCGAACACTTGTTGCGGCCAAACAGACAGATTTGAACAAAAAGATCATCACTGCTATTGTCAAGGACCATAAAAGCAAATTTCTGGCCACTGATTTTATTTTATAAGGAGATAAAGAATATGGATGAAACCAATACAGCACAACCACTGTTTCCCCATTTGCCCAAACGTCTTGAAGGGTTGGAGGATCTGGCGGAAAATCTCTGGTGGAGCTGGAATCCAGGTGCAAGAATGCTATTTAAGACCCTTGATCGGCAGGCCTGGAAGGATAGCAGCCACAATCCGGACAAAATGCTCAGAGACTTACCCCCTGAGTTGTTGGAAAAAATGGGCTCTGATGCCGACTATCTGCTCAGATATGATGAAGTGATGACAGCGTTCCATAACTATATGACACCCAAAGACTGTCACATGCTGGGCCCTGTTTCATTGGACAAAAAATATGCCGTGGCCTATTTTTCAGCGGAATTTGGTCTACACCGTTCCCTGCCGTTTTATGCGGGGGGCTTAGGGTTTCTGGCTGGAGATTTCATAAAAGAATGCAGTGATTTATGTGTTCCACTGGTTGCTGTGGGTTTCATGTACCCGGAGGGGTATTTTCGGCAACGGGTACCAGATGACGGATGGCAGGAAAACCTCAAGGAAACCGTCAATCAGGAGGCTGCTCCCATCTCCAAAGTAATGACCCAAGAAGGGATTCAACTTGTGATAAAAGTGCCGCTGACTGAACCGCCTGTCCATGCGGCGGTGTGGAAGGTGGCGGTTGGCCATGTGTCCCTTTATTTGATGGATACGGATATTGAAATAAATGATTCATGGAACAGAGGCATTTCCGCCCGGCTCTATATTGGAGATCTGGAGATGCGCCTGCGCCAGGAAATTGTGTTGGGGTTGGGCGGGGCTGCAATGCTCAAGGCGTTAGGGATAGATCATTATCTTCTGCACCTGAACGAAGGCCATGCTGCTTTTGCCCTTTTAGAACGTATCAGGGAAATAGTTGCAACGGGAAAAGATTTTCAGACCGCCTTAAAAATAAATATTAATACAACGATTTTTACGACACATACGCCGGTTCCTGCAGGCCACGATGTGTTTTCTTTCCATTTGATTGAAAAATATTTTCATCCCTTCTGGCCCAGCCTGGGACTTGACCGAAATGCATTCTTCCAATTGGGACTCCATCCGGAAAAACCCGAAGACGGGTTTAACATGACCGCCTTTGCCATGCGGCTGTCCGGCTGTCGAAATGCTGTGAGCAAACGGCACGCCCAGGTCTCACAGAACATGTGGAAAAGCATCTGGCCGGACGTATCGGAAAATAAGGTTCCCATTGATTATGTGACCAATGGTGTACATGTACCCACCTGGATTGAACCGAAAATGAAATTGTTGCTGGACAAGTATATCGGACCCCACTGGCTGGACAATCACGATGATCAGGCTATCTGGCAAAATTTAGATAAAATTCCGGATATCGAGCTGTGGCAGACGCATTACTGGCTTAAAATAAAACTGATTGATGCGATCCGTGAACGGGCCCGCCTTCGATGGGCCAATGGAGATGCCAGTTCATCCATCACACTTACCGGCGGTGCATTTTTAGACCCATCCGTGCTGACCATCGGCTTTGCCCGCAGGTTTGCCACCTACAAAAGAGCGTTGTTGATTTTCAAGGATCTGGAACGTCTTAAAAAACATCTCAAGGATCGCTGGCGGCCCATACAAATTATATTTGCCGGAAAAGCCCATCCTGCAGACGACCCCGGCAAACGGCTCCTTCAGGATCTGATCAACCTGGCCAGGAACCCGCAGCTGGGAGGCAGGATTGCTTTTGTTGAGGATTATGGTGAACAACTGGCCCAGTATCTGGTGCACGGCGTGGACATCTGGCTCAACACTCCGCTGCCGCCTTTTGAGGCCAGTGGGACCAGTGGCATGAAGGCCGGCCTGAACGGTGTGCCCCAGTTGAGCATACTGGATGGATGGTGGGAGGAAGGATTTAATGGTAAAAACGGCTGGGGTATAGAACACGATAAAACATCATCCGATCCTGATGGAAGCGATGCCGCTAAAATATATGATGTTCTCGAACAAAAAATAATACCGCTGTATTACAACATGTCTGACAACGGCATCCCCAACGAATGGGTGCACCTGATGAAGGAAACCATGAAAAGTACGGCGACAGGATTCTCTGCTCGCCGGATGGTCAAGCAGTACATTGAAAAATTTTATTTCAGATGTATGGAAGACGTTTTGAAAGATGATAATTAATATTGAGCAACTCTATTCCAAGTTCTGAGAGAAGGCTCTTCCGGTCTTAATCGTCATAGCCTGTATAGTATTTATCAATATGTAGTCATTTCAAAACCTGTTGATCCTCCGCCGTTATTGTAATAAGGTTCTATGAAAACTTCAGTGGGCCCGGAAGGGGATTCCGGCTCCTTTGGATTTTCTTGCAAAAGAAGTGGTTCCACATGCAAAACAAAAACTGGTCCTGGATCCAATAAAGGTTGATCTTCAGTATAGGGCAAAGGCGGGCGATAGTTTTCAAATACTATTGGGAATAAATTTGGCGGAATCAACTTTTTCAGAGTCTCTATGTCCATAAATACCTGGGCTGTGGGGGCTTGGCCCAGAGTTGCTAAAAAAGAAAAAAATTCTTTGTCTAAATAGGTTTCGCCGTTGTCATTGGAAAAAACCACTTTACCGACATGACCGTCGGGATCCTTTAAAAGTACAACTGTGGTTTGTCCGTCTGGGCCCGTAATGATTCTGGCAACCAGTTTTGTTCCCCTGATACCAATGAGCCCGTCAGGGGTTTCAAACTTTACCGATCCGGGGTGGACTTTGCTTATGGCGCCTGAAATGTAAACGAATATTCCTTTTGTCATTTTAGCAATAAAGGAGGGATCGTCATCCTTAAGACTGAATTTATATTGGGTTAACATAAGGCTGCTGTCAGGTCCCAGGTGAATGGAGGAACGATCTCGAAAAAGGAGTTCAGCCAGGCTGTCAGGGCCGGTTTTAATCTCATCGGTTGGGTAGACATCTGAATCGGGCAGGCCTTCCAGTACTTTTCCTTCCCGGATAATTTGGGCTGTTCCTTCCACCCGGATAATTTTTCCTGCCGGGTTTTCATCTGCCACAGCCTGATTGCACGGGCTTATAAAGAAAAAAATGGTTAATAATCCGATTACAATAGTTTTTATCTTAAAAAACGTCATGTTCTT
Organism: Pseudomonadota bacterium; assembly: GCA_043826275.1. Taxonomy (GTDB): domain Bacteria; phylum Desulfobacterota; class Desulfobacteria; order Desulfobacterales; family Desulfobacteraceae; genus Desulfobacula. Next base: position 95,260 of record JBDRQO010000041.1, read on the forward strand.
ATTCCTTTTGCTTGGCGCAAAAAATCAATATTTATTTAATGTCCATCTTAATTTTTAATATATAAAGCAATAAGTATGCCATTGTCAAGTCGTTATAAATACGGGGAATCATATCAAATGATTCAACCTTTATAACCCTTTGTATGTAAAAAAAGTTCTAAAAAGAGTAAATTTTTTCCTTAAAGTCTTTGTCGTATTTTCAATGCAACAGCCTGCTCTTAACAAAGATAATCTATTTTTTAAATTAAACAATTCACCATCTTCACTGTTTCTTGATAATCGCAATGCTATCTTTTTGATCAATAAAGAACTCAAGGACTGATTAAAGGTATGATAAATAAAATTTTCTTGTCCCCAAAGACGCGCTATGCCATTTTTTTTCAAAAATGGTATTTATTGTGCTTGCTTTGTTTGCAGTATTAAGAGTGACTCTTTTTTTCAGAAATTGGTCTTTTATCGATCATTCCCGGTCTGAGCTGATCTATGTCTTTGATAACGGTTTTATTTTTGACATCGCTTTTATCAGCTATTTTTGTATTCCTTTTGTTCTCTTATCCCTGATCTTGCCCAAAAAGTGGTTGAATAGTGTCCTGTTTAAAATTCTGGCACAGGTTACCGGAATTGGGAATTTCTAATGGCAAAGAGCTTTTAATTCTGTCCCCGGGCAAAGGGATAAGCCTCATCAATATAAATTCAAACAATCTTACACTTAAACAAGTTAAATATTCTTACCCATTTGTAAAAGAAATGATGTCCTATTATCAGGGCGCTGATTATGTTATAAAAAATCGGTTGAACCGATGGACTGATAGCAGGATTCATCTTGCAAAGAACCCAAATTGAGGTAAGGAGAATTATATGACTTCCCAAAAGCCTGTTGGCCTTTCCCGCATAATGAAGGCTGTGCAATATTCATTGGCTGGAATGAAAGCCGCCTGGAAACATGAAGCAGCATTCCGTCAAGAAGCAGTTGCACTGGCGGTATTAATGCCGCTTGGGCTTTTTATAGGCCAAACCAATATAGAAAGAGCTGTGTTGATATTATCATTGATGATTGTCATTCTCACAGAACTTTTAAATTCAGCCATAGAGGCAGTTGTCGACCGTACCGGGCTTGACTATCACCCAATGGCTGCCCGGGCAAAGGATATGGGGTCTGCTGCTGTCTTTGTCAGCATTGTCTCGGTCATCATCGTGTGGACATTGATCCTTATTTAAAATTTGTTATTTAAAAAAGAATGATATCCTGATACACGCTATGGAATAAAAAATATGGAAATATCGGCATGAACATTCTCATTGTTGATGATGATTTGGATTTGCTCGAATAGCTCAGTACATCCCTCCGCAGTGATGTTGAAAACAGGGTGAAAAGGCTTGATTATGGTGCGGATGACTATCTGTCAGAACCGTTTTCCATGGCAGAGCTTCTGGCAAGGATCAGGGCTATGCTGCGGCGGGATGGAAAACGGTGTGGTTAAAATAAAAAGACCCGCCGGAAATAAACTCAAGCGGGTCTTAAAATAAATCAATAAAACATCTTAAGAAAAATCATATCCTCTTTCACCATGCAGGGCTTGATCAAGGCCCATGTGTTCATACTCTTCTCCCAGCCTGAATCCAACCGTCTTTTCAACAATAATGCAGATAATATATGTGAAAACGGTTGCCAGAAGGATGGTCACACTGATTCCTTTGAGCTGAATAAGAAATTGATCAAACATGGTCCAGGTCCTGCCGGCAGCTTCTGATGCAGATGCCAGCCAGGAGTCTCGGATAAAAAAACTTAACATAAGAACCCCCAGACCACTGCCAATGCCATGAATACCAAAACAGTCAAGGGTGTCATCATAGCCCAGTTTCATTTTTAACTGCAGGGCATAAAAGCATAGTAAGGCAGAAGCCGCACCCAGTATCATAGCACCTGTGGGCTGAACAACAGCCGCAGCAGGGGTGATGACCACAAGGCCGGCAAGGGTGCCTGATGCAAATCCAAGGGCGGATGCTTTTTTATACAAAAGACCCTCGATGGTCAGCCAGATCAGCGCTCCCGAGGCAGCAGAAATTTGTGTCATGGCCAGGGCCCGGGCTGAATCCAGGCCGCTTTGAAGAGTGGAGCCTGCATTAAAACCAAACCAGCCAACCCAGAGAAGGCCTGCGCCCATAAGGGTCATCACCAGGTTGTTGGGATGGATACCGATTTTGGGATGCCCGAGTCTCGGGCCAAGATAGATGGCAGCAACCAATGCACTGACACCGGCAGATACGTGGATGACAAGGCCACCGGCCAAATCAATAACACCGGCTGCCCCTGCGTTGAAAAGCCATCCGTCAGGCGCCCATACCCAATGGCACAATGGGCTGTAAACAGCGAGGAACCAAAGAGAAATAAAAAGAATATAGCCGCGCAGATAGACTCTTTCAGCAAGGGCGCCACTGATCAGGGCAGGTGTGATAATGGCAAATTTGCCCTGGAACATGGCAATGATATATTCGGGGATGCCATTGGTGATGGTTTCATCAATGCCTTTTAAAAAGAAATAGTCTGAATTCCATCCGATGAATCCGCCTAAAATACTTTTTCCAAATGTTAAAGAGTATCCACAGATCGCCCATAAAACACCGATAACCGCCATGGCAACAAAGGTGTGCATCATGGTGCCCAGGACATTTTTGGTTCTGACAAGACCGCCGTAAAACATGGCAAGACCCGGCATCATCAAAAGAACCAGGGCTGTGGATATCAGCATCCAGCTGGTGTTGCCTGAATCAATCACTGGTTCGGCAGCCAGTAAAGTGGTGGGGATGAATAATAGGGGCAGGGCAAGGGATAATTTCTTTTTTAACATTATTGTCCTCCATTGGTTGGTTTTAATTTGATAAAGCAATTGCCATGCCATTTTACCGATTAACCACGGGCATACTGCTTGAATGCATTGCTGATCAAAGATTCTGGAGTTTAAAAAATATTGTTTTTTTTGAAGCAAAGGGTATAGGTTGAAAAAAGTTACAAACATGTTGCTTTTTTCATGATTATAGGAACAATTTTGTAATTTGTGTTGTTGTCAACTTTTTTTGTTTAAAATTGCATAAAAAGATTTTCAATGAAATACTTGATTTATCAAGATGAATAATTAGGTATGGAATATTAAAACAAAATTTAGTATATAATTGTGGTTTATTTGCAGACTCAGGTGTACGCTCATCCTTTATATATAGAGGAAACACAAATGATAAACCCCGAACGGCTGACAAGACAATTTATCGATCTGGTCCAGATGGATTCGATTTCAAGAAAAGAAAAAGATGTCGCACTGGTGCTTGAAAAAATTCTCACCCGCATGGGGGCCAGTATCTGTTATGATCAGGCCAAGGATAAAGTTAAGGGAAATTGTTCAAACCTTGTTGCCAGATTTAAAGGCACCAGGGATGCAGAGCCTATCTTTTTATGCGCTCATATGGATACAGTAGAACCGGGTGAAGGAATAAAAGTGTTGTTTGAAGATGGGGTATTTAGAAGTGACGGCACCACCATACTAGGATCAGATGATAAATCCGCAATTGCCATTATCTTAGAAGTCATGGAAGTGATCCTTGAAAATAAAATAGATTATCCGCCTTTGGAGATCATATTTACGGTGTGTGAAGAAATCGGCCTTCTTGGGGCCAAACACTTTGATTATTCTTTGATGGATTCGCGCTTTGGCTATATTCTGGATTCCACTGAAACCGATGGAATTGTAACCAAAGCACCGGCAGCCAATAAAATTACACTCAAAATTCATGGCAAGGCTGCCCATGCAGGGGCTGAGCCGGAAAACGGGGTGGATGCCATTGTTGTCACCTCAAAAGCGATTTCAAGGCTGAAAATCGGCCGGATTGATGAAGAGACCACGTGTAACCTTGGAACCATCAAGGGCGGGGTGGCCACCAATATTGTTCCTGAGTTTGTTGAAGTCCATGGTGAAGCCAGGAGTCATGATCCTGAAAAATTAAAAAAGATCACAGATACCATCATAGCAGCATTCAATGATGCAGCCAAAGAATTTGAAGACGGCTCAGGTTTTCCAAAAATCCAGGCAGATATTGAACTGGATTTTTCCAACACCAATATTCCCGAAGATCACAAAGCAGTTCAACTGGCCAGGAAAGCGGCCAAAAATTTAGGATTCCCAATGGAAAACAAAACCATTGGCGGTGGTGCAGATGCCAATATCTTTTTTGGTAAAGGTATTATTGCAGGGGTTCTGGGAACCGGCATGACCGATGTCCATACCTTGAAGGAATCCATCAAACTGGATGATATGGTCAGATCAGCCACGCTTATCCTTGAAATTTTAAAAGTTCATGCACAAGGGGCAATAAGCTGATATGATAGCTTATTTTGATATATTCTCCGGTATCAGCGGCGATATGACCCTGGGCGCACTGGTGGATCTGGGTGTGCCGACTGACTATCTGCAGGATCAATTGTCGCCTGTCTTATCCGGGTTCAAACTGAATGCAAAAAAGGTGTTTAAAAGTCATCTGGCTGCCATGGATATCGATGTGCAGGTCACCCTGGATCACAAAACCTCAAGAAATTATACAGATATCAAGGCCATGATTGAAAACGCCCCATTGTCAAAAAGAGTTAAAGGCCACTCTCTTAAAGCGTTTGAAAGAATAGCCCTGGCAGAATCCAATATTCATGGAAAAGATATCAGCACGGTCCATTTTCATGAAATCGGCGGGGTGGATTCCATTGTCGATATTATCGGCTCGTTTATCGGTATCGAGTACTTGGGCATTACAAAAATTTATGCCTCAAAGATTCCTTTAGGGTCAGGTTTTCTTCAGTGCTCCCACGGGAAAATACCTGTGCCTGTGCCGGCAACACTTGCTATTTTAAAAGGTATCCCCGTGATATCTTCTGACGCTGTAACCGAGATTGTGACGCCCACAGGAGCTGCTATTATTACCACGTTGGCCACATCTTTCGGGCCCATGCCGCAAATGAAAGTTACGCAGATTGGATATGGTTCAGGTAAAAGAGAGACCGGCTCTGCTTTGCCCAATTTATTAAGAATTATTTTGGGAGAAGAGAACACAACAACAGATTCAACACGTATTTCCAGGGAACGGATACAGGTCATCAAGACCAATATAGATGATATGAGTCCTGAAGTGCTGGGGTTTCTCATGGAATCTCTTTTTGAGCAAAAAGCATTGGATGTCACCTATGCTCCGGTTCAGATGAAAAAAAACCGGCCCGGTATCCAGATTGAGGTGATGTGTAAACCAGAGGATCTGGAAGATATTGTTCACCTGATCTTGTCTTCAACTTCATCCATCGGGGTGCGCCACTATGAATGTGAGCGCTCTGTTTTATCAAGAGAGTTAAAAGACATAACAACATCCTATGGCCGATTACAGGTTAAAAAAGTTGTCCGACCCGATGGCCGGGTGGAGATTGTTCCGGAATATGATGTAGTGGCAAGAGTTGCCAGAGAAAAAAAGCTGGCCTTTAAAGAGGTTTATAATCAGATTTCATTTGATGCCAAATTTCTTGACACAGAATGACTCAGGCTATAAGACTGCAAAATGACATTTAACCAGAAAGTCATAATATTTTTTGCCACAGGCGCATATACGGGCAAAAGTCCTATTATACCGGGGACCGTCGGCACCCTTGCAGCCATTCCGTTTGCACTGGTATTTTTAGTTATTCCGCATCCGTTTATCGGCCTTTATGTGGTGAGCCTGATCCTGGCGGCTATTTTTATTGCTGATCAGGCAGAAAAGATTCTGGGACAAAAAGATCCCGGATGCATTGTGATTGATGAAATTGCAGGATATGTGGTGGCATTGTCCATTGTACCTGTTACGGTTTATACGATTATCACCGGTTTTTTCTTATTCCGGTTGTTTGATATTGTAAAAGTTGGGCCTGTCAGATATTTTGAGAGAAAATTTCCAGGGGGCGCAGGCGTGGTTCTGGATGATGTCATGGCCGGGATTCTGTCAGCCATTGTCTTAAGAATTCTATATTTATCGGGCGTGTTTTAGGAGAAAAAAGAGATGGAAAAAGTGACTGGAAAAGTAACTGAAAAATTGACTGAAAAACAAAAAGCCGTAACAACGGCAATGAGTCAGATTGAGCGCCAGTTTGGAAAAGGTTCGATCATGAAGCTGGGTGGCCGGCCAATCGAGGCTGTCCCGGTAATCAGAACAGGTTCTCTGGCCCTTGATAAAGCCCTGGGTGTGGGCGGGTATCCCCGGGGCCGCGTGATTGAAATATTTGGCCCTGAATCTTCCGGAAAGACTACGCTTGCCCTTCATGCTGTTGCCGAGACCCAGAAAGAAGGTGGCATTGCAGCCTTTATTGATGCAGAACATGCCCTGGATGTAGCCTATGCCAAACGGCTGGGTGTGGACTGTGATGAATTATTGGTCTCACAACCGGATACGGGTGAACAAGCCCTTGAAATAGCAGATATGCTGGTTCGAAGCGGCGGGGTTGATGTCCTGGTTGTGGATTCAGTTGCAGCACTGGTTCCCCGGTCTGAAATTGAAGGGGAAATGGGTGATTCACACATGGGACTGCAGGCAAGACTGATGTCCCAGGCCTTAAGAAAACTCACCGGTACCATTGGAAAGACCAATACCACTCTTATTTTTATCAACCAGATCAGAATGAAAATCGGTGTGATATATGGTAACCCTGAAACCACCACGGGTGGTAATGCCTTAAAGTTTTATGCATCCATGCGCCTTGAGATCAGAAGGGCGGCCGCCATTAAAGAAGGCGAGAATGTTATTGGCAATCGAACAAAGGTTAAGGTGGTTAAAAACAAACTGGCACCCCCGTTTAAATCAGTGGAGTTCGATCTCATGTATGGTGAAGGAATTTCTCGAACCGGAGATCTCCTGGATATGGGTGTTGATCTGAATATCGTTGATAAAAGCGGTTCATGGTACTCATTTGATGGAGAAAGAATCGGTCAGGGAAGAGAAAATGTCAAACTTTTCATGATCGATAACCCGGATATTTTCAAAACAATTGAATTTAAGGTTCGCGAAGTACTTGGAATTGCGGATCCTGTTAAAAAAACTTGATAAAGCTTAACAGCTAAAGCGAATTAGGAGTCTGACATGACAGGCAATGATGCCAGAAAATTATTTGTAGACTATTTTAAAAAACACAATCATCAATATGTAAGATCATCTTCTCTTGTACCCCAGGATGATCCCACACTCTTGTTTGTAAATGCAGGAATGGTACAGTTTAAACTGGTATTTACCGGTGATGACAAAAGGGATTATTCAACAGCCCTGACCCACCAGAAATGTGTCAGAGCCGGTGGCAAGCATAATGATCTTGAGAATGTCGGGTATACAGCACGGCATCATACCTTTTTTGAAATGCTGGGTAATTTTTCTTTTGGTGATTATTTTAAAGAAAAAGCTATTTGTTTTGCCTGGGACCTGTTGACCAATGGATACGGGTTTGACAAGGAAAAACTTTGGGTCTCAGTATTTGAAACAGATGACGAAGCCTTTAACATCTGGCGGGACCAGGAAGGCGTGCCTGAAAAAAGAATCGTCCGTCTGGGAGAAAAAGATAACTTCTGGGCCATGGGCGATACCGGACCCTGCGGACCTTGTTCCGAGATCCATATTGATCGCGGTGTTGAGTTTGGCTGTGATGATCCAGCCTGTGCTGTGGGCTGTGATTGCGACCGCTGGCTGGAATTGTGGAACCTGGTGTTCATGCAGTTTGACCGGGATGAAACCGGTCATATGGAACCTTTGCCAAAACCCAGTATTGATACGGGCATGGGCCTTGAACGGGTGATTTCCGTACTTCAGAATGTCCCCACCAATTATGACACAGACCTTTTTGTTCCCATCATGGAAAAAGTCGGGGAACTGGCCAATAAAAAACGCCATGAATCCGATCTGGTTGAAGTGGCCATGAAAGTCATTGCCGACCACTCCCGTGCCACTGCCTTTTTGATCTGTGACGGGGTATTACCCGCCAATGAGGGAAGGGGCTATGTGCTTCGCCGCATCATGCGCCGTGCCATCCGCTATGGCCGAAGTATCGGTCTGGTTAAGCCCTTTTTGCACCAGACCGTTCAAACCGTATTCGGTATCATGGAAGACGCCTATCCGGAACTCAAAGAGTCTGCTGCATTTATTGTAAATGTGGTTAAAAACGAAGAAGAAAAATTTCTTGAGACCCTGGGCACAGGGATGAAGCTGTTGGAAGCCACAATTGAGAAAACACAGAAAGAAAACAAATCCACCATCCCCGGAGATGTAATCTTCAAACTCTATGATACCTTTGGATTTCCCGTGGATATCATTGCGGATCATGTCAAAGAAATGGATATTGATCTGGATATGGATGGATTTGATGCAGCCATGGCTGAGCAGAAGGCCCGGTCCCGGTCCACCAAAAAATTTGCAGGTGTCGGCCAGGCCTATCGGGAACTCACATCTGCCGGTGTTAAAACAGGCTTTAACGGATACAACAGCCTTAAGGGTGAATCCACGGTTTTAATCATTGTCAAAGATGAAAAAGAAATCAAAACAGCAAATCCCAAAGACTCCATTGAAATTGTCACCAAAGACACTGTGTTTTATGCAGAATCCGGTGGCCAGGCAGGAGACGTCGGCATTTTTGAAAACAAAGATTGCCGGATTTTAATTGAAGATACGGTTAAGGACCCCACAGGCCTTATTATCCATAAAGGCATTGTTCAAAAGGGGACGGCAAAAAAAGGTGATACCTTTACCCTTGTTGTGGACGAGCAGAAAAGAAAGAACACCGCTCAAAACCATTCAGCCACCCATATTTTACAATCCGCATTAAGAAAAGTATTGGGTGACCATGTTAAACAATCCGGCTCCATGGTTGATCACGCCCGTCTGCGGTTTGACTTTACCCATTTTTCTGCCATCACCCCTGAAGAAATCCAGGCCATTGAGCAGGAGGTCAATTTACGGATTCGTGAGAACCATTCTGTTTTAACCAAAGAAATGGATATGGATGAAGCCGTAAAAACCGGTGCAACGGCATTGTTTGAAGAAAAATACGGCGATGTGGTCAGGGTGGTTACTCAAGGAGACTTTTCCTCAGAACTGTGCGGCGGAACCCATACCAAAAATTCCGGTGACATTGGATTGTTTAAAATCCTGTCAGAAGGCGGGATTGCGTCGGGTGTCAGGCGGATTGAAGCGGCCACAGGACAAATTGCCCTGGATTATATCCACAAACAAGAAAGCCTTTTGGCCCGCACAGCAGGATTGCTCAAAGGTTCCAAAGACGATGTGGCATCCAAAGTTGAGACCCTTTTAAAAGAAAAGAAAAATCTTGAACGCGAGATTGAATCCCTTAAAGGCAAAATGGCCTCAAAATCAGTGGAAACCATTGATGATGACATTAAAGTTGTGGATGGTGTCAAAGTGATATCCAAAAGGGTGAGCATTGAAAACCCATCCCAGCTCAGAGACCTGGCTGATAAATTCAAGAATAAAATTGGTTCAGGTGTGATCCTTCTTGGCGCAGAGTCTGATGGTAAAGCATTGCTGATTTCTGTGGTTACCGATGACCTGACCAAGCGTTTTAAAGCAGGTGATATCGTTAAAGCGGCTGCAAATATTGTGGGTGGCGGCGGTGGTGGCCGGCCCGATATGGCCCAGGCCGGCGGTACCCAGCCCGAACATCTTGACAAAGCCCTGGAGTCAGTATTTAAAACAATGTCATGACCGCATACTTTATAAGACGATTGTTATTGGTGATACCGACATTTATCGGTATCACCATCATGGTGTTTACCATCACTCGTTTTGTACCCGGTGGTCCCATTGAACGCATTATTGCCGATACAAGAGCCATGCAGACCGGCGAAGGTTCCTCTGCTTCAACCAGAGGCGCTGATAACGGCAGCCAGCCCCTTTCTGAAGATCAGATCCAGAAATTAAAAGAATACTACGGGTTTGATAAACCCATTTTAACCTCCTACGTGATCTGGCTGGGTAAAGTGCTCCAAGGCGATCTTGGCCGATCCACCCGCTATTATGATCCGGTCTGGGACATGATCCGGGACAAAATCCCCATCTCCCTTTATTTTGGCCTGTTAAGCCTGATCATGATCTATGGTATCTGTATCCCCCTGGGCGTGGCCAAGGCCATCCGCCACAAATCAGGATTTGATAATATCACCTCCATCATCATTTTCACGGGCTATGCCATTCCCGGCTGGGTAGCAGGGGTTCTCATGCTGGTCCTGTTCGCCTCAAACTATGATGTTTTCCCCTTAGGCGGCCTGACATCAGAGATGTTTGAAGACATGACCCTGTTCCAGAAACTAACAGATATTGCCTGGCATACCGTCCTGCCCCTGTTTGCCTATGTGGTGGGGTCTTTCACGGTCATGACCCTGTTAATGAAAAATACCCTTATGGATAATCTGAGTGCAGATTATGTGAGAACTGCCATTGCCAAAGGCCTGCCCTTTAAAAAAGCCGTATTAAACCATGCCATGCAGAACAGCCTGATCCCCATAGCCACAAGCTTTGGCAACAATATTTCCATTATTTTAACCGGCTCTTTTCTCATTGAAAAAGTATTTAACATCAACGGCATGGGCCTGTTGGGATATGAATCCATCCTTGACAGGGATTATCCCGTGGTCATGGGCATCCTGGTGATTTCATCATTGCTTTTCATGATCGGCAATATCCTGTCTGATCTGTGTGTGGCCTTTGTTGACCCGCGGGTGAGGTTTAAATGATGCGTTTGAATCCTGTCACCATAAAAAAACTCAAACGATTCTATTCCATAAAACGGGGATTCTGGTCATTTGTGATTATTCTGACCATGATCATGGTCTCATTTTTTGCAGAAGTCTTTATCAATTCCCGGGCCCTTCTGGTGCATTACAACGGCAAATTGTATTTTCCCACCTATGGCCAGATCATACCCGGAACAACATTTGATCTTGGGTATTCCTATGAAACCAGTTATCTGGATCTTCAAAAAAAGTTTGATGCCCAAAAGAATTCAAACCAGAACCATTCCAACTGGCTGATCATGCCGTTGGTCCCGTATAATGCTTATGAAAATGATCTCAAGCTCAATGAATACCCGCCGTTTCCCCCATCTTTTAAAGAAAAGCATTTTTTCGGCACCGACAATGTGGGCCGGGACATCCTGGCCCGCCTGGTCTATGGATTTCGAACCGCCATTCTCTTTTCTTTTGTCCTCTTGTTCTTAAACTACACCGTCGGCATCACCATTGGTTGCTGCATGGGGTATTTTGGCGGCAGGTTTGATCTGTTTTTTCAGAGAATCATTGAAGTATGGAGCAATGTTCCCTTTCTCTACGTCATCATCATCATTGCCTCAATTGTCATCCCCAGTTTTATGATCCTGATCCTGATCATGGCCTTTTTCGGCTGGATCGGTATGACCTGGGTCATGCGGACCATGACCTATAAAGAAAAAGAACGCGAATATATCCTGGCTGTTCGATCCCTTGGCGCATCCCACGCCAGGATCATCTTTAAACACATTATTCCCAATACCATATCCGTGATTGTCACCTATGCCCCGTTTGCCATATCCGGCGGCATCGTAGCCTTAACCTCCCTGGACTATTTAGGCTTTGGCCTTCCCGCCCCAACCCCTTCCTGGGGCGAGCTTTTGTCCCAGGGCTGGCAGAACATGGAAGCCTGGTGGATTGTATCATCCGTGGTTGCCGCTCTTGTAGTAACCCTCATGACCGTCACCTTTGTGGGAGAGGGCATCCGTGAAGCTTTTGACCCCAAACTGCACACCATTTATGAATAAGGATTCAGCCAAATTCAATGCATGATAAAGAATTAATAAACCATCCCGAAGGCGGAAGATATAAGGAAATATATCGATCCACAACCCAGGTCACCCAGGGCCGGAAAAAACGTTCTGCATTAACGCATATCTATTTTTCTCTTAACAAAGATGAAGTCTCCATGTTTCATAAAGTGAACTCCGACGAGGTCTGGAACCTTTACCAAGGGCAGGGCATCACCCTCTACGTTTGGGACAATACAAACAAAACCATGGACTGCATCGAATTGTCATCACAAACAAGAGAGTATTGTTTTGTTGTAAAAGCAGGCCTCTGGCAGGCAGCCATGCCCATTAAAGAAAAAGTGTTAGCAGGATGTTCAGTTGCACCTGGATTTGAATTTCAGGATTTTGAACTCATAGATCCATCCGGCAGCATGGCAAAAAGTATTCTTAAACAATTCCCCCAATTAAAAAAACTGGTCAATCCATAACCCATATCATCGCCACTGATGCGCCAGAGGAGGAATCCACCGAAGAAATGATGCAACGGTTAACTGGAATTGATATCAAAAAAATGCAATAAGCAAAGGGCAATATTTTAGGGCTATTCCTCAAAAAAACACTTCAGTTTTTCATTGCACGGCCAGAAGACAGATGATGACGGTAAAGTAACGGGCCTGATAATTACCAGTTGAAGTTTCCACAACCATTCTGCCTTGCTTAAAAATACGGGCCCGTTTTTCGAAATTGTGGTCAATATTTACAGAACCATGGTGATGTTAGTGTATCCTAAAAAAGAGCTTCAGACCTCTAAACAATAGAAAGGTTTTATTAATCTTTATTGTTTAGGCCCTCTTACAACTAATCGAGTTTCTGAAGCGGGGGAGGAAACCCTTGTGAAGCTGCAGCCCTGTATTTGCTGAAAACATAGGCTTCATATTCAGTCGGTGTTTCCTGAAATGCACCTAAAAGTTTATCCATTTCTTTTCTTTTTTCATTTCCTTCCCATGCTTTCCAATCTCCCATGGTTTCCCATTGACTGATGATCATAACTTTATTTATTTGGTCTGCGCAGATCAGAGTCTCGCCTGAGATATATCCTTCCTGTCCCATAGCATTGAATCTAAGATCTCTTAAAAGTGCAAAAAAATCATTTTCTTTTCCGTTTGCAACTATTCTTTTGATAATCACTTTAGTAATCATGATTTTTCTCCTTTTTAAAATTGAGGTATTTTATGGTATCAAGTGTTTTTGATCAACAATAGTCAGCTTGCAGGATAAATTCATATATAAACACTATATTTAAAAATTAGCATATCATGATTTCACTCGCAATAAAAATTTTTCTGTATATAGTAACCTGCTTTTTGTTAAAGAAAGTATCAAAAATCCCCAAAGTTAATGATATTCATTTCTCTTCTGTTTCCCAGAGCAATATTACTCTTACCTTCCAAAAGAAAGGTTATATAACCCCATATGCAGTTCACCGCAGTCGAGATATATAGACAGCTGTTTGTTTTCTTTCCCCAAAATCAGTTGTTTTGGATCAGTTGTGGCCACACGCCTTATAAATGCTTGAGCCGGATGAGGTATTGCGAATAAAATTTGCTTGACAGTTTAAAATTTATTGTTTAAAAATGTCCAGTAAGTCCAATTTATTAGACGTATTGGTTGAAATATTATGAAGAGTTTAATCCAGCTTCCTGCGGAATTTGATTACAATTTACTGCTGCACGCTTTAAGCGACTATAAAAAGCCAAGAGATAAGATCAGAGGTCTCATCAAGAATAAGGATATCATAAGGGTTAAAAAGGGCCTTTATGTGTTGGGCAGGGAATATGATAAGCCTTACAACAAGTTTGTCCTGGCAAATCTAATCTACGGGCCTTCTTACATCACAGGTCAAACCGCCTTAGCATTTTGGAACATGATACCGGAACGTGTTGAACTCATTATCAGCATGACAACGAAAAGAAAGAAGCAGTTTGAAACTCCGGTTGGCAGATTTTCTTATTTGTATTGCCCCAAAAAGGTATTCAGCATTGGGATTCAGCTTGAAGATGCCGGAGATCAAAAAAAAATTCTAATTGCTTCCCCTGAGAAGGCGCTGTGCGACATTACAGCAGCACAAACCCATATTTCAACGGAAAAGGAAATCAAGGAATTCCTAGAATTAATGAGATTGGATTTTAGTGTTAACAGGAGCCTTGATTTATCTTTATTAGAAGAAATTAAGACCGGATATCAAAGGCGAAGTATAAAACTGCTGTTCAATTGTTTAAAGGCGGATTATGTTTGATAAAAAAATTGAACAAATGCTGGACAGGTATCAATTACATACGGTTCATGATCATGAGAATGCGCTCAAAGAGATCATACAGGAAATTATTTTACTTGGATTATGGCGGTCAAAATTCTATGAAAAGGCTGTTTTTTACGGTGGGAGCGCATTACGAATTCTGCACAAGCTGGACCGTTTCTCTGAGGATTTGGATTTTTCATTAATCCAGCCGGAAAAAGAATTCAAAATTAAAAAATATCTCGATGCGGTAAAATCAGAACTCGAACTATGGGGTTTTGAGGTTCATGCAGAAGAAACAGACAAGAAGAATAAAAGCACGATTGATTCAGCTTTCATCAAAGCAAATACATTGATCCATTTGTTAAAAATTGATTCGAATTTGAAGACCCATAAAAGTGCTGTGATGAAGATAAAACTGGAAATTGATCAAGAACCGGCAATCGGGTTTACCAGTGATCTCAAGTATCATCTTCACCCGATCCCCTTTACCATTAAAACCATGACATTGCCCAGTTTATTTGCAGGTAAAATGCATGCTTTGTTATGTAGAACAATAAGAACCAATATTAAAGGACGGGACTGGTATGACTTAATCTGGTTTGTGAAGAATAATATTCCATGTGATTTGCACTATCTAAAGAATAAAATGGTGCAAACAGGCCATATTGATTTATCAGAGGTGTTGACCAAAGGAAAACTTGTTAAACTGATTTCCAAAAAGATTAATGAGATTGATTTTTCCCTGGCAAAAAACGATGTTGAACCTTTTTTGAAAACTTCAAGGCAGATAGATGAGTTGAGCCTTTGGTCCGATGCATTTTTTAATGATTATCTAATTCAAGAAATTGATGTCCTGGTAAGTAATTAATCAGAAGTCCCTTTAATATCAACAAACAATAGAAAAAAAGAAATTGGAAGACCATGATTTTTAGTTTGATTCGATTTTTGAGTGTTATATTTTTAATCACATTTACATGCCATTATTTTTTGTATTTTTCCTGGTGCAGTTTTTTTGATATTCATGGCCTTGCTGCAAGACGTTCCCTGTTTTTAATTTTATGTTTTTTATCCATTACCTTTATTTTGTCTTCCATTATTATTCATATGTTCAACAATCCATTAACCCGGACATATTACCTGGTTTCGGGAACCTGGATGGGACTGATGAGCTTTTTACTTTTTGCGACTGCAATTGTCTGGATAGTGAAAGGGGGGTTATGGTTTTTACCCCATGATCTCCCTGTTAAACGGATCATTCAAGGAGTATCCTGTTTTCTCTATGGTCTGGCCCTTTTATATACAGGATATTGTCATTATCAGTTTTATAAAATCAAAATTAAGCCTTTAGTTGTTTCTATTCAAAATTTACCGCAACAATGGCAAGGTAAAAAAATAGTCCATCTTTCCGATCTTCATTTAGGGGGAGCAAAGCATTTAGCATTTTTAAAGAAAGTGGTTTTTCTGACCAATGAACAGAAAGCGGATTTGATTCTGATCACAGGTGACCTGTTTGACGGGGCTACAAAATTTCAGGAAAGATATGTTTCAGATTTAAATAAGTTTAAGGCAAAACACGGAATTTTTTTTACCAGCGGAAACCATGAAATTTACTCGGGAGTTGAAAAGTCACGAAAAGTGATTTCAGATTCAAAAGTCATACTGCTGGATAACAAAGCGGTTGTGATTGAAGGCCTTCAAATCTTAGGGGTTTCATACCCGGAATTAAAAAATTTTTCTTATTTTGATTTTAATGATCCAGATGTGTTTACAAAAAATCTGCCCACGATTTTGCTATACCATACGCCAACCAGCATAAAAGAAAAACGTGAGAATCTTTCTGTTGTGCAATCTTCAGACTATCTTAGGCCGGACACAATTTTTTCTGATACTGTAAAGCAACATATTTCATTGCAATTATCCGGGCATACCCATGCCGGACAGTTTTTCCCCTTTACCCGGGTTGCCGATAAAGTGTTTAAAGGGCTTCACTACGGCCTGCACAGAATTGATGATTTCTATATCAATATCAGCTCAGGCACAGGATCATGGGGTCCGCCTTTACGGTCTGGTTATTTGTCTGAAATAGTTGTGATTACTCTTACAAAGCATGATTGAAGCGTTCTTGAGCAATGAAAATGCCGACCTTGTCATTGGTTCTTCTCTCATGTTTGCCTTATCCTCTATTTCAGAATATCTAAAATCTGGTTTATAAAACGTGATGCCAGGGGGTTGCTCCCCCTTATTCCACATCACCCATAAGCCCTTGCTGCAACATTTTTTTCTCTGCATATATTCTTAAATGTCAATACCTTATGCAAAATAAATAGATCTTGCAAATCCATAAAACAAGCGTATACTCGCCTGCTATCAGAATAAGATGATTTGACACAATCATTAACATATAAAAGGCATATACAAATATGGGATCTTTACTGAACCCTTCACTGAAGCAAAGAAATTGTATACCCTCTGTGAAAAAAAGACTTCCCAGGAATACGGCATTCCTTGTCAATGCCTCTGCCAGGGGAAACAAACTCCTTAAAATAATTGTCATTGTCTGCATTGCCGTCACAGGACTGATAATCGGGTTGACCTGGGGCAGAACGCCATGGCTGCATACCGCCCTTGAAAACCATCCGTGGACAGAACCACTGGCCTGGGCCTGGATATTCTTCCTATCTCTTGTCTTGGCCGAATTAGCATGGCGGATTATTCTCGCGATCCGGTATCGTCCTGTTCCTGACTGTTCTTCTTGGGCTTTGCCCAGGTGCACGGTGGTTGTTCCTGCATTTAATGAGGGCGCACAGGTATACAACACCCTCAAATGCCTGGCTGCCAGTAATTATCCCAGAGAAAAACTCCAATTGATTGCCGTTGATGACGGCAGCCAGGACGATACCTGGCACTGGATAAAAAAAGCAAAGCAGGAACTGGGCATTGGGCTGACCGCCATCCAGTTGCATCGCAACCAGGGGAAGCGCCACGCCCTTTATGCGGGTTTTAAAAAAAGCACCGGAGAAATCCTGGTCACCGTGGACAGTGATTCCATGGTTGACCAGCTGACGTTGAGACATCTGGTTGCCCCCTTTGTCAGTGATAAAAGGGTGGGTGGCGTTGCAGGCAACGTCCGGGTACTGAACCTGGACAAGGGGATTATTCCCCGGATGCTGGAGGTTGCTTTTGTATACAGTTTTGATTTTATCCGAGCCAGCCAGAGCGTTGTGAACTCGGTCATGTGCACTCCAGGAGCGCTTTCTGCCTATCGTCGGGATATTGTCATGAAGGTCCTTCAAGAATGGCTGAATCAAAAATACTGCGGTCGTTCTGCCAATATTGGCGAAGATCGAGCCATGACCAACCTCATTCTGAGGGAAGGCTGCCACGTCCTGTTCCAGCAGAATGCCATGGTGCATACCGACATCCCGGTTAATTACAGCAAGTTGTGCAAAATGTACCTGCGCTGGGCGCGGAGCAATGTCAGGGAAACCCTTGCCATGAGCCGGTTTGCATTTGGCAGATTCCGGGACGGATCCATGCTGGGAGCAAGGATCAATCTTTTGTCCAGTTGGCTGTCCCTGGTTAAAGCCCCCCTTATTCTGGTTCTGACCGTGGGGGTGTTTCCCCTGGATGTCATGTCCATTGGTGTAAGCCTTATTACCGGCACCTTGATCTTCCAGAGTCTTCCCGCAGGCCTGTATATCTGGAAATACAGGGATTTCAATGCGCTATGGTCCTATGTGTATGGATTCTACTGGTTTGCCTGCCTGTTCTGGATCAAGCCTTACGCTCTTTTGACATCCCATAAATCCGGGTGGCTGACCCGTGAGTTGACTGTGGATCCGGCACCTTGGGCTGCCGGCACTGCATGGCCAGGGGCCAGGGGCCAGGTCAACGATCCGGCCGGCACAGGTCAAAGAATATCGGTGATAATGAAAATTGAGGATACTTAACTAGTTCGATTAATAGAATCAAAGGAGAAAATGTGATGAAAAGCAGAATGTGGATGAGTCTGGTAATGGTTGTGCTTGTATCCGGACTTTTTTTAACGGTTTCATGTGCAAAGAAAGCTGTTGTGTCTGATGCAACCACCATAGAGGCACAGGCCAAAGCCGCTACAGAAGGTGAGCGCCTTGAACAGCAGAAAATTGAACAGCAGAAAATTGATGAACAGATGGCCAAAGAAAAAATGATTAAAGATGCCATGTCCCAGGCAAAAAGCAATTTTATTAACAAGGATATCCTTTTTGCCTATGACAGTTCTGATCTGGATGCAACAGCCGTGATGCTGCTCAAAGAAAAAGCAGCATGGTTAACTGCAAACCCAAGTGCCATAGCAATCATTGAAGGCCATTGTGATGCGCGCGGAACCACCGACTATAACCTGGCACTGGGCGAACGCCGAGCTTCAGTGGCAAAGGCATATCTGATCAACCTGGGAATTTCAGAATCTAATTTGGAAACGATCAGCTATGGCGAAGAACAGTCAACTGGCAGCACGGAAGCGGCCTATAGATTGGACAGACGGGCTCACTTTGTGACCAAACCATAAACAATTCTCCCAAATCATAAACATTACCTCCAACCTGCTACAGGTACAACATGTTGCGCCTGTAGCAGGTCTTAGCAAGTTAAGGCAAGAAAAAAACTATTTGCATTAGCTTTAACTTATATCTTGATGATTGTAATCCCCCTGTTCTTCGTTCTTAAAGTTTTACGCACAGATATTTCCGGTTATAATATTATTGAAAAATTATTCAACCCGGATGACGTGATTAGCCGCAGGTTTTTGATTGGGCATCAAGATTTTTTTCCTTATTCCCTTGACTTTGAGTTGAATAAATACAACAATCGACTCAAATATTGAGCTGATAAATAAGTTAATCGACTCAAATATCAATGTCACGAAAAGGGGAATCAACCCATCATATGAAATACATTTGGCAAAATAAATCCTGGCCAGGTTTTAAATGGGACAGTGCCAAACTGTTAACGCCTTTGGGCAATATCCGATTCAGCCAGGGATCTTTAATCACTCAGATCAAGGAGCTGGGGTTTGAAATCCAGCAAACAGCACAGGCAGATATTCTTGTTGAAGAAGCATTAAAGACGTCAGCGATCGAGGGTGAAAAATTAGATCCCGACGCGGTTCGATCTTCGGTTGGGCACTGGCTTGGCCTGTCAGATGCTGGATTAAAGGAAGTAAGAGACCAAAAAATCGAGGGCCTTGTAGAAATTTTGTTGGACGCGACAGGTAATTATTCGAAAACAATGACGGTGGAACGAATTTGGGGTTGGCATGCAGCCCTTTTTCCAACCGGATACTCCGGCATGGTAAAAATATCTGTTGGTCAATGGAGAGATGATAGTAAGGGACCAATGCAGATTTTTTCCGGGCCTGTTGGACAGGAAAAAATTCATTTTCAAGCACCCCCTGCAAAAAAGATTGATAATGAAATGCAAACATTCATATCCTGGATAAATACAAAAGATCAACTGGATGGCATCATCAGAGCCGGGCTCGCTCATATATGGTTTGTTACAATTCATCCGTTTGATGACGGTAATGGCCGTATCGCAAGAACTTTGACTGATATGTTTCTTGCGAGAGATGAAAACAATCCAAAAAGATTCTATAGTCTTTCTTCACAGATTATGGCTGAGAGAAATGATTATTATGAAATTTTGAAAGTCACACAAGCAGGTACCGGTGATATTACACAGTGGTTGCAATGGTTTCTTGAATGCATGAACAGGGCTATCCTGAATTCCAATACTTTATTAAAAAAAGTAATGACAAAAGCACGGTTCTGGAAGGAATTTGCCCAGATAAGACTGAACAATCGTCAAACCAAAGTAATTAACCGGCTACTTGACGCAGGTAATGGCGGTTTTGAGGGCGGGTTAAAGAACAAAAAATATATAGGAATCGCACATACCAGTCGTGCTACAGCCCAAAGGGAATTAGCCGATCTTGTTAATAAAGGTATTTTGATCAAAATGCCAGGAGGCGGCAGGAGTGCCGGTTATGATCTTGACTGGAAAAAGTGGTCTCCATTGGATAAATGATAACAAGAAACATGATAGGCTTAAAACCCATATTTTGTCGTACAAGTTTAAAAAAGTTAAAAAAATAGAGTTTACAAAATGCCTGTAATTGATGATACCTTAAAGCATAACTTTGGATTTAGTGAATTTAAACCCGGCCAGCAGCAGGTTATAGAAACGATCATATCTGGTAAGTCTGCCGCATCGATTTTCCCAACAGGTGCAGGGAAATCTCTTTGTTATCAGTTGCCTGGGATTCTTGAGCAAGGGATGACCCTGGTCGTTTCCCCGCTGCTATCCTTGATGAAAAATCAGATTGATTTTTTAAAATCGAAAAACATTTCTGCGGCAAAACTTGACTCCGGGATGAGCGCCGAAGATTATCGAAGTACACTTGAAGCGGCTCGGCTGGGACAATTAAAGATACTGATGATCGCTGTAGAACGATTTAAAAACGAAAGGTTCAGAACCCAGCTCAGGCAGATGAATGTCTCCTTACTTGTCGTTGACGAAGCCCATTGTATATCTGAATGGGGCCATAATTTCAGACCGGATTACCTGAAGATTCCTTTGTATCAAAAAGAATTCAGGATTATAAAGGTTTTATTGCTTACAGCCACAGCAACACCAAGGGTTATTGACGACATGTGTAAAAAGTTTGCCATTGACCGGAACAATGTTGTGCAAACAGGGTTTTACAGGAAAAATTTATTCTTGCGCATACGCCCTGTGGTTGAAGAAAAAAAAGATGCATTGCTTCAGGAGGTATTGGCAGAAAAACCGGACGGCCCGACAATTGTGTATGTTACCCTGCAAAAGACAGCTGATCGGATCACTCAGATGCTCAAGGAAAATGGACTGGATGCTGAGGCCTATCATGCGGGTATGAAAAATGAGCATCGGGAAGCTGTTCAAAATCGTTTTATGACCGGAAAAATAGACACAGTCGTAGCAACAATCGCATTTGGAATGGGGATTGATAAAGAAAATGTTCGAAAAGTGATCCATTATGACCTGCCAAAATCCATAGAGAGTTACAGTCAGGAAATCGGCCGATCCGGAAGAGATGGAAAGCCCTCTCTGTGTTGCCTTTTTGGAAATAAAAACGGCGTACCAGTACTGGAAAATTTTGCTTATGGTGATACACCCGCCCTTGAAAACATCCGACAAGTATTGGAGAGTATCTGTCAATCTAAAGACAACCGATTTGAGGTTCGAGCATACACGTTGAGCAGGAATGCAGACATCAGGCTGCTCCCTTTAAAAACTTTGCTGGTTTACCTGGAGATGGCAAATATCATTTCTCCCAAATATACTTATTTTGAAACCTATGCTTTCAAGTATTTGATCCCTGCAGAAAACATAATTGAAAAATTCAAAGGTGAAAGGGCACAATTCGTAAAAACTGTTTTTAATAATTCCAAGACCGCTAAAATATGGACCCAGATAGATATAGATAATACGGTTGCCGAATCAGGCTTTGACCGGCAGCGGGTTCTCACGGCCCTGGAATATTTTCATGAAAAAGAGTGGATAGACCTTCAGCCAAAATCCGCAGTAGAGGTTTTTGAAATACTCAATCCTGAATTTGATATAGACTCAACAGCAAAGGATCTTGCAAATCTTTTTGCTGAAAAGGAAAAAAATGATGTCGCCCGCCTCCATGCCATGATTGAGCTTTTTGAAACAGATCAGTGCCTGGCAAAAAGTTTATCCGCTTATTTTGGAGAAAAACTGGATACGGATTGCAAAAGGTGTTCGGTTTGCATGACAAACGAACCAGTTAAACTGTTATCATCAGATTTGCCTTTATTGGATATGCTGGATTTTCATGATCTTGTACAGCCGTTGATGGATATTGTGGGGTCACCGCTGCCTGTTGCACTGGTGACGCGTTTTTTATGCGGCATTCTTTCTCCACGGTTGTTTGAGTATAAAGCCAGACAAATGGAAGGGTTTGGCCGGCTTGAAGCATATTCGTACAAAATAGTTGAAAAATGGGTCCAATTGCATAACAGATAGGATATGAGAAATATTTTCAAACATACTCTTATTATCGATTTTGAAGCCGTTCCCAATGGGGATATATTTCATGTCGGTGCTGTTTTTAACGGCAGGACATTTGAAAAAAAAGATATAAAGGACAGCAAGGCGGTTTTAAAGGAATTGTCGGTATTTTCATCCGGGGCCGATTATGTTCTGGGCCATAATATTATCAACCATGACCTTGCCCTTTTAAAAGAAGTCTTACCGGATGCGTCGATTTTGCATCTGCCGGTCATTGATACGCTTTATTTGTCCCCGCTTGCATTTCCGGAAAACCCCTATCACAAGCTGATAAAAAATTACAAGTTGATCAAGAACAGCAAAAACAACCCGGTGGCAGATGCCAACCTGGCCTGGAATGTGTTTGAAGATCAGGTTGCCGCATTTTCGGTGTTGAATCAAAGTGACCCCGGGTTGATTTTATTTTATACCTTTGCTTTTGAGCCGTTTTCTTCTAAAGACCAAAAATTGAGGGTGACCGGTATTTTTGATCTGTTTAAGGCTTTGTCCAAATCTGTTCCAGACACGGATAAGGCCAAACAGATATTTATTGAAGTATGCCAGGGGAAAATATGTTCAACCGCCTTTGAAACGATCTGGGACGGGTTCTGCGATCATCCACAAAAAAGGCCTGTTCTTGCCTATGCATTGTCCTGGCTGCGGGTATCTGGTGGCAATTCTGTGATCCCTCCCTGGGTGAAACACGAATTCCCACAGATTTCCGATATGATCACTAAACTTCGGTATGCCTGCGGCAGCAAAGATTGTGAGTATTGCAGGGAAAACAATGATTCTGAAAAACTCTTGAAGAAATACTTTGGGTTTGACAAGTATCGCAGGCTGCCGGACGGTCGGAAACTCCAAAAAGAAATCATTGATTCAAATCTTGGGGGCAACTCCCTGCTGGGCATTCTGCCCACGGGCGGAGGAAAATCGATCTGCTACCAGATTCCTGCCCTTCACCGGTATCACAGGACCGGTGAACTCACTGTCGTGATCTCACCGCTCAAAGCTCTGATGAAAGATCAGGTGGATAATTTGAACAAGACAACCGGTATGGAGTCAGCCGGTGCTATTAACGGCAGCCTTACGCTTCCTGAACGTGGGGAGGTCATGGAAAAGGTAAGGCTGGGGGATATTGGTGTCTTATATATTTCTCCCGAGCAATTGCGCAATTTCAGTGTGGCAGAACTGATCAGCTCAAGGGATGTGGGGTGCTGGATTTTTGATGAGGCCCACTGCCTTTCCAAATGGGGGCATGATTTCAGGCCGGATTATCTGAATGTTGCCGATTTTATATTAGAACAGAACAGGGGTTCAAAACGGCCTCCCCTGATCAATGCATTTACGGCAACCGCAAAAAAGGATGTGATTGAAGAAATCTGCTGTCACTTTACTGAGAAGCTTGATCTTGATCTGGTTTCTTTTATCAGTGGCGTTCAAAGGGAAAATTTGAGCTTCCAGGTATGGCCGGTGACAACCGCTGAAAAGCATGATGTGATTTTCAATTGTCTTAAAGAAAGTGTCTCTGACGGTGACAGCTCCGCCATTGTCTATTGTGCCACAAGAAAAAAAACAGAAGAACTCAGTGAATTTTTAAATGAAAAGGCGATTGCTTCACAGGCCTTTCATGCGGGGCGAAGTGAGCCGGACAAACGAAATATCCAGGATGATTTTGTAGCCGGAAAAATCCCTGTGATCTGTGCAACCAATGCATTTGGTATGGGGATCGACAAAAAGGATATCCGCCTGGTTATTCATGCCGACATTCCCGGATCTCTTGAAAATTACCTGCAGGAAGCGGGCAGGGCCGGGAGGGATACGGCGCCTGCTGACTGTATTCTCCTATACGAACAGGAAGATATTGAAAATCAGTTTTCATTAAATGCCTATTCAAAACTCTCGTTAAAGGATATCAAGAAAATTTTGGGTGTTTTGAAAAAAAAAGGGGCAAAAACTCCGGAGATTGTTATCACTCCAGGGGAAATCATGCGCCTGATCGGTTATTCCAACTTTGCCGAGGATGATGGCCGGGCAAGAATCGGCGTGAGTTGGCTTGAGCGAAAAGGATTTTTAAAGCGTTCCTTTAACCAGACGCTTTTTTTTAAAGGCAAACCCCTTGTCAAGGATATGAAAGAGGCTGAAGAAAAGATTGCCGCGCTGAACCTTTCCAAAATAATGGCAATGGTATTCAGGACGATTTTGCTGACCCTGTTCAATGCGGAGAAGGATTCAATATTATCTGCAGACACAATCTGTGCCAGTTTAGGAAGAATCGAAAACCTGCCTGACGAATATCTGGATTCACGGTTTGTTATCGGACTCTTATCCCGGATGGCAGATATCGGATTGATCAAGGAAGGGGTTCTTATGACCGCCTTTGTCAAACCTAAGGGACAGGATAACTCAGGCAAACTGCTGGAATCTTTTATACAGATTGAAACACAGATGCTTGAGATTATGGCACAACTATCGCCTAACGCCGGAATATCCCAGGATACGCCCGATGTCATCCATCTTCGACTGATGTCCCAGCGCTTGAAGGACAAAGGATTTGATCAGGTAAATACCGATGTTGTGGCTAAAATCTTACAGGCCCTTGCCAACGATAAAGGAGAAAACCAGGGAAAGAGTTTGAAAATAGCCGGAAGAAAAGGGGCGGAGCAGCAGATGATTTATGTCAAATTCTCCTGGCAGAAGATTAAGAAGAGGATGCAATTACGTCACAATTGTTCAAGACTCTGCCTTAACGCCATTATTTGCGCCCTGCCAAAGCCGTTGCAGCAGGGTCGGGCCCAGGTAATGAGTGAATTTTTCCTTTCCCATATCATCAAACAGATGCAGTCAGATGTTTTTCTTTCAGGATACAGGGGAGATAACAAAATCTTGATTGAACGCAGCCTTTTGTTCATGCATGACATGAAGGTGATTACCCTGCAGAACGGCCTGGGGGTGTTTCGCCAGGCAATGACCTTGACCATGCTCCCGGAAAGTCGGAAAAGACAATATACCCAAGGCGATTACGAACCTTTGTCCCACCACTATGCCCAGAAAAACGTGCAGGTTCATGTGATGGAAAAATATGCCCGCCTGGGTCTTGAAAAAATCAAAACCGCCCTGGGGTTTGTCAGTGATTATTTTTCATCCTCCTATGATTTTTTTATCCAGCAGCATTTCCCGAAAGAGAAAACACTCATTCAAACGGCCATGACGGCAGAAGCGTACAAACAGATCATCCAGTCCCTTGAAAATCATATCCAGGAAGCCATTGTTGCAGCACCGCCTGAAAAAAACATACTGGTCCTGGCCGGGCCCGGGTCCGGCAAGACCAAAACCATTGTTCATAGGTGTGCCTGGCTGATCAAAGCCAAATCGGTTGATCCATCTTCCATCCTTGTTTTGTGTTTCAACCACCAGGCCATGATTGAGCTTAGAAAAAGGATTCGGACGCTGACCGGTTCAAGAGCAAGCTTTGTGACGGCCATGACCTATCACGGGTTTGCCATGCGCCTGACCGGCCGGTCTTTTTTAGAAAACAAAAAGGGTATAGAAAACAAAAAGGGCCTGGAAAAAGAAAAGGGTCAGAACCCTGGAAAAAATGCGATTGGATTTGATACCATTATTGACGAAGCAATTGAGATTTTAAACGGGAAGCGGGAAATCGCCGGGATTGAACGATCAGAGGCACGAGAGGTTCTTCTGGCACAATATCGATATATCCTTGTGGATGAATACCAGGATATTGATGACCGTCAGTATCAGTTTATTTCGGCCTTGACCGGCAGGCTTGAACAAGATCGGGATACGAGAATTTCCATCATGGCGGTGGGTGATGATGACCAGAGTATTTATGGATTCCGAAATGCAAACGTACGTTTTATAAAGCAGTTTCAACAGGATTATGAGGCAAAAACATTTTATCTGGTTGAAAATTACAGGTCCTCCTATCCAATGATCCAGGCCTCAAACGCATTCATCGCCTTGAATAAAAACCGGATGAAAACAGGCTCGCCATGCCGGATCAATGAAAAAAGAAAGTCCCAGGAACAAGAAGCCTGCAAAATCGAAAATAGTGGGCTGGTCCAGATTGTTCAGGTTAAAGATATGGCTTCCCAGGCAGGGTTTGTTGCCCGGAAAATAAAACAGCTCATGACAGACGATCCTGATATGAAACTCCATGATATCGCTGTGGTTTCACGTCAGGGAATGGGGTATCCGTCTCTGGTATCAGTCAGGATGGCCCTTGCAAAAGAAGAGATCCAGTTTTGTTATTCAATTAAAAATGGTTCAGGATTTCCATTGTTCAGGATTAGAGAAATCCAGATGTTTCTCCAATATCTGGAGGATCATAAAAAGGAGAGCAGAACACCCTGTGACCTTAAGCAGGAAGTTCTTGAACAATTTAAGCAGAAAAATACATGGACGAGTCAAGTTGGGCAGATTCTCGAATCATGGTGTGACATTAACTCTGATATGGAAATATCCATTGCCCGGGCAAAAGATTTTGCCCTTGAAACCCTTTTGGAAGAAAAACAAGAGCACAAAACCGGGACGGGTGTTTTTTTAGGAACAGCCCACAGTGTAAAAGGGATGGAATTTTCTTTTGTTTTCATTCTGGACGGCAGATGGAAACAAAAGGATATTGAAGAAGAGAGGCGATTGTTTTACGTGGCCATGACACGATCAATAAAAACTGCATATATCTTCCAGATTCAAGATTCCTCAAATCCCCATGTTCGTTTTCTGGAACAAAATGAATTTGCACATATCATCACGGCAGAGCAGTCAGACATCGATGGATTTAATGAAGAATTAACTGTTTCGATCCTTGGAATGGAAGATCTTTTTCTTTCCTATGCGGGTTTGTTCTCTGAGGACCATGAGATTCATAAAACGCTTTCGACTCTCAGCCCCATGGAAAAAATCAGTTTAATTGAAAAAAAGAATCACATTTATATTGAAAACAAGCATCATCAAATCATTGCAAGGCTTTCGAACAAAGGGAAGGCAAAATGGCACAATCAGACCCAAACTATCCTGCACGCCAGGGTCCTTGGAATTATACGGCGACAGCAAACAGACGGAGAGGACTATGATGGCAAACGTGAAAAGATCGGGACATGGGAACTGCCGATTGTTGAGATCCTACATAAAAAACTTGAGGCTAAGTCAAACAACTTTTTAGAGACAACACTCAACCATCAAAATGCTCCGGGCGAGTCGGTGATTTAGATGTTGAAATACAAATCCTGTTTAGTGGCATTTTTTCTCATCTGAAAACAAATGCCCCTTTATTCCTGCCGGCCAGAATCAACTGCCCGTAAATGTTTGGGGAAACTCCAGGGGGAACGGTCCCGCTCAGCACCAGATAATCCATATCCGTAATTGCCCTGTCAAGAGCAGGGTTAAGAGTCATGGCGTATATCATTATTTTCCCCCTTCATGATTGTTTATGTTTGCCAATTCATGATCAAGTTGTCTTAATAACGCCCAGGCCTCCTCGGCTGTTTCAACAAAGTTAAAGAGTTCCGGGTCTGAGGTGTATCAACCGCAATTCTGGCAGCTTTTGCTTCTTCATGTGCATGTGCATAGGGACTTGTCTTTTTTTTGATCTGGGCCATTTTTATCTCCGTGGATTATAGAATACTCTGAAAATAACAGCATATCCTTGTAGTTAAAATGATTCGACGAATATCTAACATTTTTCGAAATGGTTAACCAGAGCTGATTTTGAATTAACCAGCTCCGGTTAAATGATATGCCTACATGAAATGCCCGTAATGAAGGGTATGGTTGATCAGGTGAGATTTGAATGACTTTATGGATTTTCTCTCCCTTATCACAACCCTGTAAAGACCTGCATTGGTTATATCCCCGATAAAAAGTGCGCCAATGAGACGATCGCCTTCTTTATTGAGAACAATTTTACGATAGGTACCAGCTGATCTATCAACATAGGTTTGAACATCTTTATCTTTTGTGTGGACAAGCCCCATGGAAACAAAGGGCTCATCCGCCACCTGGGTGGCATTCATGATCCCCAGAGTTCCAGTGTATTGCGTTTTAAACCCTGCCATATTCAGGCCTGCGCAGATCCCCATTTCCACGGCATTGGTCCAGAGCGCTGTCATAGTTTTTTCGTTGGTTCCCGGATCAAAGGTCACGGCAACATCACCTGCGGTATAGGTATCTTTTACACTGCAGGCAGTGAATTGATCTGCAATAATTCCCGTATCAATGTTGATTTGGTTTTTTTGAATATAATCAATATTGGGAATGACGCCTTTTCCCACACACACCATCCGGCAGGATAATTCTTTGCCATTGTTCAGGGCAACACCGCAGACACCATCGGCATCAGTGATTATATCTGTGGCACTGCATCCTGTCATAATGGTAAGACCGGCCCTGTCCAGCGCATTCCGGACAAAAAAGGCATCTTCAGGGTCCATGAGCTGTGATAAGACTTCAGGAGAATAAACCACCAGAGTCACTTTGATCTTTTTTTCAAGGAAAGCAAAGGCGGCTTTTAAATTCAGGATACCACCCCCCAGCATGACCACATGATCGGTTCGTTCAGATCGTTTTGCCATACCAATGGCATCATCCAAGGTTTTAAGACTGAAGACCCCTTTAGCATCAAGACCGTTTATGGATTTTGGCATATAAGGTCTTGAACCGGTTGCAAACAGAATCTTGTCATAGGAAAAAGGTTCGTTATTTGTGGTTGTGACTCTTTTCCCGCAAAGGTCCACAGCTTTTACGCCCGCATTTGTTTTAATATCAATATTGCCCTGGGTAAAAATACCATTACCGGAAAGGGCAATATCTTCAACCTGCTTTTTACCATTAATAATATAGGGTATCATGGGGCGAAAATATGGTGGGTTTTTTTCATTGGAGAGTACGGTGATGACCCCTGATGCATCCTTTTTTCGTATGGTGTGGGCTGCTGCCATTCCGGCAGCACTCCCACCCACAATCAGATATCGCGTTCCCATAATTTACGCTCCTTTTCCAGTGACCAATTCCTTTGACGCGGTTTTTCGTTTATGTTTAGAAAAACTTTCCACGGTCTCATAGACCAGTGCATTTGTGGGACAGGAAGAGACACATGCCGGTGTTTCAAGATCCGGGCATCTGTCACAGCGATAGGCCTTTGCCTGGGCTTTATCTCTGCCGATCACCCCGTAGGGGCAAACCATGACACAGGTCCAGCAGCCAATACATTTATCATTGTCTGTGACAACCGTATTCAGATCCGTCCTTGTAATGGCACCACTGATACAGGCATTGACACAGGGTGCTTCTTCGCAATGGCGACATAAAATGGGTATCTTTGTATTTCCTGGCAGATATTCAACATAGACCCGTGATTTGGGTCTTGGTGTTTCATTAATCGCTGCAAATAAATTTTTGCTTTGCGAGTGTTCCACTGCACAGGCGATTTTACAGGTATTGCAACCTGTGCAGAGTTCTGTTTTTACAAATATTTCTTTAAGATTGGACATAAGACAATCCCTCCTTTTTATTGTTAAATTTACTCTAACCCCAATCCTTTGCGACGATCATTAATTGCCTGCAGCAAGATATCTGCAGCTTTTTCAGGATCAGGTTCAACAATAAAATATCCACCGGTAAGTTCTTTTACCGTTTGTGTTAATATAGTGGCGCAAAGGGCGCTTCCGGTTACCGGAAGAATAACGCCCACATGGGTGGGCAGACCTGCTGCAACAGCATAGGTTCCAATGGAAATGGCTTTTTCCGAAGTGGGCTCTGGTGCAGATGCCACAACCGGCAACCGGTCGATATCAACGCCCAGGTAATTGGCAAGGGCAACCGTTATTTCTACGGCACGGGAGTTATCCACACAAGAGCCCAGATGAAGGACAGAGGGCAATGGACCGCCAAGACCATTGGCTTCTCCAATGGCGTTGAGTACGGCATACAGGCCATCACCGCACAGTTCTTCTGTCTTGGCAGGGTCCATGAAATCATGCCGCATCAAGGAGCCGGCCCCACATCCTGTAGCCACAACCAGAACATTTTCTTTCAAAAGTCTGGCTGCCATGGTGGTGTAGTTGATATCCTGGGGTATCTTTACATTATTGCACCCGGCAAAAAGACAGACACCTTTGATATTGCCGGATTTTATATTATCCACAAGGGGGAGCAAAGGATCATCTGCATTGAGTTTGGCAAGCGCTGCAATAATTGATTCAGTGGAAAAGCCTGCCACAACAGTATTGGTAATATTCGGGATATCTGTTTTTTTATTTTTTCTGGATTTAAAAACAGAGATGGCCTGACTGATGGCTTGACGTGCATTTTCTGAAGCAGTTTCATCTTTTACTTCAATATGCTCGGCACCAGTGATTTTACAGATATCCATGGTGGTAATGACCTTTGTCCCCATGCATTCTGCAACTGATGCCACCGAGGGCATGATGCACTGATAATCCACGATCATGGCATCAACAGCACCGGTGAGCAATGCCATTTCCTGGGAGATCGAATGGGTACAGGACGGGATGCCATGACGTTCCATTAATTCATTGCCAGTACAGCAGATACCCACCACATTGATCCTGTCAGCGCCGGCTGCAATGGCTTCATTGTTCATTTCTTGAGCCACTTTAATAATAATCTCTGAAAGCACAGGATTATGGCCGTGAAGCGCGATATTTACACTTTCAGATTTTAATGTACCCAGGTTTGAACTGGTCACAACCGGTGTTGGTGTACCAAAGAGGATATCGGCAAGATCAGTTCCCATGTAACAGCCGGCAAGATCGGCAACACCGCATCGAAGGCCGCCAAGCAGGAGATTGACAGGATCGGCATCAACCCCATAAAGGGTTCTGTGCATGATTTCAGAGACTTCATGATCAATACCTTTGGGAACAATACCCAGTTTACTCAAGGTTTCAACCCGGCCCTGGGTGACCACACCTGCCGCCCACATAACCGGTGTATCTTTTTCATGGAAATCAGCAAGCGCTGCCAGGGCCACATCTTGTGCAATATCATTTTCCTGTCTTCCCTGTGTGTCAATGCCTAAGCGGGTGGCGACCTTATTAAGTTTTACAGGATCGGTGATTTTATAATCTTCAGCCTGGCCCCGGGTCATTTTAAAAAGCGTGTGTGCCAGATGCTTGGCATGACCGGAATGAGCAGCTGTTCCTGCAGCAATGGCGCGATCCAGACCCCTTGCGACCATGACATCGGCTGTGGCGCCGCAGATTCCGGTTTGAGATCCTTCTTCAAAGGGATTAATCCTGCATGGCCCCTGAAGGCAATGTCGGCAGCACAAACCGGTTTCTCCAAATCCACACTGGGGCAACATTTGCTTGTGCCGGTCCCAGATAGTTTCAACATTTTTTTCTTTTGCAAGGGCCAGCATATGCTGGACAGCCGGATCTAAAGTTAAATTTTGATAGTTTTCACCAGACATGGGGTCCTCCTTTTTTAAGCGGTGGTTTATAAATATAACAAAGATTCGCTATTTCAAAATATTCTTATACATATCGCTTATAAATGCCCTATTCAAACATTCAGGATTTTAGTAAATTTTAAGGATGTTACAGCCATGATTTATACACCATGAAATGGGGATATAAATTAGTCATTTTTTTATTTTTTTTTTGTTCTTTATGTATGATGCCACTCATATTTTATCCTGAATTTTTAAATTAGGATACGCTATTAATTTTCACTTATAAATTCAATTATTTAATAATACAAGTATAAAAAAGCTCAGATAGGAGATTGGATCAAATTACGTAAATCTCCTGGAACAAGCAGGTGCCCACAAGGTGATATCACCCAATGATATCGGTGCCCGGCGCATGGCCCATGCGATGCATTAACTCATATTTATTTTTCTCTTAACAAAGATGAAGTCAGCAGGTTCGAACAATTTGGTTGATCGTACCCTTTTAATCATATTACTGACATCGGCGGATGTATCAATAGTTACAAGGTGTACGTCAGGATGCGTGTTTGTGAAAACCCTGAACATTTCATCACCAAATCTTACCCGATCTGACGGACACCTTTAAGGTCAAATATAACCTCGGTAAATCTGTCAATTGCAAGATATGTATAATGCCGGCTGTCATCACTGAACACAATAGAGGATAGCAATTTTTTTTCAACAGGAACTCCGCCGGACATAACCATGTAGTGGCCAGGGCTGCCCACCTGATCGTCTATATGTATCCGCCATTGTTTGTCATGAAGACTTGCATAAACCATTTTTCCATCTGATGTAAAAGCAGGAGTATCTTTTAAAACCCCATCAAAAAATTCGCTTTCAATTCCGTCTCTGACGATGAACCATTTTTTTTCATTTTTGCGGCATATTATACCATCTGGCTGCCATCATCTGAAAAGATAATACAAGTTTCATAGCCAGACTAATTGCGTCGTCAATATTATTTTTACCCTGCCGGTTTAATGCCTGCCTGGATGGCATATCTTAGCTTTTGAAATTCTATTGACAAAAAGCGTATTCCCATCATATTTTTAGAATATAGGATGGGATAAGATGTCAACTGAAAAAGAAAAAATGATATAGTAAGCCATATTCTTGTTCAAAGAACCGGAAAAATTGAAGAGATTGTTAAAGCTTGCATGTTTATTATAAAAGATGCACTTTATATGACGGGCAGTGTGTTAAGGCTTGACAGAGGTTATGTTCTGGGTGGTGAAGATGTTCCCATGATGTCTAACCGTGTTGAGTAAAACCAGATACTGTAAAAGAGGATATATGCAGGAAATATATAAAAATGCAAGAAACCTCATGAAAGGTTTTTGTAAAGTTTGTAAAGAATGTGACGGGAAAGCATGTGCAGGTGAAGTTCCAGGAATGGGCGGACTTGGCACAGGATCATCGTTTATGTCCAATGTACGGGCTCTTTCAGAATTTAAGTTCAATATGAGCCTTATCCATGATGTGATAAAACCTGATACAAAAGTTACAATGTTTGGAGAAAAATTTGATATCCCTGTTTTGGCTGCTCCCATTGGTGGTGTTTCTTTTAATATGGGAGGAAAGATAACAGAAGAGGAATATATTAATTCAGTAATCCATGGGTGTATTAAAAAAGGGATTATGGGCTGTACAGGAGATGGAGTTCCTGATTTTATTCATGAAACAGGGCTGAAAACAATTTCTGATGTAAATGGTGGAGGTATCCCTTTTATTAAACCCTGGGAAGATAAAGAGTTGTATCAAAAACTTGAAAAAGTTGAAAAGTGTGGAGCAAAAATTGTGGGAATTGATATTGATGCAGCAGGCCTTATAACATTAAGAAAAATGGGCCGTCCTGTTTCACCAAGAAACGCAACTCAATTGTCAAAAATAATTAAAAGTTTTCCCATGAAATTTATCTTAAAAGGTATAATGACAAAAAGGGATGCAGAGCTTTCTGTAGAGGCTGGGGCTGATGGCATTGTTGTTTCAAACCATGGTGGCAGGGTTTTTGATTTTACTCCTGGAACATCTGAAGTGTTATCACAAATCGCTGAGCATGTTAAAGATAAAATAACCATTCTTGTTGATGGTGGAGTAAGGAGCGGAGGAGATGTCTTAAAACTTCTTGCTTTGGGCGCAGATGGAGTAATGATAGGACGTCCATTTTCAATTGCTGCTGTTGGCGGATTACAGCAGGGTGTTGAACAATATATTGATAAAATAAAACAAGAGCTTGAACAGAGCATGGTTATGACAGGCACCTTGTCAGCATCAAGGATTGACAAGTCAATCCTTAGAAGGGCTTATATGTTTGAGCCATTAATAACAATTATAAAATAATGTTTTCAAACATTAAAGCCCCCTCAGAACCCTGCATGAGATTTTCACCTCACATGGCTCAAGTATTGCTAAGACGTCTTTCAACACCGTATCAGAACTCAGTACATTTTTACGTGTGACCTTGGATTATGGCCATGCAAATCGCGGTTACTGACAATTCGTGGTACAGCCCGGTTTACCTCCTTCGCTCCAGCCGTTGCCGGCTTTGTTGCACGTATTTCTGGCCGGAAAGCACACGGCTGTGCTCTTTTTAACATCAACACCGTTGCCACAGGCACGGTTGTCAATAATAACGGCATTTTGTCCTTGTACGTCGATGCCTGTTCCAAAGCCGCTGACCGTACATCCTCTTAAGACGACGTCCGAGCCGGTTACCAAAATACCGATACCACCCCGGCCGGATCCAACCAGCTGGGCGCCGCGGCAATCAAGAGTGACGTTGTTCCCTGTGACGCGAATGACACCATCCCTGCCTGGATCGCGAAGGCTGTAGCTGCCCTCACACAATCGGGTGTCGCTGGTAATCGTCAGGTTGTCTTTTGGCGGAACACATTCCTGGCACTGGTGGCATCCGTCGTAAGGGTCGCTATTGCCGTCGTCACATATTTCACCTTCAGAAACATCCAGTACACCATCACCACAATAGGCTCGTTTACAATTGGTCCGGCAGGCCCCTGGCATCTTATCACTATTTTTGGGGCCATCATCACATTGCTCATCGTTGTCGGTGACATAGTCTCCACAGCGCGCTCGTTCGCAGTTGGTACGACAGGCATTCGGTATAGTATCTGAGTTGTTTGGCCCATCGTCACACTCTTCCGCTCCCTCTTTTTTACCATTTCCGCAGACCGGTTGATGATAGAGCCGTCCGTTTTGGCATTGAAATCCAGTCGAAAAATCAGAAGCGCGGTGTGTTTGCTGCTCATCCTGGCTGCGACCGATGCCGCCTATAAAGAGAATACGGCCGCTGCAATTTGGATTTTTTTCGCACACTTTGGCCAGCAACCTATCCCGGTTGGCGGCACGGGCTGCCTGTTGTGCAGCCGCTTTGCAGGCACGTTCCCGCGCCTTGACCGGGCTGGGCACCGTCCCCTTGCTCGTACCTGTACCATTATAGAGAAAGGGCTCCGTATGCGTGAACTTTTTGCCATTGATCTCGTACTGGATCATTTCAGCCCCTTTGCAGCCACGGGTTAAGGTTTTGCAAAAACCGATATCGGGTATACCTGCCAACAATAGAATCAGGAGAGTGACAAAAAGGTTTACAAAAACAAATTTTCGTCTGACATACTTTGAATCATTTGGTTCAGTCATTGTATTCCTCCTAGATATTAGAAATAGTTTCTGGAGCAGATAAACATAATTTTAACGTATATTCAAGTATTGGGTAATACTTGTTTCTTTAAACTGCTAACGTTGACTTCTGTGAGAGCCTGATTTTTTCTGTTTCAGCAGAACGTTTTGTTATGTAAATCAGTGATCGTTTCTTTAATCTATTGGTTAATTTTTTCTCAGACGATTTCTAATAAAAACTACCAGGCAATTCCTTGTTGGGTAAGTCAGTTTTGAGCGATTTTATTACTATTTTGAGCAGATTTTTTAAACCATTGAACCGCTGCATTCCGGTCCTGTGGGATTCCGTTTCCATACCAACTCTCCAGTTCCGGAATCCGGGAGTCTGCCTCATCATAACCTGAAGGTCACGCGCAGACCAACTCAAGGATATAATCGGAAACCTTTTGCGGCGGATCATGGTTGCGGACATCCCAGAGATTAAGATGACTTAATATCCTTTCGATGACGTCAAGTTCTTCGATAGAACTGATGATTTTCAAACAGAAAAAGGCTGTCGCTTCCATCCAGCAGGCAGCTGATATCTTTGATCGGATTCATCACGCCGGTGGACGTTTCTGCATGAACCACAGCAACAATCTTGTAACCTTTTTGCGTCAATTTGTTCCTGGTCTGCAGCAAGGTCTGCAATCGGGTTTTGATTTCATCTATGATTCTGATAAACCTTGAATTCAATCGGTGTTGCCGGGACAGGCTAAATCTAGTTGAAAAAATATATTAAGTTCGCACTTGTGATTTTCGATATGGAATCATACAATGTGTTTTTTGAAATTAAAGGCGGCCAATCTCTCTGGAAAACTGGAAAAGAAAAAATTGAGAAGGGTAGATAAAAAAGTTTTTCCGACACCTTTACCATATAACCCATAACAGGAAATCATTATGGTGTGTCATGCGCTTTCTTGATAAAATAAATAAATGTCCGACAACAGTCCTGTGGGTTTTGGCTGGTATCCTATTGTTTTTTGCAGCCGATGTGGGTTCCGAGCCTGCTAAAGCCACAATGGTTCAGTCGGTCATGTGTGAATCTATTGAAAATTTTTTACCGAAAAATCCAGCAGTGGTATTTTCAATATCTCTGGGTGAAGTTTTTTGTTTTTCAAATTTTAATCCGGTTAATGAAAAAACCTTTATTTTTCACAAATGGTACAATAGGGATAAACTTATTTTCACCATGAGGCTCACCCTTTCCCCGCCGAAATGGTCTACATTCAGCAGAATTCAGATTCGAAGTGAGGATAAAGGCCCTTGGCGGGTCGAGATATGTAATGCAGATGAGACCTTGTTACAAACCTTACGATTCAGCATGGCAGACTGATACCAATGGAATCTGTTTTTTATTTATTCTCTGGTTTTCGATGGCAGGATGCGTTGGATATTCTGTTGAATACATATATTTTATTCAGGCTTTATATCCTTTTCCGGGGCACAAATGTGTTTCGGGGACTGTTGGCTATCTGCATTCTATGGGGAGGTGGTCAGGCTGCGCTCACTCTTGGTTTGATTGTGACCAATTGGGCGATGCAGGGCCTGATTGCAGTGGCCGCCTTAATTGTAATCATTGTCTTTCGAAATGAAATTTCAGGGGTGCTACAGACCAAAAACCTGAAATCATTTTTATGGGGAATACCTAAATATCAAGTTCAAACACCGTTGAATATCATAGCAAAAAGTGTTAATGAGCTGGCCAGAAAAAAGATTGGTGCCATGATTGTTCTGCCCCTGAAGCAGGGCCTGGACAGCGTTACCCAAGGTGGAATACTTCTTGACAGCAAATTGTCTTTGGAAATGCTTGTAAGCGTATTCTGGCCGGGCAGCCCCTTGCATGACGGGGCTGCCATTATACAGGGAGATCAGATTATCAGGGCAGGTGCAATTTTGCCCTTATCAAAAAAAGAAGATTTACCCTCTTTTTTCGGCACCCGTCACAGGGCGGCATCCGGACTGGCAGAGCTTACAGATGCCATGGTGATTGTTGTTTCCGAAGAACGTGGTGCGATTACCGTATTCAAAGAAAATAATACAGTTAATATTCAAAATATTATAGAGCTTGAAAAATTGCTCCAGAGGCATGCAGGTGATGATTCAACAAAAAACAGATTCATGAATCAGACCTTGGAGCTGGTTGCGGCTGGTTTGATCAGCCTTGTCTGCATTACCGGAATATGGGCAAACTTTTCAAAAGGGATGGAAACATTAGCCGAATACGAGGTTCCCGTGGAGTTTATAAACCCGGATAAAAAAATGGAAATTATTTCCTCCTCTGCTTCCAATGTTAAACTTCTGATTAGTGGGGCAAAACCATTAATCAAATCCATCAAGTCTGAGCAGATTAATATCAAACTGAATCTTTCTCAATCTGTGGTGGGAAATAACAAGCTTGTCATCACCAGAGAAAACATTCTGCTTCCACCGGGAATCCGCCTGAAGAAAATAGATCCTCTGGAACTGAATATCATACTGGATACTCTGATTGAAAAAGAACTTCCTATTCAGCCCCACTGGGTGGGAAAATTGGCTGAGGATCTTGTCATGACAAATGTCACGCCAATACCTGAAACGATCAGGATAACCGGTGGCGGGATTGCCCTGAAAGATATTTCCACTATTTTTACCGAAAAAATTCTCCTGGACAATTTGACAGAATCCAAAACTATCACTGTTGGTTTAGTTCTGAATCCTCCTTCCATTCAATTAGGAGGTGATCTAAAAGTGCAGATTAAATGTTTTATTTCAAAGAAAGCTACCCAATGATTGTTCTCAAAAAACGTTAACCAGAGTTAATAATCTTTCATTATAGAGCCTGGAGCCGGCGAGCGGACTCGAACCGCTGACTTGCTCATTACGAGTGAGCTACTCTACCACCTGAGTTACGCCGGCTTCAAATGAGAAGAATAAACCAAAACATATGGGGTATCAATTGAAAAAAATATCTTTTTTGAAAAAAATATCTTTCTGCTTTTTTTATTGCATGAAAATTTTTTAAAACAGCAAAGTATATTCCCAGCAGCGCACAAAAAAGTCCTGCAAGAGAACAGATATTGGGAAGATCTTTAGCAAACCAGAGCATTCCGGTCTGGTGTGACGGTTTAGATGGTAATGGGTTCATCTAAGTCCTCTCTATTTTGTTTATGTCCCCCATAATGGATTTAATCGCATCCACCAGGTTGGTGTTTTCTTCTTTTGTCCGGGCGGCAATACGGATATATCGGTCAGCATCGGGCATGGTTTTACCCTGACAGTGTTTGGTATACATATTATGTTCAATAAATAATTTTTTTGTCAGTTCAGGTGCATTAAGCCCTTTGTCCGGCAATCGGCAAAAAATAAAATTGGCATCCGGCTTATACACAGTGAGGTCTGAAAAAGTCGACAGCTCTTTATAAAGTTTATCCCGATCCTTTTTAACCTGGTCACAACTTTTAATGAAAGCATCACGATAATCAGGCAAAATTCTTAAAAATTCTTCTGCAAATCCATTGATGTTCCAGATATGAACGCCCTGGCGGACTGCTTTTGCAAATTTATCCACATCCAGTTGAAAAGAAGGATTTTCAAGTGCAAATTCTATGGCAGACCCTTTGGGTGCGGCATTCACATATTCGTTGAATGAAGGCACAGGAACAATTATTTTTTTGGCAATTTGCCCTGAGACAATTTTAATCAGTTCTGCTGCACCATTGCCGACAACAATGTGCTCAGGCTTTTGATTGATCAGCTTGCCCACAAGAGAAGCAAGAACATCCTGTGCAACAGGGTAGTTCAGGACAGGGTCATGGATCTGATTTTTAAAGCAGGTAAACACCTTTTCCGGTGGGAAGTAAAGATTATATAAATACGCATGATCAATAAAATCATGGCGATAGTATCCGCCATGCTGACCTGAAATATATTCATATTTTTCTATCTGATCGTTATAATCAGGATCAGGCATATATACTTCCTTTTACAAAGGGGGTTACGAATAAACGGGTCTGTATCTTCTAAACGGTCAGGTTCCAAGGCATAAACAGGAAGCGGTTTTTTGATTCTTGTTGGAAACAGTTTTTCAGCAGATACAAGATCTTCTATTGTGTCAATTTCATACCAGGGCTTATGGTTAAAAAAGACCGCTTGAAAGGATAAGGACTTTTCAGCTACCATTTGTCGAAACACGGCTTCATAATAATCATTGACCCTGCCGGCAAAAATATATTGGTCCAGTTTTGCTATAACCCGGTACCATGATGACACTGAAAGGCTGTAAATATAAACTGTCTTATATCGGGTTTGTTCTGAATTGTTTTTTGCGTCACTGTGGAATGCATCAACCGTGTTGGATGGATTGATGGTGACGGTTGAGCCGTTCAGCCAGGGCATCATTTGTGCAATGGCACTCCTGTCAGGGTAAAGCATATCTGTCAATAAAGACGGGTCAACAATAACATCCCTTGTGAGGATACATTTGACACCGATATTGTTATCAATACCGGAGACAATACAACCGATGGACTGGAAGATGAATATATCAAGGCAGGACGTTTCTCAAAAGCAATCAAGTGCAAAAATGTCATTTCCATTATTGGTAACCATGATAAAAGAAATATGCGCTCCCATGAATTATTCCGAAAATATATTTACAATCCTGAAATCATTTACATCCCTGAAATGGAGAAAACCCAGAAACAGCATCTGTTTCTGGACCGGGAAATAACCAGGGTTCGAGACAATTTTACAGATATCAATTTTATTAAATCCATTTCAATAGACAAACAGATTGTTTTGATTATCAGCATCGATACTAATGAATTGTACAGGGATGAAGGATATGTTGAAAAAGAAGTTCTGAACGCGGTTTCCGAGAAAATCAAACTGATGGAATATGATTTGCCCCTGCTGCTGATCCACCATTCCGTTTTGGGGACTGACGAATGTCCTTTAAAAAACTCCTCTTCTGTAATTGATTTTGTACACACGCATAAGATTGAAAATATTTTTTGCGGCCATACCCATGAACTGGAACTCATGCAAACAACTGATTTATACAACAGGAATTCTTTTACCCAGTTTATGTGCGGTTCTTTGCCTTCTATCAATCATACCAACGATGACAACATGTTCCTGTATTATGAAAACCTGGGCAGTGAAAATATGCATTTATCTGTGGTAAGAATCTTTCTTAAAGAGGGTATGGTAACGTTTAAAGAGGAAAAAATATTTTAAAATTCCTTTTTATTCGAATATATTAAAAATAAATTTAAGAATAACGCTATTCTTTTTTCCTGCTGAGTTCAGAAAGACCAAGAAGGGTGAGGCCAAACAAGGTGATTATCAAAGGCTCTGAAATATTCTCAGAGCCTGAATATCACTATAAAGGACAGTTCAGGCACTTTGTTAAATTGAGGTTAGAGTCCCTCCCAAAATTTCTTGGAAAAATTTTAATATTTTCCCAAGAAATTTAAATTTTCCCAAAAACTAAAAAATATATTTGGAGGAAAAATTAAACAATTTTTTTTATCGTTAATCCTTTTGGTTTTTTTTCATAAAAGTATTCACATCATTTGTGACGGCACTGTAAAGGCTTGGGGATCAAGGCTGTCGATATGCAAATTATGCAAAAGTTTTGTTTTTTATATGATATATTTTTATTGCACATTTCGCAGTTCGCCTATTCCGCAAAGTCCGTACATTTTGCACTGAGAAGTATAATTCTCATTTATAGGAAAATATTTTCTGCAAAAATAGAATGATTTTTCTCTTTAGTTTTAATTTTTTTTTAATTTAAAAAATATATTATATCTTTTTGGTATAGAAAACCGTTAGACATATGCAATTCAACCTTTTTAAGGCTCCATGCTCCTCTGAAACTCTTTCTTTTATTCAACAAAGGCACGCCATTTGCAGCAGTTACAGATAATGCTTTAGGAGGCATGATAAATTTTTTTTAATTAATTATTTAAAGGTGGACAAATGAAAAAAATAGTTACATTTATTCTGATTATTTCGATTCTGGCAATTGGCGTAAATGGATTTAGCTACGAAAATCAAAAAACAATGGCAACCGGCATAGCATATTTTGATATTGCAAGCGGACACAAATATCTTAAAAATTCTGATAACACATATACTGAATATACCAGAAAAGGTGAAGTATTTAAGTCTGCCGTGCCCAATACACAGCCGCATTTAAGCTCAAGCAAAACTGTTGATCAGATACCGGAAAATGCGTATATGGTATACAAAAATTATAAAAAAGATAAACCTGTATTACAAGTTCTTAAAACATCTGCCCCACAGCCTGCAGGATCTTTAAGCATGCAGATTTTGATTTCTGCAAAACAATTGATTCATAAAAATATGGGGTTGGGTTATTCTTCAAAAACAGATTCTACCCAATTCGATGGGACAAAAAATATCGTTTCCGGGAAAACATACCTTGATCTTTCGACAGGTCACAGATATATAAAAAATTCAGACAATACATATACTGAATATACAAAAAAGGGCCTGGAGTTTAAAATTGCAGTACCCAATACTCAAACCCATTTAAGTTCAAATAATGATATAACACAAATTCATGATGATTCTTATCTGGTATACACACAATACAAAGACTACAAACCCGCTTCCCAGGTTCTGTTGTCCACAGTCCGGCATCCTGAAAACTGGCGATGCCGGGATGCACTGGTATCCTTGCACACATCAAAAAACGGATACAGCCAGGGCAGCAATCTTTCTGCCGGCGAATCAAATCGTTAAATAGCAAACACTACAAACAATAGTGAATCAAGACATTCAGCCCGTGTAAGCGAAATATAGCTTATACGGGCATTTTTTTTATTAAATTTAAAAAAGATATTCTAAAATAAAATGGTTTAGCAAGATTTTTATTGATAAAAAAATCTTGCCTAGTTATTGTAACTTTGCTACGGTAACTTGAGTATAATAAAATCAAAGTTACTGCGGTCAGTTTTTAAATTATTTTGTTTGCGGGTCTTTTTAACAGGAGAGTGTCGTATGAAACTTACCATCGGGAAAAAACTTACCTCCAGCTTTTTGCTTCTTGCATTTCTCGTATTGTTATCCGGTATTGTCGGCATAGTGATTCTAAATAAAGTATCTGGTTCTGCGGATACGGTTGCAAAAGAAAAGGTTCCTATCCAGTATTCGGTCATGAAAGCCAATCTGATTGTTGAGAAGATACAAAAAACAATTGCCGAATACAAACAGTCTTCTACCGGGCTTGCTCAACTGGAAAAATCGCTTCTTGCAGACCTGGATGAGTTTAGCATGTGGGTTTCAATGCTGGAACATGGAACTGGTTCTGAAAAATTTAAAAAAAGCGATTCCTATAAAGTTTATCAGGCGCTCACATTAAGCATTGCTGTTCCAAAAAGCTCTCCGGATCTTTTAAAAATCATTGGGAATATAAAAAAGGAAGATATAACCTTTCAAAAAGCCATTGCAGAATTAATAAACGCCCATAATCAATACTTGAGTTATTCGGTTAAAGCAGATGACAAAACTTATGACCTGCCATCCTATGTTATGCTTCTGGAACAAGAGAACAGATCCTGGTATAGTGAGCTTGAAAATTCCGTTATTGTGGTGACACCGTTTAAAGGAAATTCCGACCCTGCTAAAGGTATGCTGGGAACATGGTTAAATACCTATAAAGTCGAAGATAAAGGTTTAAACGAACTGATCAAGAAGTTAGACCAATATTATAAAAAATTATTGGAGTATGTCTCAAAAATTAATAAGGAGGACAGCACTGCTGGAAAAAATTCGGTTTTTAAAAAAAGCAGTGGAACATATGAACGCGTCAATCAATTTCTTGGAAGAATCAATGCGTATATCACCCCAATATACCAGACCCTTGAAAGCACCAAAACAGAGAAAATTGACGCATTGACCCAGTCTGCCATTAAAATCAACAAAGGCCTTGAAGAACTTGTAAAAGGTGCTGAAAAAGAAATGTCAGCCGCATTGAAACAATCTGAATCATCAAAAAAGAGCGGTATCTCTTTTCTGATTGTATTGACCGTTGTTGCGGTTCTGGTTGCCATAGGGCTGGGCTTGTTTATGAGCCGGTATATGACCAAGAGTATTACTGCACTTGCCGATGTTACAAAGCTCATTGCCAAAGGAGAGCTTAACAATAAAGTAGATGTGTCTTCCAATGATGAATTGGGCGATCTTGCCACTGACACCAATGCAATGGCGGATAATTTAAAAAATATTATCAGCCAGATCACGGATTATACAGGACAATTGACACAATCTTCATCTGATCTTACCGGCCTTGCAGCTTCCATGTCCGACGGTGCCCAGAACATGACGGCAAAATCAGAATCCGTAGCCGCAGCAGCAGAAGAGATGAGCTCGAATATGAACTCGGTTGCAGCAACCTCTGAGGAGGCGACAACTAACATTAACACGGTTTCCATAGCAACAGATGAGATTAACTCCTCCATCAATGAAATCGCCAAAAACTCTGAAAGAGGCAGTGCCATGACCAAGGAGGCAGTCGAAAAAACCGGTAATGCCACCAGACGGGTAAATGAATTAGGGATTGCTGCAAAAGAAATCAGCAAGGTCACGGAAGTGATTTCAGAGATTTCAGAACAGACCAATCTTCTGGCATTAAATGCCACCATTGAAGCGGCAAGAGCAGGTGAAGCCGGGAAAGGATTTGCTGTTGTCGCGTCAGAGATAAAACAGCTGGCTGTCCAGACGGCAGGAGCGACCAATGATATTAAAAAGCGCATTGAAAGCATTCAAAATTCCACCGATGATACAATTATGGAAATTGAAGGAGTTGCAAAAATCATTGAAAATGTAAATGATATTGTGGGAACCATTGCCACAGCGGTTGAAGAACAGTCTGCCACCACAAAAGAAATTGCCGAGAATATGGGGCAGGCCTCAAGCGGATTACAGGAAGTCAGTGAGAATGTTGCCCAGAGTTCAACTGTGGCCAGCGAAATTGCTAAAGATATCGGTGATGTGAATACCAGCAGTAATGAAGTGTTAAAAGACAGTGAGCTTGTCAGCCAGAACAGTGTTGAGCTGAAAAAACTGGCCGTCAGCCTGCAAGAACTTATCAGTCAATTTAAGCTTTAGTGGTTGAGTTACGATAAATATATGTACCATAACAACTTTTAAAAGGAGAAAAACATGATCAGAAAATCTTTAATC
The DNA here is from genome assembly GCA_043826275.1 of Pseudomonadota bacterium. GTDB lineage: Bacteria > Desulfobacterota > Desulfobacteria > Desulfobacterales > Desulfobacteraceae > Desulfobacula. Next base: position 139,825 of record JBDRQO010000041.1, read on the forward strand.
GTCTTTGTTGGTCTTATTATCGCTCTGTGCTTTGCAGGTAACGGTTTTTCAGAAACACTAACCGCCCAAATGTGTAAGGATAAAGCCATTGCAGCTGCAAAACTGATTGAAAAAGATGGTGAAAAAGCATTTGAAGCCCTCAAGGACCCTAAAGGAGAATTCATATTCGCCGATGGCCAGGGTTATGTCTGGGTACAGGACCTTGATGCAAAAATGCTGATGCATCCCATAAAACCATCTCTTGACGGCAAAAGTCTTTCCGGCGTTAAGGATACTAATGGCGTGCTCTTTTTTGTAGCGTTTAATGAAATCGCTGAAGACAATCCTGAAGGCGGATGGGTGTCATATCTTTGGCCGAAACCAGGTGAAAAAGGAACCTCTCCAAAAGTA
>JBDRQO010000042.1:0-28309 GCA_043826275.1 Pseudomonadota bacterium
TTTTTTAATGGCGTTACATTATTTTGTAACTCTGTTGATTTTACGACTTCGTTGTAATCTACTTGATTTATAGGAAAATTAATCATTACGGGCAAAATATTAGGAGGCAAAAACCGTTACACTATTTGAATCTTAGCATCTGGTCTGAGATTTTTAATCTTTGAGCGCTTTGTTGTCTCCAATCAGTTAGCGATAAAAAGATTAATGGCGGAAAGTAGACCGATTATCCACATAACAGATGAAATTTTCTTAATCTGACCACTTAAGACAGCAATGATGACATAGGAAAGAAAACCGATTGTCAATCCAGTAGCAATACTGAAAGTCAGCGGCATCAGTATAATTGTAAGAAATGAAGGGACGGCAATCAAAAAATCAGAAAAATCGATCTCTTTAATATTTTTAAACATGAATACCCCGACAATTATCAGGGCAGGCGCAGTTGCGAATGCGGGGACAGCACTGATCAACGGTGCAAAGAAAAGGGCTAAAAGAAAAAAAGAACCAGTTACTATTGAAGACAACCCAGTTTGTGCGCCATCAGCAATACCGGATGCAGATTCAATATAGGTGGTGGTTGTACTTGTACCCAAAAGGGATCCGACAATAGTTGCCAGGGCATCTGCCCCAAGCATTTTATCAATATTTTCAATAGTGCCGTCCTCTTTTACATGCCCGGATTCGAAAGAACACGCGACAATGGTGCCGATTGAATCAAAAAGATCGACAAACATAAATGAAAATATTGCACCAACCAATCCCCATTGCAGGGCACCAAGAATATCAAGCTGTAATGCGACAGGGGCAATCGAAGGCGGCATCGAAACAATGGAATCCGGTATTTTTACCTCGCCAAAAAGAATACCCATAAAAAATGTCAAAAGGATACCAATCAAAATGGCCCCCCTGATCTTTTTAATTTCAAATATGACGATGACAATAAGCCCTGCCAGACCAAGAAGAACAGGTGTTGTCAGCTTACCCATGGATACAAAGGTTACAGGATTATCAACAATCAGCCCAAGATTTTTCATTCCAATAAAGGTAATAAAAAGGCCAATACCCGCAGCTGCGGAGAACCTCAGGTCAATTGGAATGGCATTGACAATTTTTTCACGGATGCCAATGATTGTCAAAATCAGGAAAACAACGCCGGAAATAAAAACAACACCCAGCGCAGTCTGCCAGTTAAGTTTCTGACCAATGACCAGTGTATAGGTAAAAAAAGCATTCAGGCCCATGCCGGGAGCCATGGCAAAAGGTACATTGGCCCAGATTCCAACCAGAACAGTGCCAAAGAAAGCAGCAAGGCAGGTAACCGTGATTAATGCAGGTTTATCCATTCCGGCATCACTCAGGATGGCTGGATTGACAAAAATGATATAGGCCATGGTCATAAAAGTCGTCAGACCACCGATAAATTCATTTTTCAAATCAGCACTTGATTTAATATTAAAAATATTTTTCATGTAAATGCTACTTATCCTGCTAATGCGAGTTATGTCTCGACTAATATAGGGCTTATAATTTTTATTATCAGGACAATGAAACTGAACAATGAGGCCCGGTAATCAATAGATTATTGGTCACCGTCGACTGGATCTGTTCCATTTTACTTCCCAAAAGAAGATCCTTGATGATCCCGTGTCCATATGCACCCAGAACAATCAATGAATCATGGGGGACATCATAGAGCATGGAATCAAATTCTGATTTGGGATAAAAGATATGATTGGTGGACAATTGATCCACAGGGTCTTGAATTCCATTTTTTTGAATCATGCGTTTATAATCGTCTTCATTCCCTTTTTCAAGAAGGGTATAGATGTTCAAGGGAAGACCGGATGCCATTGCAATTTTCAAGCCTAATTTTAAAGCATTCACTGCGTTTTTTGATCCACCGAAAAACACGGAAATGCTTTTCCAGGGTTTAAATACAGGACTGGTAATAAGAACGGGAAAGGTGGCATGTTTAATAATGCGCCTGACTCTTGGCCCTATGTGTCCCAGTCCAATTTTGGAAGACATATCACTGACCGATCTTGGGCAGCATAAATAATCAAAATCAGTTGAAATATCAGGAAGGGAAGACGCTGTGAAATTTTTAGGCTCATAGAACATGGGTTTGATGCCGGCTTCATTGAGCAGATCTGTTGCATGTTCTTTTGCTGTTCCAGGTGACGTCAGATAGGAGCTGTCAAGATCAACCTGAACTGCATCATTTGAAAAATACATTAAAAACTTATCACTTTTAGGGATGTAGACCACGGGAAAGGCATTAATGGTTTTACAAAAATATAAGGATTGAAAAAAGGTCTCTCTACCAAAAGGTGTGTTTCTAAAGATATGAAGCAGTTTATAATTCATTGAATTCTCCTTTTATATTTTTGCCATCTATTCTTGTATCATGATTTTATTGCCTTTGGGTTTTATTGCCTACAGGTTTTAATGCATACGGGTCTGCATAATCAATTCCTTGCGATAGAAATCCAATATTCGTGTTTTAAGTATCATTCCTACAAATCTTTCATGCTCAACCACCGGGATAGAGTCCATCCGATTATTTTCCATCATTTCCAGAACGTCCTGTATTTCATTTTCCAAGGTCACAATAAGAATATCCGTATCCATGATCTGATTCAAAAAAATCATATCATACATACTCGGATCCAGCACATATTTTCGAATGGAGCTGATATGAATAATACCTTTGTATTCGTTGGTTGCATCATCAATCACTGGAAAATAATTTTGCCGCGATGTTTTAATGAGTTCAATAAATTCTCTAAACACCATGTTTTCAGATACTTTCAGATGATCTGTATCAATCAATTCTTTAACATTTAGATCAGATAAAATTCTCTCGTCAGTGCCGGGCCTTAAAAATTGGCCTCTTTCAATGAGCTCTTTGAAATAAAAAGATGCCGGTTCTATAAAATGACTCATGGTTGATGAAATTGAAGAAACAACGATGAGCGGTAAAATGGTCTCATAGCCTCCTGTAATCTCAACGATTAAAAACATTCCGGTTAATGGCGCCTGCATGACACCACTGACCAATCCGGCCATGCCCAGCAGAGCATAGGCCCCTTCACTGGCAATTCCAATATTGGGGAACAACACAAACAAGGCCTTGTGGAAAACAATCCCGGTGAGACTGCCAATGAGCAGACAAGGTGCAAATATTCCACCTGAGCCACCCCACCCCAGGGTTAACGAGGTAGCAAAAATTTTGGCAAACACAGCCACCAGAGTAATAAACAACCCCATTGAAAACGTGCCTTGAATCATGGACTGAATAAATCGGTATCCTTCACCAAGGACGACTGGAAAAAACATGCCGATGAGACCAACGCTACAGCCTCCGATAAGGGCTCTGGCCCAGAACGGAAGAGATGTTTGTTTGGCTATTTTCCCGGTCTGACGTAATACCTTTGTAAAAAAAACCGATATAAAAGCGGTCAGAACAGCAAGGCAAAGCCCGGCCAGACTGTCTGTAAAGCCAATATGAAAGGGTTGGTGACTGAACAATATCTTTTCAGGAAAGATAGCTTGACTTACTTCCGCCCCTGCCACAGCCGCAATGGCAATGGGGATGATATTGACCAGTTTCCATTCACCTAAAATCACCTCTATGGCAAAGACTAATCCTGCAATGGGTGCATTAAAAATAGAGGCAATGGCCCCTGCGGTTCCGCAACCCACAAGGGTGATTCTCTGGCGATCGTTTAAAGATAAAAACTTTGCAATATTGGACCCAATGGCTGATCCGCTCATCACTACCGGGGCTTCAGGACCTGCTGATCCGCCCGATCCAATGGTCAGAAAACTGGAAATTAATCGGGTAAAACTGGATCGAAGCCGCAGCAGTCCACCATACCGGGAAACTGAATAGATGACTTCAGGCACCCCGTGCCCAGCGCCTTCCCGGGCAATTTTTTCAAGATAAAAAGAGGAGAGCAATGCCCCAATAGCCGGCAAGGAAAAGGCCCACCAGAAATGCCGGAACCCATGCATAAATTCCAGAACTATTTCTAATGACGTTCTTAGAGCAACAGCAGCAAGCCCTGAGCATATACCGGCAATGGATCCTGCAATAATCAGCAGCAGTCGGTCATCCAATTGAAACAGCCGATAATATATGTTTTTATACCAGCGTTTAATAGAAGACATATAGATGACCACCTGACTATATTGGATTGGTTTTTTGAAGGACTTCAATTTTTTCTATGAGCTCATCCGGAGCCGGCTTTGAATTAATAAATTCAACAAAATATGAGTCTTTTAAACAAAAGGATATGGCTGATAATAGATGTAAATGCATTTTCAATACTGGACAAAAAATAAAAAAGAGAATGGCTACGTTTTTATTATCCAATGCTTTGTAATCCACAGGTTTTGACAAAAAACAGACAGACACCATTGGGTTGTCCAGATAATCCAATTGCTGTCGGGAATGCGGAATAGCAAAACCATTGCCAATACCTGTTGAAAGAGCATTTTCTCTATCAATTAATTGTTCCAGCAATTCAGGTTTATGTTCATCAGGTATGCCTGTTATTTTTGTAATGGCTGATTCCAATACTGTATTGACATTGTTTCCTTGAACATCAAAATAGATACCGCCGTTTTGAACGGCAGAAGATAAGGATATGATGGATGACTCGTTTTTTAGGAGCACTTTTTTTTCTGAAAGATCCAGACGAATATTATTGTTTGAAGCCCATTTGATCAATTCTTGGGTTCTAAACCGGTAATTGGTCCCTTGTCTGGATACAGGCAGTTTCCCCTGACGAAGCCATCTTTCAATGGTATCTGGTGAAACATTTAAGTGTTTTGATAATTGGGAAACTGATAGTTCCATTTAAATTCCTATATGGTTAGCGATGAAAAGAACCAGATGGTTAAATTTGAATATGTATATATATCATAAATAGCTATAAAGTGCTTAATTCATAAGTTAATTTTAATCCTTATATAGACTAAATCCATAAAAATAACAACCATTAATAATCTTGCAAACAAATCAATACTTATAAAAATAATAAGTTTACACTAAAGGGCGAGACAAGCAAAAGACAGGATGACCCGTATAGATAATAAAAGTTGACTTGACAAAATTGCCGTCCTGTCCTAATAAAATTCAGTCTATGTTATAGATGTTATTGGCTTTAGAATAAAGTTGATTGACAAGAATAAATTTTATCAATCAGGTAGAACCTTTTTATAATTGTTATTTTTCCGCAGCCTGGCCTGATGCCGTCCTATTAACAGCAGGAGAAAGTCATTGAAGATTATCATAGTGGGTGCCGGAGAAGTGGGGTACAATATTGCCAGCCGGCTATCGTCAGAGAACAAGCATGTGGTTGTTATTGACAAAGATCTGGATGCTATTCGCCGAATAACACAAGACCTTGATGTTCAGGCGATTAATGCATCAGGCAGTAATCCTAAAATACTGATTGAGGCGGGTATTAAAGAGACCGACATCCTTTTAGCAGTTACCAACTCTGATGAAACCAATCTTGTGGCTTGTCTGATGACCAATCTGATCTCTCCCACCACTCGCAAACTGGCACGGATTCGAAATACTGATTATGATCCCTATCAGGATCAATTCAAACAAGAAAATCCTCATATTGACACTCTTATAAATCCTGAAACCGAAGTGGTGAAAACCATTCGACGACTGATTGATGTCCCTGGTGCGGTTGATGTTGGAAATTTTGCTGACGGGCAGGTCAAATATGTTGGATTCCGTCTGGATAAAACCTCCCCCCTCTCAGGAATGAAACTGGCTGATTTTTCAACTCATTTTCAAGACGAACGGCCTTTGATTGCAGCAATTATCCGAAAGAATGAGGTGATTGTACCCAGAGGCGATAATCATTTAATAGGCAATGATTTAGTCTATCTGGTCTGTCATACTGAAAAATTGGCTAAAATGCTGGAATTGTTCGGCAAAAAGAGTGAGCCGTGTCAACGGGTTTTGATCGTTGGCGGTGGTCGAATCGGTCAAAAGCTTGCCCAACTTCTTGAAACAGATAAAATAAAAACAAAAATTGTTGAATCCGATCTTGAACGCTGCCAATATTTATCAGAGCATTTGAATAAAACTGTGGTACTCCATGGAGACGGATCTGACCAGAAACTATTTTTTGAAGAAAATGTCGGTCACAGTGATGTGGTGGTCTCAGTCACGGATGATGATGAAACAAATATCCTGGTCACGCTTCTGGCAAAAAATCTTGGGGTCGAAAACACCATTACACGGATAGGCAAATCCAGTTACTACCCACTTTTAAACTCTATTGGTATCGATAAAATCATCAGCCCGAGACTGTCTGCTGTCAGCTCAATCCTGCAAGATATTCGGAAAGGAAAAGTGTTGTCTGACATCTCTATTTTCGGAGAACGCGGTGAATTTATCGAGGCCATTGCCCTTGAGACCTCTGATATTACAGACAAACCTTTGCGTAAAATTTCTTTTCCAAAGGGTGCACTTTTAGTCTGCATTATTCGAAACGGTGAGATTATTATCCCTGCCGGCGATAGTGTGGTTAAAGCAGGAGACCGGATCATCATGTTTGCCATTAAACAGGCGGTTAAAAAACTTGAGAAACTCTTGACTGTGAAACTGGATTTTTTCTGATGCGCTGGCAGTATATCTTAAGAATTATTGGTATCCTGCTTGTCTTCTTAAGCCTTTCCATCATTGCCCCACTGCTGGTCAGCCTTTTGTATAAAGAATCAGTGGCCCCATTTATCTGGTCTATTGCCATCATTTTGTTCGCAGGTCTCGCTCTTATCGGCTTATCAAAAAAGCTTTCAGACGAGGACTATATCAACCAGAAAGAGGGAATGGCAACCGTGGCATTCGCCTGGGCAGCCATAGGCATTTTTGGTGCCCTGCCCTTTTATTTTTCACCTGATTTTACAAATATTACCGATGCAGTTTTTGAATCTATTTCCGGTTTTACAACCACAGGCTCTTCTGTCATGACCAATATTGAAGGGGCTGGTTTGGGTCTTCTATTCTGGAGAAGCCTTATACAGTGGCTTGGCGGCATGGGTATTATTGTTCTGTCCATGGCTATTTTACCCTTCTTAGGTGTGGGTGGTATTCAATTATATAAAGCTGAAGTCCCAAGCCCGGTTCCAGACAAACTCACTCCCCGCTTGAGTGATTCAGCAAAAATTCTTTGGCTGGTCTATGCGGGTTTTACTGTTCTTGAAATTGTTTTTTTATTGGCCGGAGGGATGCCCTTATATGAAGCCACCTGTCATGCATTGACCACATTGCCCACGGGCGGGTTCTCTACTAAAAACGCCTCTATTGCTCAATATAACAGCCTGTATTTTGACACGGTGATAATCATTTTTATGATTATTGCCGGCATTAACTTTACGCTTCACTACCAGATGCTCAGGGGAAAAACCCTGGCCTTCTGGCAGGACACGGAATGCCGTTTCTTTTTAGGCATTGTTTTTGTACTCACACTGATCGTTTCATGGGACATTTATGGCTCTGTTTATGGGACTATCATCGATGCCATAAGGTTTGCCAGCTTTCAGGTGGTCTCCATTGTCACCACCACAGGATATGCCACAGCAGATTATGAAAAGTTCCCTGGATTGAGTCAGGTCCTGCTTTTTGTGTGTATGTTTATTGGGGGTTCAGCCGGCTCAACCGGTGGAGGAATGAAATGTGCCCGGATTCTTGTGTGCTTCAAATATTGCTATCGAGAATTATTTAAGATTATCCATCCCAGAAGTATCCGCCAGGTTAAAATCAACAATATCTTGATTTCAGATGATGTTCTTCGCAGTATTCTTGGATTTTTGGCCCTTTACATCGGCCTTTTTGTTCTGGCCAGTATCTTATTATCTTTCATGGGTTTGGATATAATAACATCCTTTGGTGCAGTGGCTGCCTGTATCGGCAATATCGGCCCGGGATTTGGCAGTGTCGGACCTTCCGAAAATTTTGCTCATTTGCCTGTCCTGGCCAAATGGCTGCTGGCCTGGTGCATGCTGTTGGGAAGGCTGGAGATTTATACGGTTATTATTTTATTTGTGCCTGAATTCTGGCGTAAATAAAAAACCCTTATTCTTCAAACTGCTTGATTTCAGGATGTATCTTCAATGAGTGAACAAATTGCTGGATATGCCGTTCACGTCGTATTTTATACATTTCAACCATTTCTCGCATTAAAACATGACCCATTTCAAAATCTTGCTGGAATAATTGCTGCATCTTTTTGCCTGAAACGGTAATTAAAGTACAGGGTTCTGCACAAACAGCGGCAAATGTGGTACGGGATTCGTTTAACAGGGCCGTTACACCAAAGGTTCTTCCAGGCAATACTTCATCTAAAGTCAATAACTGACCTTTGCTTGACCGTAAATTTAATAAAACTTTGCCTTTGACGAGCATATATAGAACAGTCTGAACCTCATTTTGTCTGTACAGAATCTCTTCTTTACCACATTCCTGGACCTGTGCAATTTCACCTATTTTTTCAAGGAAATGGTCGGGTAATTCTTTTAACAAATAAATTGGCTTGAGTATCTCTTTTTTAACCATGGATGAATCCTATATCATACTGAGGTTTAACTGTTTTAAATGAAGGGATCAAATCACAAGTGTCGGTGTTTCGATCTCATCAATGCTCTCTAAGAGTGCTGGATTTTCATCTAACACTTTGACAACCATCTGTGCACTTTGATCCATGTTTTGCTTATACTGGTTTGCCGCCCCTTTTAGCATATAATAAGCCAGTTCGTGATTTTGATCGAACAACTCAAGCATGCGTTCTCCAGACAAGGTAATAACCTCACAAGGCTCCTGGCAAACAGCAGTATAAGAGGCTTTTTGATTGCGAAGAAGTGCGGGTATTCCAAAGGAAGCCCCTGACTGAATATAAGCAAAAATGATATCGATATCAGGGGTGAGCTGTTGTTTGACTGCCACCTGCCCCATAACCAGCATGTAAAAGGTCTCTGATTTTTCCTGGTCGACAATTAATTGTGTCCCGGTCCCAAAAATCGAAAGCTGAGCTTCTTTGGCAATAATTTCCAGTAAGTGATCTGGAATTGTTTTTAATAAATTGATCCGTTTTAAATCTGTTAAATTTACCATGTTATCCCTTTATTACGAACTAAAGTAATAAACCAGAAGAATAAAGCTGATTGAGACAGCTGCCGTAACGCCAATGGGAAGCGTCCCATGAGTGATATCATCATATAGCCGCCGTTTTTTAATCTCGAGCCGTTGCTCTCTATATCCCAGAAAAAACCAGACGTTTACGCAAAAGAAGAGAGCTGTCTTGGCAACCGCCCGCATAAAAAAGGAGGTAATCCCCTTAACAATCGTCATCAGTGTGCTTTCACAAACCCGGTTAAAGGCGTTTAACACCACATCAAGAATTTTATAAACCAACCCCCCTGTTTTGCGATATGTCCAGTCAATATCAAGATTTTTGCTTCGAACTTCAGGAATATAATATCCTGATAAAATCAGAAGAGTAAATGCAAATGCCCCGAACAGGAGAAGTTGCAGCTGGGTGACAACATGGGCACCTGTATAGGGTACATAATGAACCGGAAACGGAAGCAGGTTATACAAGGGTTGAAAATAGACGCCTATCCCCACGCAGAAGAATGCAGCAATTCCCATGGCCAGCAACATATTCAATGGAGGCTCCTTGGCACGAATACCTGAATCATGACCGAAAAAGGTAAAAAACGGCACCTTGATACCGGCATGATCCACAACACCTGTGGAGGCAAACTGCAATACCAGCCATATAAGAAATAATTTCTCATGGGATGAAGCGCTGACGATCATGGATTTTGACACAAATCCGGAAAAGAATGGGAACGCGGATATGGAAGCGGCCCCGATCATACAGAACAGACAGGTCAAAGGCATGGTCTTATAAAGACCGCCAATCTCCGTGCATTTTATTTTTCCGGTCATCTGAAGTACTGATCCGGCTGCCATGAACAATAACGCCTTATACAGGATATGACAGAATGCATGGGCTACCGCTCCGTTCAGGGCAAGATGGGTTCCAATACCAATACCGACCAGCATAAATCCGACTTGATTCATCAAGCTGTAGGACAATACTCTACGAATATCATTTTCAAGAACCGCATAAAATATGGGCAGGGACACCATCAAGCCACCCATGACCAGTAACATAGGTTCCCCGGGAAAGGTTCTGATAAGCAGATATACTGCTGATTTAGTTGTAAATGCACTTAAAAAAACGGTACTGGTGGGCGTTCCCATGGGGTATGCATCCGGCAGCCATGCATGAAAAGGAATGGCCGCGGCATTTAAGGCAATACCAATAAAGATCAGGTATGATTCAATTCCGGTAATGCCGATATAATCAAAAGCAATGGTTCCTGTTTTCTGAATGTACAACACAATCCCGGCCAGAAGAAACAGTCCGCCAATCAAATGAACCAGGAGATATCTAAACCCTGCATCCTTGGATTCTTTTGTCCGTGAAGCAAGGATCAAAAAAGTCGAGCTGACTGCCATCACTTCCCAGAATAAATACAGGGATAAAAAATCTCCAGCCAGAACCACGCCTAAGGTAGAACCGGCATAGACCAAGCCTGAAACATGTTGTAAATTATCTTTTACATGCAGAGCAAACAACACACCTAAAAAGGTCATAATGGTAAAGATATAGCCAAAAATCAATGAAAGTTTGTCAATGCGCCCTAATATCAGTTCATATCCCCAGAACTCAATAATCCAGGTGTTGCCAGTGGTCAGGTTGATTAAAATCATAAACACGATCACAGGTAAGGACAGCATATAGATTGATTTGAACTTGCCTGATAAAAATGGGATTAAAATGGCACCTAATATCAGTACAAATGCAGGTGGAAGCATGTTATTGATCATAATAATCCTCTTTGCGCATGACAATTTTCCTCAGGATCTTGGCAGCAAATATCAAAAAGACATAAGAAATAAATCCATAAACTGCATAAAATCCATAAAAATGCTCCACTGAAAATTCACCGTGCATTTCCACAAAACTTTCTGCAATCAGGACCAGAACAAGGGCAATAAAAAAACCCATACGCAGCCGCTTGACGTTTTTGGGATTATCAAAAATGGTTAATTCTTTTTTCATATTATTTGTGACTCCCTATCCTTTCTTTAACACTCAAATTTAATGTGACATGTGTGAAAAAATGTAGATAAAATAAACTACAGCAATGCTGATAATAATGTGAAAGGCAGTTTTAAATCCCGGGACTGCGCCATGTTCCAGAACCTCAAACTCTTCTCCATTAAATTTTTTCTTTTTTATTCCCATCTTAATTGACTCCGTTATTCGATCAAAGACCCAAACCGATCTTGATTAGATTTACAAAAACCGTTGGATAAAAAAATAAAGCAATTGAAATACCTGCTGTTAAAACCAAAGGAATGACACAACACAAATTGGCTTCCTTAATTTTAACCGGTATAGCCTGATCTTCGTCTTCACTTTTGCCAAAAAAAGCCTTGTACACAATCGGTAAAAAATAAAACGCGTTCAAAAACGATGACAAAAGCAGGACCAGCATGAATATAGTCTGCTGGGCTTCTAACGTACCCAGAATTAAATTCCATTTGCTATAAAAACCGCCAGTGGGCGGAAGCCCTATCACGCCTAAGGCGCCAATGAAAAAGGCGGCAAATGTGAACGGCATTTTCTTTCCCAATCCGCTCATCTGGCTGATATATTTTTTTCCTGTGGCTACATAAATAGCACCGGCACAGAAAAACAAAGTGATTTTTCCAAAGGCGTGCATTACAATATGAATGACACCGCCTAAAAGCCCCTGGGGTGATAACAGGGCCACACCAAAAATAATATACGACAATTGGCTGATCGTGGAATAGGCAAGCCGCCGTTTGAGCTCATCCTGGGAAAGTGCAATACAGGACCCCAATAAGATGGTGACCGAAGCTATGGCCATGACCACCACTCCTAAATTATAAGCAGATAAGAACTCTACACCGAAAATACCGGTCATCACCCTGACAATGGAAAAAACACCGACCTTAACAACAGCCACAGCATGTAACAGGGCACTGACCGGTGTTGGTGCAACCATGGCAGCAGGCAACCAGGAATGAAACGGCATGATCCCGGCTTTGGCAAAACCAAACACAAACATTAAAAGCAGAACCGTTGCCGCAGGTTTTGACAATTGTCCTGAAAAAATTCCAGCAGTTGAAAATTCCAAGGTTCCTGTCACATGGTAACAATAGATCATGGCTGGCAGAACCAGGGCAATGGATGTTCCTAAAATAAAAGTCAAATATCTTCGTCCGGATATCTTTGATTTTTCATCCTGATGATGGGTGACTAAAGGATATGTTGCTAAAGACAACACTTCATAAAACAGATAAAGCGTAAGCAAATTGGCTGAAAAAGCAGCGCCGATGGTAGCAGATATGGCCAGGGCAAAAAAGCAGCCAAACCGTGTCTGGCTATGTTCATTTAATCCTCTCATATACCCGATGGAATAGACACAGGTGATCATATAAAGACTTGCCGCCACAAGGGCGAACGTCATCCCAAGCCCGTCCACTCTGAAAGCAATGGCTGCACCCGGTGCAATTTCGAACAAAGTTAATACAATCTGCTTTCCTGCAAGAATAGTGGGAAGCATGGACAATACCAGTCCCAGTTTGATAATTCCGGCAATAAATTTCCATGATTCCTGGGCATTGGGTTTATTTGAAGATGAGACTATAATCGGAATAACACAGAGCGTCACTAAAACAGCTAAAAGGGGTTTAATCGAGATAATGGTTTCCATTTATAGGGTAGCCTTTTTTATAATCATTTTATCTTCACTTTAAAAAAGGAAGGATAATCGTATTTACAATGTTCCCGGAATATAATCCCACAACAATCAGGGAAAGACTGACAATTCCGGATACAATCAACATTGAGACCGGAGCTTCTGCCATTTCAACTTTGGGATGAGAATCATGCCCCCCATGCCCGTCTGCCTTGGGCTCAAAAAAGCAGATCTCAAAAACTTTAAAAAACAATATTGCACAAATCAGGCTGGATATGATAAGTGCTCCTGCAAAATGATATGCTCCTTTTTCAAGGGCTCCCAGAATCAAATACCATTTACTGAAAAACCCACAGGTGGGCGGCACACCAATAATACTGAATGCTGCCACAACAAAAAAGCCCATAGTCCAGGGCATTTTAACAAAAAGGCCTTTTAAATCAGACAAATCAACCCTGCCCAATAGATAGACCATATTTCCCACAGCAAGAAAAAGAGCAAAAGTCATTAACGCATCATTAGCAATATGCAAAATGGCACCGGTCATTCCAAGTGTATTACCCATCCAGGCACCACCGACCATATAGCCGATCTCGCACACAATGATATATGCCAGCATTTTTTTCAGATTCTTCTGGGATAAAGCCAATATTCCTCCGGCCAGTATGGCGAAAGTAGCAAGCCACACCACTGCCTCAGAAAGATTGAGTTCGTTAAAGATATAATCAAATCCAAACACAGTGATCATCAAACGGATCATGACGTAGACCATCACTTTGGTCATCAGAGGAGCTACCACTCTGGAAAACGCAGTGGGGGAATAGGTATACGCATTTGGCAGCCACACATGCAGGGGAAACAGAGCCATTTTGATCCAGATACCAATCATGCACAATATAAAGGCCACTAAAACCGTGGAAGATCCATGAACATCTTTGAGTATCTGTGCAACATCCGTCATGTTCAAGGAACCGGTTTGAAGATACAGATATCCCACACCCAAAAGATAAAAACTGGCGCCAATAACCCCAACAAAAATATAATTCAGGGCTGCCAGAGGTCCTCTATCCTTATCACCCAGACCGACCATGGCATAACTGGTTAAAGAGGTAATTTCAATAAGCACATATAGATTAAAAAGATCGCCGGTGGCGGTAACTCCCAACAGGCCGGATACAAACATCATGTATATGGTGTAAAATGATCCGGTCCGGTCATGTGTTTCAATATTGACACTTTCATAACTGGCGATCAGATTTAAAAATGCAATACTGGAAATAAGTACCAGAACCATGGCGTTTAACAGATCAATGGTCAGTTCAATACCCATGGGTGGCGCCCAGCCTGCCACTGTGTAATGAATGGTTCCGGATTGAATAACCTGTATGAGAACCATAACAGCTGAACATACAGATACGCCCAAACCAATGAGAGCGGCAATATACGAATATTCTTTTTTAATCCAGGCAAAAATGCCGGCAAACAATCCGGCTAAAAGTGGCGCAACAACAATGAGGACAGGCAAATTTTCCATATTTTAATCTTCCGACATTCGCATTCTGAGTTCATCTTCTTCTAGAGTCTGATACCGCTGATAGACCCTGACCGCCAGAGCCATGGCAACACCAAAGGTTGCCACTGAAACCACAATAGCCGTCAGCATAAGAACATGGGGTAAGGGGTTAATATAATCAGCCGCATGAATAGCAGTTGCATGTCCGCCATGAGCCGCTTGAATAATCGGTATGGTGGCATTGGTTTTGTATCCGATAGATACATAAAAAAGGATGATGGCTGTTTGGAATATATTCATCCCCACCAGCTTTTTAATCAGATTGTTTTTTGCAATCATGGCCCACAAGCCGATCATCATTAAAATTACATAAAGCCAATAATTATATTTTGCTACGATCAAAGGTAACAGATCTGTCATTTCGATTTCCTATAATCCTTCATGGTGTCTGCCTTCAGAGACAATATTAATGTAAAGAATGGCCATAACTGCTGTAACGGCGACGCCTACTCCGATTTCAACCCCAAGCATTCCCAGGGCCCTGACATGATGAGGATCCCATACCAGAGGGGCCAATGCTGAATAATCAAGAAAAGTTTTGCCCATAATCATACACAAGGTTGCAATGCCCACATAAATCAAAACCCCGATGGCTGCCAACATACTTAAAACTTTCTCTTTTATTCGTGCAACCAAGGTTTTCAGGTCATATGAAATGGCCAGAAGAATAAGGCTGGAACCAAAAATAACCCCACCTTGAAAGCCGCCACCCGGTGAAAAATCACCATGAGCAACCACATAAAGTGCATAAATTTGAATAATTGGAATAATAATTCGACAAATAGTTTTTATCACCAAATCCGGGGGGACATAATCCTTGTCAATATGGGCAAATTCCTTGCCAACTTTTATTGTTCTTTCACTATTTTTGACATGGAGCAATATCCCGGTGGGAGTATGGATGTAATACCGTTGTTGCTTTTTTCTATAATCTCGTAACAATAAAAAACAAGCAAGGCCGGCACAAAAGATAACCGCAGTTTCAAACATGGTATCATACCCCCTGTAATCTGCCAGCACAGCTGTCACTAAATTGGGTACCATGGTCTCATCCATGGCATGCTCAATATAATGATTTGACAGATGTAAAGAAGCTGGAGAATTTGGATCACCCCAATCTGGGAAATCCATTGTTCCGTACAACAAGAGCGCACCTACAATAAATACGACTACCAGTCCTATAAATTTCAATCTTTTGTCCTCCGGGAAGTTCTAAAAACAGCAGCCACAAAAAAGACGGTACTGACTCCGGCACCAACAGAGGCCTCGGTGAAAGCAACATCAACCGCACCCATTACAGCCCACAAAAGACACATCATAAAAGAATAGGCACCAAATAGAATGGCGGTTCCCAAAAGATCTTTTACCATAATTGCCCCTATGGCACAGAAAATGACAAATGTTAATACAAACAGGTCAATGAGCCAGATCATGGTTTGCCATTCCTTTCATTTGGATTTTCAATTGGTCCCTTCTTTTTGGTCCAGTGCCGCAACCCTGCCCGCATGCCGGCATCAACAATAGAATGTGTGGCTGTGGGGCTTGAAAGAAATATAAAAAAGATGATTAAGCACATTTTTAAAGACAAAAGCATGGTTTCAAAAGACAAATGATGCAGATTATAAATGGCAAGGCCAATCACCATGCTGAATATTCCTAGCGTATCAAGCTTGCCCGCGGGATGGAGGCGTGTGTAAAAGTCAGGCATTCGGATAATTCCAACAGCTCCGCCGAAAAAAAAGACCAAACCAACTATTAAAAAGAAACTTGCTAAAATATTTAAAATCATCTCTTAAACCATATCCATTAGTCTAAAAAGGACTCTTCATATAATCCTTTTCGTTTATGAAAATACCGGGATGCAGCCAAGACTGCTACAAAATTTAAAATCGCATAGGCCAGAGCAATATCAATAAACATGTCAATGCGTTCAAAAAGAACCCCGATCAATAATAATAATGCAACTGTTTTGCTGCCAATAGCATTAACGCCAATAAGCCGATCCAATACTGTTGGGCCAAAAAGCGTCCGATACAATGAGAAGAGCATCAAAACACACAACCCTATAGCAATACACATAAAAAACGTATTCATATCTGTTCTCCAAAAATATGGGCGACTTTTTTTAACATAATACCTGGAAGAGATTCAGCCGATTCCCTGTCAATGGCGTGGACACGAAAAACGCCATCCGTATCTGCCGTAATTGTAATCGTACCCGGAGTCAGGGTAATTGAATTGGCCATTGTTGTGATGGCTATATCAGATTTTAAATTGGTTTCAAACGTGAATATATGCGGATCAATCATCTCTTTCATCCGTGGATGAAAGGAGATACGTAATAAATGAAGATTTGCTTTCATGATTTCCCAAAGTAACCAGGGAATATAACAGATAAATCTAAAAAAGATTATCACATAGCCTGGTTCCATGGCCGGCGTAAGCAGGTCATAAAAGAAATAGGCCACAATAAAGCTGGATAAAACTCCCAGCACCAATAAAAGTGGCTCAAATTTCCCGGATAATATAATCCAGGCAATCAACATAAATATAAACGTAATTAAAAAAGAAAAAAAAGTTTTTAATTTAGTCGAACGGATCTGACTATCTTTTCCAGCCTCTAGTCCAGCCTTTGATGTTGCATATTGAGTCAATGAATTCACCTCTACTCTTTGTAAAATAAATCAATATTAAAAAACGATTATTTATCAATACTGTACAGTTTACTCAACTTGCCATACAGTTTTGAAACAACCCCCTTTTTCTTTGTACTTGATTTAGATTCATCATTTTGAGAGGATAATTTTTCTTTTTGAATTCTAAACTCATATGCAGCTTTTATAGTTTGGATCAGTGTATCCATATCAACGGGTTTTGATAAAAACTTAAATGCGTTGTACTTTCCGCTTTCAAGTGCTTTTTCAATGTTTCCATACCCGGTAAGAATAATACATGGCAAATTCGGTTGCAGATCTTTCAGTCTTCTTTGAACTTCAATGCCATCAATTCCCGGCATTTGCAAATCAACTACGGCTACGTCAAAAGACTCTTTTGATGCTGCATCGACACCCTCTTCTCCTGAAAAAGTTGTCGTTACGTTAAATCCATCTAAAATCAATCTTTTTGCTAAATAATTTAAGAACGTTTGTTCATCATCAATAAAAAGCAATTTCATAGTACTTCCTTGTTTGAACGTGTTGTAAATTGCAGTGACATTATCAAAAGTTTTTTTTTGAGTCAACAGATTGCTGAATAAATAAAAAACACAGGCGATGGATATGCCCGACACCAAGAATATCAGGTTATATTTTTTTATTGGGAATAAGCAAGCAGGGAAATATTGAATTTTCCGCAATATTTTTAGTAATGGACCCCATCCACCGCTCAAGGATAGCTGCCTTTTCACTGGAGCCTAAAACAATCATACTGGCCTGATATTCCTTGGCTGCTTTTTCAATCTCCTTTTGAGGATCTCCTACATAGACATGGGGTCTTGTATCAATACCAATGTCTTCGAATTCATCACAAAGGTCATCCAGCCTTTTTCGCTCAGCCTTTCTGACTTTCTGAACTTCATGGGTATCTTTACTGATTAAGGCGGTTTCTTTTAGAACATGCATGATATGCAGTTCGCCAATAATATTATTAAGCCCTTTTAAAAAAGCTGTCGCTTTTTTGCCGGATTCTCCCCAGTTAGTTGCAAACAAAGGCCGTTCAAATATCTTTTCAGGAACAATATTATCATCCATGATGTGTTTAAAAACAAGAACCGGCACCTGTGTTCTGCGGACAAGTTCCATCACATCCGAACCAGAGTACAATTGTTCTAATGCTCCTTTGTGAGAACGACCGATCACTATCAGATCCGGAGATTCTTTTTCAACCACTTTTAATATTTCAGGGATCAGAGTGGAGACTTCGATATATGCGCCCACTTCCATTCCCATCTCAAATAAATTCTCAGCCCAGTCAATAAATCGAATATTGGCAGTTTCTGTTAATTTAACTTCTTCTTCTTTAAGATATCCGCTTCCCCGTTGCAGGGCTACTTTATCTTTTTCAATCACGTTGAGAAAAACAACATGTTCCAATGCAGCATGTCTAAGGGTTAACAAAGACTTAAGTGCATCATAACAAAGGTCTTCAAATTTTGTTACAAAAAGCAGTTTTTTAATCTCCATACCCCCTCCTCATCCTTTTATCTAACCAACACATCAACCAATTTTTTTCTTGACGGCAGCAGCAAGTTCTTCAGGTTCAACCGGTTTTTCAAGATATATATCAGGCGGTGGAACCTGCTTGCCACCAAATTTATTCAATGCTTTTTGGGATTTTAAAAAAGACCGCAAAGCAATTCCTGTAAACATGATCACCGGCAGATCTTTATACCTATCATCAGTTTTGAGTTTATGGTAAAGGCGGATACCGCTGCCTCGCGGCATGAGAACATCAAGGATCACCAAATCCGGGGACTCCTTATCAATCACTTCCTTACCTTCTACTCCATCTTTTGCAACCAAAGGAGTATAACCATTTTCTTCAAGAACTGTGACTACAAATGATCTGACATCCTGATCATCATCTACCACAAGAACCTTTTTACTCATAATCTATCCTCCATGGTCACGATATAACAACTCCCTTTTTATTTTCAAAGGGAAGTTTCACCGTAAATTTAGATCCCTGTCCAAAACTGGTTTCAACATCAATTTTACCTTTGTGTTCTTCAATAAGTTTTTTGGTTACCAGAAGCCCCAGGCCGGTTCCCTTCCCGCCTTTTGTACTGAACATCGGATCAAACAATTGTTTTTGAATTTCATCATCCATGCCACTCCCATTATCTTTTACCTCAAAGCAAATCCAATCATTTTTATCGGTATAAGTGGTGATCGTAACATTATGTTTTTTATCAATATTTTCATCTTCCATGCAGGCATCAATGCCATTGTTTATCAAATTCAACAATGAGCTATGAATGGTCTGAGGATCAGCCATGATTTCACCGAGGTCAGGATCAATATTTTTGGAAATAATGACATCTTTTGATAATGCATAATCTTTGATCAAATTGACAAGTTCATCCACAATCTCATTGGGCGAACATAGCTCCATTTCCGGTTCTCTATTCTTTGAATAGCTCAACAGATCCTGGGTTAAATTACTGACTCTTTTAATACTGTTCTTGATGGTCTGCCAGCCGGTTTTAAACTTGTCCATATCATTTTTTGCCAGGCCCACATCAACCACATAACTGCCGCCTTTAAGGCCGATGAGAATATTTTTAACATAATGGGCAAGGCCGCTGATCGTTTGGCCCACTGCAGCCAGCCGTTCGGACTGAACCAGCTCTTTTTCCAGTCGTTTGATCTCTGTCAAATCCTGAATAAAATGAACCAGCCCGACAAATTCTCCTTGTTCATACAAAACATTACAGGTATACCGAACAGGAATTTTTCTGCCGTCTTTGGTCTTGAATACATCTTCCTTCCACGGCATGACTTTCTGATTATAGTCCACCTTTGCCTGTTCTTTAAAAATCTTTACCATATCAGGCGTGTATAACTCTTCAATGGTCATTTTACCCAGAACATCCTTGGGTTCATCTCCGGACATCATTGCAGCCGCAGGATTGAACACCACCACGTTCCATTCATTATCAAAGGCCACAATGGCATCTGTGCTGCTTTTGATCAGCAATTGCTGAAAATTGGATCTGCGACGGATCTCTTCAGTGGCTTCTTCAATTTTTTGTTCAAGGTTATAGGTGTATTCAACAAGTTTTTTTCTGATGGCAATCTTGTCTTTTGCTCTTTTTAAGGCAATGGCAAGCGCTTCGTCCCTGACCGGCTTATTGATAAAATCACTGGCACCATACTGCAGTGCGGTAATGGTCGAATCAATATCCCCGTGCCCTGTCACAATGATCACTTCTTTTTCAGGATCAATTTCTTTTATCTTTTTTAGTAATTCAAGGCCGTCCATACCTGGCATTTTAATGTCGGTCACCACGATATCAGGGGATTCGGATTTAAAAACAGCAAGTCCCTGTTCACCGCTGTTAGCAGTAACAGTCTCATATCCGTCACTTCTCAAAGAAATCGAAAGCAGTCGAACAATAATTTCTTCATCATCGACTATTAAAATCTTATTTGCTAACATAATTGTTTTCCTTATCCAAACACGGGAAATGAAATTATAAATGTTGTCCCTGTGCCGCTTTCGCTCTGTATATCAATGGTTCCACCATAATCTTTTATAATACCAAAACTGATACTGGTTCCAAGGCCGGTCCCTTTGCCGGTTTCTTTTGTGGTAAAAAACGGTTCAAAAATTTTTTGTTTAACTTGATCTGTCATGCCTATTCCAGTATCAGACACTATCGCCAATACCTTCCCATCCTTGTGACTGGTCTTGATACTCAGTATTTTTTCCACAAATTCTTCTGATTTTTCTGCTTTTTCATCCATGGCATCAATGGCATTGGTGACAAGATTAATAAACACCTGTTCCAACCGATTGTGTTCAGCCCGGATATCTGGAATATCCGGATCAAGGTCCAATTCCAACTTAATCGAATGAACCGTAACCTGATGGCCAACCACCTTGAAGACATCCTTGATTGGGTCATTGATGCATAATTGTTTCAGATATCTTTCAGATTGTCTTGCAAAATCCCTGACATGCCGAATAACAGCAGCAGCCCGGGCAACATTGTCAATAATATCCGTGGCAATATTGACCAGTTCATCTTCTGGAATGGTCATTCCTTTTTTAATCATTTTTAAAATCAAATCCGCACAAATTTGAATAACATTCAGTGGCTGATTAATTTCATGGGCCATCCCGGCTGCCATGGTTCCAAGGGTTGCAAGTTTTCCTGCCTGGATCAATTGAGTCTCTTTTTCCACACTCTCTGTAATATCGGTCACCGATGCAATCAATACATCCCGATTACTATAAGTGGCATCAACAACAAGAATATTTACAAAAAATGAGCTCTCATCGCTTTTATAATTCTTTTTCTTTGTAAAAAGAACGGAGTGCCCATCAATCAGGGTCTCAAGGCATTCTTTAATATCATTATCATACTTATCACATAAATCCAGAAAAGGAGTTCCCAGCAATTGTCTTTTGGAAAACCCATATGTTTCCACCACCCGATGGTTGATATCCAGTATTTCAAGGGTGGAATGATCTATTAGAAATATCGGGCTGGGGTTATCGTTGAATAATGACCGATACTTTTCCTCTGAATTTTTATATTTTTCATGGAGCTTTGATAATTCTTTGTCCTGTAAGGAAATTTCCTGCTGCGCCTTTTTATCTTCTGTCATATCTTTTAAGGTTTCAATCGCACCGATTACTTTTCCATCCGGTGATTTAATGGGCGCTGCTGTAAAAAAAATCCATTTTCCCTCTTCGCCTAAATGGGGAAAAAATTCCTCAGCCTCATAGGCTTCCCGGATCAGTCTGGATTTTCGCCAGGAGGACCCATAAAATTTTTCCACATCTTTTTCTGACATCTGTCCCACAATGACATCAGCCATGGTCGGTCTTTTGCCTGACCTGAAAGGCACCCATTGACGGTCTGTTCCCACCATCTCAAAGGACTTGTATCCGGTCAGTTCTTCGGCGGCAGTATTCCAGTGGGTGATAATATGTTCATTATTGATAATAAACGTAGGGATCATGCTGCCTTGAATAACCTGTGAGAACTCTTTTTCCATTTTAATAAGATCTTCTCTTTCCATAACAAGATATTTATTTTCTTCTTCTATATTTTCCTGAATTTTAGAAGAGAACTCATCAAACAATTTTGCAACGCTGGTACTGTCAATCTTCTCAGTGTATATTTTATGTTTGATTTTTATTTTTTCTTCTTCAAGCTTGAGCAGATGGATAAATGACATGGCCGAATAATCATCCAGATCAAGAATGGTTACACTTTTGGCCTGTACTTTTTCAATCATACAAGAGAGCAGTTCATCATTTTTTAATTTTAAAATCAGGTCCAGATCCGCAAGTTTGCATATTTCATCGTAATCAATGGAGGTTTTAATACCGATTGCCTGGGCATATTGAATACCTTCAACACGCTTTAACGTATCTGCAACCAAAAGCACTTTACAATCCAACTCTTTCAACCCCGGGCCTGTCAAAATTTCAAGAATTCGCCGACATGGATTGTTTCCACCAATAATGGCAATCTTTAATCCTTTAAGATCAATATTCATATTCTATCACTCCAAGTGTGTAGAAAAACCCTCTTACACTTTATATTAAAAGAAAACAAAGGTAACAATAACAAATATGGGTATTAAAAATATTAATGAATATTTTAGAATATACCCAAAAAAGCTGGGCATATCTACCCCGGATTCGGCGGCAATGGATCTGACCATAAAGTTCGGTGCATTTCCAATGTAACTACAGGCACCGAAAAAGACAGCACCCGATGAAATAGCCTGGAGATAAACAGCGTTTTCCGTCATCAATAATGGGACCGCATCGCTTTCTGTCAACCCTGAATAAAAACTGCCCAGCGCTGTGTTAAAAAATGTCAGATATGTGGGTGCATTATCAAGAAATGCGGACAGCAGACCTGTGACCCAAAAATAATGGACAGGCGTTTTAACTGCATTAATCAAAAAAGCAAATGCGCCGGAAGATCCGGCTTTTAACAGCAGAAGACAGGGAATCATGGTAATAAAAATACCAATAAACAGATACGCAACTTCAATAATCGGAAACCAGGAAAATTCATTTTCTTCTCTGAGTGTTCTAGGCGTAGCCATCAAAGAAGCAATGCCTAAACCAATTAGAAAAATATCTCTCAGCCAGTCCTGGATAGCCCTGTGAACACCAAAGGTAGAGATCTCACCCAAATCCACAATGCCGCTGAATAATACAGCCGCCACTATCCCTGCAAGAAAAATAAAATTATACGTTCCCACAATCCGTAATGGTTGTTTCTCTCCGTCATCCGGTGTAACCACTGCTTCTTTTTTATAATGATACCTGTCCAGAAAAAAGTAAATCGTAATAAGTAGAATGATAGCCAGGGACATGTGGGGTAAAATTTTCAACGTCCAAAAGAAACTGACGCCGTGGAGAAACCCTAAAAAAAGAGGAGGATCGCCCAAAGGTGTTAATGCTCCGCCAATATTTGCCACTAAAAAAATAAAAAAGACCACCATAAATGTCTTGTTTTTGCGATGGGCATTTGCCCTTAAAAATGGTCGGATCATGAGCATGGCAGCTCCGGTTGTCCCCATCCACGAAGCAAGTAACGTACCCACCAGGATGATACCAGAGTTTACCACAGGTGTTCCCCTTAAAGTTCCTTTTAATAAAATCCCTCCGGACACGGTAAACAATGCCCACAACAAAATAATAAAAGGAACATAATCTGCCAGGATAATATGCAGAATTTCATATACAGCAAGGCCTTTATAGATATAGATGAACGGCATAGCAAAACAAGCTGCCCAGAATGCAGAAATCTTACCAAAATGATGATGCCATATATTAGGTGATATCAAAGGCAATAATGCTATTGACAATAGCATGCCGGCAAAGGGAATACAGGAAAAAAGGGGCAGAATTCTACCCAGATCAATATGCCCATGAGTATTGGTTGTGTGCGTATCGGCCTTATCCTGAGTAGTTGACTGATGCTCTATCTTAGGATGATTATTTTCAGACTCGGGGCCAGGCTGATCTTTAGCCATCACAGGGGAATAAAAAAAGAAAACCAGAAATAATAATAATGCAACCCAGTCAAATCTCATTGATGCTTCCCTCCTGTTAAATTGAGCGAAACTATCTTTTTACTGCTGTCTTAAATCACCTCAAACAGATAAAAATTAATTGCTAAAATGATATTTAATTTCTATTGTACGCATATAGTACAACACATGTCTATATGAATTAATTTATTTAATTAGAAAAGTCAAGGACGCTATGAAAATCTGGCCGGGACTGAGTAATTTGAACACTCGACAGGGTATGATGATATAAAAAGAGCTATTGAAAAAAGTGCTATGTTTGGTTATAAAATATATAGGCCATTAAATAACGGTCTTTTTTGGCCAATTATAACGATAGCCCGAAATTTTAATGGCTTAGAGGTAAACCAATGCAGAAAAAAATACTGATCGTGGAGGATGAACCCAATATCGTTATACCATTGGAATTTCTCATGGAACAAAACGACTTTGATGTTAAAGTGGCTATAACCGGTGAAGAGGCTATTGAGACCATTGAAAGTTTTAATCCAGATCTGATTTTACTGGACATCATGCTCCCTGGCATGGACGGCTATGAAGTGTGCCAGAAGGTGCGACAGAATCCGAAACTGCCGCACACCAAAATCATCTTTCTGTCCGCCCTGGCGCGCGACATTGATATTGCAAAGGGCATGGGGCTTTTAGCTGACGGTTTCATCACAAAACCATTTTCCATTTCAGATGTCGTGGACACTGTCAAGAATCTTCTGGGAAGTGACAGCTATTGAAATCGACCCCGAAAAAAACCGGTTAAGGATTATTTTCTCCTGTCCGTGATCCTGGGAATTAGCGATTTTAGGTAGGACACCAAATAGAAGACACAGGGGGCCAGGCATGATCAGAACCAATAAGTTCTGTATATTTTTCATTGTTGCATTCGGATACATTGCTGTCGGTATGGCAACCATTGGAATTATTTTCTGGCAGGCTCTGTCTTCTGAAGAAAAAATTCAATTCATCAGTCTTGTTAATCATCATGCTGAATTGATCTTTCTTTTACTCATTTTTATCCTGACAGGTTCCCTTTTTTTTCTGGTTTGGATTTTCAAACGCTATATCCTCCCCATCTATAACATTGCCGAAGAGACGTCTATTATAAATTCCACCAACCCTTCCCATCGTCTTGATATCAAAGGCGGTTCAGAAATTCAACGCCTGGCCAATGTAATCAATCATGGTGCAGACCTGTATGAAGGCCAGCAAAAAAAAGTCCAGGCCATAATTAAAACCGCCATGGCCGAAGCTGATGCCGAAATCAGAATCCTGGCAGCTGTCATGGCCGAACTGACCGCAGGCATCATCGCCTGCAACAGTCAAGGACAGATACTCCTGTACAATAACAGGGCAAATTACCTTTTAACAGGCAGCCTTGCCGAAGATGGAGAACACTCCTCTGAATCCAAGGACTTTAAAAAACTGAAAAGCAGCATCAATGGGAAAGGTAAATTCATGGGACTTGGACGTTCGATTTTCAGAATCATTGATAAAGAACTGATCGACCACGCCCTGGAAGAAATTTCCGAAAAAATAAGCCGAAAAGATACTGATGTTGCCGCCTACTTTGTTATTGTCCTGGATAACAACAAACTGGTTCGTGTTGAGGCCATACCCATTATAGACAATGCCCAGAAGTTTACAGGATTTGCAATGATTATGCGGGAAATCACTCAGCAGATGGCTTTTAACCGGCAGATAGGTTCTCTGCTTCAATCATTGACCACAGGCGTCAGGACTTCGTTAGCCAGCATACAGGCAGCCATTGAAACTATTTTAAGCTATCCCCAGATGACACAAAAACAGCTGGATCGGTTTCAACAGATCATTCATAAAGAAGTAATGGTCATCGGAAACATTCTGAATAGAACATTAACTGAACACTCCAGCCATATTCACAAAGAGTGGCCCATGATCGACATGCTGGCCCATCACCTTATGAGAAGCATTTCCAAAAAATCTCTAAGCAGTCTGGGCGTTGCCATTACCTTCGGGAAGATTGATAAAGAGAGCTGGATCAAGGTGGACAGCTATTCCATGATCGCTGCCATGCTGTTCATGATTCAGTGTCTTCAGAAAGAAACGGGCCAGAGCCGGTTCGGTTTAGCCATTGAAAAAAAAGAAACCGTTGTTTGTCTGGACTTTGACTGGGAAGGCGATGAAATTCCACTTAAAACCCTTCATTCATGGGAAAAGGAAACCCTGGTTTTTGAAAACTACCACCTGCCGCTGACCCTGGAGGATGTAAAAAAATACCATGAATGGGAACTATGGTCATTTACCAGAAAGCAAAACAAGCAGCTGGCATGTCTGCGGCTGATGCTTCCGGCGGTTAAGGTTGCTGCTCGATCTAAAACCATTCGTCATTTAGCGATTTTGTCGGACAACCAGCCTGAATTTTATGAGTTTAACCTTTTTGAACAACCCAGCCAGAAGGCAGAAATGGATAACCGCCTGCTGACCGAATTAAGTTTCACGGTTTTTGACACAGAGACTACAGGGCTCGATCCCAAGGAGGATGAAATAATCTCCATTGGTGCGGTTCGGATCATTAACAACCGGATCTTGAAAAACGAGAATTTCAATCAATTGATCGATCCTGGGCGGTTCCTTCCTTCCGAGGGCATCAAAATCCATGGTATTCGGCCGGAAATACTCAAGGGCAAACCCCCTATTGAAACCGTGCTTCCACTGTTCCACCAGTACTGTGGAGATACCGTCCTTGTGGCCCAAAATGCTGCCTTTGATATGCGGATGTTTCAGATGAAAGAAGAGGCAACCGGCGTAACGTTTATCAACCCGCTGCTGGACACACTGCTGTTGTCCGAAGTCCTCCATCCTACCCAGAAATCCCATAATATTAAAAACATCTCCATCCGGCTGGGGGTCAATATTTTCGGAAGGCACACTGCCCTGGGGGATGCCATGATGACCGCTGAAATTTTTTTAAAAATGATACCGCTTCTTAACCAGCAGAACATATATACCTTGAAAGATGCAAGGGAGGCGGCAAAGAAGTCCTACTATGCCCGACTTAAATATTAAAAGACCAGTGCCAGGACCCTATCCAAAGCATAACCATTGCTTTTCCTTGCCCACTTGCGGAACGGATTGAAAGGTATGCCAAAGAAAATAAAAACCAATGTAACCTGAGTTTTAATTGAGGCATTGGATGCTTTGTTGAAAAACCAGGGATAAATTATTCTTGTGGATGAAAAAACCTTCACCAAAAAATAACATTGCAATTATTCATTTTCCTGGAGTTTAAAACAAATTCTATCACCGTAGATATTCATTACCCACTCGTTTTGTATGATTTTTCATACAAACTATATTTTTAAAAAAAATGGCATGGCATGTCTGCCTGGATTCTCCGTGTTCTCGGAAAAATTCTGGGCAAATCAATACGTTTAAATTGATAACAAGTGACTGTTTTTTCCTTCACTTTTAAAAATCTGAAAACACCAACGAAATACGGATATAAAAATTTTTCTTTGTAATTTAAGGAGGTTAGAGCGATTATACTGTTTTAGAGATCTTCTGGCATTTCTTTTGCATTTACTCAATACTGCACTGCAAACAATAAAGATGCAGGTTACATGTAAATTTAAAAAAAGGATGCTTTTAGATCAAATCGGGCCTTTCAATCCCGGAGGTTACAGAATCAAAATGGTTTTGTTTTAAAATAACTTTTTTAAAGGAGATAGACATGATTAAAAAATCTTTAATCGTTTTTGTTGGTTTTATCATTGCACTCTGCTTTGCAGGTAACGGATTTTCAGAAACACTAACCGCCCAAATGTGTAAGGATAAAGCCATTGCAGCGGCAAAACTGCTTGAAAAAGATGGTGAAAAAGCATTTGAAGCCCTCAAGGACCCTAAAGGAGAATTCATATTCGCCGGTGGCCAGGGTTATGTCTGGGTACAGGATCTTGATGCAAAGATGCTTATGCATCCCATAAAACCATCTCTTGATGGTAAAAGTCTTTCCGGCGTTAAGGATACTAATGGCGTGCTCTTTTTTGTAGCGTTTAATGAAATCGCTGAAGACAATCCTGAAGGCGGATGGGTGTCATATCTTTGGCCGAAACCAGGTGAAAAAGGAACCTCTCCAAAAGTA
>JBDRQO010000043.1:0-110366 GCA_043826275.1 Pseudomonadota bacterium
TGGATAGTTCTTCACGTATGATCCGTCGGATCAACGGTTCGAGAATTTGACTGATTTCTTCAGCCCGTCCCGGATCTTGATAGGTCTGGTTCATTTTTTTATTCCTTCCTCTTAAGCAAAGTGTTTTTGTCTTTAAATATAGCCTCAATGATAATATTTTACAATAAATTTGTTTTATCATGCCTCTGTTTTCAGGTGGTGATACCTGTCCCTCGCATTAATCCGTCTTGGCTGAAATCATTTATAATTTGGGTGGTACTTGATAGAGCCCTCAAGCATTATGGAGACTATAATTTTCACATTTTTTATCATGACTTTGATATTCAAATTGAATTCCCGATTAGCAATTTTAAACTCTTGTGTCATGGCCGCTCTGAAAATGTCCCTGTGACACCGGTGTGAAACTGTATAAATCTTCTTCACTAGATTTTCTTCACAATAGAAATTTTAAAATCAATCTTCTTCAATTTTCTTGGCTTCAGCCAATTATTTTCTTCCAATAAAAATACGAATCATAAATAGTCACCCTCATCTGGAGGTGATTGTGAATGAAACGAATAATTAAGAAAAAGTGCCGCCATTGCAGACGCTTATTTGTGCCGGACCCGAGAAATATTGAAAAACAGATATATTGCCGAAAACCGGCATGTAAAGAAGCAAGCAAAAAGGCCGGCCATAAAAAGTGGCTGAGCAAACCAGAGAATAAAAACTATTTTAAGGGTTCTGAACATGTGGAACGTGTTCGAGCTTGGAGAAAGAAAAACCCAGACTACTGGAAACGGCCCAAGCTTCAGACTGCGTTACAAGATCACTTAAACGCGCAAGATACTGAAAACACGAGGGATAGTGATCGAAAAAATGTGATTGCGTTACAAGATCTCTTATTAGCACAACCGCCTGTTATCATAGGACTAATCTCTAATTTTATCGGTTCACCGTTACAAGATGACATCGCAAATACCCTCCTTGCCATGCAACAATCCGGGCAGGACATTTTATGTCTGCAACCGCAACATGAAGGAGGATAAAGTGATTGAAAAAACACCGGTATTAAACACCCGTATCAGAAAAACACCTAAAAGTTTTAGCTGGCTTGATCACCGGTTGGTGCGCAACCGGCACATTGAAAATTTAAGCCACAGTCAGGCGACGTTATACCTGTTCCTGGTCTGCGTGGCCGACGATAAAGGGTTGAGTTATTATGGTGATCTGGCCCTGATGAAAAAGCTTGGTATGGATCAAGTCTGTCTCAACGAGGCCAGATCCGGATTGATCAGGAACAATCTGGTTGCCTGGCAGAAACCCATCTATCAGGTGCTGTCCATTGAATCATGCTGTGATGATCATCGCACAGGTAACATGATGAGCCTCAAACAGATCCTGGGAGGTGCCCGATGATCGATTATGAAACCTATGTGCGGATCAGAAACTATTTTACCCGGGATGGTTTAAACTACAGTCAGATCTCCGATGAACTGGGACTGGATCACCGAACGATTGCTAAATGGGCCAATGAAAACAGATACCTGCCCCGACGATCGGCAAAAAGGTCCAGCAAATTGGATCCTTATAAAAACGATATCGTCCGGATGCTTGAAACCCATGATTATACGGCCAGACAGATTTATCAGCGTATCCAGGAAAGTGGGTTTGACGGCGGCATCACTATCCTGACCGATTATGTTCGCAAAATCAGACCGCCTAAAGTAACCCCCTATTTAAAGCTTAGCTTTGCCCCGGGTGAATGTGCCCAGGTGGACTGGGGCAGTTTTGGCAATGTGCGGGTGGGTTCCACCAGCCGGAAATTAAGTTTTTTTGTTATGGTACTGTGCCACAGCCGAATGATGTATGTTGAGTTTACCGTGTCCCAGACCATGGAGCATTTTTTAGGGTGTCATCAGAATGCCTTTCATTTCTTTGGTTGTGTACCGCAAAAAGTTATGGTGGATAATCTTAAATCAGCTGTACTCAAAAGGACCATCGGCAATGAACCGGTATTTAACCCCCGTTACATGGATTTTGCCGATTATTACGGGTTTAAAATTGTTCCTTGCAACGTGGGCAAAGGCAACGAGAAAGGGATTGTTGAGAATGCTGTGGGGTATGTCAAAAAAAATCTGCTCAATGGTCTGGACATCTCTGACTTTAAAATCATGGGGCCGTTGGTTCAACACTGGCTGGATACAGTGGCCAATGTCAGGAACCACGGTGAAACAGGTATTAAGCCTAAGGATATGTTTGAACAGGAAAGGCCGTCGCTGCAGCCGTTGCCGGTTGAACCCTATGATATCAGTATTGTTAAACAGGTTCGTGCCTCCCGGCAGTTCAGGATGACGCTTGATACCAACCGGTACAGTGTACCGGCCCAACTGGCCGGTGTTGCCCTGACGTTGAAGTTATACCCTGACCGGTTGTGTTTTTATCATGATAATAAATTGGTGGCCCGTCATATTCGAAGCTATGACCGGCGGCAGGATTATGAGAATCCGGATCATCCCAAAGTTCTTTTGGCACACAGGAGAAAGGCAAGGGATCAAAAGATCTTTATGCGATTTTTAAGCCTGTCTGATAAAGCCCAGGAATATTACCGGCAAATGGATCAGCGCCGGATGAATCCGTTCCACCACATCCGGCAGATTGTAGCTTTATCTGAAATATACCCCGAAGAAAACGTACGGCGTGCCATTGAAGATGCCTGTCATTTTAAAGCCTTCTCTTGTGATTATATTGCCAATCTGCTGGAACAAAGGTCCCGGCAGGTTAAAGAACCAGGGGCACTTCACTTAACCAGGAACAGCGATCTGCTGGATTTAACTCTTAACAAACCAGACCTGTCGGTTTACGATATAGGGGGCAAAAAATGAAAGATATCAAAGACTATCTATCATACTTGAAGCTGCCCTTTATCCGTGAAAACTTTGAGGCCATAGCAAAAACAGCAGCCCGGAAACAATGGGATCACATCCAGTACTTATCAGAACTGGTTGAACAGGAGTCCAACCTGCGCCGTGACCGAAGTATCCAGCGCCGGATCAAAATGGCCCGGTTCCCGGTGATCAAAACCATGGATCAGTTTGACTGGTCCTGGCCAAAAAAGATCAACCAGGCCCAGGTAAAGAACCTGTTCCGTCTCAAATGCATTGAGGAAAAAAGCAATATCATCCTCATTGGTTCAGTCGGAGTGGGCAAAACCCATATCGCAACAGCTTTAGGATATCAAGCCTGCCTGAAAAACAACACAGTGCTGTTCACCTCTGCCATTGATGCAGTGAATAACCTGATTGCAGCCCAGCATACCGGGCAGCTGAAACTGGAATTGAAAAAATATCTTAAACCGTCTTTGCTGATCATGGATGAACTTGGATATCTGCCGATTGATAAAACCGGGGCAGATCTGTTGTTCCAAATCATCAGCGAACGATATGAGCGCGGTTCTATAATCATCACTACTAACCGGGTGTTCAAGGAATGGCCTGAAATCTTCAATAATGACAGCACATTGACATCTGCACTGCTGGACCGACTGCTACATCATACCGAGGCTGTTCTGATCGAAGGTGATAGCTATCGAATGAGAAAAGTAAGAAAATAATCGTTAAAAGGGTCGGTTGCAATTATGGACCGGCCCGTTTTTACCATACATTTTTAAACCGGTTATCTGACGACATTTTCACGCCGTTGCTAACACTCTTGTATGTGTTTGTTTTTTTATGTCATGAACGACGGAAAGTCATTCACTTCAATGTAACCATGAATCCCACAGCTCAGTGGACTGTTCAGCAGATAATAGAAGCATGTCCCTGGGATACAGAACCGAAACATTTAAAAGGCATTTTGTCAGATTATTTCGAGTATTATCATCACGATAGAACCCACCTTGGGCTTTCGTAATTTTAATTTAGCTGCAATTTCTACCAGCTAAAAAAAAGGTTCAGATCTGCTCTTAACTCTTGCTTTGATGTTTAAAGTTAAGAGGCGATCCTATCCAAAAATATTATTGACATCCGTCATTTTTAAAGATAGGATTTAAAAATGACGGACAAGATTAGATTGTTAACTCATAAAATAAAAACACTCATGGGAATGTTTTCCTGTGTTGCAGTGATCGGGCCCCGACAATGTGGAAAATCCACTCTTGTCAAAGCTGTGTATCCAGACTGGAAGTATTATGATTTAGAGCGGCCCGATGATTATCGGCTTATTACCAGTGATCCACTGGGGTTTTTTAGCCGACAGCAAGATAAAACCATCATTGACGAGGCCCAGCAGTTTCCAGAGCTGTTCAAAGTTCTTCGCGGAGTTATTGATCAGGACAGAAAAGCTTGCGGACGGTTTTTGCTGACCGGATCAAGTTCTCCTGAAATTGTCAAGGGATTATCTGAAAGCCTTGCAGGGCGGATTGCGACTATTGAACTTTGGCCGTTTAAAATGGTAGAATTATACGAGAAACCTTTACCGAAAATTTTTGAACTCTTGATAAACCGTTCGACTGTCCTAAAAGACTTGGCTGATCTAAAGACGTCAGTCACTATTCATCAACTATATGAGCACTGGCTATTAGGCGGCTACCCCGAGCCACGGATTAAAGGAAAAACAAACCCACTTTTCCACGGCCTTTGGATGGACGAATATTTCGCAGACTATATCCGCCGTGATATTCAGCGTCTTTTTCCTCGTCTCAATACTCACAATTTCAGGCTTTTTATCCAGAGCCTGTCTTATTATTCCGGTACAATTATTAATCAATCCTCCATTGCAAGAGTACTGGAGGTTAGTTCTGTAACGACTAAAGAATACCTGGAGATACTCCACAACACATTTGTCTGGCGGAATCTGTGTAGTTTTGAAAAAAATAGCCTGAAAAAGATCCAAAAAATGCCCAAAGGATTTTTCCGGGATCAGGGAATTCTCCATCATCTGCTCAAGATAGAAGAGATTGACCGGCTTCTGATCCATCCGTCAGCAGGTACATCTTTTGAATCTTTTGTTATAGAAGAAATTATCAGAGGGTTTCAGAGCACTTTAAAACCTGGGATTGATTTCAATTTTTATCGAACCCGAGACAAGTCAGAGATAGATTTGATTATTGATGGTCCATTTGGATTTATACCTATTGAAATTAAACTGGGCACTAAACTTACGCAGCGTATGCTTGGGCCGTTAAAATCTTTCCTTAAAGAAACAGAGACAAAGTTTGGTATCCTGGTTAACAATTCAGATAAAATTGAACGGGTGGCAGATAATATTATACAGATTCCGGCTATTTATTTTTAGACATCTATTTGTGATTTGCCAAAATCTCATCATACTTTGTGCCAAATTACAGATCATAAGATTTAGACCATTTTGGGGCACTTTCTCAAATTAATACGGTCTTTTGGAGAAGATCATAGCGTTTTTTGGGCAAAACCCTTGTCCCGCACACCACATATAGATTTTTTATTTATGACCCCACAGGCAAAATCCGCATAAAACCGATATGTTTTTTTGTATGATCAAATTAAAATGCCAGATGATTTTATGGATGAAGATGAAGATACAAAGCCAATGATTTCCAAGGGTTTATCGCTAATCGGGTGTTAATGCCCATGATCAATGAGGCGATCTTCTGTCTTTATCAGAGCGTGGGAGAGGCCAAAGATATCGATACGGTCATGAAACTGGGAATGAATCATCCCATGGGTCCCCTTGCTCTGGCAGATCTCATCGGTCTTGATACCTGTCTGGCCATTATGGAGACATTATACGATGGGTTTAAAGATTCCAAATATCGACCCTGCCCGCTGTTGAGAAAATATGTTGAAGCTGGCTGGCTGGGTCGGAAGACAAAAAAAGGGTTTTATGATTACAATTGATCCAATACCTTTTGGGCATCATCAGCGCCATTAAAATCCTTTTGCAGGGCGAGTGCTTTTTTCAATGCTTTTTTGGCTTTGACATACTCGCCTTTTTTATTTAAGGCAAGGCCCAGGTGGTAGTTAAAAATCGGGTTTTCCGGTTCTTGATCAACACAGGCTTGAAACTCTGCCACAGCATTGTCATAAAGTTCTTTTTTATAATAGACCCATCCTAAGGTGTCCATGACTGCGGGCAGCTTTCCCACTTTTTCTTTGGCCTGTAGGGCAAGATCCAGGGCCTTGTTTAATTCTTTCCCCTGTTGAGCATATAAAAATGCAAGGTTATTGGCTGCCGGGATATAGTTTGAGTTTATCTCCAGGGCATTTTTATAGTGTGTTTCTGCCAGGTCATATTTTTTCTGCTGTTCATACAGATTGCCGATAAGACCGTGGGGAGATGCCTGATCCGGCCTGTTTTTTATCAAGGCTTGATAGAGTTCAATGGCATCATTCAGTTTGTTTTGTTTGATTAACACTCTGGCCAGGCTCATGTAAGGTGTAAGGTAACCGGGGTTTTTATCAATGGCCTGTTTTAATGTGGTTTTTCCCTGTTCGGTTTTCTGTGCTGATAAAAGCAAATTTCCTTTCAGGTTTAGAATCACAGAGACTATGATTGGGGAATCGCTCACTTTCGTAAGTTGGACATCACATCTGGCAATGGCTGCTGAATAATCTTTTTGATTGGCAATAACAGCAATCAGGTTTGAAAAAACATCCATTAAATTGGGGTTAATGTCTAATGCTGCATTGAAGTTTTTCAAGGCTTTTTCAGGGTTGTTCTCGGTTTGGTAGACAAGACCAAGACGATAATAGGCTGCAGGATTTTTAGGATCTATTTCGATTAATTCCTCGAAGATAGCCTTGGCAGTGGGGTATTGCTTGTCTGCCAGTTTGATATTGCCTAACAACATATTGGCATTGTAGTGTTTTGGAGATTGTTTGAGTGCTTTTTGTATATGATCTTGTGCAAGATATAAATCGTTTTGTCGAAAATAGATATCTGCCATGATGAGTCGGGCTTGAAAAAGATTTGGGTTTTTTTCAAGCGCTTTTGAGATAAATGGTTTGGCTTGTTTTAAATCGTTTTTTTCAAAATAAGCGCTCCCTAAAAAAAGGTTAAAGATGTCAGAGTTAGGTTCTTCTTTGACCAGGTCTTGAAAAATTAGAATGGCCTTGTCCCAATCTTTTTGCTTGGCAAGGATTTTTCCTTTTAATAATTTGGAGGGAAGATAATTGGGTCGGGCAGCAAGAATTTCATCCACAAGCCCTTCTGCTTTTTCTATTGCCTCATTGCCAAAATGAAAATCAGCATAAGCATTTTTTACATTAAAATTATCCGGATTTATTTTAAGGGCTTTTTGAATCAGTTCTTCTGCTTCATCAACTCTTTTTTGGCTGTTTAACAATTTAGCCAGAAGCATATAGGGATTAATATTTTTCGGGTCGACATCAATGGCTTTTAATAAGGTGGTCTCAGCGTTTTTAATGTCTCTTTGACCCAGATAAAAATTACTCAACAAAATCAGGGGCTGAGCTTCATTCGGTCTGTTTTTGATCAGGTCTTCGATCACTGTTTTGGCATTTTCAAATTGGCCGGAAATAAGATAAAAGCGATAAAGAGCAGTGACATATTGCGGATTTGCTGGATCTATATCAACGGTTTTTTTTAGATGGAATTGTGTTTTTTCAAATTGTTTCAGGCTACCATAAATTTGTGCGAGAGCCATATGGGCTTTGGCCTGTTTGGGATCAATAGTCAGGATTTTTTGGTAGACATTTGTAATGTTGTTCAGGTCCTGTTCGTCCAGGTCTTGTCCGTCTGGGACCTGTTTGTCCAGTTCTTGCTTGTCTGGGTCTATTCTGTCAAGGCTCATGATGCCCGCACTCAAGAATAATGCCTGAATATGTTCAGGGTCTTTTAGTAAAACCTGGTCAACTCGTTTTTTAGCTTCGGATTTATTTTTTCCCAGAAGATAAAAGGAAGCCAGTTGAATCTTGTATTCTAACTTTTCAGAATCAATCTGTTCAAGTTTCAAAAAAGCCTTGAACGCCTCCTGGCCATTGCCAAGTTTCAGGTATGTTTTGGACAAAAGGTCATAGGCTTTTTGCGAATCATTTTTAATACCAATGGCATTTTTAATCTGAATAACGGCTTTTTGATATTCGCCTTTGTCATAGTAGCTTTGTGCTTCTAAAAGAAACTTGTCTATCTTTGATTTGTCCGAAGCGCACCCGGAAAATAAAAACAGGATGATAAACAGTGCAACAATGATATTAAATGAGCCTGGGATATTAAAACGGCTTGATTTCATGGCACTCCTCCGTAAATTTTTAGATACCCTCTTCTTTACCATTGAAGGCTTTTGTTTGTAAGTTTTTTTTTATTTTTTATATTAAATAAGCCGTATTTCTTTCTTTTTATTTTAAATAAAAAGAAAGAAATACGGCTTATTATTTTTACAATGATATTGTGACTATGTATTGGAAAAGCCTGAAAAAGGTTCAGCCACCATATTTGTCATCAAATGAATTCCAAAAGGCCCTGTTCGGGTTCCGCCATCCTTTGCCAAAAGATTTATCAAAAAACGGCTTTAAAACTTTAAACCAGGCGCCTTGCCCCTTGCCCTCAATGCGTGTTTTAATTACATCGGCAACATGGTCCATCAGATTGGCCAGCTCATCTTTTGGAATATAGGAATCAGCCCCTCTTTCAAGGGATTCTTTTAAATTGTCAGGATTCAGTGCATGGGCTGTGAGCATAAGAGCAGGGATTTGTTTTTTGCGGGCAAGCTTAAGAATATCATACCCGTTAACCCCCATGATATCGAGAATAGCAATATCATATGTATTCTGGGAGATCGCTTTCTTAGCATCTTCAAATGTGGCGGCTGTATCAAGGATACACATATCTAACAACTCTTCAATTGTTTCCAGGATATCGGGCTCATCATCCACGACCAGGATTTTTTTGCCCTTTAAAAGGTCAGTAGTTGAAATGGTATCCAGATCAAATTTTACCGATGTCACCGGGCAGGGCGCTTTGAGAATGACCTGTCGTGCTGTAGAACCTAAAATTGCTTTTTCTGCCCGGGATTTTTTTTTGATGCCCAAAAAGATATGATCAATTTGGTTTTCATTGGCAAAGGCCACCAGGTCTTCTCCTGGCGAAAGGCCTCGGACACTTTGCTGGACATCGCATTGCACGCCGGCATCCCCCATCAACCGTTTAGCGAATTCAAGTCCCTCTTCAGCCTTGATAATATCTGATGGTTTTTCAGAAGAGCCGCCTTCCATGGAGGTTACCACATAGACAAAGGCATGATGTGTCTGTGCATAATCCCTGGCAAGGCAAAGAGCCAGTCTGCCAACTTCACCGCCATTATATCCAACCAGTATCTTCATAGCGAACTCCTAAAATAACTATCTACATCCAGCGTTTGCGTCGTTTATACGATTTAACATCTTTAAATGATTTCCTACCGCCACCCTTGGTGATTCCCATATAGAATTCTTTTACATCCGGGTTGTTCTGCAGCTCTTTGGATGGCCCTTCAAGAACAATTTTGCCGGACTCCATAATATAGGCATAATCAGATACCGCTAAAGCTACCTTGGCATTCTGTTCAACAACCAGAATGGTGGTGTCCAGTTCTTTATTAATTCTTTGAATATTTTCAAATATTTCTTTGACAAGAATGGGTGCAAGACCGAGAGATGGTTCATCCAGCATCAGCATCTGGGGGGCTGCCATCAATGCTCTTGCAATGGCTATCATCTGCTGTTCTCCGCCTGAACTGTATCCGGCCATCCGGTTGGTAACCTTTGAAAGTCTGGGAAAATGTTTGTACATCAGTTCGTTATCTTCATGGATTTTTTTTGATCCGTCTTTTCTGGTAATGGATCCGACCAGGATGTTTTCATTTACTGTTAAATGTTTAAACACTCGCCTGCCTTCAGGCACCATGACTGCTCCAAGTTTAACGATATCTGTTCCCGTAAGATGGGTGGTATCCATAGCGTTAAATTTAATATACCCTTCCTTTGTTGCTCCGTTTTCAGGTTTTAGAAGGCCGCTGATAGCTCTTAAGGTTGTGGTTTTGCCGGCACCGTTTGTTCCAAGTAAAGCTACAATACTTCCTTGGGGCACATTAAGGCTGACGCCACGAAGGACCTGAATGATGTCATTATAGACAACTTCAATATTGTTTACTTCAAGCAGATTTTTTTCCATATGCACTTTCTTCATTTTAAGGTTAAACCGACCGGGGATCCAACCTCTTTTGCTTGGACTCCCGGACGGTTAATGTTCAGAAAAATATTATCTAAACCTTATTGAATTTTTTTCATGTATTCAGATTGCATCGGACTTCCGACTTTTTTGAATACTCCACCCTTTACAGTGTATATCTGGAGCATATCAACACCGGCATGGTCTGTTGGTGAATACGTTACCGGACCAACTGTTGTATAGGGATGATATGCATTGGCACCGTTCATCCCATTGAGCATATTGTACAGATTTGTCTTGTTAACTTCAAGGCCGGCAGCTTTAGCCCGTCTGATGGCTTCGGTGGCGACCTGTGCAACCATGATGCCGTTTGCATAATTATGGGAATTGGCAGCTTTATCGTCACGACCATATTTTTTGGCAAGAGCCAATTGCTGTTTTGTTCCTTCAGTATCTTCCGAGGTAAGGTTATAGGAACATACCCAATTGAAACCTTCTGTGGCAGTTCCAGCAAGCGCAATTAAGTCATTCCCGCCTGTATAATGAGCGCCAAGGAATGTCAGTTTACCTGCTTCACCAAAGGATTTTGATGTGAGTCCAAGACGCTCTGCATCCTTGAGCATGGTTGCAACCGGTGATTGGATTGTCTGGCAGATCACATATTGAACACCTTTACTCAAGAGACGTTGTAACATAGCAGTATTATCAAGATCTTTACCATGTTCAACTACTTCGACAATTTCAATATTGAGTCCTGCTTTTACAGCTGCCTCGGTGTCTGCAAGAGGTCCACGGCCAAAAGCGGAAGGATGAAGGAAAAGAGCCACTTTAGGCGTCCCGCCTTTATGATTTTTTGCTACAAACTCTCCCAAACTGATGACCTGCTCTGAATACGATGCTACCGGCAAAAAGATGTAATGTGAGTCTTCAAGGTTCCCACGGTGAAAAGAAGCGGGTATTACAGCAATTTTTTCTTCTTCAAAGTCTTTTTTCAACCCAAGCGTGCTTCCTGTGGAATAGTTCAGATAGAGAACAATTCCCTGATCCATATAGTCTTCAAAATTTCTTTTAGTGATATCTGTTTTATACTGATCATCTCTAATGGTACAGTCGATGGTATCAGTACCCAGCAGTTTTGTTTCATTTACAAATTTAAAATAATCTTCAACACCTTTTGAATAGGGGTTGCCTGCATCAGAGGTCGGTCCTGTGATGGCAAGGGATAACCCGAGTTTGTAAACCTTTCCTGCATTTGCAGTTGCTGTAAATGCAAACATAATAACAAGAACCAGTAAAGCGTTTAAAAATGATAATTTTTTGGTTTTCATGTTTTTTGCTCCTTCTTGGTTAAGATTTTATTACTTACAATATTATATTAAGTGGCGCTGCAATTTATATAATCTATTAATATCTAAATGGCCACAATTTGGTGTACGATTTTATGATTCTCCACCAGTTAGCAATCCCCCGTGGTTCAAAGATTAAGAACAGAACAATCACAAGACCA
This sequence comes from Pseudomonadota bacterium, assembly GCA_043826275.1. Taxonomy (GTDB): domain Bacteria; phylum Desulfobacterota; class Desulfobacteria; order Desulfobacterales; family Desulfobacteraceae; genus Desulfobacula. Next base: position 11,633 of record JBDRQO010000043.1, read on the forward strand.
AAAGTAAAGGGCTTTAAGGCGGTGGCAAGATTCATGCTGGATGGCATGTATTGTCCGACAACCTCAGCAAGGTGTTCCACCTGAAGATCCAGATATTTAATAGCCACCGGTCCCCAGAATGATCCGTTTAATGTTCCAAGGCCTCCTACAATGGCCATGGCAAGATAGGCGATTGATTCATGGAGGGTAAATGACTCAAAACCAACACCTCTATAAACATAAGCATGCAAGGCACCGGCAACACCGGCAAAAAAACCGGCCAACGCAAAGGCATAGACTTTTGTCAGGCCCGGATTCATGCCCATGGCATCAGCTGCACGGTCATTATCCCTGACAGCTATAAGACATCTGCCATAGCGGGTTTTAAGAAGATTTCTGATGCCAAATCCTAAAAGAATCACTATTGCCAGAATAATGAAATACCAGAACAGATAATGATCATCTCTTCCGACCTTTCCGGTGAACCAGAAGACACGGCCGACAGATATTGTCTGACCCTGGTTGAAAAAGGACATGAATTGAATGACCCATTGAAAAATCATCTGAAATGACAGTGTCGCAATGGCAAGGTACAGATGTTTAAGTCTCAATGCCGGGAGTCCGACAATTGCACCAAACCCTGCACCCACAAGCCCACTGAAGACGATTAGTACCGGCCAGAAATGGGTAACAATAATATGGGTATCACCGATGGTTCTGCAAAAGGATGCCACAGTGTAAGCACCAATACCGACAAATGCAGCATGACCTATGGAAATGAGACCTGCAAACCCAGTCACCAGATTGAGTCCCATAACCGCAACTACGGCGATTAAAATATTATCAATCACCAGCATATTCTTGCTGCTCAATTCGAACAGCAGGGGCCATGCAAACAAAATTACCAGAAATAAAGTGAAAAATGATCTATCCAGACTTGTGAAAAATGTCTTTTGTTCCTGCTTATAAGTCGTGTAAAAATTACCAGTTGCTAACCATGAATTTGCTGACATAAATTACACCCGCTCAATTTCGTGTATTCCAAATAAACCATGGGGTTTAAATAGAAGAATGATTAATAAAATGATATATGGCATGACATCGCCCGTGCCATTTAACCCAAAATTACCATCCAGATAACCACTGGCAAACTGCTGGATTAGTCCCATGATGATTCCTGCGACAACAGCTCCAAGAATGGAATCAAGTCCTCCCAGAATGATAACAGGAAATACAACGATTCCAAATGCATGCAGTGTGTCAAAATTCAACCCTGTTATGTTACCGATAATACATCCTGCTGCGGCAGCAGACAACCCTGCCAAGGCCCAGGCAAGTCCAAAGACTTTTGGTACTGAGATACCCACAGACATGGCACCGAACTGGTCATCAGAAACGGCCCTCATGGATATCCCAATGGTTGATTTTTTAAAAAACCAGGAGAGTCCCCCAATCAAAATAAAGGTTACAATAACGCCTACGAGCTGTGTCCAGGATATGGAAACAGCTCCAAGTGTCAAGGGTTCCTGGGGAAGAAAGGTCGGAAACGAGAAGTTTTCACTTCCAAAGGGAGTCAGATAAATCAATCCATCAAGAATTGATCCCAATCCGATGGTAACCATGATAACCGAGATGATGGGTTCCCCAATGAGACGTCTTAAAAAGATTCTTTCAACACTCATTGCCAGAAAGAAGGTGATGATCATGCTGGCTATAAAAGAAAAGAAAATGGGGATCCCGACGGATACAGTTAAAAAGTAGGTGATAAAAGCACCGGCAGCAATAATCTGTCCATGGGCTATATTTAAAACCCTGCTTGATTTATATATAAGTACCATTCCAAGGGCGGCTAATGCATATATGGAGCCCACCACAATGCCGCTGACTACAATTTGAAAAAAATAAGTCATCAGATTTCTCTGGCTCCTTTCACTGTGTAAAAAGCGATGCTGGTTTTAACTTTGGCTGACTGCCCATCCTGATACTGGAAGGATGCCTCAACCTCTTTTTTAGTAATTGTTTCGTCATAAAGTGAATCATACAGGTTCTGGTATTTCTCCTGTACAAATTTACGACGGATCTTACCGGTTTTGGTCAATTCTCCGTCATCCATATCCAATAGTTTATAGAGCAAAGCAAACCGCTTTATTTTAAAATGTTCTTTTTCAGCTCTTGAGTTCACATCCAGAACCTGTTCCATCATGAGTTGCGCCACTTCCTGCTTTGCCGACAGATCCATATACGTGGAAAAGGAAATGCCCCTGTCTTCAGCCCATTTGCCCACAACTATGGGGTCAATATTAATCAGGCAGGCCACAAAGTCTTCTTTATTACCGAAAATTACAGCCTCTTTTATATAGGGGCTGAATTTTAAAGCATTTTCCAGGAACATGGGAGAGAACATGTCTCCTTTTTTGTTGTGCATAACATCAGAGATTCGGTCAATAACTACCAAATGACCGTGTTCATCAATAAATCCGGCATCTCCGGAATGAAGCCACCCACCTTCTAAAAGTTCTTCGCTTTTTTCAGGAAGGTCATAATATCCAGGCGTAACAGAATCGGATCGGGAAAGTATTTCCCCGTCATCAGCAATCTTGCATTCAGTTCCGGGTAAGGGTTTGCCCACTGTTTCGGGCCTTACATCGCCGTCTCTATGCATATAGGCAATTCCGACAATCTCTGTCTGTCCATAGATTTGTTTTAAATTAACTCCAATGGCCTGGTAAAAAGTAAAGAGTTCAGGACCTAGAGCTGCACCACCCGTATATGCCCGTCGCAAACGAAGGAAACCGATCTGGTTCACAAGGGGTCGAAATATCAATTGTGTTCCCACCCATGATTTGATTTTTAATCCCAACGGCATGGACTTTCCTGTCATTCTATATTTTGCCGCTTTGAGGCCTACGTTGATGAAATAATTATAGAAAAGTTTGTTCAACCAGTAAGACTGGTCTATTTTCAGCCAGATTTCAGACCGGATGGTTTCGTAAATTCTTGGGGCACCGAATATGAAATGAGGGCCGATCTCTTTTAAATCAGACATGGCCGTCTCAACGGATTCAGGAAAATTAAGAGTGATTCCTGTTGCCATGGCAACACCAAATGAATTCATCTGTTCACCGATCCAGGCAAAAGGCAGAAAAGAGACATATTCATCAGTGGGCTCAAGATGATCAACCTGTGTGAGTTGTAACCCCATATTGATATAATTTTTATGCGTGAGTTGTGTGCCTTTGGGAAGTCCCGTGGTTCCTGATGTAAGGCACAGGTGGCAGACATCATCGGGTTTAGTCGTATCCACAAGGTTTTCAAAAATATCTGGATTCTTTTTATGCTCGGTTGCGCCCAGAGTATACAGATCTTTAATGTCAATAAACCAGTCATCTGACATGTATTCTCTCATGCCTCTTGGATCTTCAAAAATGACCTTTTTAACATTTGGGATCTGGTCTCTGACATCAAGAACCTTATCCACTTGTTCCTGGTTGTCACAAAAAACAGCACTGACTTTTAAGTATCCAAGAATCTGGGCGATTTCAGCGGGCATGCTGCTCTGGTATATCCCTGCTGAAATAGCTCCGATAGAGTGTGCACCGATGGCCACAAATAATAGTTCAGGAATATTATCACTGATGATAGCAATGGTATCCCCTTTGGCAAGACCGATTGATTTGAGACCCAGAGCAGTTTTCCTGACATGATCATAGTAATCTTCCCAGGTATAGGTATTCCAGATCCCAAAATCTTTTTCTCTTAACGCCGGGCGTTTGGGCGATTCTTTGACTCGCCAGCGAAGCAATTGGGGGATAGAGTATTCAAGTAAGTGGTCATTCTTGCTCATAGATTTAATCCTCTCCAATATAGGCTTCAATAACTTTAGGATCCTGGGCAATCTCTTCAGGGTTTCCTGAACCGATCAGCTCGCCAAAATCCAGAACATAGATTCTGTCTGAAATGTCCATGACAACCCCTAGGTCATGTTCTACAAGAACAACGGTAATTCCTCGTTCTTTTTGAATATCCATGACAAAACGGACGATATCTTCTTTTTCTTCCTGATTCATGCCGGCCATGGGTTCATCCAGAAGAAGAATATCCGGAGCCAGGGTCAAAGCCCTTGCCACTTCCACTTTTTTCTGGACCCCATAACTTAAGTTGCCCACAAGACTTTTTCGATAAGGCTCCAACTCCATGAAATCGATGATGCCTTCCACAAAAGCCCTGTTCTCGGCTTCAATCCTTGAGGCTTTCCCATAAAAAAGAACAGCATGCAAAAAACTGTATTTTAAATTCTGGTGACGGGCCAAAAGAAGATTGTCCAGAACCGAAAGACCGGAAAAAAGTTCGAGGTTTTGAAATGCCCTTGCAATACCCATATTGGATACCTGGTGAGGCGAGGCATGGGTGAGTTTTTTGTCTTTGTAATAGATGTCACCTTCAGTGGGGTGGTAAAATCCAGATATGCAGTTAAGCATGCTGGTTTTTCCTGCACCATTGGGACCGATAATAGAGGTGATAAGACCCGGTTCAATGGTCATATCTACATTTGAGAGTGCTTTGAGTCCACCAAAAGACAGTGTTACATTTGAAACATTTAAGTGTGCCATAAAAAATCCAAAGCCTTTAAATCGATTAAGTATACTCTTTTTTTATCTTTCCCCTGTCAACCCTGCCATCTTCAGTCTTTGGCAGGGCCTCAATAAATTGTACATATCTGGGTTTTTTGTAGCCGGCAATATGTTGACCGCAAAATTCTGTCAACGCCTCTTTTGTCAGGCTAAACCCTTGATTCAAAGAACAAACCGCTTTAATCCCTTCACCAAATTTTTGATCTGGAACACCGAATACACAAACGTCGTTTATGGCCTCATGCTGGAGGATTATTTTTTCTACTTCAGCCGGGAACACATTCTCACCGCCGGGCTTGATCAGTTCCTTTTCAGGTTTGCGGCCTTTAAAAAATAAAAAACCATCTGCATCAATCATTCCAAGGTCGCCGGTATGATGCCAGCCATTTCTGAAGGTATGGGCGTTGAGTTCATCTGCGTTCCAGTATCCCTGGAAAACCAAGGGGCCTCGCACAAGGATTTCTCCGGTTTGATTCAATGGCAATAGCTGACCGGTTTCATCAGCTACCCTTATGAAGGCAAGTGGAGTGATCCGACCGGCTGAATCCGGTTTTTCAAAGTATTTGCCTGAAGTAACAATACCAGAGGTTTCGGTTTGACCATAGAAGGTCCAGAATGTGGACCCCGATGCTGTTTCCCAGTTTCCGGCTGTGTCAGGTGCTTCAAGTCCAGTTGTGATATCAAGGCTTGAAAGATCAAAGTCCTGTTCGTTCATTGCTGTTAAAAGCGAGGTCACGATCGGGGGAAAGGAGCCGAAAAGATTTATTTTATGTTCCTGGATGAGTTCCAGGGCCTTTAAAGGATCAAATTTATCCTGAATGACATTTTTTCCTGCGGCCTGGAGGGTTCCCAACCCCAGGTTGATTCCCATAATATGGAAAAGCGGTAAAATATTGAGATATGATTTTTTATGGTCAAGACCATAGGCTTGTATCATTTGCTGGTTTGAAAGAATGACATTTGCCTGGCTTAAAATCGCTCCTCTGGGTTTACCCATGACAGCGGCGGTATGAATAATCAAGAAAGGATCAGTCTCTTTCACATCAACGGGCGCTGAAATTGGCGGATGATTATAAAGGTTTGAAAATTTTTTGTCAGTTTCATCAACAACAAAGAGGTGTTCAAGAGATGAAGATGAATGGTAGAGTCGTTTAGCCGGCTCAGCCATTTGTGAATCGCAGATGAGTACGCAAGGAGTGGTATCTTCTACAATATAAGCCATTTCATCCTGGCTTAATCTTCGGTTGATTAAGACCAGGCTAAGGTTAAGGGCAGATGCTGCACCAAAGAGATGAAAAAAGACAGGGTGGTTTTTACACAAGACAGCGATCCTGCTGCCCAAAGGAAGGTTAAGGTCTTTTAAACCATTGGCGAATCGGGCAGTTTGTGAAAACAGGTCGGAGTAAGAGGTCTCCTGGCCGTTCCAGTGAATGGCGATAGAAGAACCATGATGATTTGCATTTTTTTCATATATATCAAAATATGTCAGGGTACGAAGGTTGTTCATGCACCATTGCTCCTATAATAGCATTCTTATTCTTGAATTAATAACAATACGGAGGTCTTAATTCAATCGGTTGAGAACGGGTGTTGATAAGGCCGATAATCCGAGGTGGCCTAGGTTCTTAACCTATAAAATTTTCATTTTTTCATTTTTTGCGACCAATGAACGGCAAATTTAACAAGCTCAGTATAATGTTTTAAATTAAATTTTTCTTTAATGTTTTCGCGATGAGTTCCCACCGTTTTAATGCTTAAATTAAGGCGTTGGGCAACTTCTTTTGATTCAAGGCCATCTCCGATGAGTCGAAATACTTCCAGCTCTCTGTTCGTTAACTTGTCCAAAGAAGATTTATCATCAGATTTGCCCGAAGATATCAGTCTGTTAAATACTTTGTCCTTAATTATCTGACTTGCATAGACATCCCCGGCCAATACCTTACGTAAGGCTTCAACCACCTGTTTTATAGCTTTCTGCTTCATGATGTAACCACGCGCACCTGAAACCAAAGCCCTTTCGGCATATAGAGATTCATCATACATGGAGAGCACTAAGGCCGGCAGATCTGGATACTCCTGTTTCATTTCTTCTACTAGATCTATTCCATTGCTTTCTTTTAAAGAGATATCCACGATTACCAGATCAGGTTTATGCTTTTTTATTGCATCCCAAGCTTCTGATGCGGTACTTTCACTTCCACAGACAACAAGGTCAGGTTCTCGATTAATTAATTCCGCCATCCCAAGGCAAAAGATAGGGTGATCATCCACAATTAAAATTTTATAGACTTTATTCAAGGTATTATTCATTCAATCACAGGTTCTCCTTGAGCAATTGCAAATGGATTCTTTAAATATACGTCAATACTTGATCCATGTTTATCTGTACTAATTTCAAATCTGCTATCAATGATTTTTGCACGATATGCCATAATCTGCAAGCCAATTCCACGTGTTCTCATCACCGTATCCATCCCCTTGCCATTATCCTGGACACAAAGATGAATAAATCCGTTTTCCTTTCGCATAAAAAGCTTGATATTATCGGCATCCGAATGCTTTACAGCGTTATTTACAGCCTCTCTGGCAATATAATACAAATGGGTCGCAACCGAATTATCATGAAATTCTATTGAACCATCTACTTGAATATCAAATTTTACTTCCCGTATATATTCAAAATATTGTATTAACTCTTCTAACGCAGCACTCAATCCATGAGAGACAAAATGGACCGGGCATAAGCCCCTTGCAAGGATCCGTGTCTTACCAATTGCATCATCAATCAAATGGACAATTTTATCCGCTAAAATAAGGCCTTCTTTATTCGCCGGATCAAGATCATCCTTCAGCACAGTTACTAAACCTGCAATCCCTATCAAATGTGGACATAAATCATCATGTAAATTCTGGCCAATCTCTAGTCTTTCTTTATCTCCTACTCTCATCAACTGCTTTTCCAGTTGTTTTGATTTGGTAATATCTCTAAGCACAATAATCGTTCCGGATAATTGCCCGTTTTTATCCCTTGTGGGCGCGCCACTGATACTCACGTAGACAATATCCCCATTTTTTGAAAACCTTTGGGTTTCGATATTATTAACAGCCTTACCCGAAAGAAGTATTTGGAGGCCGGCTTTTGTCTCAACCCAGTTTTCTTCAGGTACAAAATGATCCATTTTGTGTGTAATACATTCTTCTGAAGTCCATCCGAAAACCTTTGTAAAAGCAGGATTAATATAAACAGCATTACCTTTAATATCATAGGTCACAATGGGATCCGGAACAGACTCCATCAATAAAAAGTATCTTTCCTGACTTTCTCTTTGCGCCTCCTGTGCATCGATTCGTTCCTGAATTTGAGCCTGCAATCTTTTGTTATAACTTTCAAGTTCGTCCATAAAACTATTAAAATACACAGCCAGCTGACCGACTTCATCATTGGATTCACTTTTCATTCTCGTTGAAAAATTTCCAAAGGATGCGATCCTAAAACGATCCATCATTTCATGAAGCGGATTGGTGATGGATGCGCTAATTTTAAAAGTAATAAACAACATCAATATTAAAAATGCAAAGAATGTTCCCATAATAAAATTTCGGACGGTTTTAAGTGGATTATAAATCTCATCAAAGTAACATGAAGACGCAACAATCCATTGATATTCAGGAATATAATTGAACATCACTAATTTTTTCCTGTATATGGACTCACCTGGATTTTTCCAAGAATATGAGATTTTCCCTTTTTTTCTTTCCAGCATATCTTTCAGAAATTGATGGGGAAGCTCTTTTTCATTTAAAATATCCACCCCTTGAAGTTTTGGATGAATCACAGCTTTTCCTGTACTGTCGATAACATAAGAATATCCGGTCTCTCCAAATTTCAAGGACAGCACGCTTTTTTGAAAATCTTCAACATTGATCAGCTTATTGAATTCATTTCGATAGCTGCTGGCAGAAATAATCCAGTCCCAGGGTTCAAAATAAACCATATAAAGTGCTTTGGGAAGACGCTTGGTTTCTCCCGGGTTTTTCCATTCATATTCGAAATAACCTTCTTTGGATTCTGATGGATCTTTCCACTCATATTCAATATAGCCTTCTTTGGATTTTATCTGCCGGGAGACAAACCTGTAATAGGCTACATTAGAATTGATAAGGCTGGATTGGGGATGGACAACCACTGTTCCAGCGCTGTCCAGGCAATACACATATCCTGATATCCCAATGGTCTGACTTAAAAGGATTGTTGCACTTTGCTTTTTGGCTTCTGTAACAGTCATTTTTCCCTCTAACGTCAATTGGTAGAGGTTTCGAACTATTTCTTTGTTTTTTTCTGCAATCGCCCGCAAGTGATTTTTAATAGAAACAGTAGCAGATGTTTTTACCATATTGAGAATCATCTGTGTTGTATTATTGAGTTCACTCGCGATATTTTTTTCAATATTATTTTTTATAAATATATAAATAAAAAGGCTAGAAAACAGCATTGCAATACAAGAAATAATGAAAAACATGACAATAAATTTATAACGGATTTCAAACGATTTAAACTTATTGGTAATTTTTTTTGTCGCGTATGTGATCATGCCAGTTAACCGACTTATATCAATAAGAATTATTTACCTAAAAACGGCTGTTCGGAATCAAACCCTATTAGATTTTTCTCAGGTAGTAAACCCTAATGTTGAACACTATTGTCCAAAATATAAATTTATTTTGGACAATAGTATTTTTATTTGTAAATAAAAATAGTTAGCAATATTGCCACTGTGATTGGCATATCATTACACCTTTTTTTTGATGATTGATTAAATTCATTTGTGGCCGGGCGGAAAAAAAACCGAAAATATGGAATATCCTGAATTTAAACAATCTTTTTGGCTGTTGCAAAAATCACAATCTTTTATATTTCCCGGACAAACAGCCTGAGCATCCTGGATTAAGAAAGAACATCGAGACGATTGCATTTTCATCACAAAGCCATGGCGGCTTGAAAAAATTTTCATCCGCAGCAGATCGGCTCCTTTTCCACCGGCATTAAAGGTGAATGGTGTTTTAGTCGAATAGTCCATGGTTTTCTGGGTGGTAAAAAAACCTTCAAAGATTCTTTTCTGGGCATCTTCTTCAATGCCCACACCAAAATCATGGACTTTAAAAAGGATTCCCTGATCTTTTTTTGAGACAATTAGATCAATTCTTCCGTTGTCCGGTGTGTTTTCCACGGCATTTTTAATCAATCCGGATATCATTTTTTCCAATATTTTTTCAGGTAAAATCAGTGTTGGCAGATCTGGTTGCATATTCATATTGATATGGATATTTCGACAACTGAATTTAGGTTCAAGATCGGCATAAAGGGTATTAAAAAATGTGGAAAAATTCAATGGGCCCCAAAATAGAGATTTTGGCCCAAATTCTTCATCAATACTCTCACGAATAGAATTTTCAATTTCTAATATGGTTGACTTTTCTATCTCTTCTTGGATGGATGTCTGATCGATATCTATTTGACTGGCAGGTAAGTCCATAAGGGTCTTTTCGATCAAGGTTCCAAGTTCATCCTTGCATGCTTCCAGCATATTGAGCATGATTTTCTGGGCAGAATAGGTCTTATCCTCCATAATATCTGCTACTTCATCTTGAATATCCACCACGCGATTCAGATTTCTTTCAATCCGGTTCAAGGTGCTGGTGACATTGATCGCAGTGACTGATTCCAGTTTTCTCTTTAAAATTTTAAAAGAACCGGTCAACACAGCAACCGGTGTTTTCAGTTCATGGGACAGATGGTTGATGGCCTTTCCTTTGGCCCGGTTCATAGATGCCACATCCCGGTAGGCTTTCTGGAGAGCATCTGCAAATCTCGCATTTTCAATGGAAATTGCAATGGTTCCGGCAATCATGACCATTAATTCCAGATCATTTTCATCAAAAAGGTTCTGTTTTTTATTGATGGCACACAGCACTCCGATAATTCTGCCGTCGCTTTTAATGGGAACTTCTAAAAGACTTTTAGTCTTGTATCCGAGCTTTTCGTCTCTTTCAGAATAACCTTTGGTGAGTTTTTCAGAGTCATTTTCAAGAATATATTCTCCGGTTTTTATGATTTCCCCGGCCAGAAGGGAATCTAGAGAAAATCGAATTTTCCGGGCTCTTTTTTCAGTGGCAAGATTATCATAGGATACGCCTGTAAAAAATAATTCTTCTTTTAATTCATCATGAAGAAGAACAATTGCACCTTCGGAATTTAAGATATCTTTAACTTCTTTTGATATAAAGTCCATCAGGTCTTCAAGCTCTGGATACTCAGGCAGGGCAGAACTGATTCTCATAATCGTCTGGTTGTTGGCCTGGATTCTTTTTTCTTTAGTGACATCTCTTAAAATGACAAAATTCTCTATTTCACCGGTTTTAAACCTGACGTTGGAAGCTGCCCACAGGACCACATCCAGGACTTTATTGTCTTTTGTCAGTCGTTGGGTTTCATATCGGACAAGGGATTTATCCTGGTTTAATTTGTCCAGCATATCAGATGTTTCAGCTTTTAATGATTCAGGGACAAAGGGGATGGGGCGGCCCTTGATATTTTCCAGGGACCATCCAAAGGTTGCCGAAAAGGCAGGATTGATATAGGAAACTTTGCCTTTTTCATCATAAACAACAATGGGGTAGGGGATGAACTCGAGTATTCTGCGGTAAATCCGGAATAATTCTTTTGTCTTTCGTTCAGCGATTTTTTCTTCAGTGACATCCTGAAGTGTTTCAACCGCTCCGGAAAGATTGCCCTGGCTATCTGTAAATACGGAGGCAGAAAAAAAAAGCCATTTCCCTTCTTCTCCCAGGTCTTGAAAAAAATCAGTGGCAGAAAAACGGTCTTTTTCTTGTCGGGCCCGATTGTATTTCAAGCCATAATGTTTAATGATCTCAGCGTCAGAAGACCTGTCTATAATCAGGTCTGCCATGACCGGCCGTTCACTCTTATAAAAAGCTTTCCATTGATTTTTCGTGCCGATCATTTCTTTGGCCGAATAACCGCTCAACTCTTCAAGCGCTTGATTAAAATGGGTGATGGTATGGGCTTTATCCACAACGAATAATGGAATGGGGGCTTTGTAAATAATATTTTTCAGAGATTGATTTTCTTTTTCTAATGCTTTCACTCTATTTTCAAGTTCGGCAATCTCATCTTTTTTTATAGCCATGGACCAACCCCAAAAGACTTTATAAGGTGAATGGATCTTTGATTAACAGATGAAAATTAAAAGGTCCTAAATTTTCTTGCCATTATGCCTCTGATTTGTAACAATTGATGTTAATATATAGAAATATCCAAGGAAATTGCAAGGATTTTAAAGCGTGAGTAAAAAGATGTCTGATTTTCCTATTAAAATAGAGTTATTGGTTCATGACCTTAAAGTACCCATTTCAGTCATTGATGCCGGAGCAAAGTCACTTTTGAACCGGCAGGATGTTTATGGGCCTTTGACTGAAAAACAGTGCAAAGTGATCAATAGAATCATTCGGAATACCTTAACCACCCAAAGGCTGGTGAATGACATTCTTGAATTGGGGCGATCCCGCGAGGGAGTGATGAACTGTTGTGAATTCAGCGTGGACTCCCTTGTTATCTCGGTATTGGTTGAAACCTTTGATCTGTTCGATCCAGCGGTGGCCGAGGCGATTCGAAAAACACACAGCTATGATGAACTGGTTCGGGCCGTTCAAACAAAGGGGATACAGCTTTGTTTTGATCATACAACCTGGGAAAAGAGCGTTTGTCTGGATCAGACAAAGGTAAAACAGATATTGCGTAATCTTGTGACCAATGCTTTTAAACATCGATCAACGTTTATCAATATTTCCGGCAATGCAGATGTAGAAAGCTTAACGTTTATTGTCAAAGATGATGGCCGGGGTATTCCCAAAGCTGATCATGAAAACATTTTCAAATCTTATTTTACCCATGGTGGTTCCATGGATTCAACCATTGAAAGCCATGGACTGGGCCTTGCCGGAGTAATGGTCCTGTTAAAAGATATGGGCGGGGAATTGAACTTAATTTCTGAAGATGGCGATGGGGCCCGGTTTATTGTTAAAATTCCCCTCCAACCCCATGGTACCCAGACCGTTTAAACGAAAGATTGGTCGCCAATTGAACCAACACTGGTCTTGCCTTTTGCCCGTGAGTTGGGTGGTTATTCCATTTTTTGAATATCATCCCTGCTGGACAATTGTTTGATATCAAATTCATCCCAGAATTCTTTATCTTTTTTTCTCCAGTCTTCACCAAACAATTTATCAAATACCGGTTTAAGTAGAGAAAACCATTTCAGATGGACTGTTTTGCCTGCTTTTTTTGCATGCAATAGGTCAGCAACATAGAGAGGGATATCTGCCAGCATATCTTTGGGAACATAGGCATCTGCCTCTTGTTCAATGGAATTTTTCAGATGTTCAGGTGTTAAGGCATGGGCAGTGAACATCATGGACAGGATGCCTAATTTATTTGTTACTTTCAGAAGGTCATAGCCATTAACCCCCATGATATCCAGGATAGCGACATCATAGGTGTTGGTTTTTAATAATTGCATGGCATCTTCAAAGGTTGAGGCTGTATCCACTAAACATGTGGATAGCAGTTCTTCAATAGTTTCCAGGATATCTATCTCATCATCCACCACTAGAATCTTTTTATTTACAAGAATGCTATCTTCGTTCATTATCACTCCTGGTTAATGGTTCAGGTCAGCCTTAATAAAATAAATATAAAAACATTCTATTTAAAAAATTCCAATAATTCAATAGTATAATCTATGTCAAGGGGGGTATGGCAGGCATTTATCTGAAACCGCAGGGTCTCATTTCCTTTGGGTACCACTGGAAAAGTTAATCCCACCACCAGAACCCCGTGGTTAAACAGGTACTTGACTAGAGCATGGGTTTTGTGGGTATCTCTGACCAGTAAAGGAATCACCGGGTGGGGGCCGGCAATAGTCTCTTTTTTTAAAAGGGCAAGCCCCTGTCTGAATTGGGCGGTTCGTTCTTTTAAACTCTTAAGCAGGGTTAATCCCTCGTCACTGTCACAGATATCAATGGCTTTTATGGCTGCCGCACAATCGGCAACGCTTAAAGGATTGGTATAGATGTATGTGTCTGCTTTTTGTCGAACCAACTCAATAATGGTTTGGCTTGCAGCAATAAATCCACCGTTGACCCCAAAGGCCTTGCCAAAGGTGCCGACGATAATATCCGGCCAGGCATTGCAATGTTCGGGTGTGCCCCGGCCAGTGTCTCCGTATGCACCAATACCATGGGAATCATCCACAACCGTGATCACCCCGTCCTTGAATTTTGAATCAAAAGCCTTGCATATGGATATGATTTGATCGATGGGGGCACAATCGCCCCTCATGCTGAAAATTCCGTCGAAAATGACAATGACCCGTTCAATATCCGGGCTGACAGCATCAAGGCAGCGCTCAAGATCGATCATATCATTGTGGTTGAAAATGCCTTTGTTTTGGCTGGGAATGTTACTAATTCTCATGGCCCGGATAATGCTGTTGTGATTGAGTTGATCACCGATCCAATGGGTTTTATTATTGGAAATGGCAAGGGCCAGGCCGCAGTTAGAGGTGTAGGCGGAATTGAAAATTTTAGCACCGGGTTTTTTTAAAAAAGCTGCAATCCTGTTTTCCAGGCCATGGTGATAAGAAAAGGTTCCGTCGATAAAGCGAACCGCACCCGGACCCACACCAAATTGAGTGGTGGCCTTGTCTGCCTGGGCCATCACGTCAGGATGGTTGGAAAGAGAAAGATAAGAATTGGAGTTCATCCGGATAAATTCATTCTTGCTTCCCCCAATTTTATATCGAGGCCCTTTTTCCCCATTGGCAGGAATATAGTGTTCAATCACCCGTTCTTTTGGCTTGGCTCGTCCATCTTTTTTCAATTGGTCTAATTCGTAAGATAAGGAAATATCAAGTTTATCCGTGCTCATTTATCCCTCCAATACAATATGGGTTAACAGGGTTTTTAATTTTAGTTTGTTTTTATTCCCAGTTTAAAATAACCTTTCCGGATTGTCCGGATCGCATCACCTCAAAGCCTTTTTCAAAGTCTGTGTAATGGAATTTATGTGTGATCAAAGGTGCAATATCAAGGCCGGTCTGAATCATGCTGGTCATTTTATACCAGGTTTCATACATTTCACGGCCATAAATACCTTTAATGGTCAACATGTTAAAGACCACTTTGTTCCAGTCAATCTGGGTTTTTTCAGGCATAATGCCCAAAAGGGCAATCTTTCCTCCATGGCACATATTATCCAGAATGGATGACAGGGCAGCAGGATTACCGGACATTTCCATGGCCACATCAAAGCCTTCTTTCAATCCCAAATCTTTTTTGGCCTGTGCAAGGGTCTGTTTGCTGACATCAATGGCCAGGGTGGCTCCGGCTTTTTTTGCCAGATCCAGGCGATAGGGATTGATATCCGTCACTACAATATGTCTGGCTCCGGCATGCCTGGCAATGGCGACGGCCATGCAACCGATGGGGCCGGCTCCTGTAATCAGGACATCTTCACCCAGAATATCAAAAGAGAGCGCCGTATGTGTTGCATTCCCTAATGGATCAAAACAGGCCAGGATATCCTGGGGGATCTGTTTATCACAATACCATACATTGGTGACCGGTATGGCCAGATACTCGGCAAAGGCACCCGGCCGGTTCACCCCGACACCTTTGGTATCCATGCACAGATGCCGGCGGCCGGCCAGACAATTTCTGCAATGTCCGCACACGATATGGCCCTCACCCGACACCAGGTCTCCGGGTTTAAAATCAAGGACATGGGAGCCTGTTTTTTCAATTTTTCCAACAAATTCATGGCCGATGTGCATGGGTACAGGAATCGTTTTTTGAGACCAGGTATCCCAGTTATAAATATGGACATCGGTTCCACAAATGGCGGTTTTAAGGATTTTTATCAAGACTTCATTGTGATTGATCTCTGGGATGGGAACATCCTGGAGCCATAACCCTGGTTCTGCCTTTGATTTGACGATTGCTTTCATGGTTTTCATGGCGCACCTCAATCGTTAATTGACAACTATTTGTTTGTGTTCAGGAAAAAGAGTATACCATTGCTTTGGATGAAACACCAACCATGGTTAGATAATAATGGTAAATAACAAACAACATGGCTTACGTCACTTTATATTATCTTAGGCTAGATTAACCATTGAGCAGTTATTTACTGATTTTGATTTTTTGTCCTTGTTTTTTTTCTTTGTCTTCAATAAATAAATGCTTTACTATAGTATCCGTAAAAAAAGATGAGTCAGTCAATGAGCACAGATAAAATATTTTGACAAAACTCAAGATTGACGATCAATCTTTATAAGAAAATGGTTGATAAGAAAATGGTATGCTAAATAAAATTTTGGAGGATAGAATGGAAATAAAAATCACCCGGGCTGAAACAAACCGAACACGACCGGAGGATCCGGCATTAGGGTTTGGTAAGGTATTTACCGACCATATGTTTGTCATGGATTATTCACAGGAAAAAGGGTGGCATAATCCAGAGATCAAACCTTTTGCCAATTTTTCACTTTCTCCATCAGCCATGGTGCTCCATTACGGACAGGCGATTTTTGAAGGCCTCAAGGCCTATAAGACAGCAGATAAAAAAATTCAGCTTTTCAGAGCCAGAGATAATTTTGAAAGAATGAACCGGTCGGCAAGAGGGATGTGTATCCCTCAGATCGATATTGATTTTGTAATGAATGCCATGAAACAATTGATCAATATTGAAGAGAAATGGATACCTGAAACCTTGGGGACCTCTTTGTATATCAGGCCCACGATTATTGCAACCGACCCGTTCCTTGGTGTGCGCGCGTCTTTTACCTATAAGTTTTTTATTATTCTTTCGTCTGTGGGAGCCTATTATGCCGAAGGCCTTAATCCTGTGAAAATATGGGTGTCAAAAGACCATGTCCGGTCTGTCCGGGGTGGTGTTGGTGAATATAAAACAGCGGGCAACTATGCGGCAAGCCTGATTGCATCTGAAAAAGCAAAAAAAGAAGGGTATGCCCAGGTGCTCTGGCTGGATGCCATTGAACGAAAGTATGTTGAAGAAGTCGGTGCCATGAATATCTTTTTTGTAATAGGTGACAAGATTGTTACCCCGGAGCTTAGCGGAAGTATTCTGGCCGGGATAACTCGATTCTCAGTGGTGGCGCTGGCAAAAAAATGGGGAATGACCATCATAGAAAGAAAAATCAGCATTGATGAAGTTTTTTTGGCCCATGAACAGGGAAAACTGACTGAAGTGTTTGGTTCGGGAACCGCAGCGGTTATTTCCCCTGTGGGTGAAATCCGGTATGGTGAAAAAGTTGTTATTATCGGTGATGGAACTCCGGGTGAAACAGCCATGAAATTCTATAATGCATTGACAGATATACAATACGGAAAAACAAAAGATACAGACAATTGGATTGAAGTAATCAATTAATTTTTTTTATTTTAAAAAAATGCCAGATATGTTATATGGTTCGATATGAACGAGCGCTCAGTCTTATTTGTTTCCAAAATTTAATGCTGGAAACCAAAAACTTAATACTGGAGAGGGTATGGCTAAGAAAAAACAGGTTCAACCCATTGGTAAACGGATCCGGAAGGCCCGGCTGGACAACAAGATCAGTTTGGATTATATGGCCAACGAGACGGGAATGTCCAAAAATATGATCAAGGAGATTGAATCCGGCAAGAAAAGACCATCTGTTGGGACATTATTGCAGATTTCGCGAACTCTTCATGTGGATTCTGGGTTTTTATTAAAAGAGTCTGAAGAGCAAGTTGAAAAACGATCCAAAGCCTATACCAAACGAACCGATCATTATGCCTACACTACATTGACTGAGAATGCAGAGAATAAACATCTCAAAGCCTTTAAAATAGTGGTCGAAGCTCAAAAACAACATGACGGTGTGGGGTTTCAGCATGAAGGTGAAGAGTTTGTTTTTGTTCTGGAGGGCAGTGTGGAATACAAGGTGGGGGATCATGTTAATAAATTAAAATCCGGGGATTCCCTGCATTTCAATTCAGGTGTTAAGCATGATCTGCGAAATACCGGTACAACCGATGCTCAATTGATTGTTGTGGTCTATGCACCATAAGGACCGAAAGCAAATTAATTGAACCAAATCACTTGTCTTTTTGGCCAAGTGATTATGTTCTCGATCCTAACGAGCCAATGGTAAAATATGTGATAAGCTTTAGAATAAGCCAGGTGATAAAAAGGGGGAATAGTGTTATTCAAATTGACTGATGAACAATTAATGATTCAGAATATGGTCAGGGAATTTTCCCGGAAAGTCATTGGTGCCACTGCCGCAGAAAGGGATAAAACCAAGGAATTTCCCAAAGATAATTTCAAACAGATGGGGGAGCTGGGATTAATGGGTATGATGATTCCCGAAGAATACGGGGGTGAATCCGCAGATACTGTCTCATATGTACTGGCTTTGTCTGAAATAGCCTATTCGTGTGCATCTACATCGGTTGTCATGTCGGTTCAAAATTCCATTGTCTGTGAAAGCCTGTATCATTTTGGAAGCAAAGAGCAGAAACAAGATTTTTTAATTCCCCTGGCAAGCGGAGAAATGATTGGTGCCTTTGCCCTGACCGAACCGGATGCCGGGTCTGATCCGGTCAGTCAGAAGACCTTTGCCCAAAAAAAAGATGGCCATTATATCCTGAACGGAACCAAGCGGTTTATCACATCCGGCCTTCATTCAAAAGTGGTCCTGGTGACGGCAAAAACGGATGAAAGCAAAGGGCACAAGGGTATCTCTTGTTTTATTGTTCCAAAGGATACGCCTGGGCTGATTGTGGGACATTTGGAAGATAAAATGGGATTGCGTGCCTCGGACACCACGGATTTGATTTTTGAGAATTGCAAGATTCCTGAAAACCTGATGCTGGGAAAAGAAGGGGATGGATTTAAGATTGCCATGGCAGGCCTTGACAGTGGTAGAATTGGAATTGCTGCCCAATCATATGGGGTGGCCATGGCTGCCTTTGATGCTGCTGTAAAATACATTAAAAAACGCAAACAATTTGGGGTTCCGATCTCAAAACACCAGGCTATCCGATTCCAGATCGCTGATATGGCCACTCAGATAGAAGCGGCTAAACAACTTATTTTTTCAGCCGCTTCCTTGAAGGACCGCAAAGAATCGTATACCCTGCAGGCCTCCATTGCCAAGTTGTTTACGTCTGAAATGGTGAATGACATTACGGCAAGAGCCATTCAATTGCATGGCGGGTATGGGTTTACCAAAGATTATCCCGTGGAAAGATTCTATCGGGATGCCCGGGTGTTTACCATTTATGAAGGTACCAGTGAAATCCAGAGAATTGTGATCTCAAATCAGGTCCTGAAAGACAAACGACAGCTATAAGTATTTAATACCCATCCTTGAAAAACTCAGCAGCTGTTTTTACGTCCTCCGGGCAATTTTTACAGGATAAGCAAGGGGTAAATCCCTTGCCAGGGTTTCATACAGTTTCGGACTTACGGATTTTTGTTCATGGATCAGCCGGTTCCAGATTTTGGTCTCATTTGCCCAGGCCTGTATCATGATCTTTCTGATATCATAACTGCTTTTCAGGTCTGATTTTCCCTTTGGAAGGCTTAGCCGTTGCTGAATTCCGGCTTGTTTTTTGAATATATTTCTGCCTTCATGGGCATACCATAAAAGCGTATGGGCCGTGGACAGGGAACCGGCCCAGGGATAATCGTGGAGCCACCACCGGCTTGACAGGGCATCAATGGCGTCATCAATTCGGTCCTGATCTTCCGGCGATCGGGCGGGGCCGGAACTCTCATGGAAAAGGGCGGTTCCCAGTTCATCTCCGGTGAGGTGCCATATTTTCCGGATCTGATATAGTTCCGGGTGAAGGGCCACATGGGAGCCGTGCCAGAGACCGAACCGGCCGCAGATAAAAAGAGCAAGGTCTTTTTTCAGATCTCGGATAAATTGAATCGTCGTTTCTGCTTCAGCCCTGGTTTCCGTGGGAAAGGCATTAAAACACATGGCTTCCACGGCAATCCTTTGCCCGGCAAGATTTTTTACGGCGGTCCGCTGGGTATCCACGGTGATGCCCTTATGAATCAGTTTCAACACCCTTGGCGAGGCAGATTCAATGCCCAGTGCAATGGACAGGGCTCCGCCGGCTTTAAGATCCCGGCAGCACGCCTGTGTTAATTCTTTTTCCGGCCTCATGTCCGATGACCAGTGAATTTTCAGGCTTTCTTCCTTTAAGGCCAGTGCAAGTTTTCTTGCCGTTGCCGGCAGAAAGGCATCCTGGGAAAAATAAAAGTTTCGGCACGGATATTGGGAAGCCATGTCCCGTAAATGCCTCACCATATCATTGATCTTTCTTTCACGGTATCGGGCCGTTCCTGAACCACAGAGTCCGTAATGACAGAAAGCGCATTTTCCCCAGTAGCATCCCCGGCTGGGATCATAGGGGAGAATCAGTTCCGGCGAGAAATATAAATCCAGGGGAAGTCCGTCAAAATCCGGGGAGGGAAGCTGTTCCAGCCGGGTGTCGGTCTTTCCAATGATGATCCGATCCGGCGTTTCTCCGGAAGACAGGGTATCGGCAAGTTCCAGCAGGGCCTCTTCGCCTTCATACAGCACAACGGAATCAAATGGACCCAGAATCCGGGCCTGGTTTTTCAAGGTCTGCCGGACAAGAATCTGGGTAATGGCAGGCCCTCCCACGGTCAAATGGACATGGGGAAACCTTGCCTTAAGATGATAGGCAAGGGAAAATCCGGGCTGGACCTGACCGGGGAAAGCTATGGAAATACCGATAAGGATTGGGTTTTCCAGGGCAAGACGGTCACCAATGGCGTGAAAGCAGGCATGGAAGGGGTTTTTTTCAGGAGCAGCGTCGGCCTTGATCTGCTCCGGGGTCAGGAGTGAGAACGGGGTCCGATAACCGGTAAAATCAAGGGACAGAGGATGGTAAGCCGCGCTGATCATATTGAGACCGGCCTGTACGATCTGAACTGCGGCTTCATAGTCAGGGCTGTTGAAAAACCGTTTCCCGGTCCGGTCCCGGAGAACGGCGACGGCATCATCCATGGCTTTGGGAATCCATGAAAGATCCTTTGCAACCTCCCAAAGCCGGGTATGGTGCATCTGATCTTTGTGATTGAGAGAGGGCTTTTTGCCCAGCGTTTTCAGGGCAGCCTTGATTTTTTCAGCTGTTTCTTCCATGACAGCCCCTCGCAAAAGTCCGTCATAGGCTTCCACATTGGCATCAATGGGCAATACCGTCTTCCCGTGGGTTCGCAGCCAGGCGGTCAGGGTCGGGAGGGAAAGATAGGGTGCCGTGGGGTCGCAGGTGGGCGGATAAATCAGGGCGATGGTCATGGAAAATCCTTATTAATCAAATAATCATGGTTCATTTGTGTTGCAAAGTTATAGCCAAAGCACCGGGATATTGTCAAGAAGGGTCTGGAACCCTGAAAAGCCTTCAACATGTAATTTGGCACACAATCTCAGAAATTTTAAATTTTTCTTTTAACCAAATTTCACCAATTGATGCAAAAACTTCTTAGGGGGAGCTTGTCGTCTTTTGGACTCCCCATTCTTGCCATGGGAAAAAAAGATCACAACAGTGGTGCAAAAAGCTTTGCAAGGCTGTTTCTCAACTGTTTGAGCCTGGGCAGATGGTCATAATCATTTTGGGAAAATTCCCTGCAGGATTCAAGATCTTTCATGAACTGAGTTTCCAGGGTTTTGGCAATATTTTTATTATAAATCAGTGCATTGATTTCATAGTTTAATGCAAAACTTCTGATATCCATATTGGCGCTTCCAATGGAGCAGGTCTGGCAATCCACAACAATGGTTTTGGCATGCATGAATCCGTCTGAATAGTAATAAAACCGGACACCGGCTTCCAGCAGGGTTCTCATGTACGTCATGGCCGCCCAGTAGGGGATGCGTTTATCAACCCACCCCGTGAGCATGATGCGGACATCAATGCCACTCAAAGCCGCCGTCTTGAGTGCCATGACAATGCTGGCATCAGGAATAAAATAGGGTGTCTGAATGAAAATTGTGTGTTCTGCTGATGAGATCAGCAGAAAATAAAGTTGTTTGATGGATTCCCATTGTGAATCAGGGCCCGACGTGGTGATCTGGATATGGGTGTTGAAAAGGTCTGGGGATTGTTCTGGAATTATGGTTTTTATATATAGAGTCTCTTTTGTGGTATTTGTCCAGCTGACGCAAAAAATACCTTGTAAAACAGCAACAGATTCTCCCTGTATGCGGATATGGGTGTCCCGCCAGGCAGGAAACCGTTTGCCACCGGTTATGTATTCCTCTCCGATGTTCATGCCACCCAGATATCCTGTTATGCCGTCAAGAATAATAATTTTGCGGTGGTTCCGGTAGTTGAGCGTATGGAGCTTTAAGGGGGATAGATAATTATAATAGGGATAAATCTGTATGCCAGTATTCCTGAGTCGCTTCAGATATCGACCCGGCAGATAATTGCCCACAGAGTCATATAGAATTCTGACTTGCACGCCTGATGTGACTTTTTCCTTGAGGACATCAATCACTCTGATGGTAAGCTTGTCAGACTTCCAGATAAAGTATTCCATATGGATATAGTGCTGTGCTTTTTTCAGGTCATCAATCAGAATATCAAACTTTTCTTTTCCGCTGAAAAAAACACTGATAGAATTTAATCGTGTCAGAATGGAATCCGAATTTTTATACAGAAGCCGTATCAGTTTTCTGTTTTCAGAAGAGACATATTGTTATGCAGGATATCAGCGGATTGCTTCTGCTGTTTAATCAGTTGGTCATGGGTGTCAGACAATCGATTGACAAGGTCCTGGGGAATAAAGTGTTTCTTTGTCTTTCTTCTCAGTCCTCTTCCAAAAAGGAAATAGAGAACAACCCCGACAAAAGGTAGAAAAATAAAAACCAGGAGCCATGAGAATGTGGTTGAAGTCTCCCGATTTTCTAGAAGAAGATAGATAATCACAACAAAGATGTAAATATATAACACGATAATCAATCCCGTATCCAATAAGTGCATTTTTTCCCTCAGGTGCTTAGTGTGAAATCACAGATCAGGGGGAGATGATCAGATAAACTGATGCGGGGAACCTCCATCCTGTTGATTGTGACCTCAGGGCTGTGAAAAATAAAATCCAGTTCCCATCTGGGTGTTCGACTGGGAAAGGTGAATACATTTAAATGGTTTGCACTCTTCAGTTGAGTAGCGGCAAGGAAATCGTTCAACTCCCTTATTCCAAAAAAAGCATTAAAATCACCACCGACCACAACAGGTTTGCTGCATGTTTTTACCAGGGCAGCCAGCTCCATCAGCTGGTTTTTTCGATTCTTTTGGGAAATGGAAAGGTGCACTAAAAAAAAGCTGATATTCTCAAGTTCCATTTCAATAATCAACCTCTTGATTCCTCGTTCAAAATAGTGATATCGCTGGTTTAATATTTTGTCTTTAGCAAGAAATGCATTGCCCTGTTTTCGGATAATGGGGATGTGATGGGTCAGCAATGGCTTTTGATATTTGGTTTGGAAAATAAAAATCGAAATGTTTCTTTCATTGATGATCGCCGCCAGACGATGTTTTAAATTTTTTGTAAATGATTCATTTTTATTTAAAATCCCCTTGTCTTGCAACCTTATGTGTGATGGTATAGTGGAATTTAATCAAGTGCAATCGCAAACCCATTTTTTTTGAAACAGGTGCCATGATGAAACCATTGAAAAAATCGTATGAAAAAGCCGGATTTTCACCCGGAACCTTGATCCATGTCGGAGAAAAAAAAGTTGAAAAAACAAGGATCACCATCATGGATTATGATTCGGGCCAGATCCGGGAAAGCGAAGTAACACAGATTGAAGCGTGTTTCCCTTTTAAGGATGAGCCCAGTGTCACCTGGATCAATATTGACGGCCTTGATGAAACCGAACCCATTGAAAAAATCGGAAAATATTTTGAGGTTCATCCGTTGATTCTTGAGGATATCCTGCACACAAAGACCCGTCCAAAAATTGAGGCGTTTGATAACTTTATATATATTGTTTTTAAAATTCTTTACTATGATGAAGCCAAAGAAGAAATATTGGACGAGCAGTTCAGTATTATTCTGGGAGCCAATTTTGTTATTTCATTTCAGGAACGGGAAAGTACTATTTTCAACCCTCTGAAAGACAGGATTAGAAATGAAAAAGGTCGGATTCGGAAAAAGGGAGCGGATTATCTGACTTATGCCCTGGTGGATACCGTGGTTGACAATTATTTCATTATTCTTGAAATCCTGGAGGATAAAATAGAAGCTCTGGATGAAGAACTCTTCACATCCATGTCCAAAGAGACTTTTCATTCCATCAATAACATGAAAAGAAAATTGATCGGGTTACGCAAGGCCATAACTCCGCTCAGAGAGATTGTCAATACGGTTCAGAAACAGGATTTCAGCCTGATTGAAGAGAGCAATTTAATTTTTTTCAAGGATATCTACGACCATGTGCTTCAGATCCAGGAAACGATTGATATCTACCGGGAATTGGTTTCAGGCATGCATGAAACCTTTTTGGCCAACGTTAACAGCAAGATGAACGAAATTATGAAGACCTTGACAATCACGGCAACGATCTTCATTCCACTAACCTTTGTTGCCGGGATCTATGGCATGAATTTCAAGTATATGCCCGAGCTGGAATGGCGGTGGGGTTATTTTGGTATCTGGGGTGTTATTGCAGGGATCGTGGGAATCATGTTCTATTATTTTAAGAAAAAAGACTGGCTGTAAGATTATGGCTTCAACGTCAATACGCACATCTTCTAAAATTTTGTTCAGGGCTTCATTTCCCTATGACAGGATAATGGATACCCATGGGAGGGGTTATGCGCTACTGCTTCAGATGAATCCTTTGCAATATCGGCACGTTTTAAGTCCGTATAGGGATGCCCGGGTGTTTACCATTTATGAAGGGACCAGTGAAATCCAGAGAATTGTGATCTCAAATCAGGTACTGAAAGACAAACGACAGCTATAAGGGTTCACCTTATTAACTCCCATATCCGATAAATTCTTCAAGTGAAACAGGAGATAAAGCAGCTTGCCCTTTTTTCTGCATCAAAATATTTATTTTACCATTTTTATCTTTTTCTATTATTCCCCAAATTTTTGATTGGAGATGCTGTAATATCTGCATTTTCTTTTTTTTATCCAGGTTTTCTGATGCCCTGACATCAAACCCTATTTTTTTAATATTTTCTAATGGACCTTCAAGTTTAATCAAATTCTTTTTTTCAGGCAGCAAAAATATTAATCCAAACACTTCATTATTTATATATCCTGCAAGAGATTGTATTTTGTGTTTTGTAAAATCAACCATTATAAATTTTTCTTCAATTTTTAATCTTTGAATATCAGGAAGCAGTTCATTGATTTTTAGAACATCTTCTACTGAAAATTTCATTGTAATAAACTGTTTTTTTGTCCCTTTTGCTGCATAAATTGTATCCCCGTCTCCTGTGATCGTCATCCATGCTTCAGCTCCGCAGCCATTAGGCGCGCCATTTGTCCTGAAATAATAAGTACAGTCCCATGAATAAGGCAAATATGTATTATTGGGCCTATTGTTTTGGGCAAAGAGAAAATGATTCTGGCAGAACAACAAAGCAATCAAAACAAAAACAATTCTTTTAAACATAACTGCTCCTTTTTATAATTTAATTGATAATAATTTCCGGGTTCGCAGATTTGCCTTTAAAATGACTGACTGGTCAACAGCAAGTTACTTATTGAGTTCTCCTTCAATCATGAGGTCATGATAAACTTTATCCCTTTTTTTGACAGGTTATTTTGAACGATTGACGTCGTACCAATTACGCCACTTTGAATAGTCTTCACCAAAATTTTGACCCGTATTCTGATAACTTTGACCTGTGATTTTTTCTAACGAAGTCTTGGTACTATCAGCGACGAAACCATATTCATCCCATGACTTGTCATCTTTATGCTTGAGAAACTCTATCAGGGGTTCAATTGCGCGTGGGTCGCGCAAAGCGCCGAGTGCTTCGGCAGCATTCCTTCGAATAACCCAATATTTTGTTTTGTCGCCAAATGTTCCAATCAGCGGGACCACAGATGCACTCCCGATTTTGACTAAAGCATTCCGTGCCGCTGTCATTATGTTAGTTTCAACCAGATAGCTTCCGTCAATTCGTTTGACAGTTTGCCGATCATCAAGCATTGCAATGAGTAATGGTATTGCTGATGCTGCTTTTGGTCCCATACTTCCCAAAGATCCAATGGCTGATGCTCGTTCCTCCAGATTAGTAGATTTAAGCTTGTTTATGACAAGTTGGACAGTGTTTTCAGCAGGCGCTTCTTCTGCCTGACAGAATCCAACGATTAGAAAAATAAATGTTACAATGGATAGCATACATGCCGAAATCAGCCGATTCATTTTTTTTCTCTATTCTTCATGAGTTAAGGCTAAATATATTCTCTGCCACTATTTTTTCTGTTTATCGTTACAAAACATCTAATCAGATAACACAAGGGCTATCAAAATTATTCAAGAGTGGCAACAGTATTTTGGGGTAAAAGGATCAAGCTCACATTATATCCTGCAGGCCTTCATTATAAGTATTTAATATCCATCCTTGAAAAACTCAGCAGCTGTTTTTACGTCTTCCGGGCAGAAGATAAACAGACATTTACCGTCCGGGCTTGAGACAGAGCCATACACATAATTGATATTGATCTTTTCCTGGCCAAGTTTCCGGGTGATTTTAAAAAATTCTCCTGGTTTGTTGGTGATGTCAATGGAGACCACTTCTTTTGAATCAAACAGGTAATCTTTTTCTGCTAACAATTCAATTGCTTTATCCGGTTGATCCACCACCAGTCGGATGAGTGCAAATTGAGCAGAATCCTTTCGCATGGATGAGTAGCTGGCAGAGGATGCCAGTCGTTTCAAAGATTTCCCCCTGGCTTCAAACAGATTTTGTACATAGGCAGAGGCATCCTGGATAGTAATGGCATCAATGTTGATCTTTGCACCGGCCAAAAGTTCACTCAAGCGTGCAAGCTCGCCAGGTATGTTTTTAAGAAAAAGAGATATTTCTATTCGGATCATATTGCCTCCTGTCGTTAATATGGGTTAAAAAGTGTTAAGCAATTGCCACGGCAACGCCTCGGTCAAACGCATTCATGTTCAATGGAATAATTTTAGCTTTGTCTGCAAATTCTTCTTTGATGCAATCTTTTAACATATCAAGATCAACAATTTTTGATTTTGCCACAAAGGCACTTAAGGCAACAATATTGGCGGCTTTAACACTGCCGGCTTGTATGGCAATATCATTGGCCGGGACAATCAATTCAATGATATCATTCCGCTCACTGCGGGTGGGGATTAAAGAAGAGTTAATAAAAATAATCCCCCCTGGTTTTACCGTTGCTGCAAATTTTTCAAGAGACGGCCGATTCATGGCCACCAGATGGCTGGGGTTTTTAATAACAGGTGAACCAATCCGCTTGTCACCAATCACAACGGTACAATAAGCGGTTCCACCTCGCATCTCAGGCCCGTATGATGGTACCCAGGCTACAAAATATCCCTGTTTCATGGCGGTATAAGCCAGTAATTTTGCACTGAGTAAAATTCCCTGACCACCAAATCCTGCAAATTGTATTTCTGTTTGCATTGAGTTTCTCCAAAAAATTTTTATAAAAGGGTGTTATTTTATTCAGGCACCTTGTAATCACCAAGTTCATAGTAGGGCAGCAGCGTATCTTGCGCCCATTTTAATGCATCCAACGGTGTCATGCCCCAGTTTGTCGGGCAGGTACTGATCACTTCTACAAAGCTGAAACATTTACCCGCCAGCTGGTATTCAAATGCTTTTTTTATCGCTTTTTTTGCCTTGTTGACCTGGGCGGGTTTTAATACTGCCTGTCGGGTGACATATGCGGGAGTCACCAGTTGACCCAGAATGTTTGCGATTCGAAGCGGCATCCCGGTTTGTTCAACATCACGGCCCAGAGGACAGGTGCTTGCCCGTTGTCCCGGCATGGTTGTCGGGGCCATTTGGCCGCCGGTCATGCCGTAGATGGCATTGTTGATAAAAATGGTGGTGAATTTTTCACCCCTATTGGCTGCGTGCATAATTTCAGCAAGACCAATACTGGCAAGATCGCCATCTCCCTGGTAAGTAAAAACCGTCAGATCGGGTCGGGTCCGTTTAATACCCGTTGCCATGGCAGGTGCACGTCCATGGGCGGCTTCCTGGAAATCGCAGTCAAAATAATTATACATCAGAACAGCGCATCCTACCGGTGCAATGCCAACCGTGTTTTCTCGAATACCCAGTTCATCAATGGTTTCGGCTATGAGACGATGAATAATCCCATGGGTACAGCCAGGACAATAATGCGTCATCTGATCAGTTAGACACTCCGGCGTTGAAAACGTTTTTCCCATTATTTTTTTCTCCTCAAATTAACTGCCCTGTATTAACAATCAGAGCAGTCCTTTTAGAATATCCATAATTTTTTCAGGTGAAGGGACATCACCGCCGCATGTGCCATAGAAATCAACTTTTTTAGTGCCTTTAACACATCGCTCAACATCTTCCACCATCTGTCCCATGCTCATTTCAATACTGATAACCGACTGACAGCTCTTTTTAGCAGCAGCATTATAAATTGCTTTTTCCGGGAAAGGGAAGAGGGTCTGGGGCCTTAACATGCCGATTTCAATCCCTTGTTCTTTTAAAAGGTCAATGGATGTTTTGCAGACACGGCTCATGGTCCCATAACTGACAATGAGGATGGAATAATCAGTCTCTGTATTGTATGCTTCAAACAAGATATCTTCTTTTTTCATCTGGTCATATTTTGCTTTTAAGGCAAGGTTGTTATCATTTAATGCAGTTGGATCCAGGAAAAGAGATTTTACCAGATTCCTGGTTTTACTTTTTCTGGTGGACATGCCATTGGTGGCCCATTCATTCTTATTGGGCGGTTTGCTGATCAGGGTATCGGGAAATTCAACCGGTTCCATCATCTGGCCGATGAGGCCGTCGCCAAGTATCATCACCGGTCCCCGGTATTTATCTGCCAGCTCAAAGGCCTTCATGGTCATTTCAACGGCCTCCTGAACGCCTTCCGGTGCCAGAACCAATAGATGATAATCACCGTGGCCGCCGCCTTTGGTGGCCTGAAAATAGTCTCCCTGGGAGGGAAGGATACCGCCAAGACCAGGGCCGCCGCGCATGATATTAACAAAAACAGCCGGGAGTTGAGCCCCTGCAATATAAGAAATGGCTTCACTCATCAGGCTGATACCCGGGCTTGAAGACGTGGTCATTACTCTTTCACCGGCTCCGGCTGCTCCAAAAAGCATGTAGCCTACCGCAACCTCACTTTCTCCCTGCAAAAAAACACCACCTACTTGGGGCAGTCGTTTGACCAGGTATTCCGCCACTTCAGACTGGGGGGTAATGGGATATGCAAAATAATTTTTACAACCGGCACGGATGGCGGCTTCGCCAATGGCTTCATTCCCTTTCATCAAAACTTTAGTCATCACTTTTTCCTTGTTTTTGAACACTACCCGTTAATTTGTAGTTTCCTTAATTTTCAATGGTGGTGGTTTCAATAATGTTGATGGCCACATCCGGGCACATGATACAGCACATGGTACAAAAAATACAATCCTCCGGACGCGCCTGAAATGCAGGAAAATGTCCCTTGGCATTGACGCTGTCCGTGATTTCAAGAACATCCTTGGGGCAGATATTGACGCAGAGTTCACAGCCTTTGCACCGTTCTGAATCAATAATATGTTGATACGCCATTTTTTAAAAAACCTCCGTTATGGTTAACGCTTTTTCCAGGGAAAATTTAATTTCCTGTCTATCTTGAGTATGGGGCAGTCAAACCGATCCAAGTCAAGTTGTGGCAGCAATCGTGAATCCGCCGTAATAAATTCAATCTTAAGTTCTGTGACATTTGAGACCTGTTTTAAAAGGGAGTAGCCGCTATATATATGGTCAGGCGTTGTCTCATCCATGAGATTGGAATTGCCCACAATACCAGTCACTTTCATTTTTGATGAATATTCGATCTCATCCTTTATTTTAATACAGCCGTTGACGTCCTGGGTGTAGGGCCGGAATGGGTTAATCACCTGAAGCATCTGAACCTTTTGCTTTTTCAGATGATTTTCCAATGCAGCAAGAACGACCACCCCGACATCATTTCCGCCAGCATCAAGAATGGTTAATTCAGATGGCTGTTTGATCATTCCGGCAATACCGGGTGCAAGGATAGGAAGATCGGCATAGTGATACCGTTTATCCGGCAGGATAACCTCTATGCCCATGGATTCAAGGAAAACTTTTGCTTCCCGGGTTCTGAAATAGGGGTTGACCAGATCAAGATCGGCAATCTTTACCTGGATACCTTCCATTCTCCTTTTTACCGCAAGATGTATAGCTGTTTCGGTTTTGCCACTTCCATAGTTTCCACAGATGATGACAATACCTTTTATATCAATGTTTGCGCAACTCAAGTAACATGCCTTAGCGTTAAATTTATTTAATCCGGCCAGTATATTTACTCAGAAAAGTTAAGTCAAATATAATCTGTATTTAACAATCAAGTTATGTTTTAGTTAATTAACCTGAATCAGCGAGCAAAACAATGATTTTTTTTATGTCAGCCGGCGTAAGACTGCGGTTGAGGCGAATACTTTGGGTCTTTATCTCCTTGGTAAGAGGGCCTATCCGGTTTTGGGGGCAATGAATTTTATGAAGATGTAAAAATTTTGTAACCAGATGTTTGCCGCATAGACTGTTTAAATAGTAGCGTTCTTCTGATGCCATGCCGTATTCTCCCCCGGCATGGGTACCGGCCACATGGGTTTTGACTGCATCACCAAAAAACGGGGTGTTGGCATTCAGCAAATGATCGTTAATCTGTTCATAAACAATATCATCAATATATTGATAATAGGCTTGAAAGAGTTTTAAATCGCAAGTTTTCAGATTGATGAGGTACCCTTGATCCTTGAGGACTCTGGTGGTGGTATAAAGATCGGCAATCCCGTTTCTTTCTCCAATGCCAAGAACCGAAGCCTCAAGAACATTGCCACCGGCAAGGACGCCCATAATGCTGTTGGCAGAGGCCATTCCCATATCATTGTGGCAGTGAACAGATATTTTACATTTTCCCGGGAGCATGCAAAGTGGGCTCAGTGTATCAAAAATCTGGTTAGGGGCCATGATGCCTGATGTATCAGGTAGGGATAGCATATCGATATTGTGCTGATGGCAAAACCTGACACATTGCTCAAGGGTCTTGTTGTCTGACCGGCCAATATCCAGCATAACAATGCACAGATTGGCATTCATGGCTTTTTTTTGAATGAATCCATGAACCGGCAAGAGGTCATTTAATGATTGATCCAGATCATCTTCTGATAAGCCCGGCTGGATATGAAGGTGCAGATGAAGATCAGTGACACCGGTATTCAGCAGGATGGCTGCGTCATGAAGATTAGCACGTCCCATGGCAGCAATCCGGATCTTATAATTGTTCTTTCGGGTATGTTCAACAAGGGCTTTAATCGTCTCTGCCTCTTGTTCATGAGCCGGCGGATATCCGGCCTGACAGATGTCAATACCCAGGCCTTCCTGGAAATCCAGAATGGATATTCGCTGTTCTTTTGAAAACATCACCCCCCTGTACTGCATGCCTTCTCTGATGGTTTCATCAATTATTATTATGGGCCGGTCTTTGATGATAATGGGTCGGTCTTTCATAATTGTTTATCCATGTGTTTTTAATCAGCTGTTTAACCAATTGTATTACCAATTATATTAATGGGGGGATTAAAATATCCGTGAATCAAATCAGGAAATTTTTCAGATATGTTTTTTATCACAACATTCATTCCCACAGGTTTGCCGCTTTCTGTAACGGTTTGCATCAATTCAATGTACTTTTTAGGGTCAAAATTAAGATTACGCCATTGGATCATATCGATTTGACAGGTGTCAATAAATTTTATCAAGGCAGACACTTCGTTTTCAGAATCTGTAAATCCCGGGCAATTCAGGTAATTGATAGAGACAAATTTGCCATGAAGTTTTGCAATCTTTATGCTCTTTAGGACATCTGAAAACTGATAGGATCTGGGTCTGAAATATGCCTGATAGCAGTCTTGTCTAACCGAATTTATACTTACCCTCATTGAATCCAGTCCTGCCTTGCAAAGGCTTGCAACGTGCTGGGGGAGACTTGCATTGGTGTTCATATTGATGGTGCCGTTATTTGTTGTCTTCCGGATCAGGCGGATGGCGGGTTCAATAGCTTTGACAGCAGTCAACGGATCTCCCTCGCAGCCTTGACCAAAGCTGACCACGGCGTGTTTAACATGTTGGATATGTTCTATGGACACCTGGGCAATCTCTTGCGGGGTTGGGGTAAATGAAATTCTTTCCTGACAGGCACACAAATTGTTCTGAGTTTGAAGAGAGATACACCCCAGACAATTGGCATTGCAGACAGTTGACGTTGGCAATGGTGCTTCATATCGTTGAAGAAAAAAGTTTTTTCCGGCAGGACATCCATATTTTAAGGCACAGGTTTCAAGATGACGGACCAACCGGTTGTCTGGATATTTTTTTGTCATACGGTTGACTCCCTTAACGATCTTATCGTGGGGCATCAATCTCAAATCCTGTCGGGGTTCATCATCCACCAAAAGTGCGGCAGATCTGAAATTGTTTTTTCCAAATCCCACCGCACCATAGGAGAACAGGGGCAGAAAAGTATTAATCCCTGCATCATCATATGCACAAAAATGACGGTTGACATATCCGGGTGAATTGAACACAGCCACCGGGAATATTTTTTCTTCAAGCGCCCAGGGGTTGTTCTCAATGATTTCAAATTGGTTGGCCCTAATATTAAAAACCATGGGCCTGCGCTCGGGCAGCATCATAAGCTCACTGCCATGGGGCATGACAAGGGTCTGATTTTTTTTAAGCACCACGGGTGTATTCCCAGACATCCCGACAGCGCCATACCCTTCGAGTTCAAAAATCTCTCCATTGGGGGCAGCCACAACAGCAGTTACTATATTTTTATTAATATATCCGATATCTTACACCTGTTATGCCAAATTATCAGTGATGTTTTTACCTGATTCAATAATACCATTTCTTAAATGTTCCTGCATTTAATTTGAAATTTTTCAGAATCAGGTTCAATATTTATATTACTTAAATGATTAAACGGTTCAATGCAAGGATGGTTTTGTTACTTCAAGTTGGAGATCAAACATATTATTGTTCAGATCTCAGAAGAAATTTTCAGGATTGGATGAATATATATTATAGAGAACACTATTGAGAAGGGTCTAAATTTAAACTTGTCAAAAAATAAAGTTTAATAGTCCGTGCTACTGCATCAGTACTGTCGAGCTTTTTGCTGTCTGGTGAATGTTTTGGTTAATCATTTTTCTAAAATCTTTTCGGTTCTTAAATAAATAATAAAGCATCCAAAAATTGAATCCCACAACAGTAGCCATTAAATTCCCTCTAACACCTCCAGAAGAAAAATTCAGTTCCATTTGGTTTTCATCTACTGCAGTTTTTAAGGCAATACAATCTGTAACATTAACTTGATTCAAGAATGTTTGAACAGGAATAGTATCATTTTGAATGTGATATGGTATATGAACCCAAACTTTGTTTGTTATTTTTCCTAATGCTTCAATAGCGGAATCCAGGCCTGATTTTAAGCCAGGGGCAGAAACCAGCAATGTACTAAATTTACCATGTAACCGATGAACTTCTATACCAAGAGAAACTAACCGATCTTTCCGTTGTAAAAACAATTGACCCTGCTCACGATTGTAAAAGGCAAGAAATTCAGCTCTTTCAAGTGGGCACCCTTTTTGTATTTCATTTACAGCTTCAATCAAAGCAGTTGCATATATCCCACAGTCGGTTGCCAATTTTGAACATTCTGCAAAAAAGACCTCTATCTCTCCTGATGCCTGAACTTTTAAATCTGCAAGAAGTTTAGATTTCCAATTTGCTGTGGCTGTAGCATAAGCTATTAAAAATCCAATAACGGTTATAATAGACCCCAGCAGGGCTGATTTAGTTGAGTCGCTTTGAGTAACTATCCATTCCATTAACCCATCGAAATTCAATGGTTGGATTCCAAACCAAGATCCGCTATTAAAATATACAAGCCATGTTAATGCAAAAATGCCGTATATGTTCGCAAAAAAGAACTTATATAAAAAACCTATAAAATAAATTTATTGGAGATACACTTTCCAGCAGTTCAACCCTTACAAACACTTTTCTAAAATCAGCAGGTATAAACTTGATTTGTGAGTATTTTGGTTGGGTTGGGGGGTGGATGTCCTGATCAGGAGAGCAGAGCATTGATCAAGGCAAGGATCACCATCTGGAGGAAATCAATGACCGGATCGAGAATCCCGAAGTAGAGCAGGACAATGACGATTAAGAGTCCGAATCTTTCAAGACTGATGAGGAATTTTTGTACACTTGGCGGGGCAAAGCCTAAAAGGATTTTAGATCCATCCAGGGGTGGGATGGGGATGAGATTGAAGGCAGCCAGGATAATGTTGATTTTGGCAAAAATGGTGAGGGCCACGGCAAACAGGCTTGTCTGGGAAAGGTCTAGCAGGCTGTATAAAAACAGGGCTGTAAATGCCAGGATCATGTTCATGATAATGCCGGCAGAAGAGATCAGGATCATGCCTTTGCGGAAATCTCGGATATAGCTGAAATTGACAGGAACCGGTTTGGCCCAGCCAAATCCAACCAGAAAGAGCATGAGGGTGCCGATGGGATCAAGGTGTTTGAGCGGGTTCAGGGTAAGACGGCCATGATGTTTCGCTGTGGGATCGCCCATGCGGTAGGCCACATAGCCATGTGCCAGTTCATGAAAAATAATGGCATACATTAAAGGGAAGGCAATAAAGATAAATGCAATTGGATTATTAATCAGCAGACTGAGCAGGCCCATATGGTTTTTCCTTTATTCTATGTGTTTCATAGTTATTGTATAATAACAATTTGTAAAGCCCAGTCAAGCAGACAAGGCATCCTTATGGGTGTTGATGATAAAGCTGGCATTCTGTGATGGAAATCGGTACAAAAGAACCATGGATGCATTTCTTGATATTTTTCTGGCTGCGGGCCATGGGGCCTTTACCCTGTTTAACCTTTTGGGCTGGATCTGGAAAAAGACTCGAAGGGTTCATTTGATGACCTTGTCTGCCACTTTCATTTCCTGGTTTGGCCTGGGCATCTGGTATGGGTGGGGATACTGCCCATGTACAGAATGGCACTGGCAGGTTAAATACCGGTTGGGCCAGACTGATCTGCCTGCATCTTACATTACCCATTACCTGAATGTGATAACTGGCCTGGACTGGAGCCCGGTTTTGGTGGATGCAGGGACTGTTTTTTTTGCTGTTCTGGCGTTTGTTCTTTCCTTATGGTTCAACCGGAAGGAGGCACGGGTCTGAATACGCTGCGTGTTCCTCTTCAGGGGTTACATTGTAAAATTTACTGATCCAGCCATGCACCCCGTAATAAGCCGGTTTGGCAAATCCTTTGATGTTTGCGATTCGTGTGGGCCTTTTTTCCGGGTAATGGTAATCAGGGACGGGTGGACAATATCTCCCATGGTTTTCTCCTCAAATTTAATATTTTCATTTTCCATTCAATGATTTTGGAGATACAAATTATTGGAAGATCCATGCTGACATGGTGCAGACTATGTCTATACGTCCTCTCCCCAAAAGACGGATTTCAAGGGCAATACTATTATTAATGGTCCTGACCATTCCAGACCTCAAAATATCAAAACCTGGCATACCATATATAGGGGTGTTCAAATCTTGCCTGGGCTGAGTCTTTCAAATACCCGTACACGTCGTTGATTTCCAGCTGAAATCCCGTATAGATAGTCAAAGTCCTGGATATTGGATCTCTACTGCTATTTTCCTCAATTCTTATCCTAAGGGAGTGGAACCGGGCATACATACCGCCCCTTTCCGCCGGACTGGCAGAAAGGGGCGGTATATCTAAGAAGGTATGAGGTTAAAGTCCGATATTACATATCTGAGTATGAGGTCTTAAATTCCATGCCATCCCAGGCCTTGGGATCATATATTCCTTTTTCCTTGGCCTCTTCCTTCCACTCTTTTCTCAGGGTTTTCTGGAAATTCATCTTATCGTCCACCAGCTTTTTATAGGGCAGACCGATGACAGCCTGTGCTTTTTCCTTGGTGGAGAAATCCGGGGCTTCGTATCCGGCAGCATTGTATTTGGCTAAGACCACCTTGAGCTTAAGCCGGGCCTCATAGCCTTTGTTGATGGCTGATCCCAGGATCCGAAGGGTTTCTTCGGGTGCGTGGAAAAAGGAACCATGGCTGGCAATGGAGTAATCCCATCTCCACTGGGCATGGCGGATATCGGTGAGGATGTCTGCCATGTCGCTTTGGGTGGCCCCCAGTTCCCAGGCCTTGCCGGCCTCAAGATGGGCCTTGGCAATGACATCCATGGCAATGGTATTGAGTTCTGTCTTTCTGGCCAGTTTTCGCTCAATCGTGCCCTTGAGTTCTTTTTCTGTTCCCCTGTGGCAATTCATACAGGTAGTACCCATGTTATCCAGGGGGCTGCCCACGGTATGGGAGGAGTATTTCACCCCGCCTTCCCGGGTATAGGGCATGTGGCAGTCTGCGCAGGATACTTTGTTCAGGCCGTGGGCCCCTGTTTTGAATATTTCATATCCAGGATGCTGCGCCTTGAGCATGGGGGTTTTGCTGACTTCATGGGTCCAGTCCTTGAAATCCCTTTCATCATAGTAGGCTTCCATGTCCTCCACCTTGAGACCGTTATCCCAGGGAAAGGTGACAACTGCGGCGGTTTTTTCTGTACCATCTTTGTCCGTCCAGGGGGTCTTTTTAAAGTAGTACTCGGAGTGGCACTGGGCACAGACCAGGGAACGCTTGTCATGGTGGGTGGCCTTGTCAGCAGGCAGGCTGCCTTCATTGTTCAGGGCTCTCACCAGATAGGGACGGGTGATGGTCAGTTCCATGGTTTCATGGTTGTGACAATCCCCACACCCCACAGGATTGGAGATCTCTTTACCCAGCCGGGCCCATTTGCCGGTGAAAAAGTCCATCTCTCCGTGTTTGTCCATATACCGGGGCACGTCCGTGGACTTACAGGCCATACAGGCCGTGGGCATGGGGCCTGTTTTGTCATCCACGGGCGCACCGGTCCGCAGGGTGTTGATATTGTCTTCAAGCATATAATAATGGCCCCTGGGGGCGTTATAGTCTTTGGAAAAACCGTATCCGGCCCACAATACAATCAGGGCAGAATCTTTTTTAAGCATATCATCAATCTGATCGCTTTCTTTGGTTTTCATATAGGAATCATACTGGCGGGGATAGTATTTTCCCCATTCGCTGCTTCTGGACTCAAACTTGGGAATATCGGCCGTGGAGCTGATGGCCATGGCATTCATGGCTTTTTGCTCCGCCTTATTCTTGTTGATGGACATCCCCAGATATAGCAAGCCGACAATCGCAAATGCACAAACAATTGTGATCATTAAGGGTTTTTTCATCTTACTTGTCTCCTTTAGTCAATTTATATAATTCTTTTACCCCGATGTTATTGGGGGTTGATGTCAGGCTGCGGGTGGAACCATGGGGGGTCATTCTGTGGCAGTCCCAGCATTTCCGGTCATCCATGGGGCCTTGCCGGTTAACGGTTGCACTCTCCATCATATTTGAAACCAATTCACTGTGGCAGGAAATGCAGTTTTTCTGCACTCTCAGGGAGGCATTGTCGCTGATCCGGACATTATTGGGATAGGTCCTTAATGTCATGGCCACGGAATGGTTGAATCCGTCACGGCTTTTGGCGATCATCTTATCAACAAAAGAATCCATGGGCAGGTGGCAGTCCACGCAGGTGGCCGTTTCCCTGTGGGAACTATGCTGCCAGGTGGCATACTGGGGATTCATCACGTGGCAATTGATACATACCTTGGGATCTTCAGAGAGGTATGAAATCATGTTGGAGGCATTCCCTACATATGCAGAAAGACCGATCAGGATAATGACAGATCCCAGAGCAATGTATTTCATCAGGTTGTCTGTTTTCATACGTGTCCTTTCGTCCGATTGCCATGCCGTTGGCTTCTGCCAGGCATCAGCCAGACTGTTTTGTTTTTTTGCTATGATGCCAATAATACGTTTCATATCAGATTTGCGTGTAACGCGGGTGTTAAAGGCTGTAACAAAAATGTTAAATTTTACCGAACACCCCTGAACCGTGGAATTAATATTGAAAAAAAAAAGCTTATCAGGCAAGATAACCCATGCTTTCTTATATAAAACAGCGGGTTTCCCTCAAATATATCCTGGTGACCTCAGCCACCATAGCCTTTGTCTTTACCCTGCTTTATTTCTGGTTTTCACGCCAGGAAAAACAGTTGATCATGGAACAGGTCAGGAAACAGGCCGTTATTCTGCATAAACAAATCGTACTCACAAGGGAATGGGTTTCTGATCATAACTATGTTCTTGTCAAAAAGCAAGAGGACAAACCCGTGCAATCTTTCTTACGACAGGCGGAAATCAAGGATGATCAGGGCGGGATCTACGTTAAAATCACCCCTTCCATGCTGACACGTCAGCTTTCAGACTATGCCATGAGAAGCAACCTGTATTCCTTTAACCTGACCAGTCTGCGCACCCTGAATCCTGATAATCGGCCTGATGACTTTGAAGTAGAAGCCTTGCAGGGGTTCATTTCGGGCCAGGCCACCGAAGCCAGCCGTATTGAAACCCACGCCGGCAAAAAGGTTTATCGGTATGCAGCCCCCCTTCCCATAAAACAAAGCTGCCTGGACTGCCACAAGGACATGAAGGCGAAAACAGGCGGGGTCGGCGGCTGCATCAGCGTGTTTATTCCCATTGAACAGGTCCAGAAGGCCATTAACAAGAACAACCTCATTCTTTTTCTCACCATGACCAGCCTCACCGGTTCGATCATTATCATTCTGCTTTTTTTCACCAACCGCCTGATCTTTTCCCCGGTAAAAAAGATACGGGAGCTCACCCAGCGCATCCGGGCAGAGGAATTCGAAGAGGGCAGTGCTGAGTTTCAGGGGGATGAACTAAATGAATTTGGAAATATCTGCCATGTGATCGACAAAAAACTCAAAAACCGCCACCATGAACTGGAACGAAAAATTCAGGAAGCCACCGAGGATCTCTATGCCACCACCTTGAACCTAAAACAGGCCAACGAGGAACTCACGGCTCTGAACACGGCCAACACTGAATTATTTTCCGATATCTCCCATGAGTTAAGGACACCTTTAACCTCCATTAAGGGGGCTGCGGATATTCTCATCCGCAAATCCTCGTGCAGTGATCCCGTTTACCTGGATATCATCAAGAAGAATACAGACCACCTTATCAGAACCATCTTGGATTTTCTGGATTACTCAAGGATAGAAGCGGGCCGGCTTGAACTGGATTATACCCATGAGTCCCTAACCGACATCATTCGGGAGGTGATTGGTGCCAGGAAGGCGGAAGCCATGGAAAGGCAATTGGTCATTGAGTTTAATCCCCAAAAGGATTTTGAGATCCGGGTGGACCGGTATCGCATCTACCAGGTCATTTCCAATCTTATGGCCAATGCCATTAAATTTTCCCATGACAAGGGCCGGATATCCGTTTCCATTGAAGCCTCGGAAAACGAACTCATCGTATATGTGGCAGACGAGGGCATAGGGATTAAGCCCGAATACCATCAGGTTATTTTTAAAAAATTCCAACAGGCCCCCCAGGCAAATGGCAAACAGAAGTTTCAAAAAGGGTCTTCCGGCATCGGGCTTGCCATCTGCAGAGGAGTTGTAAAGGCCCACGGCGGAATCATTTGGGTGGAAAGCCGGGAGGATGAAGGAAGCACGTTTATCTTCACCCTTCCCCGGCGCCCCGGATGTTCTGCCGACGTCACTCCAAAAGGAATGAAAAATGGAACCTGTTAACATTTTGGTCGTTGACGATGATCCGGATATCCTGACCATTATTAGAGATAATCTCGAACTGGACGGATATACCGTATATACAGCCCACGGTGGCAAAGAGGCCATTGCGATTTTCAAAGCCAATGCCATAGACCTGATTGTGCTGGACCTCATGCTGCCGGATATGGACGGGATCCAGGTTTGCCGGGTCATTCGAACTTTCTCCCATGTGCCGATTATCATGCTTACTGCCAAGGATACGGTGTCCGACAAGGTGCTTGGCCTTGAAAGCGGGGCAGATGATTATCTTGTCAAACCCTTTGAATACCTGGAATTGGCAGCCCGGATCAAGGCCCGGTTAAGGCGCAGCCAGGCATATCGTTCGGAAGAAACCCTTTACCGAGTGAGAGACCTGGAACTTATCCTGGAGCGCAGGGAAGCTGAAATAAAGGGGAAAAAGATACCACTGAGCAAAAAGGAATTTGACATATTAAGCCTGCTTTTCAAATATGCCAATCGTGTCCTTGATCGGGAAACCATTAAGGCAGAGATCTGGCCTGGCCAGCAATTGTATAAATGGAGCCGGACTCTGGATGTGCATATTCTGAGGTTGAGGACAAAGCTGGAAGAAAACCCGGGTCAGCCCGAGTATATCGTTACTGTTCCAGGTGTTGGCTACATGCTCCGCTCACCGGAATAAATCTTCCCAGGGATACGAGTATTCGCTGGGTGTTCAATCATGGTATAAAAACGAATGTCTTTGATATATCCACTTGAATATGGAAAAATATTATAGAATGCTGGTTTTGCATGATATAGAGTAGCCAGAAAATCACCCGTATCACCCGGTGCATTTTTTTGTTCTGTCTCGGCATATCGTATTGTGCAGCGTCTCAAAATCTTTTGGGATCTTATCCTGGTTTCCCCGGTAGAGGATATTGAAAGCATCAAATTCACATTTATTTGCACACAAACCACAGCTTATACACCAGGCTTCATCCACCTGGGCAATATCATCCTCAAGTTTGATGGCAGCCACAGGGCAGATATCAATACATTCGCCACATCCCACACAGATATCAGGGTCTGTTCTGCGGATAAAATATACCGCCATGAGTTCATCCAGTGGAATCTTACGCCGCATTATCAAGCCCCTTGTCCTGACTATAGTCCGGCCTTTTGAGATTTCAAAAAGGGGTGTGGACTTTCCTTGTAAGTCTCGCTTTTTTATAAACTTCTCCGAACACCACCTATGGTATGGGTTGTTTTTTTGCACTGGTGGGGAAATTCAAATATACGGGAAAGGGCAGAATCAAATTAATTATGGTTCCATTAAAGCATATTGGAGTAGAGATTCGTCTATGAAACATGTTTTGAAAAAATTTTTATATTCAAGGAACAGACTTATTAATCAGATTAAAAATTTTAGATCTGGTATTGGCATTAATTTTTTATTCGGTCCCAGGCAGACCAGTTCCAGTCTGCAGGATACAGCAGCTTTAGTTGCATCCGGCCGCCAGGCCTCATGAATAAAAATGACTCGATAGTCCCCTTCTTTCTCCCAGGTGGTTCTGATATCGAGTATGTCGCCAAATACAGCACCATCATTGTAGTTCATGCTCAGTTTATAAACAGCAAATCCCACCCCCTGCTGATGCCACATATCTGCAAGGGTTTTAACCCCGATGATCTGTTCTCTGGCCCGTTCAAAAAATTTTAAATAATTGGCGTGGTAAACAACGCCTGAATGGTCGGTATCTTCATAATAAACCTGGGCTGGAAAATGGTGTGTGCTGGGGTTTAGCTCATTCATATTTTTATCCTGTACTATTCATTATGTTTTTGGGCAGTTAAGAGTTCTGTTGTATTGTTTAAATCTTTTACTCTGATTTATTAATGATATCCAATATTATTTTATATGAACCGTCGGGGGTTAGACTATTTTTGATATGGAAAATCCCAACCAGACTGCGCCAACCCCAAACACCAGATGCAAAATCATATTGACAAGGGCCGGGATCATCTGGCCGCCTTTGGCCAGAGTGAATATTTCATACCCAAAAGTTGAAAAAGTTGTAAATCCTCCTAAAAATCCAACCAGGATCAGCACACGGATTTCCGGTGTAAATACCTGCCTTGTTTCTGATAGACCACCCAAAAAACCAATTAGAAGGCAGCCTGCAATATTTACAGTCAAGGTGCCATAAGGGATAAATGGGGCGGCAAATAATTTCTGGGATAATAGTGCAACCAGATATCGGCAGATTGATCCGGCAAATCCGCCAACGCCAACCAGGAGTATTTTAATCATCTCGATTTCCATTCATTTGTATTAAAACTCATATTTTGATTTCCCAGCAACGGTGAATTTTTTTGCGTTTGTTTTTATAGTCATCTGGAATTGTTTTATCTGTAATCTCCGTGATATCTGAAACTGTTAACTGGTTTGTTTTCAGGTCAAATCGTTGATGGTTGGTTGAAAAAAAGACAATGGCATCTTTTTTCATCAATTCAAACACAGCATTGAGCATCTGGGGGTGATCTTTTGCAATATCATAATGCTGGTTGGTCATTTGTGTTGTTGAATAAGAAGGGGGGTCCACTACTGCCAGGTCAAACGCTTTAAATTTATTTTTGGCAGTAGCTAAAAAATCAAGCGTATCTTTCTGGATCAGAAGGTGCTTTGGATCTGATAATTGATTAAGTTCAAGATTTTCTTTGAGCCAGTTGATGGCTGTTTCAGAACGATCTACAGATACGGTTCGACTTGCCCCGCCTTTGGCTGCATAACAGGTAAAAGAACCCGTATAACAATACAGGTTAAGAAAACGTTTGCCAAAAGCCAATTGCCTGACCATCTCACGAGTGTTCCGGTGATCCGAGAAAAGACCGGTATCCACATAATCACTGGGGTTGATATAAAATTTGAGGTCTCTTTCACACATGGCAATTTTTTGATTGGTATGATCGATTCTTTCATACCGCTTTCCTTCCCTGAAGCCGGCCTGGCGGATTTTAAGATGAAGATTTTTTTCTGGAACATTCAAGGCCTGGGCAATGGATTGACCCATTAAGGGCAGCCATTCAGGGGTGGATTGTTCCCGGCTGTATTCTCCAATAACCAGATGTCCGCCATACCAGTCCACCACTGCCCGTATTTCAGGAATATCCCAGTCATAAAGCCTGAAGATGTCAAGATTCTGTTTTGTGTATCGCTTGCGCAAATGCTGATATTTTTTTTTAACTTTATTGGCCAGCATCCGGGCCTGGTCTTGATATTTATTCTGTGATTGAAGTATGGCCATAAAATTACTCAATGGTTATATAAATAAAACAGTCATACTATAATTGGTCAGCTATTTGCAAATATT
This sequence comes from Pseudomonadota bacterium, assembly GCA_043826275.1. Classification (GTDB taxonomy): domain Bacteria; phylum Desulfobacterota; class Desulfobacteria; order Desulfobacterales; family Desulfobacteraceae; genus Desulfobacula. Next base: position 54,835 of record JBDRQO010000043.1, read on the forward strand.
CAAATATCTGATTGTTCAACTTGTCTGACTTGTCCAACTATTAAACTCGAATGATGGTGAATTATCGGATCACTTTGTATTTTCTTTTAAACCAGTCCTTAATGCCGTACTTGAGATTAATAATAGTAGAGAAACCATTATCGATCAGAATTTTGGAAGCAACCGTACTTCTGTTGCCGGAAGCACAATAGACCAGAATGGCATTGGTTTTATTGGATTCTAATTCTTCAATGCGGGATGTAAGTTCCTGGACCGGGATCAAGGTCGAATTTTCAAGGTGTCCTGCAGCATATTCTTTTGGCGTTCTGACATCGAGAATGAAAGGCTTTTTTGTATTGATGTATTCATTGGCCTGCTCTGCTGTCATGAGTTGATAATTGGGTTGGTCATACTCAATAACCCTGAGCTTGCCCTGGATGGAACCGATTTGAAATAGATAGACACCGGCCTGTTTCATTTTGAAATAGGGCGTGGTTTTAAGATCATGAGTCAGGGCCTGGTTTTCTTTTACACCAGCTAAGATAAATGTGGGGTCAATAGTATTGGGGGGTATTATAAATTTGATATAATCCCCCCTGTATACTGTAAAATATTGAACCGACCTGTCTGGTTTAATGTCCAATATACGATATCCGTCTTTCACAGAACCGGACAGATTCTGGTCAGAGGAATTTGCTGTTGTTATTGCATTCGATATAAAAAAGATTATTAAGGCAACCAATAAAAAGGTCGGTATGATTTGTTTTTGCCGCATATTTTGATCACTCCTTTTATTTTATAGATTATTTATTATAGTATAACGCTTAAATGACAAATTAAAAGATTATCTGGAATTTGTTTTTATGGTAGGATTGAATCTCATATCTGGATTTTTTTGGATGTTGAAAGATAAACCATTAACCAAGGTATAAAAGGAGTTAAATATGCTTCAAGATGGTGAAAAAGGAGTTATTCGACAAAAAGGCAAGGATGATCCAATCTATGCGATTGCCCCGCATCTTCCATGCGGGATTGTCACTCCGGCACAACTGCGGAATCTGGCAGATGTGGCTGAAAAATATAAGGTATCCAACCTGAAAATTACCAGTGCGGCCCGGATTGCCATTATCGGTATTGATGAAGATCAGGTGGATGGTGTGTGGAAGGATTTAGGCATGGACCCTGGCCATGCAACCGGCCTTTGTGTCAGAAGCATCAAGGTCTGTCCGGGAACAACCTATTGCCGACTGGGTAAGCAGGACAGTCTGAAAATGGGGATGGAACTGGATGAGATTTACCATGGCATGGTGCTGCCCAGTAAAATGAAAATGGGGGTCAGCGGATGTAAAATCCAATGTGCTGAAAATTGTATTAAAGACGTTTCTTTGTATGGTACTCAAACAGGTTGGACCGTTATGATTGGCGGAAACGGTTCTGCCAGACCCAGACTGGCCGATCTTTTGGCTGAAGATCTTTCCTTTGAAGATGCTCGTCAAATGGTAAAAGATGTGGTCGATTATTATAAAGAACATTCAAAACGGGAACGAATGGGAAGGATGGTGGAGCGCATCGGGCTGGATACCATTAAAACGGATTTAAATATCAATTAACCAATTAAACGAGTAAAAAAATAAAAAAGGAATAAAAAAATGGACAGACGAGATTTTTTACAACAGGTTTCGTTGTGGTCTGCCGGTATTATTCTTACTCCTCCTGTGTTTCAATTGACCACCAATGCATTGGCAGATGTCATAACACAGCCTGATATTTTTGTGGCAAAAGGGAAAGACTATACCGCCATGGTTGAACAGGTGATTGAAAAAATGGGTGGGTTAAAAGCCTTTATCAAACCAGGCGATAAAGTGGTGATCAAACCCAATATCGGTTGGGACCGAACCGTCGATCAGGCAGCCAATACCCATCCGGTGGTGGTGGGAAAACTTGCCAGACTCTGCCTGGATGCCGGAGCATCCAAGGTCCTTGTTTTTGATCGGACATGTAATGAAGAACGCCGTTGTTATACCAACAGCGGTATCAAACAAGCCCTTGAAAAGATTAAAGATAAACGGATCAGTCTGGAGTATATTGATAATAGAAAATTTGTACCCGTGACCATTAAAGATGCAAGTGTTCTTGGCCAATGGACCTTTTATAAGGACGCGCTGGAAGCAGACTGCTACATTAATCTGCCTGTGGCAAAACATCACGGGTTATCCCAACTGAGCCTTGGGCTTAAAAATATCATGGGTATTATTGGCGGATCACGTGGACGAATCCATTCCCAGCTGGGTAAAAAACTGGCTGATCTGAACCGTGTGATCACACCGGCTTTCACCCTTGTCGATGCCACCCGGGTGATTGTCAGAAACGGACCCCAGGGTGGGGATCTTGCCGATGTAAAAGAACTGGATACCATTATTGGATCACAGGACCCTGTGGCAGCCGATGCCTTTGCAACCACTCTGTTTGGTTTGACTCCGGACCAGATTGATTCAACGGTTTATGCACACAAGGCCGGATTGGGGCAGATGGATTTAGGTCGTTGTAATATCCGCTATCTGAAAGTCTGAAACCATGAAGATAAAGCCTCACCTAAAGCAGATTAGACGGTTTTTCCAGCTGGTTTGTTTTCTGATTTTCCTGGTGTTGTTCAGGCTTACCGATTATTCGGGCGGTGATGAGCTACCGTATGCCGTCAACATTCTTTTTCGTCTTGATCCTCTTGTGGCAGCAACTATTCTTCTGGCAAAAAAAACAATGGTTCTGCTTGTCTGGCCGTCATTGATCACCATCGCTTTGACCGTTTTATTCGGCCGGGTTTTTTGTTCCTGGGCCTGTCCGTTGGGAACCCTGCTTGATATGGCGGGTCATTTTATAAAACCGATTAGAAAATTAACAAGTTCTCTGTCTCATTTAAAATACTGGCTATTGGTTTTGGTTTTAGTCTCTTCCTTTTTTGGGGTTCATTTAATTGGTTTTTTTGATCCATTCTCTCTGCTGGTTAGAACCATGGTGTTCAGCATTGATCCCGGATTCAATTATCTTGTTTCACTTTTTTTTGATTCGATTTATACCATGGGGCCCCCGGCTGTTTCCAATATTACCGAGCCTGTTTATGACCTGTTTAAAGCCTTTATCCTTCCGTATAAACAAAGTTTTTTTTATTTGGGGTTTTCATCTTTTTTTTTACTGGCATCAATTTTTCTCATGGAGAAATTTTCCAAACGGTTCTGGTGCCGGAATCTGTGCCCTTTGGGTGGTCTTCTGGCAATAATTTCAAAAATTTCAATTTTTAAACGACTCCCTGTTAAGGCCTGCAAGCAATGTGAAATCTGTCAATCAAGCTGCCGGATGAATGCATTTGACCAACAGGGTAAGTTTGATTTTATTGAATGTAACCTGTGCATGGATTGTCTTGAGTTTTGCCCGGACCAGCTTCCCGTATTCAAGTTTTCGTTTCTTCAAAAAGGACGATCAATGAACATGGACCGGCGTCAATGGTTGACCGCAGGTGCGGCAGGCCTTGCTTTTCCAGTGCTCAGCCGAACCAGTGCCCTTTCAAAACAGAAAAATGATGATTTGATTCGGCCCCCGGGGGCTCTGGATGAAGTCGATTTTCTGGCCACCTGTGTGAGGTGCGGCGAATGTTTGAAAGTCTGTATTAATAATGCACTTCAACCTTTGTTTTTGGAACAGGGAATCGAAGGCATGTTTACCCCCACACTGATCCCTCGTTTGGGGTATTGTGAATTTAATTGCACACTGTGCTCCCAGGTCTGCCCTACAGGCGCATTAGAACAATTAAATGTAAAACAAAAGCATTCTTTTGTTATTGGCAAGGCTTATTTTGATAAAAACAAATGTCTGGTTTATGCAGATAAAAAATCATGTATTGTCTGTGAAGAACATTGCCCTACATACGATAAGGCAATTAAATTTGATACCCTGTCAATCCTTGATTTTGCAGGAAAAATGGTTGAAATTAAACAACCCTATGTGGACAGGGCGCTTTGTATCGGATGTGGTATCTGCGAAAACATTTGTCCGGTTGAAGGAACTGCTGCCATACGGGTGAATGGAAAATCCAAACAAAAGGAAACTCAATCCGGATATGGGTAGGGATATTAATCGTTAATTTAAAAAACTTGATCAACAGCCAAATAGGTTCTGTATTTAGGAGAAAAGTGTGAAGGTATTAGTCATTGCTGCCCATGGCAGTCGAAAAAAAGAATCCAATATAGAAGTTGAAAAATTAGCTGTCCGCCTGGCCAAAAAAATTGGCAATCGATTTGACAAGGTGGTGCATGCGTTTTTGCAAATAGCAGAGCCGTTATTGGAAACGACCATGACAGAATGGGTTAAAGAGGGAGCCACTCATATGGTGATTTTCCCGTTTTTTATTGGTTCAGGCAGCCATATCCTTGAAGATATCCCCAACCTGGTTGAAAAGGCAAAGCAGGCCAATCCTCATGTTGAATTTACCTTGACCCGGCAGTTGGGGAAAATTGAAGCCATTGAAGATGTCATTATCAATGAAGTGATATCTTAATCATTGGTCATCAATGAAAAAGAATGGTCACCTTTATTGATGACCACGACCCGGGGCAATGGTTTGATAAAGCGCTGCCGCAGGCTGTATGTATATGCGCCCTGGGTGGGTATCATCAGAAGATCTTTTTCCTTTATATCTTTTCCAAAATACGCATATCCCCACACATCATGGGGGGTACACAATGATCCAAGAATGTGGCAGGGTTTTTCCGTCATCCGGCTTTGTGTCAAATTTAATACAGGAAAATAGTCTGTTTCAAATCGTTCCCAGCCAATGGCATTGGTCCCGGCATCTGTGATTACAAGATCTTTGGCTTTTTGATCTATAACACTTATCAGAATATGCATGGCATCATTGCAGATCCATCGACCCGGTTCAAAACAAATTTTACAATCCACGGCAGGTCGTATTCTTTCATTAATGACGTTGGCCAATTGTTCAGCAAAGGTGTCAATAGCCGTTGCCGGATTGGAGTAATGCCGGTCTTCCTGATCGGACAGCAGCCATTCCCCCTGGGGCGGCCAATACCCGCCGCCAATATCAATAAATTCACATGACCGGGAAAACTTTTCAGGCATTTTTTGAATCAGATCGCCCAGGGTATGCAGAAAATCAACCTGCCTGTCAGGATTCATGTTCCATGAAGAGTGAAACTGCAGTCCTTTAAAATTCAGGTATGGATGACAAAAGATATCATCAAACACCAAAGGCAGATCTTCAGGCATTACACCAAATTTGCGCCATAATCCTGTGGGGTTGTTATTCAGCCTGATGCCAACGTTCATCGATCGTTTTTTGTGATTTAAAATTGCTTTAAGTCTTTGGCATTCCCCTCTACTATCCAGGAGAATCACGACCCTGTCGCAATTGTCCGCAGCCAGTTCAAGTTCCTTATCGGTTTTACCCGGCCCGCTGAAAATGATATCTTTGGCATTAAGATTGAGTGCAATTTCAAGTTCCAGTCCGCTGGACACGTCAAGCCCGAATCCCTGCTCCAGAAGTATTTCTGAAATATAAGGCAGATTGTTGCTTTTCATGGCATAATAAAAAGCAGTGTTGTCCAGGTTTTTTGTAAACGCGTTTCTAAATTGATTTGCCCGATCTTTTAATACAGCAGGTTCAAGGATATAAAGGGGCGAACCAAATCGTTCGGCAATATCAATAAACACCTGCTTTCGTACAAAAAAAGCTTTTACTAAATCGTGGAGTATCTCATTGGACCTTAAGGGGAAAATATTTTTATCATTGTCATTCAATGTCAACTCCAAGGCGTTTGGCAATCAGTAGACACTGGGTTTCCGGGTAATCATTGTCACTGGGTTCAATAATCATATGACCCAATAGCCATGAATCATAGTCATAGGGTGGCATGGTAATAACATGTCCGGGTTTTCTGATAAAATATAGCTGCTTTATTCTTTTATCGTCACGCAGCAGGTCTGTATTAAAACCTTTTAATACGCCGGCTTTTTGGGCATGAATGCGGATAGCAATATGGGGCGCAAATGGAATTGAACCATTCAATTTCAATAATTTTTGCTCGGCCACATCAAGTGTCAGTTTAAGAATATCCAGGTTTCCGGATTCTTTTAATAGAAATGGCAGACAATCTCCGCCAGGCCGGGGTGTCATTTCGATGAGCATGATTTGATGACCGTTAACAATAAAATCCACCATACAGAGTCCGCGTTTGATGCCAAGGCATCTGGCACCGTTGAGCAGAATATTTTCCAGCTTTGATTGCTCCAGCTTTGATTGTTCAAGCTTTCCAGGCAGTCGGGAAGGAATCAAATATCCTGTGATAGTTCCAAATGGTTGGTTGGCTGACTTTATCTTACGGGTCATCCTGATGATGGTAATTTCATCATTTTCTATCATAAAATCACAAGAGTATTCCGGACCGTCAATAAATTCTTCCACAACCATCAGATAATCCTGGGAACGTGTTTGTTTGAACAACGTGTTTGCCGCTCTCTTCTTTAACCCGTCCTTGACCGCCACAAAGGCATCCTGACAGTCTTTGATGGTTTTACATCTGAAAACAAGTTCACTGCCACTTCCGCAAAACGGCTTTATTACCACCGTGCTTTGCGTCATTGCATGAAATTGGATCACTTCGTCCGGAAGGTTGACAGGCCGGGTTGATGGGCAGGGAATATTATTTTTCTGCCAGATTTGTTTGGAAATATATTTGTCCCTGCAGAGTCTGATCGCATCAAGGCTTGGATAGGCCAGGCCATATTCAGAAGCCAGCATTGAAGTCAGTTCCATGGATTCGCAGTCAAAACATGCCACGCCGGACAGTGTTTGATCCCATTGTTCCAGATGATGCATCAGGGTGGATTTGATTTGACTGATGTCGGTCAAAGGAGCGAGAATTTCTTCCTGGTCTGTAGGCCTGTCTTCCAGGGCTGTCTCTCTAATTCGGGGAGCGGTTAAAAAAAGGGCCCGATCCGGACAGGCCTTGCGGATCCAATCGATATAATCCGAGGTTGTGCCGACGACAAGTACTCTTTTATTGCTATGCGTAGACAAGTTTTTTTTCATAGGTATCCCTGTTGACCCGGGTCATTGCCTTGTCTAAACTGATTTCATACAAGGGTCGGGGTGTCAGGTGAAACCGTTTTTTCCAGTTAAAATCTCCGCATAAAAAATCAACAGAATCAAATTTTTTCAGGCATGACCATTCCAGATGATGCAAGTTAATTAATTTTGCTACGCCGGGAAATTCAGGATTGGTTCCACCGGCAAGAAGGGTATAGTTATTTTTAAAGATAGCTCCCATATCCACGGCCGCAACCTTTTTGCCGATAAGAACCGTTGTGATCCGCAACATTCCCTTTTCCCATAGAAAAGCAGCCAGCCGCTCAAATGAGCGATGGAATCTTGAATCCGTGAAATAAGAATATTCAGAAAAATACTCCATATTCATCCTGAAAAGCGCTTCCAGATCATTGACATGGTTAAAACGAAAGGATACCTCACGGTCCTGGAACTGTTTTAAGGCACTTTTTAATTTCTTCCTGGATTTGCCTGAAAAAGAGTTCCAGTAGTTGTCCATTGAATAGTTCACGTTTCCCGGGAAAAAAAGGTAACTTATTCCATCCTGTCTGGTCTGATCCAGGCAGTCCATCAACGGGTTCCAGGTCAGATATCTCATATTCAAGGAGCCTTGTACTGAATCGAGCAATTTTCTGATCACTTTAGGGCTTTTTGCAATGAGTTGATTCTGCTCAAGCCAGGACTTTCCCTGCCAGGTTTCCCCGGGGAATAATAAATAGTTGTTTGATTCCTCATTCCAGCAAAGAGGCAGAAAACCCAGGGGTTTTCCATTCTCTTCCACAGTATGAAAAAGCAAGGGTCTTGAATATGAATCATGAAAGCAGGATCGAACCTGCCAGAGATCAAAAATTCCCCTTGCCGGCCATATTTTTTCCCAGATAGACTGGCATTGTGTCCGATCTTCATATATGATCGTCTTCACGATTCGTCCCTATTGCCTGTACGTGACGCTGATTTTGGACATTGAACCGTCAAAGTATGACTGGGCAAAGTTTTTAACCGTTTCCGGATCATAGGCTTTACAACTGAACACATCAAGATATGTGGTATTTGTTTTGTTTGCAAAATGGGCTGAAATCAAGGAGGTCTCAATCAACTGAACCATTGAAAAACCGGCCACTTTTTCATCTTCTCCAAAATGAACAACCTGGGTTTCGCCAAATCGTTTCATTTCGATGAGATCACATAATTCTTTTACAAATTGCTTGATCAAATTAGCATCCCGGATTTTGATTGGATTACAGTCATAAATATCGATGGCAGAGGCAATGCCCCAGACTTCAGTTGCGGTTTCATAATCGATAGCAGTTGATGTGTTCATTTTTATGCCCTTTCTGTAATGGGATAGGTGATGCGGATATCCTACCACTTCTCCCGAGTATTATTCCGTTGTGATTTTTTGCCGCTTTTTTTATTGCTGTTTTGGATTTCGATCTTTTCTTCGTAACTGACATCCTCATCATAGAAATCCTTGAATTTAGGATTCTTATGTTTCTTTTTTTTTGTATTTTCTCGGTCCATTTTTTTTTACCCTTTTTTTTATGCTGATCTGTAAATTGACCAGCATAGATTATTCGTTCCAACGACTGCATAGCATTTCTTATGCCAACTTTAACAGGCATGGTAAATGAATAAAATTATGATTAAAACCAGTAGCTTGTATATGGGATAAATAATTCATTACCATGCTTTCGGTAAAAATATTCTGATAATTGCATATAGCGGTATTATTTTTCCTAAAAATTTAGTATTCCTGTGAAAATATTATGATATAATAAAATTTATTTTATCGTATAGTCAATTTTCTCTTGTTGTTATAGGGTGATACGGATATAATCAAATTGATTATTAAAGTGGTATTTTTTTACCGATAATTGGAGGGCCACCCATGCTGATTAGATTGGCTTGTGCAATCAAAGAAAAACAGCTTCAGGCGGAACTACAAAAACGCTTATCCGATCTTGATGTGCAGCTCAAGTTTTTTGAACGTCGAAAAGCACCCTGGCAGGAGCTGGTACGCAGCTGCGCCGATGTGTTTATTATTAGCAGGTCATTGATTCCCAAACCCATTGAATCCAGCATGGCCATACTCAATAATCTGCCTGAAAAACCGATTACTATTGTCTTGCATGATCAGGAGTCTTCTGAAGAGCATGCTAACCTTCTGGCATCCGGTGTTGATGTGGCGTTGTATTCCGGCATTTCTTCCGATAGTCTGATCGAAGCCATTGAAAGTACCCTGGAATCCAGGCGGCAATTCAATTATGTTGACCGATTTGATCCCAAGGGCCGTTTACAGGCAAGATTGAATGATTTTGTATCGAAAAGCAGAGAGATGCAGCGGTTTCTTGATGAAACCCAGCAGATCGTCTCAAGCGATGCCAGTCTGCTGCTTCTAGGGGAAACCGGTGTGGGCAAAGAGCATCTTTCCAAGGCTATTCATGCAGAAAGCCATCGGTCTTCAGGGCCGTTTATTGCCATTAATATGGCGGCCATCCCTGAGCAGTTAATCGAAAGCGAATTGTTCGGCCATGAACAGGGGGCTTTCACAGGAGCTGTTCGATCCAGGCGGGGGGCTTTTGAAATGGCACATGGCGGAACTATTTTTCTGGATGAAATAGGAGAAATGCCGTTACAGATGCAAAGCAAATTGCTCCGGGTGCTTCAGGATTTTGAGTTTACGCCTGTTGGCGGTGAAAAATCCGTCTGGGTTGATGTCCGAGTGATTGCGGCGACGAATAAAAACCTTGAAAAAGAAGTCAAAAGAGGGCTCTTTCGTCAGGACCTGTTCTACCGGGTGGGGGTTATCACTTTAACCATACCGCCCTTAAGAAAACGAAAAGAAGATATTCCCGTCATGGCCAACCATTTTTTAAAAATATACAATGAAAAAATTGGCCGTGAAATCAATGGGCTTTCATCTGCTGCAATTATGGCTCTTGGTCAGTATTCCTGGCCGGGCAATATTCGGGAATTGATGAATGTCATTGAAAGAGCTGTGATTTTGTGTAAATCAGATACCATATCACCCGAAGACCTGCCCAATAATTTTCAGCAGAACATTGGTATACATCCCTTTGCTTCTGATTTTAACAATTCAGATATCCTCGGATGGAAAGATAAAACACTATCTGAGGTAACAACAAGCATAATTGATCGAATTGAAAAAAAATATCTTGAAATGCTTCTTGAAAAAACAGGGGGAAAGATTGGAGAGACTGCCAGGATTGCAGGTATTCATCCGCGGGGACTTTATGGGAAAATGAAAAAGCTTAAAATTGATAAGACTCGTTTCAAGTTAAAAGACACCTGATATTTCTCTCACGCCCTGTTTTCAGGCATAGTTTTTGCTTTGATATTAATTGCTTTTAATGGCTATAACGGCTATTTAAGGTTGTAATTGAGCTGTTTGGTTTGCTATTTGCCTACAGGAAAATCACAAGGCAATACTCAAACAATATTGAATCAAGTGCATTTTAAAGGAAAAGACCATGGACAAAAAGCAATTAGAGTTTTTTAAGGCTGTTTTAAATCAGAGGCTTGACCAGTTGTTATCTATTGCCGGCCATACAATGTCTGAGCTTATATTGCAAAACTCGAAGGAAATTGAATACATTGATCAGGCTTCGGCTGAAATTGACCAGTCTTTAAGGTTAAGAATCAGGTCAAGGGAAAGTCTGTTGATCAAAAAAATCCGGCAGGCTCTGGAAAGAGTTGAAAACAATTCCTATGGTATCTGTGAATCCTGTGGTGATGACATTTCTATAAAAAGGCTTGAAGCCAGGCCTGTCACAACAAAATGCATTGATTGTAAAGAAGAAGAAGAAAAGCAGGAATTGATGGTGGGGTAACCTGTTTGAATTTGACCTTATGGTATTTATTTTTTTTATGAGAATTTTTCATACTCATCATTTTTAGGCATTGCGACCCTTTTGTTAAAGGGCCGCAATGAATTTATGATTTTTTATTTAAAAGAATAGGAAATGCCCACATAAAAATAAGTGTTGGTATCCAATAGACCGCCGGCTGCTTTATCCTTGAGATTATCGTCATCAACTGCATCAACATAAGTCACGCCGGCTGAAAGACTCCATGCATCTGAAATAGTATATCCCATAGATGCTGAGACAGTGTAATCATACATGCCGCCATCAGCACCGCCGGCAGCTTTGGCAAATTCATCACCTGCATAACCAATAGATGCACCAAGCTCAAGTCCGAGTTCTTCTGAGAAATCATATCCATAAGTAAGGCCTAATGTGCCATAGGCGAATTCTTGAAATCTATCTATGTCATAATATCCCGTGATGCTTGCGGAAAGTCCTTCTATAATTTCAAGTCCTGCACTTAGATAAACTTCAGATGTATGTAGTTCATTGTTAGAGGCCGGGAAAAGGTATGCTATGACACCGGCACCCAAGTCAACTTTGCCTAAAGTGATTCCATAAATAGCAGTCAGGTCAACTTCTGAAAATTCATGATCGTCCAGTGTGTTGTTGTAATCATCAGCATCGTAATTGGCCCATACATTAATCCCGAGGCCGTTTTCGGCTGCCACATCAATGCTGGGCTGGACTACAGCACCATCATTAAAGGTTTGGCCGCGCCATACATAAGCAGAAGCAACATTAATGCTTGCTGTTACATCTGCTGCCAGGGCTGATGATGATATCATTCCAATGCATATTATTGCGGATGTCAGCGCGATGATGGTTTTGCCAATAAAACTCTTTTTATAACTTGCTATTGTTTTCATTTTTTCTTGTCCCTTTTTTATATTAAAATTTAAGACCTTATGCCTTAGTTCTGTGCTAATCTAAATAGCAAGGACTGTTCCATGGCAATTAAAAAAAATAAAATATTATATAAGTACTTAAAATTTAATCAAATTTTTATACAATACAAAGTTTTTAAAGAGTGGGATTATTTTATATAAAACAAGAAAATGACATATTTGGTTTAAAATAAAATACAAATATGTCATTTTCGTTGACGAACATATGAATTTTCACAGGCACTTATTTAAAGCGTTGCAGGATCTATTGTAAATATTTAAGTCGGCCCGTTAAATAGATTGATTATTTAAAGCAAACGATGAAATCAGATCAGCAGATTCGTGGCAATTGCTCTCCGGTCAGCATATCCACTCGTCTCAGTCCCCCCACAAGGGTGGTTAAGTAAACCTTGCCTGAATCTTCTTTTACCACTTCACCGATAATTGCAGCATCTTTGCCATATTCATTTTTTTGGATAATCTCAAGGGCTTTTTGCGCATCATCACTGGCCACAAAGGCAATAAGTTTGCCTTCATTGGCAATATACAGCGGATCAAAGCCCAATAATTCACAGATGCCCTGAACAGCAGCCTTAACCGGAATACTGGACTCGTTGATTCTAATTCCTACTTTGGACTGGGTGGCAATCTCGTTTAATGTCGTGCCAAGTCCGCCCCTTGTGGGATCACGAAGCAGATGAAGATTTAAGTTGGATTGAACAAGGGATTGAACCATGGTGTTTAAGGGTGCAGAATCAGTCTGGATATTAGAATCAAATCTTAGCCCTTCTCTTGAGCTTAAAATCGTAATACCATGATCGGCAATGGTTCCGCTGACAATGATTTTATCTCCAGGTTTTGCATTGTTACCGGACAGATCCACTCCCTCAGGGATTATGCCGATCCCTGAGGTGTTGATAAATATTTTATCGGCTTTTCCTCTGGGAACAACTTTAGTATCCCCGGTGACAATGTGTACACCTGCTTTTTTTGCCGCACTGGCCATGGTTTCAAGGATGACCTGAAGATCCTTTTGTGGCAGTCCTTCTTCCATGATCAGGCCCACACTGATAGCCATGGGGATAGCTCCCATCATGCAGATATCATTGATTGTCCCGTTTACAGCCAGATCACCGATGTTCCCACCTGGAAAGAAAATAGGATCCACAACATATGAATCAGTTGAAAAGGCAATCCTTCCTTTTTCAACATCAAGCACAGCACCATCATCTTGTCTGGATAATATTTTGTTTTTAAACAGGGGCAGGATCATGTCCGTGAACATTGAATGGGAAATCTTGCCGCCTGAACCATGGTCGAGCTGGATAATTTTTTCATTCATTTTTGGTTTTCCTATTGGTATTTATAAAAAGCTGCACAGGTGCCTTCAGTGGAGACCATGCAGGGTCCCACGGGTGTCATGGGGGTGCATTTTTTCTTGTAAAGGCCACATTGTTCGGGTGTTTTCAAGCCCATCAGTATCTGGCCGCATAAACAGCCTTTTGGTTCAGCAACATCAGGGAGGCTGATATTAAAGGCTTTTGCCGCATCATAATGTTTAAATTCTTTTTTCAGGCTCATGCCGCTGTTTGGAATATTTCCGATGCCTCTCCATGTGGTATCGCTGATATCAAACACCTGATTCATAATTTGTTTGGCTTTTTCATTGCCATGATCCGACACAGCTCTCGGGTAGAGATTTTCAAGGGCGAAAATCCCGGTTTCGTTTTGCCGGGCCAGGTGGAGAATGGCGGTTAAGATATCAATGGGTTCAAACCCGGATATTACGGATGGGATATCATATTTTTCAAATATTCCCCTATAGGCATTGGTTCCGGTGATCACTGACACATGGCCGGGCAGAATAAAACCATCAATGTGAACGTTCTTGGTTTCCATCAAAGCTGCCAACGCCGGCGGGGTGAGTTTGGAGGCAGCATGGATAAAAAAATTATTCAGATTTTCTTGTTGAGCCATTAAAATACCTGCGGCAATGGTAGGAATGGTGGTTTCAAATCCGATACCGCAAAAAACAATTTTTTTATTTTTGTTCTCTCTTGCAATGGCCACTGCATCAAATATGGAATAAACAATGCGTACATCAGCGCCCATGGCTTTTTCGTTCCCAAGACTGGAGCCTGAACCCGGCACCTTGATCAGATCTCCAAAGGTGGTTACAATGACATCTTTAATGCGTGCGAATTGTACAAAGGCGTCAATATCTTTCTGAGCAGTCACACAGACCGGACATCCGGGCCCTGACAACAAGGTGATATTCGGGGGCAAAAGACTTCTGATGCCATACCTGAAAATAGACATGGTGTGGGTTCCGCAGACCTCCATCAGGCGCAGGTTTTTTTTGCTGCAGGTTTTGATTGATTTAACCAGACCGCTGGCAAGATCGGTATTCCGATATTCCTGGATATATTTTAAAGCCATGGCTTAATTGTCCTCCAATGCAGCAGCAACCACAGCCTGACCCAGGCTGATACCGCCATCTCCTGTGGGAATGGTCGAATGGGTATAGACCATTAAATTATTTCTTCTAAGGGTGTTGACCATATTCATAAAAATGTTTTTTTTGTTAAAAACACCGCCCGAAAGCACGAGTTTCTTAATTTTTGTCTCTTTACTGATCGTCAAGGCCACGTCTGAAAATGCAGTGACAAGTGTATGATGAAAATTGGCACTGATCTGACTGGATGACCGGCCTTGCCCCATGGCTTCCACAAAAAGGCGAACCCCATCACCTGTATTAGAAACTTCCCTGTTTAAAAGATATTTTTTTGCCAGAACAAATAAGAATGGTCTGAATCCGACTCCCTGGACCACACCATTGATGTCAATTCTTTTGGCTGACAAGGAAAGGTTCATACAACCAATTTATTGATCATTTTGATTGCTGGCCAGCTCAGCTTCTAAGGCCAAAAATTTTTTCAGATCTTTAATCGTCTGAAGGGCCGCTTCTTCATCAATCTTGTTGATGGCAAAGCCGGCATGAACAATTACATAATCACCTATTTGGGCATCTTCCATGAGCATGAGACTGGTTTCTCGGATGACACCATCGACATCAACTTTGGCAACACCATTATTGATTTCAATAATTTTTGACGGAACAGCTAAACACATATCAATCCTCTTTTTTTAAAAAAAATAATATGAATAGCATAACATAAACCATGAACAGGACAAAATTAAAAATGATGATACAAGCAGGTAAGGTCTTTTAGCATCCAAAAACAAATATCATTTAAAAAACGGATGAATAATCGTCCTAGAGGATACCAATGCCTGCAAAAGCATCCATGCCGCCATGAAAAACGGGTTTAAGGTTCAGTTTGAGGTCCAATTGTGTCATATCGTTTCGTGATGGGAGAATGACGGCCAGGCGCCATCCTTTAAAATCAGAGGTCACCTTTTTTTTAATTTCTTTGTAAAAACCCTGACTGGAAGAGTTTTGGTCCAGTCTTTTTCCATAAGGCGGGTTTAATATAATAACACCTTTTTTTGTCAATTTTATCGAATTTGGTTTTATTGAATTTGGTCTGATTGAATCTGGACTGACCTGATCCGGCATGATCGAAAAAAAGTCTTTTTTTTGGAGGTCAATGAGTTGGGTAAAATTGTGGTCACCGATATTTTCCTTTAGAGCGGCTAAGGCCCGGTCATCCACATCAGATGCAAAAATAAGTTTGTCAAAGATCAGGTGAATGCTTTTTTGAGCTTGTTTTTTGAAGTGTTGAAAGGTTTTTTGACTGAATCCGGGCAGGTTTTCAAAGGCAAAAGACCTGTAAAATCCTGGTGGAACATTAGCTTTGATCATGGCAGCTTCAAGGGAAAAAGTACCTGATCCGCACATGGGGTCTATCAGAATATCATCTTCACAAAGATGCGACCAAATGAGCATGGCCGCAGCAATGTTTTCCCTTAATGGTGCTTGCGTCACCTTCTTTTTAATTCCCCGCTTAAATAAAGGTTCTCCCGTGGTATCCAAAGACAGGGTAAAATGGTCCTGATCTGCCCGGATAAAAAGGGTTTGGCAGGATCGTTGCTTTGAAACAAAACCGTCCTGGGAATTGAGTTGATCCATTATGATTGTTTCAATACGCTGGGCAATGGCATCAGAATGATATAACCGTGATTTGTGAGCTGTTACATTGAGTTTCAGGTCACAATTGGTAGGTAAATGTACGGCCCAGTCTATTGCTGCAATCTTTTTTGTAAGTTGTACAAATGAGGTGGCTTTAAATTGTTCCAGCCGCATCAAAATTCTTAAAGGCGTTCTTAGATGAAGATTGGCAAGAATGGATTGGTCCGGCTTACCCATAAATTCAATGCCGCCGGAATTTATGGTTAACTGGTCGTTTGAAAAGCCCAAAGTCAGCATTTCCTGTAAACACAGATTTTTTAATCCAGGAGAGCAGGCTGCAAAGAGCACATGCTCTTTAGCCGTGATTCTTTTTTTTACTCTTTTTTCATATGCTGATTTTTTCATGGTTGTCTTTTCTTTGGGGATGCCAAGTAGACCATAAATGAAAATGCAAGTCAAGTGGTAATAACCTGATTATTGGTCAAGCCAAGGCGGTAAAGTTAAAATAAAACCATCTTTTTTTGACTTCAATAAGTGAAGAATAGATACTATTTTATACAAGATTCAACATTATCAAATACACAAGAACGCAAAGCAGGTTTAAACCTTGAACGTTAGAACTATTTTTTTCATTTCTTCGGCCATAGCGCTCATTTTATCCGCACTCTGCATGACAAGATCGCTGCTGTTTTTCATCTGATCCGTAGCTAAATTAACACCGCTTATCTCCTCGGTAATACTTTCTGCAACCCGGGACCCCTGATTTACATTTTCATTGGCATCCTGGATGCCCAGAGACAGGCTTGAAATATTGCTGACAATCTCCTGGGTAGCGGTTGATTGCTGGGTCACTGCAGCAGCAATGGTAGAGATAATTTCATTGACATCCCGGATAACGCCTGAAACTTCTTTAATGGAGCTTACCGTGGAATTGGTATTGTTCTGGACATTATTTATCTGTTTCCTGATATCATTGGTTGCAGCAACGGTCTGATTGGCCAGTTCCTTTATTTCATTTGCAACAACGGCAAATCCTTTTCCGGCTTCCCCTGCTCTTGCTGCCTCGATGGTTGCATTCAATGCCAGAAGGTTTGTCTGGTCTGATATTTCTGCAATAGTGTCCGTCACTTTGCCGATGGATTGAGCAGCCTTATTTAATATGGACATGCTGTCTTCTGCTTCAGATGTTTTCACGGCTGCATTTTCTGATATGTGTCTTGCTTTTTCAGCATTCTGGGATATTTCGTTGATCGTGGCATTCATTTCTTCTGCTGCAGACGCCACCATATTTGCATTGGTAGAAGACTCTTCCATGGCAGCAGCGACAGAAGAAAGGCTTGAACTCATTGCTTGGGCCGCTGTGGTAACATTTTTTGCCATGTCAGATGTATAGTTGGTACTATTGGCCATATCCTTGGCAACTGAAACAAGTTCTGCCGACGAGCTGTCAATATTTTTTGAATTCCCGGATAATTGTTGAATGATCTTTTGAAGCTTTTCAATGAACAGATTAAACACTTCTCCAAGGGTTGCCAGTTCGTCCCTGGAATCAATTTTAATTCTTTTGGTTAAATCGCCCTCACCTTTTGCCACATCTTCAAAATTTACCAGCATGGCATTAAGGGAGGAACCAATGCCGAATACAATGATGAGGCAGAGTGCTGCAATACCGATAAAAATAATCCCGGATATGAGCACCATTTTAATGATGTATGCTTTTACATTGGTATTGATCTCATTGGTGATGGCTGCCTTTATAAATTCGACATTGTCAATGTAAACGCCTGTGCACATCCAGTAGTCAGTGCCGGGGATCATCTGGGCATAGCTGAGTTTCGGGGTATCGCCCAATCCGGGTTTATCCCATATATAGGTTACAAACCCCCCCCCTTTGCCGGCCTGATCCAGAAGGTCCTTTATCAAATACACATTATTTTTATCTTTCGTGTCTTTCATTTCTTTACCCACAAGATTTTTTGAAATATGGGCAAGCATTACCGTACCTTTCATTACAAAAAAGTATCCTGACTTGTCTTCTTCAAATCTTATGCCGTCAAGCTGTTTTTTGATGATTTTAATTTTCTCTTCTTCATTTTCAATCCCTTTAATCATGTTGGAAATAGCCATTCCAACTGAATGAGTTGCAACCTTGATTTTCTCTTTCTGGGCATCAAGCATTGCCTGGCCGGTTTTTTCAATGGCCAGATCCCGTACCTTATTGCTGCTGTTAACGGCGAAGCAGATCATGAGAACGAAAAGAACCAGGATGGAAAAAATAATTAAATACATTCTTCCTTTAATGCTGAAACGATTTAACATATACCCCCCTTAAAAAAAATTATCTAAAGAAATACAATGGTTATCAATTTGTCTAAATTTTCTGACAGCCGATGGCTATAGGCAATTTAAAATGTGTATAGTATTGAAAAAAGTTGAATTGGTTTCTATTTTCGCATATTTTTATAAAAAATCAAGAAAAATGTAAACAAACAAAACAATCTATTCTTGACTTCAATAAGTGAAGAATAGATACTATTTTATAAAAGATTCAAAATTATCAAATTTTTAAATTACAATATCGATCTTCAAAGAAACACACCGTTTGTATCAGTAAGAACGATACCATAGGGGCAATCATCATGGGCGACAGGCCGGATAACAATCAAAATTTCGAGTTCACAAACAGCCGGGATGAATTGCGGGTGTTGAAAGCTGCCATTGAACGTGTGCCTGTGGCCATCAGCATCAGTCGAAGAAATGGGGATCATCTATATCATAACCCTTGTTTCCAGGAGATGTTTGGCTATCAGGTTCATGAACTGGACAAGAGCGCGTTTGATTCTTTATTTGTTGACGCTTTAGTTTTTAAAAAGATTATACAGGCACTGAAAAAGGATCAATCCTGGTCTGGTGAGGTCGAAATGAAAGACAAATCAGGTCGATTAATGCCTGTGAGTTTAGAGGTTGAATCAGTGAAAGATGAGTCCGGTCAAACGATCTCTTTTATCGGCACCTATACCGATATCACTGAGCTGAAAGCCTCTCAAAAAGAGATCCGATACCAGAGCGAATATTTATCAACATTGCATTCGATCTCTCTGGGAATGTTTCGTCGCCTTAATTTATCTGACCTGCTGAATGCCATCATTGTCAGGGCCTGTAAAATTACCAAAATCCCCAATGGTTTTTTACACCTGTATGACCCGGAGGAAGGTGTGCTGGTGATGAAAGCTGCCTGTGGGAATTTAACTCCGAGTATCGGGTATAAAATAAAACCGGGAACAGGTATAGGGGGGGGTATTTTTAAAACCGGAGAGCCCATGATCATTGATAATTATCAGGAATGGGCCAGAGGGATTAAGGATCCTCTTTTTAATAAAATTTATAGTATTGTTGGCATTCCATTGATTTCCGGTTCAAAAGTTGAAGGTGTGATTGCATTGTGTCACCATAAAAAAAATATTCTTATTGACTCTGAAGTTATATCCATCCTTGAAGAATTTTCAGCCATTGCGCAGATTGCCATTGATAATGCGCGCTTATTTGAAAATCAGCGCTTGGAACTTGAACGGCGGATTGAACTTGAAAAAGAAAGAAAAGAGATTGAAATTAAGCTTCAACAATCCCAGCGAATGGAATCCATCGGCACTCTTGCCGGTGGGATTGCCCATGATTTTAATAATATCTTGTCATCCATTATGGGATTTGCCCAGATTGCAATGGCGGATGCGCCTGAAAAAAGCTCGCTGGCAGATGATTTGAACGAAATTTATAATGCAAGTATCCGGGCCAGGGACTTAACCCGCCAGATCCTTACATTTGCCCGGCAAACAGACGAACAGGTTATTCCATTAAAGATCAGTATTGTTGCCAAAGAAGTATTAAAGTTTATCCGTTCCTCAATTCCGTCTACTATTGATATTCAGCAAAATATTGTCAGCCGATCAAAAATCCTACTGGATGCTTCTCAAGCGTATCAGATCTTTCTCAATCTTTTCACCAATGCTGCCCAGGCAATGGAAAAAGATGGGGGGCGATTGACAGTGGTGGTGGTTGATGAACTATTGGTAGAGCCGGATCAATCTGTCAAGCCCGGGGAATATGTCAAAATACAGATATCTGATACAGGGATCGGTATTGCCCCGGAGCACATCCAAACCATATTTGATCCGTATTTTACAACTAAGGCGATCGGCGAAGGTACTGGATTGGGACTTTCTGTGGTTCATGGGGCAGTCAAAGGCATGGGCGGGGAAATTTTTGTAGAAAGCAAGTTAGGCCAAGGCACAATGTTTACGCTCTATTTCCCCATTGTTCAAGAAATGGTGAGCGAATTTCAATTTGAACCGTCCAAGGAAAAACTGCCCGAAGGTAATGGGGAACATATTATGGTTGTTGATGATGAAGAGCCCATCACCCGGGTTCAAAAAAGAATGCTTGAACAGCTCAATTATAAGGTGACCACTTTTAATGACAGTTTTAAAGCCCTTGATTTTTTTAAAGCAAACCCAAATGAGTTTTCAGCTGTGCTCACGGACATGACCATGCCCAATATGACAGGGGACAAATTGATACAGGCGATCAGGGAAATTCAACCCGATATGCCTGTGATTTTGTGCACTGGGTTCACTCAATATTTGACAAAAGAAGCTTTAATGGAAAAAGGGATCAAATATTATTGCCCAAAGCCCATTTTAAATAGTGATCTTGCCATTGTTGTCAGAGCCGCCCTTGATCGTATTGAGATTGACCATGACGAGATTGACAGTATCGAGATTGACAGCAATTCTTCGCCCTCCTGAATGGATTTTGTATTATTATTGAAAGCCTTATTTTCTTAAATCCTTCACTTTTTTAAAATAGATATCCCGGCACAGTGTTTCAACCTCGAGCATGGTTTTAAAGGGTTCAAAAAAATCGGTTTTCCCTGTGGTGAACAGGCCGTGGCCATAAACAATCGCAGAGTTTGATTGTGATAAAGCCTTTGGCAGTGTGTTACACAGGCCTGTCGGCCCGGTACCGACTTCGCCCGAAACAATGGGGATCTGCCCAATGGGGGCATGCCCAAAGAAGCTATGGTTGACAAACCGTTTTTTAGGACATTTGATATGACATTGTCCGTTAAAATCACATGCGGCTTTTTCAATGGGGTCACAATCCATTGAAAGAATGACACAAAATTTTGGATGACCGTGGAGGATCGCATGGTTTCCTGTTATTTCAATAGTTTTAAGGTGGGCTGAAAGCTCGCTTGAGGCGGTCAAGCCGGCACTGGTGGAATTATCTAACGGAACCGGGTCAATACAACCGGACAGTTCATCTAAAGAGCTGCCGGTCTGGCTGATGTAAAGGGTGTTGTTCCAGCAATAGGAGACATTGCCAAAATAAGAATCCACAAGATCATATTCAACCGTTCTTAACCCTGCTTCAATCATGGCGGTGTATACACTTTGTTCGTTTGAAAAAGGACCTGATGTAAAATCGGGCAAGGCCTTGGGTAAAGGCTGGATATGGTCCAAAACAGCATCAAAACATCCATGGTCAGCAGGGGTGGCGGTTCCCAATTGAAGATTCTCTAAATAGTCAGTAAAAAATTTAATAAACCCTGCAAAACAGACTGAACTGATGGTGACAAAGCCCTGTTCAGGACTGACGGTACCATGAGCAATAATGGCGGGTCCTTTAAACCCGTTAGTATTTTTGTCAGAAGCTATGATCACACTTTTTCGTTTTTTTAGGATCTGTATGATCTGGTTCGGATCAAAGGTGCTGATCACGGGCAGGTCATGAAGAAAAGTTCTGGTTTCACAATCTTTGGGCTCGATTATTCCATTGGATGAAAGGGCCTTACAAGACAGGTTCTGGATTAAACCGGCATAAGGCTCAACCGGCCTTAAAAAAACAAGAGAGTTGATATTCAAGCCTGAAAAAACACGTTCCAATATTTGGGTTTCACAGGCTGTGCGATTCCACACCAGGATATCGTCCAGACCGCCTACCAGGGGTTGGCACGGGCCGGATGGTTTCCCTAATCCGGATTGAACCAGTTTGTTTGCATATTTGTTGACTAATGCTTCCATATCAGGTTTAAATTTTTTGCTTTTTCGTTTGTGGGAAGTCCATCCGGGGTCAGGCCCCGTATGAAATAATATTTTTTTCTGGCGTTTAAAAAATCTTCCCGATTAATGGGAGGGATGTCAATGGCATTGCCGCTGGAACCGTGTTGTGTAAAAAAACGCTGGGGTAAATCATCATCTTTGGCATCAAATCCGTTTAATGAATTGATAATGCGTTCATTGTAATAGATGCGTTCCCCTTTGTCTAAAAGGTCCTGGCTGTTGGTTGTGATGCCTGTCACTGCTTCATAGGCATTGGCATATTCTTCCAGACCGGCGGCAAAAAAGGTGAATTTGCAGGCAGTCAAAGAATCTATGATGGCATTTAAGTCTTCGGCAATTTTAATGATCCTGGCTTTTCCGCTAAAGCTGAATCGGTCGGTGGCTACTGGTTTTCGAAATATTTCATGGCTGATGGGATAGGCACGAAGATGGCATCCTCCCCGGGTGGACAGGGCAAACCCCAATGCCATACCATATGCGCCCCTGGGGTCATAGGCAGGCAATTCCATCCCCTTGACAGCCATGGCAGCCTGGGGTGCGCCCATTTTGGCTGCATATCGGGTTGCTCCCAGCCCGAGATTTTTTCCTTCCCCTTTTTGATTGGCAATATCATCAATGAGAGATAAAAGCGTTTCAGGAGTATAGTCTTTGCCTGTGATCTCGCGGCGGCAGGCCAGGGTGGAGGCGGTTGAAATGGTATCCATGCCATAATGATTGCACCGTTGGTTGGCCTGCACCACAAGATCCGTGTCCATGCTGCCAATCAGGGCGGTAAAATGGGACATGGTTTCAAATTCAGGCATGGTCACAATTTGATGGTTTTTCGTTCCTGTTTTTTTACACTGGATATGGCAGCCCAGGCATCCGTGTTTTTTTGGGTGAAAGGCTTTAGTATATGCAGCAGCATTGAGTTTACCCGCATGCTCAAAACAGGTACGCGTAAAATTGTCTGTGGGCATCATTCGGCGGTTATCAATAAGATCATATACAGCGCCGGTTCCCAGGCAGGTAAAGCCAAATTGTCCCATGAGTGCAGGAGAGGCTGCCGTTAATCTGAGGATGTCTTCTCTTGCCTGTTTGAGCTTGTCTGGATGTTTAACCCGGATGTGGCCGGTGCCGTCCACAAGGATATATTTGATGCCTTTTGCAGCCAGGCTTAAGCCCAAGCCACTTCTCCCGGCAGCAAAATGTTGATCCACAGTAATGGATGCATATCGCACGCCGTTTTCAGCTGCCGGGCCAATGGCTGCCAGAGAGGCTTTGCCGGGTTTTAACCGGTTGTGGACAGCCTGGGTATCCATTCCCCACAATGGGGTGGCGTCAATCAATTTTATCTGATCATCCTGAATACAAATACCCACAGGTGTCGGGCTTTTGCCTTTGATGACCACACCGTCCCACCCGGCACGTTTGAGTCGGGTGGCCAGTTTTCCGCCCACGGATGAATCACCCACAAGGCCTGTCAGCGGTGATTTTGACATTATGTGACACCGGCCGGAGGTCGGAGCAATGGTGCCCACCAAAGGGCCTGAAAAAATACAGATCACCATGTCTGGATGATCAAAATCAAGGGTGGCACATTCTCTTAAATAATGTCCGCCAAATCCTTTTCCGCCAACCATTTGGTGGTAAAGATCAAGATCCGGTGTTTGGACATGAACTTGTTTTGTGGTCAGGTCAATGTGGAGGATGTTACCAGTCCAGCCATACATTATTTTTGAATGTTCTTGGCGCACCGTATACTGTTTTTTCAAGTTCATGTGGCCATAATACAATAAAAATTTAGAAAATAAAGGGATATAATCGGCTGTATCGTGTTTTTTTATATATGAAATACTAAAAAAGTTTTATCCTATGCAACGCACATGGTATGGTTACAAACAACAATTCAGGGCTTATGGGAGGATGTATGTCTATTAAACGAGTGGGAATACTGACCGGGGGCGGGGATTGTTCCGGTCTCAATGCAGTGATTCGGGCGGTCACCCGGGCAGCTGTTATCCAGTATAATGCAAAAGTGATCGGTATTGAAGGTGGTTTTGAAGGCCTTATTTCAGGACAGTCCCAGGAACTGACAATCAGAACAACAAAGGATATATTAACCCTGGGCGGCACTATCCTCGGGACCACCAACAAGGGCAATCCATTTGAATACAGAGAACGCGATGAAAACGGCAGTATTCAAATCCATGATTATTCTGATCGAGCCATACAAACCTTTAAATCATTGGACCTGGACTGTCTGTTTGTGGTTGGGGGCGAAGGCACCCTTGAAATCGGATATCTGTTTTATAAAAAGGGAGTTCCTGTGGTGGGTATTCCCAAAACCATTGATAATGATCTTGAAAAAACCGATTATACCTTTGGGTTTCAGACAGCTGTTCAAGTGGCATGTGATGCCATGGATCGACTGCATACCACCGGGCGAAGTCATCACCGGGTCATGATTTTAGAAGTGATGGGAAGGAATGCCGGCTGGATAGCCCTTGAGGCCGGTATTGCCGGTGGAGCCCATATCATCCTGATTCCTGAGATTGAATATACATTGGAAAATGTGATTAAAAAGATACAGTTTAGAAAAAAAGGGGGCAGTCCGTTCAGTATTATCATGGTGGCGGAAGGGGCCAAAGAAAAAGGCAAGGAAACCATCCGGACCCAGGAGGCTGGTGACAGGCTCCAGGGCGTTGAAAAGCTTGGCGGTATTGGATTCTACCTGGCCAAACAGATTGAACAACAGATTGACCTTGAAGTTAGAACAACTGTTTTGGGCCATATTCAAAGAGGGGGGTCTCCCAATTCTTTTGACAGGGTGCTTGGCACCCGTCTGGGGTCTTTTGCTGTGGATGCAGCAGCAAAGGGAAAATTTGGTACCATGGTTTCATTACAAACGCCGGATATGGTGCTGGTGGATTTAAAAGATCTGGCTGGAAAGGTCAGGAAAGTGTCTGTTGATTCGCAATTGATTCAATGTGCCGAATCCATTGGTATCAATATGGGACGCGAATCCATGTAACATTAATCCAGCGCGGTAATCGGGCTCGAAACGGAGTGTAGCTCACAAAATTGGCGGTTTTTGGTTGGGCACTAAATAATTGAGCCTGAGATTTGATTGAATATCTTAAAATTTTAATGAAAGGTGGAAAATGAACCTGTTAGCCATACTATACAATATTGGAGTGTCAGATGTTCTTGATATTTTGTTTATTTCTTTTGTTGCTTATCAATTGTACATATGGTTTTCAGGAACCAAGGCCTTTAAAGCCCTGATAGGTATAATTCTTTTAAGCGGGATCTATCTTGTGGCTGAATCCTGGGGGCTTTTTTTGACCACCTGGGTTTTCCAGATCCTGTGGCAGGTGTTTGTGATTCTTTTAATAATTCTTTTTCAACGAGAGATTCGACAGATGCTTGAGCGGTTCAATCCTTTAAGAAAGTTTGGCTATCGACAGGGAGATTCAGCTGAGGGTTGGATACAGGGATTTTCTGAATGGGTATTTGATGCTGCTAAAAAGAAAATGGGCGTTCTCATTGTTTTTGAAAGGACGGATCTTGTATTTGATCTGGTCACAAAAGGGATTGCCATGGAAAGTGATCCTGTGCCTGAAATATTAAACTCCATTTTTATTAAGGAATCCCCATTACATGACGGCGCAGGCCTGATTTCCAACGGAAAAATATTAAAAGCCTCTTGTTTTTTACCCTTGACTGTTCAAGAGAATCTTCCCAAGGCATGGGGTACCCGTCACAGGGCCGCCCTTGGACTGACCGAGCAGTCTGATGCCTGTGTGTTGATTGTTTCAGAAGAAAGGGGCGAGGTCAGTTTGGCACGGGGCCAAAAAATAGAAAAAATAGCGAATAAAGATGAGTTGGCCAGGTTGCTCGCTGACATGGCACTGCCAGCCAATGAACCGGAACAGACTCATCTAATAGATAAAATCAAGTCATGGCTAACCTTGCGGTATCCCCTGAAACTGGCTGTGTTTGTGTCTGTTTTTATTCTCTGGCTTGCCTTTGCCGGGCAGCAGAATTTTGAAAAGGTGATGGATTTGCCCGTGACCCTGAAAAATATTCCATCAGGACTTGAACGATCTTCTTCAAATGATCCAAGCATCTTTATCACATGCAGAGGGTTAAGAAAAGATATCAGTCTTTTGGACAAAAATAATATCAGCGCATCAGTGGATCTTTTTTCAGCACTACCCGGCACCCATTCTTATCCGGTGAATACCGGCAATCTGACTTTGCCCAATGACAGGATCGATGTGGTCAATATCAATCCGTCCAAAATTGAATTAACGTTTACAAAAATAGAAAAGTAAATCAGCAGCAGCCGCCACTGCCGCAAGACGCATTTTCTTTTCCTTTTATCCAGACCTGGATAATATAGGCGGCTCAGCCAACCCCGGGGCTGACAGCAATGGCCTGGGACGGG
Source organism: Pseudomonadota bacterium (assembly GCA_043826275.1). GTDB lineage: Bacteria > Desulfobacterota > Desulfobacteria > Desulfobacterales > Desulfobacteraceae > Desulfobacula. Next base: position 81,346 of record JBDRQO010000043.1, read on the forward strand.
CAATTGTTCACGCAGGCCCCGCATTCCATGCAGGCATTAAAGTCAACAATAGCGGCTTTTTGATTGTTCATTTCAAAAACAGCATGGGGGCAGACTTCGGTACAAAGGCTGCAGCCAATACATTTGTCCTGATCAAGGATGAGTGTTGAAACCTCGTCAATATATCTTAAATCTTTCATGGTTCAATCCTTAACAATTCCTGATTAAAATGCTGAGTATATCCACAATCCGGTGGAAATGATCAGAGCGGATAATTGTATTGGTATAAATCGTTTCATTTCCAATTCCACGCCCGTGGGTGAGGTGAAGGGGGTGGTTCCGGTAAAATTCATTGCCAGAAAGGAAGAGATTGCCACGCTGAATAAAAACAGAGCGACCAATCCGGCAGAGCCGGGACTATACAGATGAATGGGTGATGATATCCCAAACAGCAGAAGTATGGAAAAAACACTTCCAATAATAATTCCTTTGAGGGCAAATTGTCTAAACGGCACAAAGGGCAATAACACGGGTGTGACAAAGGCACCTGAAAGAATACCGGTTGCAAGGGCCAGCACACAGACTACTCCTCGAGGCCACAACGCTGAAAAGGAAAAAATGCCCGGGCCGAAACCAGATAGTATGAATACAATTAAAGCGGTGATCAAGGCTGGTTTTATAACAATCTGGATTTCAACCGGTGTCAGGATGAATCGTTCATACAGGGTAAAGGTGACCTGGCGCATGGTTTTATCAGCTGTATTATTGTTCGTCAGAAAGACCGGGATATCATTGGCCCGGATCGGGCCATAAACCACCCTGAAACCGGATTGCTTTTGTACTGATCGTGCTGACACGCCGGTTGCCCCCAGTTGGGGAACAATGATGTGTTTATGATCAACAACTTTTTCAAGGCTGCAGATCTTGATTTGTTTAACCAGCTCGGCAGTGGCAAAGGTGCCTTCGCTGGCAGCGCACCAGACATTTATGCCTTTGGTATCCAGTACCAGAATCCATGCATTAATATATTTTAGTTCTTTTCTCAAATGATCAAATGTCAGTTTAAAATTTGCTGTTACCAGGACCTCACTGCTTTTATCAGGACTTCCAATGGCATAGAGTCCGGGTGCCACAGTATAAGAATATCGGTTAATACCGCACCGGACAAAAAAAGTTGAAATCAAATCTTTTATACCCAACCGTGGTTTGATTATTGGAACAGGCCCTGCTGCAGTGTCCATAAACCGGTCCACATAGGTGCAAAGCTGAAAACCCGGCTTTTCATATGCTGTCTTAGGGTCTGACGGTCCAGTGCTGCATGCAGCAGGGACATCTTCCATGGAAGACATGATGCTGATCCTTGAGCTTGATATTCCCAAACCCGGTTTAGGGCCAGTCTTGGGATTGGGCGCACTGCAACCACATCCCCTGGAATTATCGGTTAAGTCTTTCATTGGGTCTCCATTCTTACACAGCTATAGATGCTTTGTATCCGGCCTGAGCTACCGACAAGATTGCCTGATCGACAAGATCGGGACTTTGAACCTCAAAGCTTGCTTTTTTCCCATCAAGATCAACACAGACATTGCTGATCCCGTTGATTCCTTCAAGCGTTTTTTGAACCATTCCAGAGCAGTGTTTGCAGCTCATTCCTTCAACATTTAATATAACGGTTTGTGATGCCATCATCAATTGTCCTTTTAATTTATTGCTTAAAATAATCATTGTATCTTATCATAACAGGGAATAAAAATAACATTAATTATGGGCTCTTCATCTGATTTATTAAAAATAAAGAGGAAACAATCAAAAGTGAATACCAATATCCCCTGGTATAGTCAGGAAGAATGGGATCAGGTTCTGTTATCTATAAAACAGGCGGAGCGCTTAAATTCAGCTGCCCTCATAGATATCCACAAGGTGGCAGCAAAAATCCGACGGTGTTATGAATCCTTGTCTGAATCCATTGCGATCATCTGTTCTCATACCTGCATGGATTGCAGGGATATTTGTTCTGTGATAAGATGCACTCTTATAAAATTTAAGATATAAAGGAAACACACGTTGAAAGAACTAAAAGGGTCACAAAGAAAATATTTACGGGGTCTTGCTCATCATTTGAATCCATCTGCATTAATCGGTCAAAAAGGGATTACTCCAACCCTGATAGACGAGATCGAACGGGCCCTTGACGTATCTGAACTGATTAAAATTAAATTTAATGATTTTAAACAAAAAGATCAGAAAAATGAATTAATTCAAACCATTGTATCATCCACTCATTCCCATCTTGCTGGTATGGTTGGACATGTAGCGATTTTATTCCGTCAGCATAAAGATGAAGAAAAACGTAAGATCAAACTTCCTTAGTCGCTATTTAGAAAACTCACGGCCTTTTTCTCGGACCAATACCGGTTTTGCGGGTTAAAGGCGACAAAACCAACATGGCCGCCGGATTCCGGAGTACAAAGGGTGATGTCTTTGTTTTCTGCGGCTTCTTTGACGGGAAAACAGCTTTTAGATAAAAAGGGATCATCCAGGGCATTGACGATCAGCGTTGGAACTTTTATGAAGGGAATAACCCTTTTGCTTGAACATTTTTTCCAATAATCCAGGGCATCTTTAAACCCGTGAATGGGTGCCGTATAGCGATCATCAAATCCTTTAAAATCTTTTATCTTGTAATATTCTTTATCATTAATTTCGTTGGGGAACAATTGCATTTTGGCCTGTATTTTTTTATGCAGCAATACCAGAAAACGTTTCATGTAAAGGCGGTTTGAAGGTTTGGCCAAAACTTTTGAGCTGCCTTTTAAATCACAGGGAACTGAAAAAGTCACAGCTTTTTTAATGATGGGATCTGGATGGTCTTTTCCCAGATGTAAAAGGCTGAGATTTCCACCAAGACTGAATCCGATAAGGGCAATTTGAGTGTACGATTTTTTATTTTTTGCATGGTCTATGACCCGGGCAAGGTCGTCGGTCACACCATTGTGATAAGATCGAAGCTGTTGATTGGGTTCCCCACTGCAGGATCGATAATTCCATGCCAGGGCATCCCATCCTTTCTGTGTGACCGCATTGACCATTCCTTTGACATAAGCCCTGTGGGTGTTGCCTTCAAGGCCATGAGAGATGATGGCCAGCCTGTCATGATTGTGGCAGGACCAGTCAAGATCGAGAAAATCATTGTCAAAAGTCTGGATTCTTTCTCGCTGGTATGTGGTGGCTACCTTTCTGAAAAGTACAGGATAGATGGTCTGGATATGACTGTTGTTAAAAAATAAAGGCGGTTTGTATGGATGATCAATCACTCATGCTCCTTTTTAGCTCTGTATCATTATAAATAAATTTGATATATTATATTTCTTTGGAAGACAAATTTTAAATAAAAATAAGGATACACCAAGCCCCATGAAAGTTGGAATTATCGGTCTGCCACAGACAGGCAAAAAAACATTGTTTCAGATTTTGACGGGAAATGAAATCACTGAACCGTCAAAAGCCTTTAAACCAGTGCCCGGTGCTGCAGATATATTGGATTCAAGATTTAATGAGCTCACGCAGATGTATGACCCTAAAAAAAATGTTCGGGCAAGGATCGATCTTGTATTGCTTCCTAAAATGGAGGCAGAAACAATTTCCAAGGGTGAAATATTTAGGGACATTGCTGATATGGACGCCATATGCCATATCATCCGCGCGTTTGAAGACGATGCCATTTATCACAGTGACGGGTCCGTCGATGCAAAAAGAGATTTTAAAATGGTCAATTCCGAATTGATTATGCATGACCAGATATTTGTTGAAAAACGCATTGAGCGTCTTGAAACAATGATTAAAAAGATCAAGGATGAAGATCAGCAAAAAGAACTGGTGCTGATGAACAAGCTTAAAGATCAATTGGAACTCGAAAAGCCGTTGCGATTGGTCCTATTGACCGAAGATGAAGAGAAAATTATCCGAAGCTATCCGTTTATTACCCGCAAAAAACTGGTCATTGCAGTCAATGTCTCTGAGGAGGATCTTGAAAATGAAGAGATTCTATCCTGGTTTAGTGAAAATTGCAGAGAAGATGATATTGAATTCATGCTGGTATCGGCAAAGGTAGAGGCTGAAATTGCCATGCTGGACAGCCAGGAAGAAAAACAGGAATTTTTAGAAGACTTAGGGATTAAAACTACGGCTTTGGAAAATCTTACCAAATTGTGTTTAAAATCCTTGAATCTGATTTCCTTTTTCACGGTGGGCAAAGATGAGGTCAGGCAATGGCTGGTCAGAAATGGATCAAAAGCGCCGAAAGCTGCGGGTGTCATTCACTCGGATCTTGAAAGAGGATTCATCCGCGCCGAGGTTTTTAAGTATGATGAACTCATGATTGCCGGTGATGAAGCTGAGTTAAAAAAGAATGGTCAAATATATGTTGAAGGAAAAGAGTATCTTGTTGAAGACGGGGATATTTTAAATATAAGATTTTCAGTATAGAAAATGGTTTGGGTGATTGGATTACCAGCCACCTTTTGGGCGGACAATTGAATCAATCCCCATCTTTTGTTTTAAAGGTGCCATTGCTTGTTTGGCATCTTCTCTGCTGATATAACTGCCGGATCTGACAATATACCAGGTCCGGTCTTTTTTATCTGTTAGCACTAAAATCCTTGAATCAAAGCCTTTTTTAAGTATCTGGTTTTTTATTTTTTCAGCATTTGCCTGATTTTGAAATGCACCGACCTGAAGCGTATATGCCACGGTTTCTTTGTTTTGTTTATCAGGTGCCACGGGCGGCTGTTTTTCTTTTATCCGTTTTTTGAGTTCAGCTATCTTTTCTATAGCATAGGTGTTGTTCGGATCTTGTTGAATGGCCTTTGTATAGAATTCAATGGCTTCTAAATCATTGCCTTCCAATACCAATAGGTCTGCCTTATAGCAGATGGCCCAGTAAAAATCCGGGTTTAGCTCCAATGTTTTGGAAAGGTCATCAAGCGCTTTTTTGTTCTGATTTATTTCTGCAAGACACAGCGCACGGTTGAAGTAGGCTACAGCATTTTCAGGTGCCATCTGGATTTCAAAATCATAGTTTTCAATGGCCTTTGTATATTCTTTTTTATAATACCGTGCCACCCCTAGATTACTATAGAGGCCGGCTAATTCCGGGAAAATAGATTTTGCCCTTTCAAAATCTTGAATGGCAAGATCAAATTTTTCCAGCTTCATATAGGAAACACCCCGGTTTTTATAAGCATCTGCATTTTCCGGTGAGCGTTTGATTAGTTCTGAAAATTGATCAATGGCCTTTTGATACTGGTCTTGTTTGAATAGAAGAACCCCGGTATCAAATAATTCTTTGTCTGTTTGAGCAAAAGATATTGTATTAAATGACACAACCAGTAAAATAAGAAATAAAATTTTTTTCAAAAGAGGTCTTCCTTTTTATTTGTATTACTTAACATTAATAATATATAAATGAACATGATAAATTCAATAAAAAAATATTTTAAAAAAGCCAAAGAAGAAGCCACCAGGGAATATTCCATTTCTCCGTCCGGTCGGGCAACAACCCAGGCAATCCAATCGCAGTACTCTGAGGAAAAGATAATACCCAGTATTTGGACTGGGGTTGATCTTGATGGAACTCTTGCACACTGGGATAGTACCTCATCTATTGAAAAAGTGGGTGAACCTGTTCCGGCCATGCTGGCATTGGTTAAAAAGCTGATTTTAAATGGTATCCGGGTTAAGATTTTTACAGCCAGGGCCCAGGACCCGGAACAATTGCCCATTATCCGAAAATGGCTCAAAGAGAATGGGATTCCTGAGCTTGAGATAACCAATGTGAAGGATTATTATATGCAACGGCTATATGATGACCGATGCATTCAGGTAGAAAGGAATACTGGCCGTCTGATCGTTGAGGATTAACCTTTTAAAGGACTTAAGTAAAAATGAAGTATGTTTACTACATTGTTGCAATTGTGATTATTTTTTCCGGTTTGGCAGCATATGGGTTGTTTGATACCCGGATCGAAATATCAGAACCGGTATTGTCTATCAATGACCGGATTTATTCAGACGCGGAATTGGAAAAACTGTTAAAAATTGAACCCTTTGATATGACCCGGGAGCAATTTATTCAATCCTTAATTGAAAAACAGCTTTTAATCCAGCAAGCCATTAAGATGGATATCAATAAGGAAGAAAATTTCAGACAATCTGTTCAAAATTTTTATGAACAGTCCTTGATTAAAATTCTTATGGATAGAAAGTTGGATTCTCTGGTGGTGGACGTGACCACCGAGGAAGTGGCAAGATATGAAGAATTAACCCAAAAAAAACTGACGATCACGAAGTTGATTTATCCGGGGATGGTTGACCTTAAAAACAGAACCAACGAAACAATAGAAGTCATCAATACCGAATTTATCAACCTTTCTGATGATTTGAAATTCATTGTATTGAATCTAAATAAAGGAGAATCTTCAAACCCGCAAAACCGTTGGGAGACGGGCGCTGTGATTTATCGTCTTGATGATATAAAGCCTATAGAAAAAACAGCAAATGACCGGGAAAAGGTGTTTGATGTAAAGCAGGTGTCTTTGTTTATACAGGGCAAGAAAAAAGAACAGCTCCTGGAAAAATGGATCGCCAGCATCAGGGAATCAGCAGATATCTGGAGGAAAAAATAATGAGGCAGTCTAATCACAAACGACGTAATTATTTTATAAATAAAGAGTTCCAGGGTCGGTATATTTTTAACTATTTCCTTCTGGCAACCATTGGGAGTCTTCTTTTTATAGGTGTTTTCAGTTTTTTTTCTTCCAATACCCTTTCCATCGTCTACGACAATTATCACCTGCAATTGGGGGTGACACCGGAAATTTTGTTTAAAAAGATTTTAAGTACTCAATGGCTGTTTGTAGTATTTGGCGGTGGGATTGTGATTATCGTGACCTTGTTTTTAACCCATCGGGTTGCAGGCCCCTTTTATCGGTTTGAAAGAAGTCTTGATGATATGATTGACGGGGATATTTCCAAAAAAATTGTTTTGCGCCCAAAAGACGAAGGCAAAGACCTGGCCCAGAAAATTAATGCCTTTAATTTTGTTCTGGGCGATAAACTTTCGGTAATTGAAACCTTTAATTCCAATATTGCGGTGTCATCGCTACAACTTAAAAAAATCCTGGATGAATCTGATCTGGATGCTGATCTATTTGCACCATTTTTAAATGAAATACTGGGCAGCCAGAAGAATATTCAGACCATGATTAATGACTATACATTTTCCAGGGAAAAACTTTAGGTTCCCTTGATGAAGCCTTTTGTTCTTATACTTTCCCTGGTTTTTTCGGGGCTGCTGGTTGTTTCGCTATCTAATCAGGCCCTGGCAATAGATTTTCAATCAAAATATGCGGTTATTACCTATTTTGATATCAATGATCTGCGTGAATTTAATGATGAACTTTATATGGGACGATTGAGTTCGCAGATGCGAAAGGGCGGTGATACGTTAGAAGATGAAGTCATTGCCAAAATTGATTTAATTGTAGAAAAGGTCATGTCTGTTCTGGATATGTTCCCAAGGCCATTAAAGTTTTATATCCAGATCCATCCAGGGGAAAGAGAAGTCCAGCAGGAGTTCAGACGATTATACAACGTAGATGTTGATTATATCGCGTTTTATTCTCCTTCAAAAAACATGATTTTTTATTCTGCAGACAATGGAAGATTAAGAGTCGTCACCCATGAGATTGGCCATGTGGTGGCTGAGAACTATTTCACTGTTTCCCCGCCCCAGCGAATCCATGAGCTCATGGCACAATTTGCTGAAAAACATATCAGTGATTGATTTTTTTAATCATTTTTAATGCGTGTTGGTTTTTCGGGTTAAGTATCAGAGCGTGATCATATTTATCCCGGGCCTTGTATGTAATCCCCTGTTTGTAATACAAGTCGCCTAACGCAACTTTTATCCTGGCATTCATGGGCAGGTTTTTTTCAGCTCTTTCCATAACATGCATGGCATTTTTAAAGTCATTGTATTTTGTAAAAAAGTAATAAATTTTGAAAAATTGCGATACTTTGATTTTTTCTTGTTGTTTATTGTCCTCAGATGTTTTGAATGTCTGATTTTCTATCAAGTCCAGGGTATCAATATATCGTTCGATTGATTCCATGGTTTTTCCGGTATCAAATAAAAATTGAGCAAATGCGATAGCCGGCCCTGGCGTTTCAGGGATGGCCTGTTTGATTTTATCCTGGTCAATTCCAGATAGGATCATGGCCGTCAGTGCTCGATTGATAAGGCTTGTATCCAGGCTTAATGTTTTTTTTATATAGACAAGACCCGGGTCAAATTTTTGTTGGGAAAAAAGCCAGGTTGCATATTCAAAGGCATATTCAGCACTTATGCGATCATAGACCATGCTTTTTTGAAAGGCAATTTCTGCTTGATCGTGTTGTTTCTGTCGGGCAAGGAATCTGGCAAAACGATTCAAATGCCTTGAGTTTAATGGATCAAGCTTGAGTGAAGTAATAAAATATTGTTTTGATAGTTCAATATTGTTTAAAAACCAGGCTGTATTGGCAGTTGTAAAAGGATATTCTGAATGGAGCGGATCAAGCCGTGCGGAAAAAACAGCCACTTTTTCAATTTTTTCAAGCAGGTGCGGAGGGGTTTTTGCCCGTAAGATATAGTTTTTAATGTTGGAATAATAAAATCGTCCCAACATATTTGAGGTGTTAAAGGCGATCGTAGACAGGGCAAGAACAAAAACGAGCAGGCCTAAACCTGATTTCAGGCCTTTTGAGGCAACAGGCAGAAGGCGGGTTTCAAGGCTTTGTTTTCTTATCCCGGTATTGGCAGCCGATACGGCAATTCCGGCTGTAAAAAAAAACCAGAGACCATTTGCCCCAATATGCATATTAAAGTCGGTAAAGCTGTGAAAAAGAATAGAGACCATGGCAGTCAGACTGCCCATATACAGGTAGATGGAAAACGCATCCCGCCGTTTTAAAAAGACCTTGTAGGTTTTAACAAAGAAAATGATTAAAAAACCTGCTGCCAGCACAAAAGCAATCATACCGCCTTCAACCAGCAGTTCAAGGTAATCATTATGGGCATGCCGTAAAACTCGTTTGCTTGTATACGAACGATGCAACGGATAAATGTGGGAAAATGTGCCCATGCCTGAACCTGTTACAGGAAAGTTACGGATAATCTCTTTGCTGTCTTTCCAGAAATCCAGCCTGGCTTCATAGACAACACCCTGGGCTTTTTTAAGCCTGGCAAAACGTTCAAATATCTGGTCCCATCCAAACCAGCCAATGGAAAGCGTAGAGATCATAATGATGACGATGATCAGGATGGTATTGCCTTTGCTGATTTTGCGTTTTAATAATAAAAAGGTAAACAGGGTCAATGCCAGACAGGTGCTGATCATGGCGCCGCGAGACAGGCTGACGAAGATTGAAATAACAATTAAGAGTGCGGATGTGCCAATCAGAATATGGATATTGGCTTTTTCCTGGCTGAAGATTTCTGCGATTCCCTTGAGCAGGGAAGTGTTGCCGATCCTGGGTCTGTAAAATAAAAACAATCCCAGAACAATAGGAAAGATCATTTCCATCAATCCTGCATAATGATTGTGATTGACATAGGGTCCGACAACGATCGAATTGATCGGGGCGTGTCTGAACCATAATGCCATATCCTCTGTCAGATAAAACTGCAAAATAGAGGAAAATGCCAGAATACCGCCAAAAATGGCAATGGTAAGGACAGTGGCCTGGAGTGTTCTTTTAGAGCACAGCAATTGAATAGTTAACACATAGAACATGACATAAGTGCTGTATCTGAAAAATTCAGACAGGGTTGCTTTTGGGTGAACTGTTAAAGCCATCCAGGATTGTGTTCCAGTGATGAATTGATTGGTCTGGTGAATCTTGAATGCATTGGGTGATATGAATTCAATGATGAATGAAGGCAGAGGGACCAGTTGGAATAGTATATATGCTAAAAAAAGCAATAAGGGAATGATTCCTGGAACCTGGTATAATGATTGATTGGCTTTTATTGCCCAGAAGAACAAAAAGAGCAAAGATAGAGCCGTTATGGATTCCATAATGGCGTAAGACCAGGGTTCTGTCGTACCGAATGCCAGGGGAGAAAAAATAAATAAAAAGAAAAATAAACTTTTAGACAGTTTTAATGACATCTTACTTATGACTCTGAAGAGTAATAATAATCACCATAATTATAATAGTAACCACTCTTTTTGGCGTTAAATCGATTCAGCACCACACCGGTCAATGGGGCATCCACTTCTTTGAGCTGTTTTATCCCTTTGCCCAGCATCTCATGGGTGGTTTTACCGGCCCAGGTCACAATAATAAAGCTATCGACATGTTTACTTAAAATGATCGGATCAGTCACGCTGGCCAATGGTGGCGTATCAATAATAACCATATCATATTGTCTGGAAACATCCTGGATCAGGCTGATTAATTTTTTAGAGCTTAACAGCTCAGACGGATTGGGAGGAACCGGACCCGCAGTTATAATATCAAGATTTTCAATCGGTTCACAGGTAACACAATCTTCTATCTTCGAGACTCCTGCTAAAAGAGAACTTAATCCAATCGAATTTTCAAGGTTAAAGTTTTTATGCTGCACCGGGCGTCGCATATCTGCATCAATCAATAATACGGTTTTCCCGGCCTGGGCAATCGTTGCCGCCAGGCAGGCACTGATGGAGGATTTTCCTTCTCCGGGGGTGATGCTGGAGATCAGAATCGTTTTGGGTGGTTTGTCTGCAGATGAGAGCAGCACAGAGGTTCTTAACCCTTTAAAATTTTCAGCAATTAATGAAGCAGTATCCATCAATACCGCTTCAACAATGGTCTGTTTTGTGTCTTTTAAAAGATCGATGGTGCAGATTACAGGGATATCAAATTTTTCTTCAACATCCTCAGGTGTTTTAACCGTATTATCAAGGTATTCAAAAAAGAAGGCAAGTCCAATACCGCCAAAGAGACCCAGAATGATTCCCAGAAGAATGTTTCTTCTTTTATTGGGTTTGGATGGATACTCAGGCAAGGTTGCTTTTTCAATGATCCAGACATTAACCGACTGGTTTCTTTCAGTGATTCCTTTTTCTTTCATCGTCTTTATCAATGCATCATACAGATATCGATTGGTATCTACTTTTCGCTGAAGAATTTTCAGTTGAATGGATTTTTCCCCTAATCGTTCTGCTTCGAATCTTGTCTGATCCACCAAACCTTTTAAATCTCGTTCATTGGATTTGGCCAGCAGATATTCGTTCTGGATGGTCTGGACCACTTTTTCTAATTCATCATATTTTTTACTTTTCAGGTCCTTTAGTTCATTTTTGGCGGTGATCATTTTGGGGTGTTTATGACCGTATTTTTTAGACAGCTCACTAATTTTTTGCTCTGTTGCCAGGATTTTCTGGTTAATGGATTTAATAGAGTCATTTTCAACAATGGCCGGAATGGTCTCTAATTGTTCTTTTTTGATGTTTTTAATCTGGTTATAAACTGCAAAGAGTTCTTTGCGTTTTGTTTCCGATGCAGTCAGGTTTTTGGAAAGGTCGGAAAGTCTTTCAGGAAGGACTGTGATTTTATCTTCAATGGTTACAATATCATGTTTTTTCTTGTAGTCATGTAACTCTCTTTCAGATTCTTCCAGCTTAACTCTCTGGATTTCAGATTTTTTTGACATCCAGCCCACGCTGTATCCGGACACTTCCATTTGCATGTTCACCAATTCATCGATATACGCTTGAGCAATGGCATTGGCCACCTCCATTGAGATAGCTGGGTTGTCAGAAATATATTCGATGGACAGGATTTTTGAGTTTGCGACAGGGGAGACTGAAATGCTTGATTTGATAAGCCTTTCAAGAATTTGAGCTTTGGTTAATGGAATGGCAAGCTCTTCAGGAATTTTTTTTTCAACAGCATCATCTGAAGAAAAAAACTGTTCAATCCCAATGGTTTCTTTCAAAGCTGAATATTGATCTTTACTCCATTCAAGAAATGAAGATATATATGAGCTTTTCTCTTTTGTGTTGATAAAGAAAGAATTATAAATTTTTTCAGGGCTCAGGGTTTTAACCGCATTGTTAACAACGGCAGCACTCATGATCAGTTGGGTCTGGGTTTCAATAAATTCAGGATCATACGGCGTGTATTGTTGGCCGCTTGTTAATGCGCTGGCAGTATTCTTTTCGATCAGAACTTTAGCCGACGCCTGGTACATAGGCGTTGCTGTAAAGGTGGCAATGGTGACTATGATAAGGGTTAGAATAAAAAAGGTGATAATCGACCCTTTACGTTTGCCAATGATTCTAAGATAGTCTCTTAAGTGTATTTCTCGTTCATTCATCATTTAGAAAAAACTTTCAGGCACCACAATTACATCTTCCGGGAGCACTGGTTCATCCATGTTAACATTTTGAAAAATTCTTTTTTCGCCATTGACAATTCTGATAATCTTGACCTTGTTTTTAGCAGCGATCTTGGAAAATCCACCGGCCATTGTAATGGCTTTAATCACTGTCAGTTCCTGTTCAAATTTGTATGAATTCGGTTTGTTGACCTCGCCTGAGACGTAATAGGTTTTGGCTTGTGAAATATAGATGCTGTCGTTATCTTGTATAATGATATTTAAAGAGGCATCACCCTGCTTAATCAGTTTTTCCAAGTCAAGAACAATTTGGGCATCATCTTTGCTGCTTTTGTTGATCCGTTTGATCGTGGCTCGGCTGCCGGCTTCTGCTGTTAGTCCGCCTGCCTTGGAAATAAATTCTAAAAAGGTAATTTTACCTCGAAGTTCGTATTGACCCGGGTTTTTTACCTGGCCAAGAATAATCGCTTTTTTACTTCGATGTTCTGAGATAAAGACATCAACCTGGGGATTGACCAGGTAGCCGTCAGCAAATAATTTTTCGATTTTGCTTGAGACCTGAGAAACCGTAAGGTCTTTAACAGATATTTCACCGACCAAAGGGACTCGAATGGTACTGTCGGCGCTTACCCTTACTGTTGTGGAAAGATCTTCATTTTCATAAACATTGATATTTAAAACATCTCCTTCGCCAATAACATATTCCTGGGCAAAGAGAGTTAAAGGCAAAAAAACAGAGAGTAAAATCAATATATAACTTAATTGCTTCAAAAATTTATTCCTACATGGAAACGCTTGCTCTGAGAAGAACCTGGTTGACTTTGTAATCAGAGGTTATGATATTTGATTCATTTCTATAAAAATAATATCCCAGGTCAAAATACAACCAGGTTTTAGGTTTAAATCGTATGGCCGGACTTACGCCATAATAGTCGTCATCCTGGTTAAATCCGTTGTATTCATTGGTTTCATAAAAAATTTTAAATGTTCCCGACCATTTTTGAGTAAACCGCTGTAACAATCCAATATCCACACCAGTGGTCAGAAAGCTGGAAGCCCCTGCTATATCCGTTTCATTGAATTTTCTATATGCATTGATTTTGAGGGCGCTTTTAGGCGTTAAATTATGCTCGGCTTGAAGTTCAAGCGAGAAACCATCCGGGTCGCTTACAGTGGAATTATCAAAGTCTTTTGTTGTATATCCTAATTTGAGGGTGCCTTTTGTTTTGGCCGTCATCTCCCAGGTTACACCACCAAAATATCTGTTTTCGACATTGTCGTTAATTGATTGTGTGTCGAATTTAATATCTGCATAGTTATATTCTAAAAAAAAGGATGTTTTGGGCCAGAATTTGTAAAAGACCGATGCGCCAAAAGAATTATCATTTCTGTCCCGGTAAGTCACTGCATCATCTTTATAGTTTAAATCATAGTTTGAGTAATTAAACTGTAGTTTTAATTTGCTTGAGGGTGCAGCATAGGTGATGATAAAATCAACCAGGTTGTCCTGATGTCTGTAAAGGGTATCCGTCACCCCATTGCCGGCAATTTCTTCTCTATCATGGAAAAGATCAATCAGGTCAAAGGATAATCCTGAGTTGAGATTATACTGGAAAAGGGCTTCTGCTTTGTGGTTGATATGATCTTTAGTTGAGTGATTATTATAAAATGTAAATTCAGGAGAGTACAAAAAATAGGTCTGATATCGTCGGCTGGCTTCGGGTTTTACCCGGCTCAGTTGAAGCCCGCCCGCAGAAGTCGTTGTGGTATCCAGGGAGATCAGTTTTTCTCTGTTTGCAGGAAAGGCCAGCCAGATGCCCGGGGAAATCGTTGTGATAAAGTCATCCTTTGTATTGTCCCGGGTGGCAAAAAGATTGTCTGTATAGACTTCCTGTAAAATAATAAAGGGATGGTAGCGTCCCCCTTTGTCTCCAAAAATATCTGAACTGATGCCTTCTTTGTCAGACACTTTTTTGCTCTTGGATTGCCCGGTTGGTATGGTTGAGCTGGTTTTTTCAGTTGACTGGCCCACAGGCGGGACAGGGTCAGCTGCATAGACAGTCAACGAAGAGACGGTTATAAATAAAACCGTGACAATCATGCAAAGGATCGGTTTGTAATTGTTCATCTTTTTACCTCATTATGCATTTAAAAAATGCAAATTATATTTGTTAAAAAACATGAAACAAACAAAGAATATTTTAAATATAAGAACTTTAGGCAACTTAATCATTACCATGATACGATGTCAATAAAAAAAAAGCCCTGTCATGCAGATGGCAGGGCTTTTATAAGGTGTAGTTTATTGATTAACGAACAAGGCCCAATGAATAATTAAAACTAATAAGGTTATTTAAGCATCTTGGCCACTATCCGGAATTGTCTTTATCCGGCCTATAGTCTTATCGTACACTTTCGCCGGATTCAGGATTCGGATCCGGTGGGGGTGGGATATCCTCAGGAGGCGACTCATCCTCTGTATAACCCAGGCCTGTGAAACATTGTGCCTGAGTGACTTCATCCGGTAGAAAAACAGGTCTTTTTTCACCAGACTCGGGATCGGTTGCCATGGCATCGGTTGCTGCCTGCGCAAAAATTTCTTTGCTGACCCCTTTTTCTGTGGCACACATACACAATTGATTCAAGTCAACCTCGCCGCCTGAACTGAATATATTTTTGATAACAGAGTGAGCCTTATATTTCAGGTCAACAGCTATTTTCATGGCTTCACAGGGCGGTGCTTTTGAATCCATTGCTTTTTGGATGGCATCTTTTAAAGCGTCTTCTTCAGATTGGGTATAACCATAAGCATCGGCTTTCTGAGTGTCCGTGGCTTTTGCCTTTTGGAGGGAAAGAGTAAATTCTTTTTCCCAAGACGGCTTTTCTTCTGCAAACCCGGAGGAGGCGAGCAAGACTATGGTAAAGATGGTTAGGGCTGTTTTAATTGGTCTTCTCATTTTATAGCTCCTGTTGTACGGGTTTTTGTGCATCTTAAACTATAAATACTACAAAGCAATATGTGTGCCATGGCTTAAGAAGGGCTTGAACATGACAACCTTTATTTTATTTACTCCGATATTGTGAATAAATTGTTATATATTATGGCATTTATTTCATAATTTTATGGAAAATAAGCCTTATCTATGTATTCCCGCGCCTTGCTCAAGAGTCTCTAAAATGGAAAGAATTTCCTTTGGGTTTTCATCCTTTTTCTCTCCATAGGAATTGAAAGCTATTCCGGTTTGATATTGATAACTTTGTTCCCGATTTTTTGATATCCACTTGACACCTGCTAAAATTTCAAGTTTTTTGTCTTGTCCAGGGATGTTTACTTTTATTATCAGGGATTCTCCAGCTTTGAGTCGTTCATTGCATAAAAATTGTGCGCCGCCCAGACTTAAGTTAATAACCGGAAAATAATCATCAGTATAGTCAGGTTTTTTAAAAAAAGAAGGTTTGATTTTATAATAAAGCGTTGTTCCTGGAATATTGAATCGGTTACAGTTTCTTTTTTTCAATCGTATTCCTCTGATTCAGGAGTGTCACAAATTTATAAAATAAAAAATGATATGCAGCATAGGGTATAAAAAATATCACATGATTTCAACACAAAAAAAAGATTATTAAAGCAGGAATTAACAATAATAGTACAAACTCCTGTCAAAAAGTGTCAATTTAAGATGAAAGATAAGTGCCTGCCTGGGTATTGTATGAAAAAGCATATTTACCATTCAATGCAATGAGTTCTTTGTGCGTGCCCTGCTCAATGATTTCCCCTTTCTCTAAAACCAGTATTTTATCAGCCATTTTAACCGTGGAGTAGCGATGACTGATAATTAAAGCGGAACGGTTTTTTATCAGAGCGTTGAGTTTTGAAAATATTTTCATTTCCGTTTCAGGATCCAAAGCGCTTGACGGCTCATCTAAAATAATTAATTGGGCCGGCCTGAAAAATGCTCTTGCAATGGCCAGCATCTGCCATTGACCAATGCTTAATTCCTCACCGTCCTTAAACCACCGGCCTAAAATTGTCTCATATTGCTTTGGGAAGCCTTGTATGATTTTTTCAATGCCTGCATCCTTTGCAGCTCTTTCTATTTGAGCTATTTTATCTTTATCTTCAATATTTCCCATAAAAATATTTTCTTTGGCTGAAAGATTGTAATGGTTATGATCCTGGAATACAGCGCTGATGATTTTTCGATAGTCTTTAACTCTAAATTGTCTGATATCTGTTCCGTCAAAAAGGACCTGGCCGTTTTGCGGATCATAAAGCCGTGATAATAATTTTGCAATGGTGGATTTTCCCGATCCATTGTCTCCGACCAGAGCAATGGTTTCTCCAGGTTTTATGGAAAAATTTACCCTTTTTAGCACTTTTTTTTCACAATTTGAGTAAAAAAATTCTACATCCTTAAATTTAATGCCTTGAGTCATTTTTTGAGGCACAGGGCAGGGTGAATCCGGGTCAATGACCTTGGGGGAAAGTTTTAATAAATCATAGAAATGGGATAAAAACAGGTTGTCCTCATACATCTGAGCACCGCTTTCCAAAAGGGTTTTCAAAAATCCAAGCCCTCTTTGAAAGCCTTGAAAATACATGACCATATCTCCCAGTGTGATTGTCCCCTGGGCAGTTTTAAGGGCAATATAGGCAAAGGATCCAAACACAGTTATGGTCATGCTTGCCTGAGCAATAAAGTCTCCAAACGCCCGTCTTTTTTCAAAATACAGTTTTTCTTTTTTCAAGATTTTTCTGATGGATTTGAATTGATCAATAAAGTGCTTTCCAAGATCAAAGAGTCTGAATTCTTTGGCATGGGCATCTCCGGTGAGCATCCAGTGAAAGTAGTGCGAACGGCGTTCATCTTCAGTCCTTTTTTCCTGCCAGGAATATATCTTTTCAGAGTATTTGAGCCGCAATAAAATACCGGGGATGGCGGCAGCGATCATGACAAGAGACAAGATCGGATTGAACATAAACAAAAGTCCGAATATTGCTGCAAACGAGGCTGCACTCTGGCCCGCGGTAAACAGACCATTGACAATGCTTGTCGGGCGATACGGCCCTTCCTGCTGTGCTCTGAAAAGTGTGTCCCTGTATTCTGGAGATTCATAATGAGCCAGATCTGCCCGGACAGATTTTTCATGGAGTACTTCGAACATATGATCGGTAACGGTAAGGGTCTGGGCTTTTTTGATATACTCGGATAAAAAGTTGAAAAATGCTGTCACAAGCCCGACACTGCATGCCAGACCGATATATAAAAGTGGGGTTGAAAACTCATCGTTAAAAAGATTTTCTCCTGACTTGAAAGCAAGTCCGGTTACTGAATCAATAATCAGTTTAATCAGGTATAAAGAAGCCAGGGGAAGGATGCCAAGGACTAAAACAATTATCCCTGAAAGCACTGAATATAAAGGAGATGCCTGCCAAACAAACCAAAGAGCCCGGTCGATTCGAACCGCATTTTTAAGTTTTGTATTTAAAGAATTGATGCTCATCAGACATGATTATACACAAATGAAAAAAAAAAGACAGAGAGTTGCAAAACTCTCTGTCTTTTAAATGTGTTAAAGATATTTGGGTTTAGCTTTTTTTTCTGCCAAGAGCTCCCATTCCCAGAAGTCCGATTCCGAAAAGGAATAAGGTTGATGGCTCAGGGACTAGTTTCGTAGAATCAAGATCTGTGTCTGCCCCAAATAGAACGGTGCTTCCGCCTGCAAGAGGTAGTAGTTCAGGAAAAGTTAAGGTCAATGTTCCCCATAAATCTCCTCTTGGGGTTGTATCGCCAGTAATTTGAATGGGGTTAGAAAATTCCCATTCAAAATTTGGGCCATTGTAGTCATTAAGAGCACTGGTGCTATAGCTGGTTGTTGTGTCTCCACTTACAGTTGAATTTCCATCTATTGTAGCGGAAGGCCTTGAGTCCCAGGGGATAAATTGAAAATATCCTGCCATAGAATTCGGTGTGTCTCTATCAGCATCATATTGGTAGTTTGGGTTATAATACCCACTAAAAATATCAAAGTAGGTTCCGCCCGAATAAGCGTCTATAGTGATAGAAGATAATGAAAAGTTGGCCCCTGTGGTTAGTTCCCAATATGCACGATTGTTTATGTTGGTATGGGTATTCCCGGAATCAAATTTTAAAGACCATCCCGTTCCTGAAGCAGATCCGGAAACCCCAGATCCTGCTTCCCATGTTTTAGCGTTCGAGGAATCTCCATTGACATATACTTTCATTCCACGCATCATGGCACCGCTGACATTGTCCCAAGTGTTGATGCCAGTGGAATTAATCACAGTGCTGTTTGCAGAGGTGACAAGAAAACACAACAAACAAAATAAAAATAGGATTAATTTTTTCATAACTTTAACTCCTTATAGGCTACTTGCTAGTTCCATTGCGAGCGGCATTATTTTCAGAACAAGGAACCGAAGGATTCTCACAGGCACCAAGTACATTTCCATTGTCATTGCCTTTTAAGATAACAATTAATTCTGGTTTTTGCCATTCTTTTTTTTCAGACATATTTCAATCTCCTAAATTTGAAGCGCTTTATTTTTAAAATATTATAAAGCAATAAGTATGCCAAACTTAAATACCTGCTCATTTTTTATTGAGCTCTTGAAATCTTTCTTTTGTCATATCACAAAAATATTGAACATGTCCATCAAGTTCTCCGATCTCTAAATCTGCATTGGCCGGGCACCATAAACAAAATGAAGAAATATCACAGTTCATGCAGTTTTCTTTAAACGATTTATTATCTGATGTCTTTGACATGATGCTCGGTGCAAAGCCTTTCCAGGCTTCAGACAAGCTGCCATTCTTTAAATCATAAGTACAGTGTTTATGGGTCAGCGAAGAGCACAACTTAAAGGTTCCATCATATCCAACATAACAGCTGTTTATGCCTGCGTCACATTTAAAAATTTTTTTGGATATTATTTTTGAAGGATTGGTTTTAGATAATTCGGAACATCTTTTTTTTATAGCAATTATTCGATCCGGATCATTTTTTTCAAGTTCAATGATTTCTTTGGTTTTAAGTCGCTGAGATCTTATCTCTTTGTTCCTTTTTTCATCTTTATCAACGCGGAGATGCAAAAAAGGGTCAAATCGAAATTGTGATTTTGTTTTATCTTTACAATAGGTGGTGATTTTATCCAGCTGTTTGAAATTGGATTTCAGAATGGTGGTTTTCAAAGTCACAGGTAATTTGGCAGCTATTATTTTTTCAATCCCTATACAGGTCTCTTTAAATAAAGTTTCCCGGGTTACTTTTCTATGAATTTCGGGGGTCATGCCATAAACAGAGATTTCTATATCTCTTGGGGGGAATTGCTTAAATAGTTTGATGTGTTCATCTGAAATGAGAGATGCGTTGGTAAAAAGGGTGATTAAAAGACCTTTTTTTTTAAGGTAAAGATAAATGTCTATAAAGTCTGTCCGTAAAAGCGGCTCACCGCCTGTTATATGAACCCAAAGGCAGCCAAGTTCTACAGCTTCGTCAACAATAGTTTTAATTTCCCCAAGGGTCATTTCTTTTTTGATTGCAACAGCATCGTTTTCAGGAAGATTGACATAACAATGAGAACAATTATTATTACACCGGGCTGTGAATTCAAGACTCAAATACAACAAGGTTCTTTTTTCTCTTGTTTTCTTCCATAAAGGGTGATCGGTTATTGGTATTGTTTTGAGGCTTTTTTTTGAATCAATCATGTTGGTTTTTCTTTTTTTTTATTGATCTTAGAATTGGTAAAAGGATTCGATTTAAAAGCCCTGTTTTGGAAATATAAGCGATTAAATAATTAATTAATTTGTTATTTTTTTTGTTGATTCCTTTTCCATGAACCACATCAACAATCCCAATAATATTTTTTATTGAAAACCACCCGTCATTTGAAAGATTATTGTCGCCTTTTAGTAGAACCTGATTTTTGTTTAACCCGATAACCCTATGAATAAGCACTCTGTCCTTATTCGGGTATGTAACACCAATAATATCACCAAAATGGATGTGGTACATCCGGGAGAAAGGTTTTATTGAAACAATGCTGCCATGTTTAATAAACGGACTCATGCTGAACCCATGTACTTTGATTTTTACTCTATGCTTTGAATCAATATTCAATACAGATTTGACTAATCCATATAATTTTGGGTTCGGCAGATATAATTTGTTCATAAAAAGCATTACACTTTGATTATAATTCCGATTTGCAGAAGTTCTTCAAGGATTAACAATACATCGTTTTTAATTTCATCGGGAGAAGTTGAGTAATCATCACTAAGAATAGAACAAATATCGGATACAGTTTTTTTTTGCTCTAATAAATTCCAGATTGCTCGGCCAGTTTCGTTAAGGGAGTATAAAGCGTCATTGAAATCTGCGATTCCACTCTCAATGGGAACAATAATGAGCTCTCCTTCAATTTCTCGGGTAATAAGTTTTTCTGAAGGGGTGTATATTGAATTTAAATCTATGCTGCAATTTGTTTTTTTCACGCATACCTCACAATGCTAATTAATTTTTATTCTATTTTTCTTATTAAATCAAGGATTTCTCCACTTTTATCAAATTTTAGATTATAACAAGGAACCTTTTGCGATATGAATTCAATCAGATTAAAATTATGTTCCCACCAATCTTTCGTCACTAATGGTTTTATAATATATGAAAGGAGTTGGTGTATTCTTTGTTTATTGTCAGTGATCGGTACTATCTCATTTGTATTTGCTTTGTTTAGAAAAAAAATTGCGTTTAATAATGAAATTTTTGAAGAATAAATTTGTTCCTTGCCGTGACACCAAGTGCCATATATTTTAATTTGTCCTGAAACTTTTTTTGTAAGTATTCGATCGTCACATACTATTTGGCCACCAATTTTCTCCACCATTTTTGCAATAGTTGATTTGCCATATCCAGAGTGGCCTAAAAAAAGAAATCCCTTATTGTCTAAAATCACACCATTTGAATGAAAGAAACAACCGTTTCTATGAGCAAAAATTTTTGCCAAAAGAATTTGATCGGTTGGAAAAAGAGTTAGAGAATCAAGTGATCCGTTTTCATATTGTTCTTTTTTTATTGCTTCATTGTAAATATCAACATGAGTATAAGAATGATTGAAAAATGCAGTGCAATGATGTTCAAGCTTGTCTGGAAATTCATGGACCCTTTTATAAATCCAATATTTGTCAGTACGATAAATAGACCACGGGCGCCTATCATAAACAGTTGCTGCATTTTTTATATCAAGGTTTTTGGGAGATTCAAAATGGTGATGTATGGATATGTTATCTTTCCCCGGCGCATCGGTTTCAAACAGTTTAAACTTGGGATGAAAGGTGTTCTCTGTAATGGGCAGGTCAGAATTAACCGTAATCGTGACCCCGGCAATTTTAAAATATTTCGTAAAAGTTTTCATTATTTGTATCTGATAATCTGCGTTCATCTATGTCCCAATCACCTGCCGGCCCCGGTCAAAACCGCCTTGGCCGTCATCACCAATATCTTGAAGTCATTAAAAAGAGACCAGGTATCAATATATTTTAGGTCCAGTTTCATCCATTCTTCAAAGCTCAAATCATTACGGTCAGGGGCTATCTGCCACAGACAGGTCATGCCCGGTTTCATGGACAGCCGACGTCTGTGCCAGACAGAGTATTCATCCACTTCTTTGGGGATGGGAGGCCTGGGCCCCACCAGACTCATTTCCCCCTTGAGAACATTAACCAGCTGGGGCAGTTCATCCAGGCTGGTCTTTCTTAAAAAAGATCCAACATGGGGAATGATTCTTGGATCATTTTTAATTTTAAAAACAGGACCATCAGCCTCATTCATTTCCGCAAGTTCTTTGAGCATCTCATCGGCTTTTTCAATCATGGTCCTGAATTTATACACCATGAATCTCCGGCCGTTCATGCCCAGTCTTTCCTGGGTATAAAAAATTGGCCCCCTGGAAAAAATTTTAATGGCAATACCAATACTGATGAAAAAAGGCAGAAGCAAAATAATTAATATGATCGCAAAAATAAAATCCATTGCATTCTTTATCAACAAAGCACCTTCATTCTGGGGAGTCGATTGAAGACTCATATTGTATATCCCTAAAAATTCCTCAAACTGGATGGTTGCAATACCAGGTCGATACATCAGATAATGAATTTCCCAGTCTGGTATAATGCGAACTTTTATGCCCATGCTTTCAGCTATGGCAATATATCGATCTGCTTTCTTAATTTTTTTCAATGACATGGCAAAAATCAGTTCATCCACAATATTATTTCTCAAATAGGATTCAAGATCTTTGATAAGACCGATAACCTTATGGTTGCTGGTAATTGTTTTGCCCATATTTTTTTCATCTGCTTCAAAACACCCCAGAACTTTGTAGCCGGTAGCCTTATGCTTTTCAGCAGCTTCAATAATCTGTCGGGCACGATTATCACTGCCCACAATCAGGACATTCCGGGTATTAAAGCCATCTGTCCTGATTTTTTCCAGGGTTTTAAAAATGATAAATTTTGACAAGGTCAAAAGGCAGATATCCAGAATCAGAAAAATACCCATTAAAATACGGCTGACCTCTGTGATATGCAAAAAAAACATGGCAATGTTGACAAGGATAATTCCCATGAAGCAGGACTTTAAAATTGTTGTAAAAAACTGCCAGAAGGGTTGCTGGCGATAGGACATATACATGCCCATCCATTTAAAGGAAATGAACCAGGCAATGATAATAAGCAGGAGAATAATATAATAATTGGGGCCAATGGAAAGAGCTCTCAAACTTTCCGGCATCAGGTTCCGTTTGATAAAATATGCAGCTATAAATGATAATCCTGTTATCACGATATCAAGTGTTTTTTGCATATCCAAAGTTAATGTTCCGTGTTCTCTGAGCATTTTTTTACCTTTTGGAAGTGGTCTTAAATAGTAGTAGAAACGGGTTTAAAACATAATAGATATATATTCTTTTTGATTCCTGCGGAAGATTATAACGCAAGCGAAGTTCACCTTTTGACGGGAACATTCTTTTAATTAATATACTGAATAATGTTTTTGGCTCAATGAGCAATACAGTATAAAAAAACGTTCTCTGGTGTTTTCTTTGAATACCGGAAAAAAGGCCGGAAAAAACCAATGCATTAAAACGATTGTATCCAAAATAGTTTTTTTGAATATAATTTTTTGGGATATTCGTGTCGAGCATATCTTCAAGCAGTTTTAATGTAAAAATAACCAGTTTTTTCATTTTATATTGATTGGCAAAATAAATTAATTTTTCCCAATCAATATGGGTAATGTTTTCTACAATGATGCCTTCAAGTAAGATGAAAAACCGTAAAGGCCAAAAACAATGATCAAAAAGCCGAAAAATATTATAAAGTATATATTTTTCATTACTTAATTCAAACGCATTGATTCCATCCCATTCAAATTCTTTTGATTCCTGCCACCAGAAATCTGCTGGAATGTTAAAGTATCTTTTCACCAAGTTCCAGTGTACTTCCAGCAATAGATTGTTTTTTTTGAACATCAAGTGATAGTGGTCGGCAAGCAAATCCTGTTCGGAAATATTTTGAATTTGAGAAAATCCGCCTTGATTACAGAGCAGTTCCTTTGATTCTGCCAGGTCTGACGGATGGATTAAAATATCAATATCTCCGGAAGGGTAGAGCCCGAAATCATGGAATAATAGATCAGATGCAGTTGCGCCCTTTAAAGGGATTGTCTTGATATTATTGTCTGATAATAATTTTAATACCGATAAAGTCTCCTGGAGAATCAGGATATTATTAAAGGCTGTTTCCTTGTAAACCTTGTGCAAATTAAGATTAATCTGATCAGGAAAAATATTTAAATCTTGAGAGTTTTTAAAAACAAAGCCGGCAACACCGTTGATTGATGCGAGTGAATATATTTTTTCAGAAAGAATATTGCTGTTATCGGAGACAATGGATTTTATGTTGTTTCTATGATTATCCGTCAGAAATGGATTTGACAGCAATAATACTAATTTTTCTTCATCAGAAAGGTCAGTGTTCAAAATCCATGTTCCTTGAGAAGCTGTTCATAAGCCCGGTGAATTTTATCGGCAGTAAAGTTTTGAGTATATTGTTTTCTGCTGGCAGCTTTCATGGCTTTAATTTTCTCATCATTTTCAACCAGCTGGGTTATCCTTGTTGCACATTCTGCTTCTGTCAAAAAATAAAAAGAACCTTTGCCTGCAACCCATCGGTTAAACTTATTGTCATGGGCAAGAACAGGTGAACCGCCGCCCAGGGCTTCAACCAAAGAAGGATTGGTCCCTCCCACGGTATGACCGTGAATATAGAATCTGGTAAAAAATCTTAAGGCTTGAACCTTGGGTTGATCATAGATTGCCCCGACAAACATTATTTCATCGCCGGCAGCACCCAAAACTGTTTTCTGATAATTATTGGAATCAGGGTCATAATTTCCAAGAACGACTAACGGCATTCCTCTTTTTTGACTGGAGTATGCACGAACGATTTCAAGAATTGAATTTTCCGGCTCCGGCCTGGCAATAAGAATGGCATATTCCTCAGGGTTCAAACCAAACAGATCAAGCTGTTCAATGTCAGCTGAGTTCAACAAATCAGCGCTATAAGGGATAACCGTTATTTTATCAGCAGATACAAATTGAGTCAGGTGATTTTTAATTTCCGGATGGTCGGCAATCAGATGGTTACCCAGCCAAGATCCGAGTTTTTCATTTATATAAAGCCAGGTTCGTTCCACGAATGTCCATTTTTCCCGGCGCCATTCAATTCCATCCATATTGATAATATTTTTCAACCCTTTTAAACGGTATAAAAAACAGAAAACAGCAGTGTTGTACCCAAGGGTTAATACCGGGATCTTTCTTTTTGCTGCGTGCAATGTTGATAACCAGTCAAAAACAATGGTTCCTTTGGCCCCTTTCTGGGTAACGGGAATATGAATACGGTGAATACCCTGCCAGTCATCTTCATATATAGGACCATTCCCTTCTTCCTGGCAATAGACGGTAACCTCCCATCCTTTATTCTTCAGGTATATAGAAAAGTGCTCTGCGAATGTTTCAAAGCCGCCGTGTTGAGCTGGGATACCTCGAGTACCTAAGATCTGTATTTTTTTCAAATAAAAAGGTCCTAATTGAGCGGTTTATTTAATCAATTGTTCATACAGCCTAATCATGGTTTTTAAATGTTTGTTTTTAGTATATAATTCTTCTGCCTTTTTTCTCGCAGCTTTGGCCATTGATTCAAGTAAGTCTGGATCATTTAAAAGAATATTTATTTTATTTGCCAGGTCCTTGGAGTTTCTTGCTTCAAAGATCAAACCATCTTTGCCATGAGTGATATGTTCCGGGATGCCACCCATATCGGATCCGATTACCGGTCTTCCGCATGCAAAACTTTCCAGTAAAGAAATGGGGCCGTTTTCATACCATTCTGAAGGTATAACTGAAAACATTGCGTTTGAAATATAATTATTGAGTGCGTCGCCTGTTTGAAATCCCACAAGCTCAATATT
The DNA here is from genome assembly GCA_043826275.1 of Pseudomonadota bacterium. Taxonomy (GTDB): domain Bacteria; phylum Desulfobacterota; class Desulfobacteria; order Desulfobacterales; family Desulfobacteraceae; genus Desulfobacula. Next base: position 107,309 of record JBDRQO010000043.1, read on the forward strand.
TTTCAATCCTAACGATGCTACTCTGGAGATTATCTGTTCTTTAACAGGGCCGGTTCCGATAATTATTAGTTTTCCGCGAGTAATGCTCTTCATAGCATCAACCAAGGTCAATATCCCTTTTTCTTCAGATAATCTGCCCAGATAAATGAAATACCCGTCATTATTATAATGAGGGACAAACTGTTTTTCATTAATGAAATTTGGTACGTGAAGGACCTTGTCTGCTGGAAACCTAAATTTAATAAGTTTTTTTCGATAAAATTTGCTAGGGGTAATAATTAGATCAATCAGATCGTAATACTTCAGCCAAAGATGAAGGTACGCCTCAGTACAGCTAATCGCGCTTTTAATATATGAGTTTTTTACACATTGATTCTGAATGCATTTATAATATTTATGGCCCAAGCATTCTTCACAAACACGATCATGAGTAAGCATTTTATAGTTTGGACAAATAGTCTTCAGATCATGTGCGGTGTAAACAATGGGGATATTTCTTTTTTTTATTTCCAATAAAATTGATGGTGATAATTGATGCTGAAATATATGCAAATGAACAAGGTCTGGCTTATAAACATCAATTAATTTGCCAATTTTTTTTCTTGCTTCGATCGAATAAAAGATTTTACAGCCAATTTTTATTTTTTCTAATAGGTTTTTGTTATCATAATCAATATTTGAAACAAAATATTTTTCATAATCGCTATGGCGATTTTTCAAATCTTGCATGGAAAATTCGGCCACATCAATTCCATGGTCCTTAAGCCCATCAATGAGAGAGAAGAGGTACGCTTCGCTGCCGCCTTTGCGGTAAAAAAATTTATTTACTTGGAGAATTCGCATTATAATTAATTAGAACCATTCGAAAATATTAGAATTTTTTAGCTACTACGTATGTAGATTCAGACAAGAAAGGTAATTTTTTTATCATAGTATTTATCCGAAGACCCGCTTCTCGCAATTCTTCCTCCAGTTCCTTTTTAGATAAGTCATACCATTCCCATTGATTAGGCAGCCTATCACGCATTGTAAGTGAACTTAACAAAGATTTTAGGCCATGAGAAAATTGATTCTTTATAGGGTATTCAATAACAATTGGACCCGCACAAAGGCGTCTAAATTCGCGTAAAATTTCTATACGAGTTTCTTTAGGTATGTGTCCCATGAATCGGACAGATATAATTGCATCAAAATGATTGTTGGGGAATTTAGTATTTTCGGCCTCTGTCTTATGGAAGGATACTTCCTGGTGGTTGGCCATTTTTTTTTTGGCAACACTAAGCATTTGTTCAGATATATCAGCACCAGTAATATTTTTATAACCTGCATTATATAAATAGCTCATAACTCGGCCTGTACCACACGGTAAATCTAGTATGGCTCCAGTTTTATCAATTTTCGATAACGCTCTTTTAATTGATAGTTTATCTAAAGAGTCACTTATTTTCCCAAGCACATTACTAAATCTTTTTTCATCATAGGTGTCAGCGGTTTCATTATTTTGCCAACCGGTTTTAATATCGTCCAGATTATATTTTTTCATAAGATGTCTCCTATCTTTCTTGAATAGCCATCTGCAATAAGATGAATATTATAATTTTTCTCAATCATTTTCTTCGCATTTGATTTCATATTCTGATTAATACCCGAATCAATAATTGTTTGGATATCTTGAATAATTGTTTCGTAATTTTTAGAAATATATCCGGTCTCACCGTTTAAAATAATTTCATCGGCACCTTTAATTTCGGTTGTCAGCACAGGAACCTCCATGGACATTGCTTCTATCCAAGTTAGTGGTGGAGAAACTGTTGATGAGATTTTATATGAAGGAGACAGTAAAAGATCCGCAGACCCTAATAATTCATGAAAACTGGATTCAGATGCCCCTGCAATAATATTGATACCATCACAATTTTCATTTTTGTAAACAGTTTTGTATGTCTCCGGTTTAAAACAAAAAATGAACTGTATATCTGCTCGGCTGTTAATGATTGTTTTCGCTATTGAGATTGTAAGATAAAAATCTTTTTCTTGAATTTGTTGGATATATCCTGTCCATAAAACAAAAAATTTGTTTCTTTGGATTCCATACCGTTTCCGTATCTTTTTTTTTGTATCATTATTAAGTGGTTTAAGCGTTTTAGGATCAATACCCCAATGAATGACCTCAATCTGATTCTTTTTTATACCGATATCATGCAATATTTTTTTGTATGCGTGAGAGTATGTCACAACCAAATCCAGATTTCTAATAAAATTAAATTGAATTTGATCATAGAAATGTCCTCGAGGGTCATAGTTTGCTGCTGCAAATATTATTTTTTTTGTTAATTTTCTTTTTAGATAACTCATTCCAAAACCAAAATTGTCCATAAAATATATTACATCAATTTTATGCTTTTCAAGAATATCTCGAATTCTTCCTATATTGACAAATAATACAAGAAATTTCTCGAACATTTCCTGTGTTGGTGAGTGTCTATGATGATAGCAATAGACTTTATTTACAACTTTGAGAAAACGATCCCCCCCTCCTTTATGCAAAGGGCGCTTGAAATTGTAGATTGGTATAGTTCCATTCGGAGTGATCTGCGAGAATATTTTTTTAGTTTGATCATTTATTGATAGCACAATAACATCATCAACTTTATCCTTAATTAATGGCAATAGTTTTAAATAGAAATTTTTTTCGCTAGCCATTCGACCGGGAAAATATCCAACTCCAATAAATGCTATTCTCATATAGTTACCTTCGTAACAAAGATCAAACTGGAAAAAGAGTAAAGAGTCATTTTGAAAAACAAAAGAGTTTTTTTTGGTAAAATCCAAAAAGTTAAATGTAAAACAATAGAGATTGGTCACTCAAAAACTATTTCAGCTTAAAAATCATCGTTTATGCAAGAGGCACAATTTATACAGGAGTTTCGGGGATAACGGGGTATAAAGCGCCAAAAGCCTTGACTTGTATGGACTTACCTTATGACACTATGTAAGACCCCACCCTCATCAACCTGGGAGCCGAATGCCGATAGGACTTCGGCCTGGGTCTTACTCG
>JBDRQO010000044.1:0-39126 GCA_043826275.1 Pseudomonadota bacterium
TGGGATTTTTTAATGGCGTTACATTATTTTGTAACTCTGTTGATTTTACGACTTCGTTGTAATCTACTTGATTTATAGGAAAATTAATCATTACGGGCAAAATATTAGGAGGCAAAAACCGTTACACTATTTGAATCTTAGCACTCGAATAAAGCTATTGAGACAATCAATCCTTATCAGGATAGAACTATGCTGTAAAGAAATTTGAAGATCTTTTTTATTAAAACTCTTTAATTTTCAGATAGTTCATGAATTCTCCACCGAAATCATAAATAAAATAAATACTATAATTTTAGGACTATTTTCTTTTTACAAATTAGGACTCAACTTTCGGGATTAACCCCCAAAAGGAAAAAAAGATATAACATACTGAAATAATATAACAAATAGGTTGAAGAGCCCTATCATTTGATATATAGTTAATTAGCGAAAAAAACAATAATATCAATAAGAAAGGGCTCAAATGGAACATAACAATATTGATTCTCAAATACAAGCTGACATTTGCATTCTTGGTAAAATCGATAATTTTTTTAACGAATTTAACATTGCCACAACATTGCATCGATGTGGTATTCGAAAACGACATGGCCATAGCGTGCGCTCATTGATAATGACAATTTTTACGTTGCCTTTTGTGGGAAAAAATTTTTTCAGGGGCATTGTGATCAACGATAATTTAACCTTTGGTAAAGATGCTGCGTATGAAGTCCTCAAAGGGTGTAAATCCAACTGGCGGCGCCTTTTATTATTTTTAGGTGTCCGGCTTTATGGTTACTTTAACCGGCTGACGGATGAAACACGCGAGTCAGTCTTGATTGTGGATGACAGTCCCTACGATCGTTCAAGGTCCAAAGCGGTAGAACTTTTGTCCCGGGTGTGGGATCATAGCAACGGACGTTTCCTGAAAGGATTTCGAATGCTCACAATCTGTTGGTCTGACGGTGCCAGTTGCCTGCCGTTGGACTTTTCACTGCTGTCATCCGTTGATGCTAAAAAACGGCTTTGTGAAAGTCACAAATTAATGGACAAAAGATGTTGTGCCTGGCAACGCAGACAGGAAGCAACCATCAAAGCTCCTGAAAATTTGAATGCCATGGTCAAAAGGGTATTGGCAGCAGGTATTCAGGCCAAATACCTGCTAATGGACTCTTGGTTTATGATGCCCGCAACTGTTACTGCGCTATATAAAGAGATTGATGTCATCGGCATGGTTAAAAAAACTCCTAAAATTCATTATGGGTACAATGGCCATAGGATAGATCTAAAAGCCATCTATCGAAAGCTCAAAAAACGTCGTGGCAGGGCAAAGATCCTGGCAAGCACAATAGTAACATTAAAAGGTGGATTGCCTGTAAAATTGGTTTTTGTCAGGGATAAACGTAAACAGGACTGGTTAGCATTGATGTCTACGGATCTTGAACTATCAAATGAAGATATCGTTCGTATTTACGGCAAGCGCTGGGATATTGAGGTGTTCTTCAAAATGGCTAAACAGCATCTGAAACTGGCAAAAGAGATTCAATGCCGGGACTTCGATGCCTTGGTAGCCCATACCAGCATTGTCTTCATGCGATATATGTTTTTGGCATATCAATATCGAACAGAAACAGACCACAGGACCTTTGGCGAGTTATTTTATGCCTGCTGTGAAGAAGTGTCCGATATTTCGTTTATTGAGTCCCTTTATAGAATAATGGTTCTTGCCGGAAATCGATTAAAAACCGCTGGCAATTATTGTGAAAAAACAGCAACGACTTTTTTTGATGCAATTATGCAAACTGCTCTTCAATGTGTCGGTTTGTTAGAAAAAAGAAAGTTTGCGAGTAATTTTTAAACCCGAAAGTTGAGTTAGGAGAGAATTGGTAAATGGAAAAATTGATCAATGGCATATCGTATCACACTGAATGTGCCACAATGATTGTCCAATCAGAAAGCCTGACATCTTTGTCAGGAAGATCATTATTCAAGATTTTCAGAACATGGGAAGGTCACTGGTTCCAGACCATGGAACCGGCTTATGAGTATGCCAGACGAAAACAAATGCCAACACCCCTTGATCCGCAATCTGTAAGACATCGGTTGGAAAAAGTGGACTTGAACAGAATATTCAGCATAATAGAAATCAAAGATTCTTGTATTAATCTCGATTTCACAAATATTAAAGATTTCAAACTGTATCTTTAATATTTTCAACAAATTATATTATGCAATTTACAGATGAATACCTCTTCAAAATACATTCTCATCCCCCAAACCCGAAGTATACAAATCAATCAAAGTCTGAGCCCACTTCGGAACATAAACATCATTAAGGCGTTCTCTTTCTGTTCTATTTTCTTTTCGATAATAATTTTCCATCTTCAATAATCACTATCATCTCTTCCAAATATAAAAACAAATTCAACTGATGAGTCTATTACCCAGCGTAATAAGGATTAGAGTCTCTGTAAAGATCCTGATCTCCCATCCTTTCAATTACATGAAAGAGCTTAAGATTAAAATCAGTCAGCACATTGTAAATGCCCGTTACACTCTTCTCTATCTTCAAGACAGATTTTTTCACCCTTGTTTCTAAATTATCTTTTGCCATTGTGTTTTATTTACAGAATGGTAACAAAACAGGGGTTTATATTGGTTGTATAAGGATTTGGATAAAAATTTAATCAAGATTAAACATCCCAGTTAATCCAAATAAAAAAAGCTCATAAAGATTTCTCCCCATGAGCTTTCTAATTGAGAATTTCGAAAAACCCGGATTTATGAAATGAGTTTCTTGCTGCATCTATACAAATGCGTATTCCATCAATCCATAACAATCTTTCTTCTGGGTCTGTTAAAGGCTTGAGCAATCATACTTTCAATATCTGTCATACCCGACCTGATATTCTCTTTCAGGTTGTCGCTTGAGCGGATCTGCTCGACACTCGAACCATTTAAAACTGCCTGAGCACGATTTACAAGAGTTGTAAGCTCATGATCCTGAAAAATGTTTCGATCTTTGAATGTCTGAAAATATTCATAGAAACTCTCAACCGTAGTGTTTTTGAATATTTTGGGTTTACTTTTTCCGTTTTGCATAAACCTTTCAGTGATTCTTTCAACCATCTGTGCAAATTCTTCTCTAAGAGCTTCTATTGCCATACCCCTTGCTTCTTCCATGGTCTGGATGAATTTTTCTTTTTCCCGGGCATAAACTTCAGGAGCTAAAAGCCTGGTGTCACCGTTGGGAACATCCAGAATAATAAAGCGCCAGTTAAAATTGAATTTGCCACCGATATCAACCGGATAATCAATCTCATTGAACAGCTCCCCAAGATAGATTTTGGCGGTTTCTCTAAGACTGTTGTAATCCTGGGTAAAATTAAGTACTGCTTCGTTGAATTTGATCTTAAATTCTCCAAGCTTTTCATCCACATTATTAATCAAATCCTTTGGAACAAAAACCATTCCGGTAATTGGAAAAGGCAGACATATTGTTGCGAGCCAGTTCCTTGCAGAGTTATTAATCTTGCAAATGGGTTTAAGACTTTCTGGATCAACCAGCTTTTTTGTAGCGGTCACCCAGTCATAACCGGCCTGCTCAACCATATTCGAGAGTTTTGATCTATCTATTTTTTTTATTCCACCCCATTTAGAAACCGACATTTGAACCAGACAACCTTTTTGAAAAATGTTTTCAGTCATAGCATACTCCTTTTAGAAATAAAAAAGCCTGGAACCTTATGGTTCTGTGGCTTATCAATTGATATAATAATTTGTTGGGAATTTAAGACTTACCCGCAGATTGGAAGATACTTTTTAACCGGCACTTTGTTTTCATGATAATATGCAGGCGTGAGTTGTTTTTGAATTTCATGTCCAAGCAGATCCTTAATAAACTGACTTTCAGCTATGCAGGATTTACCCTCGAATCCACGTGTTTCAATTTTTACTTCTCCATCATTAGAAATGTCCACAATGATCTCTTTCATAGTGCCTCCTTTTTTATAATTTACATCCGTACATGAAGCCGGATTCCGTTATCGGTTTGTTTTTCTATGACCCTGTACCCTTTCCTGACTGCTTCAGACTTGGTCCGTTCAACTGCATATCTCTGTTTGAGAAGCCCACCATTTTTGCCAATGGCAGTTTCAATCCCTTTGTCCCAGAAATCGGTTTGCAGTTCGTATTTGTTGTCTTTATATACAAGCCCTATTTCATAACTGGCGCCGGGAACTTCAATTGCGTGGTCGCACTTGCCATTCCCTTGGTACCATTTAAAGGTTGTTTTACCCCGAACCAGGTTTAACCCGATTTGTTGACAGGCCTTGGTTAATGAATCCAGGTCTGTTACTTCCAATTCAATTTTTGCAATATGACTCATGAGATCCTCCTTACAGTTTGTTGACCTTCGTTTTCTGGATAAGCGTTTGCTCTCCTGGCTCTTGATTTTGCCCAGTCACGAAGAGATTGGATATCTTCTTTCATCGTCCTGGATAAAGGCACGATGTTTTCAATTGCAGTTTCAAGCCCATCAAAGAGACTGTCTTTTGCAAGCTGTTCAATCTCTGCCCCTGTCCAGCCTTGCAATGCCTGAACTTGGTCTTCTTTAATCGCAGAACCATAACGTTCATTCATGATCCGGATTATTTCCAGGCGTTCTTTTGTTGTAGGGATATCGACAAAGAACATTGCATCAAACCTTCCCGCCCGCATAAACTCAGGAGGTAAGCTTGAGATATCGTTTGCTGTTGCCATGACAAGGATTGGAGAGGTTGTTTCCTGCATCCATGTCAAAAAATGCCCAAACATCCCCGCCGTTGTTCCGCCGTCAGTTTGTCCAGACGATTTAATCCCTGAAAAAGATTTTTCAAGCTCATCCATCCAGACCACGGCTTTACCAAACGCATCAATAGTTGCTGTAGCCTGCCGCATTTTCTTTTCAGACTCGCCAACCAAAGATCCTTTAAGGGCTGATATATCGAGTCTAATCAAAGGCCAGTTCATAATTGATGCTGCTGCTTTACAGGATAAAGATTTTCCTGTCCCGGGAATCCCCACAAGCAATAATGCCTTGGGTTTTGGTAAATGTTCATTGCCAGGCTCAAAGGCTTTGATACGGTTGTTTAAATATTGTTTAAAGGGCTCAAGACCTCCAACCTGATCCATGGGAACCGGAGGAAAAAATTCCATCAAACCGGTACGCCGAATCATCATCTTTTTTTGCTCTGTGATGATCTTAGGATCAAAACTCTTGGTTTCCACCAGACTCAGGGCAAAGGCTGTTTCTGCTTCAAACTCGGTCAAACCTTTTGCAGCTTCAATAGCTAAAGGATTTAATTCAACATCAACCACCTCACCGAGCTCCTGCATAATAGCTGTGAGGTCCTGTGTTGATGGCAAAGGAAAGTCCAGAACAGTAAAATATTTCTCAATCTCTTGAGGCATGGACAGATAAGGACCTGTCATAATAAGGCAAGATCCCTGACCTTTATATATGTGAATATTATTTTGAATAGCCTGGAGGATTTCAACCGAACCTAGGAAATGATGAAAGTTTTGAACGATCACTATTGATTCTTGCTTGTCCGAGAGCCAGTTTAAAACTCCCAGCGGATCAATAATATCCTCAACTATACGGTTTGTTTCAACTGATATAATCCCTCGCAGGCAATCCCACGCAAATGATTCATATCCATCTGCATAAATTGATTTGATTGCCCGGTCAGTTTCAGTGGTATTGATATAAATTGCCGGGTACCCAGCTTTCATATAATTTGTAATATCCATTGTAATCTCCTTTTTTAATACCCGCATAGTGAACAGGTAATTTCAGGGTTTGCACCATTTCTAATGGTGATATCACTACCCAAAAAGTGTCCAAAAGTGACGTGATGGCCACAATCCAGTTTGAACTTTTTGCCTTTAAGTTGCAGAATTATTTCTCGCAGTTTCTCCGGGTTTTGGTATAATTGTCGTTGCTCTTTGGTCATAAGAACTCCTTTCAAATAAAAAGAAGCCGATAGAAAAAACCTTAAAAAGGATTTCTACACGGCTTCTTTGGTTAATTTATAAAGTTGGTTATTTATCTGATGTATTTTTGATGTTAATAATAAATAACTTTGCAGTCTTTAAGGCTGATTTCCCAAGGGTTAAGTTTATAGCTTGATGAAAAGCCCTGGTTAATCCAAGCGCCACCTTTAAGGCATTCTGGGTGATGCTCTCTGTCAAATTCAATAAACAAGTTGCAGATATAATCCCACAAATCCTGCCCAACTTTTGGAAAACCTTCAATGCTCTTGATTTTTTCCCAGTCTGGAAACAGCATTTTGTAGAGTTTGGATATGACTGAATTTTGATGGTCACATTCTTCAAAGATTTTCTTCAAGTGTTGTTGAAGATCCCGAATACTTTTAATTCCCAGGTTTGCCAGATAGTTTTGGGAATTGTTTTCAAGCATTGCAAATACATGATTCATATCAATGCTCCTTTTATTTTTTTTATTGTCCAAAAACAAAAAAAGCCTCCTTTGGAAATTCTAAGGAAGCCTCTGACTTATAATTGAACTTGTCTAATTATTGAAAAAAACTAATTGCGTTACCAAATTTTTCACGTTCTATGTTTTTGATGAGGTGATATGAATTCGTCATTCTCATCCAAAAAATCCTTGGCGTTTGCAATCAGCCCCTCTTTGCCATAAACTCCGGCATCCTCGTTTTCCGGATTTATTGTTTTAATAAAATCTGATAGCGCGGATATGGCTACTAAAGGCTCTTCGTAAAATTTTACTTGATCAATAAGCCCTCCTGAAATTGTGATTAAAACAAAAAAGTTATTTCCTATGTTTTGTATTTTAGCTGTTACCCAATCAGGAAGGCTTTCAGTTGAGTATCCACAATAAGGACAAAACCGAATTCCAAAATCATTGTAATCTTCACCCGGTTTTATAAGTACGAGTTGGTGAATTGTTTTGCAGGCCAGGCAAACTTCTACTTCCGTGTTTGTAAATACTTGTTTCATTAATCCCTGGTTTTTGGTTTTCAGGTCTGTTGTCATGTTGTCTCCTTTTTGATTCTTTAATTAATGTTGAAAAAATCCTATTTAGTTTGTCTTTGGTTTTCACAAACCTGCTGATATCTTCCTTTCGTCTTTCTTTTCTAATTCTCTTTTGCAAAATACACATTTGCACGATTACAAATATGACCCTGATTTTGACTTTTGGATTGCACAAAGGCATAACTCCAAAGGTCTGATTGAACATGGCCTGAATTCTGCCAAGTTCTTTTTCAAAAAAATCTACTGGCATAATTGATTTCTCCTTTTGTTGTTGGTTTTGATTTTCATGGGATTTCTCCGGACTTAAATTTTTCTACGATTGAAGTTAAAACTTGTTTTACTTTTTCGTTCATTTTTACACCTCATGATTTAAGGGTTAGAAATAAAAAAAGCCCTCCTGGGTAATTGCCAAGAAAGCTTTTGGGTAATCTGAAAATTTTGGATGTTTTAGTAGATGTGCTTTGTCAATCGAGACGAGTTTCTATTTTAGATTCGGACTTCTTTTAGATTAAACGCACAGGTTTTACATATGGATTTATCTTTGCAGGCATTGCAAATTTTGCCTTTATCCAAGGTGTCTCCAAGGTGATCAAAAATATTTACCATTGTTTTTGTCATTGGCTTTTTACATGCCCAAGCGATCCGCCTAAGTATACCACTGTGGTATTGGCTTAGTTCTGGGGTATACGCCATGATTCCTCCTTTCAGTTTGATTCACCTTCCCACCTTTGAGCTTCGCAGATTCGTTCAATTTCTGAGGCCTTTCTGATTTGCCAGTCGGGGTCATTTTCAACCTGTTGATTGTTGATATTAACCATCTTTAAAAAATCAAATGAGACATAACCCCATTCAGCCATTTCAAGATCATCATTTAAAATGACGAATCCAAAGAATGCGTCTCCGCCATCAAATTCAGCGATAAACCAGTCACATGTTGCAAAGGTAAAATGAAGATAGATGATTTTATCTTGCATTTGAATGTCGTCTGTTTCGTAGAACTTGGGTATTTTACTGAGTTGTCCTTTTGTTGGTTCGTTTTTCATGGGCCTTTCTCCTTTCAAGAAAATTAAAAAGCTGTCCGGAATAGGTCAGCTTTTGTGTTAAAAACAAGTTTTTGGTTTGGAATACGTTTGAATAAAAAATCGGGTTGGTTAATTTTGATAGAAGCCAAGCTAAGATGGTTCGATTTTTCTTTGGGTTTGTCGTAACCTGAGTTTCTTAGCTGATTTTGGATGAAGTTCTTGACTTCATTTTTTTGAAACAGAACTTGTTCTGTTTGTTTGCAAAGCTTGATTTTGTAGCCTTGCCCTAATCGGTGTCCTCCTTGTGTGTTGAGGTTATTGTTGAATTGATTCTTTATTCTGGGAGTGGTGGGGGAGTGGTGTTTATAGGGGTTGTATAAGGATTAGGAAATGATTAATAATTGATGAACGAATTTTTTTAAAAAATAGGCCTCAAAACGAGCAAATGCTTCACGCTTGCTAATGGCCGACACTTGAAAACTTATCTATGTATAAAATTCTATGGATAAGTTTTTCCTTTTTCAGGTTAGACAATTCATTAAGTCTGTATAATCGGTAATTAAGATTTTCATGTTTTTTCCTGGCACTCTTCTCATATATGTTGTAACCATATTATCAAGACATGAAGCCTCTTTATGCGTTAAGGGTATCGTGGTGGATCACTAAATTTGTAAGCTGACGCTGGAATTTTATTGTTTATATATTTATGAATGTTCGATATTTTAAAATATTTTTGTATATGATTTAAGAAAATAGTTTAAACTATGCCAAAATATCTTGAAGAATATAAAAAAGCTATTTCAGGGCAATTACTTTTTATTGCTTGCCGTGAAGGTTTATTGAGAAACTATTTATCTGAAATTATTTCTGATCTTAAATTTGTAATTCGTCAAAATTCTAAAGTGATATTTTTTCATAATATCCCAAAATCATTTGCAAATGATAAAATATTATCACTCATAAAAAATAAATTGTATCTTGCCGAAATCGTAAGAGTCCCGAATACGGTTGGTTTTTATGATTTTGTATTAAATTATCGAAGAAATATTTATAAAATTATTTTTTTGGAAAGGAACTATTTGTTAAATACTGAAGGGATGAAAATTAGTACTCTAACCACAAAAAAAGCTCTTGAACGATTTGAAGAATATGGGCATTTGATTGCTAATCAAAATTTCAAAAAAAATATAGAATTGATATGCAAGAAAGTTCAGGAGGGTATTATTGATAGGGTGTTTATAATTCCTGCTGGTAAAAATATGATTAAGAGAGAATTGTTTACTTTAGAAGGCTCAGGCACCTTGATTACTAATAATTTTATTATAGATTTTTGTCGAGCAAAATCAAAAAAAGAGCTAACTGTCGTAAGTGGGATTTTAAAGTCTTATAAGAAAGATGGTTTTTTGAAATATCGTTCGGAAAATTATAAAAATGAATTTTACATGGCAAAGATCGATAATATAATCGTTGGATGCATAGAAGCAATAAAAATTAATTCATTATCAGTAGAGTTGGGAGGTTTGGCGGTCTCTTTTAAATATCTTAATCAGGAAGTAGGGATTTTTTTAATTAATTCGTTTATAAATCAAATGAAACGCGAAAACTTTAATAAAGTTATTTCATTAACAAACAATCCAAAACTTAAAAATATTTATCTTTCATTAGGTTTCAAACAAGAAAGTCCGATCGAATTTAAAGAAAGACAAAAAGAATCACCAAAAGTGAATATGTTTGTTAAAAATATAAATTGATCATCATCAATAATTATTCAATATTGGCTCCTTAACAGAGAACTATTATCAGTCCATTATAGTTCTTTCCATTTGGGATTTTTTTTAATTTAATAGTTTAACGTCTTTTTCATTTTACTCGCATAATAACCTGGGTTAATCAATAAATAATAGTATAAGGATTCCCAAATAACAAATAGCTCCACCATGTTGACCCTAATGACTTGGTCAAGATAAAAATATCTTTTTTCGCAAGCCTAAGGGACTCACTTATTGGAATCCCTAATTCGAGGTAGTATAAAAAATAAATTATAAACGACTTTGCATATTCATCACTTATTTCTGATATACAAGAGATAACATTAAAATTATCACTGGCGGCAGGATTTTTAATGTAGAATGCTTTTACATCACTATATGTATTACAAGAGTTGAAAATAGCTATATAACAATTATTATTACATAGCGCCGTTAGTAACTCTTCGATAGAAATTTTCTTATCTTTTGTTAAAATATACCCATCTTGAGTATGCCCAGAATAGTAGAAGATATGACACTGCTTTTTTATGTTTCCAATGAGCTCGTTATATTTCACATTGTCACCGATCAATGTTTCACAAGACACTAATTGATTGTCTTGGCAATAGTTGCGGATAATACTCGCCTCAGTGTCGCTATACTGGAGGTCTTCTGTAGGATTAAAAACACCTAATAATTTAATTTTCCCTCTCGGCAAAGTCCTTATTGAAATGCATTCTTTTGAAACTCTGCTTATTGCATTAAGTAGGCAAAAAGGTTTGCCATTTACAAATTCTATTTCATAAATGTGATTGTCATCTTCAGATAAAATAATTTGTATAAAATTATCATACAAAGGATTATTGAATACTGTTTGCTTCAACAAATAAGAAAAATCAAATACGGATAAGTCAATTCCTGATCGCAATAATTTAATAGACATATCCTTTACGTTATTTAATGAACTTGTAGGTCCAGTCTCGCTAAGCATAGAGTGTCTGTTTAAATTAATTTGACCAGGTTCATATAACATATTTGACAGGATGTTAGCACTACAGTAAATATCATACATTGATTTTTGATTATTAAAAATTTCTGTCGTGAAATGAAGCACATCAAAATTTGATAATTTATCTAGCTTTCCAATAATATTTAAAGATGAGAGAGCCCACATTGAAGAAGAGAAAGAATATTTTTTTAACAAGTCATCATAATAGAGAGCCCCTCTTTTTCGTTTTATTATAGCATCGGATACATCATTACTATTCACTAAATCTATAGAAGATAATTCCCTTAAAACAACAAGAGCTTCAAATGTATGTTGGATTGTTGGAATACTATTAGGTGTTGGTGAAAACAAACCATGATTATAACATTCCATTAGAAAATCAATAATTGCCTTTTTATATTGGTAGATATCAACTGAAAGAGCTTTTAATGTCATTACAGTCCAATATACTGCCATTACTGAAGGGAAATCGTGATGACTGTCATAAATCCCATTTTTATGAATGATATTTTTATTAATATAAGCTAAGGTTCTTTCTCTTATCTCGTGAGTCAGATTCCCTGTTAAATTGAGACAAATTGTAGCATAAAAAGTATTAAATAAATTTGGATTGGACGATGATGTTTCTCCGAATCCTCCTGTAGGATTTTCCTTCGATTTAATATAAGAAATTGTTTTGTCAGTTACTCTCTCTGTATACCCCAAGATAGTTAAGCCAACTATAGCAAAAAACGTTGTTTCCAAATATGCAACACTATTATTATAATTGGCTATACCTCCATCTGAATTTTGACAGTTTATAATAAATTCTATTAATCCCTTATTATTACTGATTTCTTGGTAACGGTACCACCAGAAAGCTTCTATGTGAGTTGGGATATACATGTTTAATTAAATAATAATTCCAATCAAATTAATTTTTTTAAGAGATCATTATAAATATCCATGAATTCATTAAAAGACAAATAACCCTCTTCGAATTTTAATACCTTCTCTTCATATACAAAAAATGTTGTTGGTATTGATCTTATTTGAACCTTTGTCTCTTGTGGAAAAGCAAATTTTATGTCTATCTGTTTTTCAGAAATAATTTTATTTAACACTATCTTGTACTCCAAACAAGCTGGACACCAGTCGGATAATATTACAAAAATTACCATAGTCGGATCACTCTAAATAATTCGTTAACATAGAAAAAAAGCCTTTCATAAATCCGCACAGATTTCCTTTAAATAATTCCCTCTTTCTAAATCACTTCACCTGTAAAAGTTTTTAGGCGAATCAAAAATGTGGACTTGATTTCCAAAACACTCAATCTTTGTGTTGGCGTAATTAGACATATTTTCAATCATTGTTCGTCATTAAAATAACCTAAGGGTAGTATTGCATTATGAAGATTATGCTTCAATCGAAATTAAGAGTAAATTATCCATTTCGAATAGGCATATTCCTATGGTATTCTGACAGTGAGTTACAAATTAAGTCACTATATTCGATCAAGGCAAAATTTGAATATCATTTTTATCCTTTCCAAGGAAAAAAGTTTTTGTTTCAGCTTTACAAAATTTCTTTAGATTGGAAGATATATCATCAATTGTTTCTTTGATTTCAGAATCATCAATAACGTCGAGAGCACCTTCCACAAATAAAGCGATCCTTTTTGAATCCACATCAATTTTGCAGTTATCACAATCTCTATAATTCCATCGTCTTGTAAGAACTCTTTTAGAATCTGAGTAAATAACTTCACCTTCATCAGTGGTATCTTTCTTGTCAGAACCAATTCCAATAAAATCTTCATTCCCTTTAGAATACCTTAAAGTGATATCACCTTCAATTTGATCAATATCGTAGCCTCCTATAGGAAGGCAATGAATCGATTCGGAAATTAGATAACAATCAACGGCTGGACTAATCTTTGGAATAAATTGTTTTAATACCCTTGTCAAGAGAGCTTCTGCTGTTGGTTTATGTTTTTTGGGCTTAACTCCGAATGATTTATAAATCTCTCTCCAAGCTTGAATGTTTTTGTGTTCTCTTAATTGTTGGGGCGTTATATACTTATCAATAAAATCCCAAAACTTATTTTTAGTATAGGATAATAATTCTTCAGAGTGTTCTTTGTTATCAACTTGCTCAGCTATAACAACACCAATTCTTAAATCGGGATAATTTTTTCGAATTTCATCAGCGATAATTAATTTCATGTAAATCTCCTTGTATTATAGTTTTTTTCTACTTTTAAGTTTTTCTATACATTCGAAGAACCACAAGCACCTATCCTTAATATATTGTTCGGATAGCTTCTCAAATCATTCCTAATATATTTCTCAAGATCTTTGTCATCATATGCAGCCAAAAAGTTATCAATATTATCTTCTATAGTTGTTGTATCTTTCATTTCTTCCATCCATTTATGCTTACAAGTCCTACAATTCATATCAAATACAGAATTAATGCTTGATATATTATTAGTTGTATTATATTTTTCAATCTCATCGATCAAGTATTCGTTACATGAAGGGCAATTATGTACACAAACAGAAGGAGGTGGGAAAAATTCAAATCCCCCTATTCTGATAACATTCTCCTCTGTGTGAGATTCCCTTACTACATTTAAAACGGACCATATCCAAGGAGGACGGAAAAAACCCTTATTATAAAGTAAATGCACTAAAGTTCCCTTCTGTACACTAACCGGCTCAATAGAAATCACGTCGATTCCCTTTTCAAAAGCCCATTTAATGGAATTAACAGCATCATTAATAGCATTTTGTTCATTTAGAAATAGAGGCTTTAATAGTACATATGCAAGGCATGAAACATTATGTTTTTTGCATATTTCTATGGCTCGTAAGTATTCATCCAAACTAAAACCTTTATTTAAGCACACTTGTCTAATTTTTTCGTTTGAAGATTCAAGCCCAATACCAATTTCTATACGTTTATCAATTGTATCTTGAATTAGCTGCAATTCTTCGGCGCAGATATATTCTGGACGAGATTCAAATATAATCTGTTTTATACCGTCTATCTTATTTATTCGTTTGTAAATTTCATACCTAGCTTTTCGAGGGACTTCTTTATCATTAAAAAAAGAACCAGCATTATATACACAAAGCATTGGAATATCATGAAAATCGAACTGATCCATTATTTTTGTAAATTGATCTATATAATTTTCTGCGCTAATAGGTTCCCCTTGAGTAGTACCAGCAATATGACCGCACATGAAACAACCACCTTTCTCATCATCCAACATCCATTGACATCCTGAGGAGCGCATATAAACGATCAATCTACGGATTTTTTTATTATTTAGAAAGCCATGTCTTAATTCGTAGTCACCGATTTGATCTGTTTTAACTGTCCTCGAAGGTATCATATGGTGGATTTTTCTTGTTATTGCAGTTAGTGCCTTCCGTCTCGCGTCGGTCTCATATCCATTTAACACAGTAGATTCTCCTTTTGCTCATTTTCTTTCAAAATTACTAATATATAGGACTTTATAACAGCACAATTCGAAAATTTCCTCTATAGTATTTTTCGATATGATAAACTCAATCGGACAATAAATCTAAACTGATGCAATTATGAAATTGTGTACTGTTGGAGGTTTTGATCTTATTTTTTATAGGCCTATATAAATATATTAAAATTACTTTGAGCGATAGCCATATTGAATCGAACAAAATTTTCCAAGAGTTGATTTTATATCCTTATTCAAAAAGAAACGTTCATCAAAAAATAATATATATGAATTTCATTTCATAATAAAAATGCCAATCAAATAAACTGCTTCATCAAACTAACCAATAATCTATAATAGTAAAGATAAAAGATGAATAGTAATTAATTCTCTTTAATCATATTAGCCTTATTTAATTTTATACGATATGTCAAGAAAGGATAAATTAATAAGGGAGCATAAAATTCGGTAAGAATACCAAGCAGGAGAGTCGCATCGCGGATAGGGTGAATTAACGTGTTATTCTATAGTGTAACAAGCGGATTTCCAAATAATTTGTTTGTTGGTGGACAAAAATTTCGAGATCATGGGTAATGTTTACTGTCCCAGTGTATAAATAACTTGAAGCACCTGTTATTAATCACTGAAATACAATAACCAACCAAAGGTTCGAAAAAAATTAATATAATTAAAATAGTTGGATTTTCCCTAAATTAATTGATTCTATCAATGACTGTTTGTTTCATGTTCACAATATTATTTTAATAGAAAATTTTACAGAAGCATTTATTCGCTTTCATTTATCATCTATTATTCATCCGTTATTAAAATAGAAATTGGTAGGCAAATGCTTTTCAATAAACACCGCCATGATTTTCGCTACCCAACTCTCTTAACACCCAAATCTCTCTATCACTTCTTCTGAAATTCTGTTTTTAATATTACACCAATTAAATCAAAAATTGTCTTTACATGCCATGTGAATATTGGTACTGGATTAACAATTGAATTCAATTGCTTCAGGTCGGATATCCTCAATGTAGAAGGATGCTATGAGCTATGCAGTATTGTTTCTGTTTTTAAAAGTGTTAATAAAATGAGTAAGAAACTCAACTTATCTCAATATTTTCTAATTTTTGGTATTATTGTATCAATAATTATATCTATTATTGTCTATTTAAAGCCTCAATCTCAACTTATCACCAATAGTCTGTTCATTGGACTTATTGGCATCATTATAAGTTTGGTTTTTGAATTAAGAATGAAATTCGATGAATTAATAAAAAGTATTAGTGATTGCATCCCAGAACTTTATATGGACAGAGAAATATTAGATAAGAGTAGCATTGATCCCTATTTTTCAGATAAGTACGAAGAGTTGAAAGAAGAGCTGAAGGACTTGGTAAATGGACAATATGAATTAAAATCGATTCAAAAAGTTTATCAGGACGATATAAGATCGATGAAAATTCTTAAAAAAGGAGAATGTTTATTATCTACATGTCCAATGGCAACAGATTCTACGGAGGTAATCCTCAAACAAATAAAAAATCCACATTATAAAGCAACAATAAATGAGCATATAAATTGTTCGAGAAGAGGCGTTGAGTCAATTCGAATATATTTATTTAAAAATAGGGAATTATTTGAAGTAGCAAAGATAAAACAACATCTTTCTCAATTGAATCAAAACCCCGGCTTGGATATTAGAGTCATATTTAGAAACGAAGTTGAGCTATCTCCAGAAATAGATTTTCTAATATTCGCGGATAATAAAGTATCTATTGGTGTTATTGATCTTGATACTGGTCTTTGTAATGGCGCTAAGATTTTAACAGATACAAATGTCGTGATGAAATATAAAGAAAAATATAATATTTTATTAGGAGTTTCATCCAAAATTACTGATTTACTTTAAGCTCATATGAAACACTGTTGTATAATATTGAAACCTATCGATGGCATCCTCGCTTCTACTTTTATAATATTTTTTCATCATACTAAAACCCATATTATCAGAAGCTATGTGCAAAGATTCAATTTTCCCATTGCCTGAGTGGAAACAGCGGTTTAAAATCCAGCCAAATCCATCGGTTTAAAACCAGCCACCCGGTAGCATAGACATACCTCTTCGACATTGGCACTAAACCAAAGTAACAGTCCTTCTGTGCGACTGAGCTGTAAGTTGCTTATGATTTCAATATGTTTTCATTAAGATCTCTTTCGATAGCTTTCTCCTTCAAGGATAAGGATCTCAGAGTTGTAAACGAGTCGGTCAGCAATCGCTGTGGCAACAGTGGTTCCGTCAAAGATGTTCCCCCATTTGGCAAACGGCAGATTCGTCGTAATTATGGTAGACTTTTTTTCATGCCGGGCGCTGATGACTTGGAAGAATAGGTTTGAGCCCTGTCTGCCCAACGGCAGGTACCCAATTTCGTCACATACTAAAATATCCTGTGATTGATAATATTGAAGCTTTTTCAGCAAGGTGTGGTCTGTTTTTGCAGCCACAAGCTGATTAATCATATCCATGGTTGTAGTAAAAAGTGTTTTGACCCCTGCCTGGGTGGCGGCATAAGCAATGCATCTGGATAAAAAAGTCTTACCCGTCCCCGGATTGCCGATCAGAATGATATCTTTTTTGTTTTGGATAAACCCCAGATCAATCAAACTTAAAATCCTGTTTTTATATTTTCGTCTGGATTCATGATGAGTGAAGTCAAATTGATCAATGGTGCTTTTTTCACCCAGTCGGGACTGCTTGAACCTTAAGATGATACTGGCCTTTTTTCTACAGGCAAGTTCAATTTCCAGCAACCGGTCAATGGCTTGAAGGATAGACAGGTTTTCCCTGGCACCCTGATCTAAAACATCGGCCAGATTCTGTGCACAGTTTTTTAACCGGAGAGATTTAAATTTATCAATTACAGTATCCATTATTTCTTCCTTCTTTGAAGTGCAATAGCATCATATTCAGCAAGGTTGGGTCTTGGCAGACGGATTTGGTTGAGTTCTTCGTTTTTTAAAGCCACAGGCTGATGATGAATTGAAGGGGTCATTTCCTGGTATAAAATGTTCTGGACATAAGCAAACCCGTAAAGTTTATGGTTCAATGCTTTTTTCAATGCATATATCAAAGAAGCTGTGCCATAGTCATCGTTCAGAACTAATAGACAAGCTATTGTTTTTTTCAATGGCTGGGATGCATAAGCCAATTTTTCAAGGTAATCTACCGCTTCCTGACCCAAGGACATAAAAAACATGACCTGTTTATCCATGAACACTCTTTTCTTGAGCTTTTTGACCTGTTCACTGTGAGATGCCAGGTCAATCCGTTGTTTTTTCTTCCAGCTTCGCACATGGGTTGCCACCTGCTTTTCTTTGTAATAAACAAATAACGTTCGGCTGTTTGCTTTAAGGGTTACGGATTTGCCCACCAGTCTGGGTGGTACTGTATAAACATTTGTATCAAAACGGATGCCAAAATCTTTATACACGAAAAGCGTCTCGGTCTCCCGGAAGTCGGGTAACGGGTCCGGCAATGATCTTAATGCATCCGTTACAAAACGTTGGGACGGTTTTTGTCCGGTGGTCTGGTGCTGTCTTTGATTGGCCGTGGTGTTAAGCCAGGCCAGAACCTGATGGTTAACATCTTCAAGATCACTGAAGATCCTTAATGGCCAGAAGTTTTGTCGCAAGTATTTAATGCTGTTTTCTACTTTTCCTTTTTCATGGGGCGCCCTGATATTGCAGGCCACGGGCGTAATGCTAAAATGCCTTAAAAAATCAAGAAACGATTCGTTAAAACGGACAATTGATCCCACACGTTCTGTTACTGCGGTCAACATATTATCCACGACTATTTCTTTTGGGGTGCCCCCAAAGTACCGGAAGGCTTCGACAAGACACTGATGGAGAGCTTCTTGTTTTTGACTGTGGGTAAAACCCACATACAGCATTCTGCTGTGGGATTCAATGACAGCCAAAGCATACAGCTTTCTTGAACTGTCTCCATATACGAGACTGCCAAAATGACCCCAATCAATTTGTATCTGTTGACCTGGTTGAGATTCGAAACGGATAAAGGCTTGTTTTCTGCCAATGTCATGTTTAAGTACTCTGAGATACTTTCGAACAATGGTTATTTCTCCATCAAATCCCTTGTCCCTAATCTTTCTTAAAACTACAGGGGCTTTGACTTTTGGATATCGCTCAACCATCTCTTTGATATATTCCCTAAAGGGATCAAGCTTTGAAGGCCTTCCCTGTCTTGGCTTACGGGTGATATCCGGGTGTTTGATATATCTGGTAACGGTTCCCCTGTCCAGATTTAAAGTTTTGGCAATCTGTCTTATGGAAAACTGCATGTCCTTTAACCGATGAATTTCAAAATGGTCTCGTCTGTTTATCATTGGGCCGCCTCCTTATGAACGCTTTTTGGCAGGGAAAGAACCTGGAACAAGGTCCCGTCATACAGGACAAGATCTTTATGGATCAGACAGCTTCGGGCAAAAATATATTCGTTATCTTTGAAGGCCAGAATGGAACAGATAGTCTTATCACTATAAAATGAAAGCCCGTTCCGGTCCGAAGCCAATACCAGAAAAATATAAAGAGCCAATTCATGTCGGGTCAATGTTTGTAAAAAACCATCGGTAAGAAAACGATGGGAGATAAAACAAAAACTCTTGCCTGTTTTCCGAACCCGGGCCGGATCAAGCACTTTTTTTCTTATCATGATGTCCTCCTTGGTTTATAGGATTTTTATCCTGTGTAACACAGGCATTTATCCCATGTCCCCGAGTCCATCTTTGCAATCATGGTGAAGTGGCTGGTATTGAAGTGATAAAAATTTTTACCGCGTCCATCTTTGCAACGGCAGGTACAAGCCAATATTGCCCGGAAAGACTGTATTCACTCTTTTTTCTCGCGTCCATCTTTGCAATTCCAATGGTTTTTGATGCTTTGGGAACTGACTTATCCAACCATTTTTTCATATTCCTAATTTTCTGAAGAGACCGGTTCCTATCAGTTTTTCCCGGGTTCCTGTGGCGATAATTTTTCCAATAATCAGGGTTGTTTTGAAGCCATTTCTTTTGTGCCAGCCGTTGCCCCTCTTTGTATTCCGGATCTATTGAAAGTTTTTGTTTTTGCCAAAGAGTTTTTCTAACTCGCTGGCAATCCGGTTTTGAACAAAATACCTGACATTTGTTTCTGGGAACAAAAAAAGTACTGCAACCGGCACAGGGAACTGGCTCCATAATCCCTCCTGAAAGTAGCTACGAGGCGAATTAAATAGAGGGAATTATATATGATTTTAAAAATGTTTAAGGGAATTAAATGGAAGGAATTAAAATGGTGGCGGTTAATTTACCCTGAAATTGGCTGCAAAAAAAACCTTGAAAATTGGGGGGAATTAAATCCCTGTTCCCAGCCTGAGAGCTCTAATTCACCATCCAAGAAATAGAGAACCTCATAATTACAAATGATTCTCTGTGCTATAGAAACCTAATATCCCTTAACACAAACAACCCGAACCCTATCATCAAAAAATCCTTTTTTGTCCAGTTTTCGAATGATTTTATCCTCAACAAATCTATTCACCGCCACACAAACAACCTCATCAAACCCAGCATCAAGCGCCCTCTCAACATTGCCCACATAATTAGACTTCCCGGTCTCAATCTCAATCGCAACTTTCTTTCCATCCTTAAAAATAATTATATCCGGCCTACCATTTACATAATATTCTTCAACCCGAACGTCCAGCCCCAGATCCTTATAGAATTTACTAACCTTATGCTTCCAAAACTTATGAACGACACCCTCAGACTCGTTTTTAAATTCGTATCCCAAATCACCCAAAACCATCTTCCCCTTCCGTGTCACTTCAAACAGCGTAATCCAACCTTTTCCAGTAATAATCTTTTTTGGCAAAATACACTTTTCTAAAATCAAATCCCTCCTTATTTTATTCCCAAGCTTCGAATGAAATTTTAATCTCTTATACCGCTCAGTAATACTCGAAAACGGATTCTTCAAAATATCAATCAAAAGCCTATGCTGAGGTCTTAATTTGTAGGGAGATCCTCTTCTGTCCTTCTTACTATTAACAGGAGGGAAAACACCCCCCTTACCCCTATGATTTGAGCTATTCCCGTCCTGAACAGGCAAGTTAGGCGTAAAAGACCCCCCAGAATTCTTAGGTATTCCAACAGGGGTATTTTCCCCATCCTTATCCGAAAAAACCTTACCATCCAAAATATCCTGAATATTTTTTTGTAAGGATAAAAAGTTATCTTCACCATTCTCCTTATTCCAAGAATGCTGCCAAAATTGGGAACCCAAACTAAAAGCCTTCAGCCAATCATCCGTCACCAACTCTTTTGTGACTGCTACCAGAGGCGTTTTAACAAGGCAAGGTTCAACTCTATTCTTAATCTTAACAATACACTCCCCGACATTAAGAATATTAAAATATGGGTCCTCATCATAATCTAAAAAGAGAGACTTCCTGGCCATTTCAATATCGTCTTTGTGTTGGAGCCCAAGATAAATTTGTGTATGACAATTCCCCAAAAGCTCAATTGGCAATAGGCTGGGGTGTTGGGTAATACTAACGATTCCTTGCCCAAATCCTCTAATTTCCCTGTATAGATTTTCAATACTCGAATTATCTTTATTAAAAGAAGTTTGTGCAAAAAGGTTATGAACTTCCTCTAAAAACAAAACATGCTTTAAATTATCAGTTTCTCCCCGGCTCAACCGATATAGATGAATCCATCTCAAAATCATTTCAGAAAAAAACATTCTGAGTGCTTTTGGCATTTCCAGATCCAGTTCAAGAATGACCGGTTTATCTAACAACTCTTCAAGTTTGATTGGATTTCTTGCATTGAAAACTTTTGAAGCTCTTCCAAGGGTAAATGATTGAAAGATTCTTTGAGCAGTCTGTTTCCAATTTGCCTCACGACCAAATACTTTAATATTTCGAAGCTCTTTCATTCCGTCAAAGAAATTCGGATAAAAATCATCGGGAAGGCCTTTGTACAGTTTAGAATAAATTTTATTAAAATAATAAGCGACTCCTGGGCCAGAGAGATGAGACCTTTCAAGTGCGTCGGAAATCGTTCCAACCCAAAAATTCTTATCCGTGCCTGGCGGCTCTCTGAATACATTCCATAAAAAGGGCAGGGTATCTCTTCCAATTGTTAAGACCCGCACATTTTTTAATTCTGGATGTTCATTTTCTAATGAGAGAAGGTTTCTCCACGACCGTTTCCAGTCTATTACCATAAATGGGGTTTTTGATTTTGCAAGTTGCAGGGCAAGAAGATATGCCAAATTTGTCTTACCTTCACCAGTAATAGCAAAGATTCCGACTTGCTTTAGAAAATCTTCTGGCTTTAAGTGTAATTGATGGAGTTTCTTTCTATTGTAGATGATGTCTCCGAGGAGATAGGTTCCTTTTGAATTCCTTTCAGATGGTGGTTCAAGAAGGATTTGTCGATTTTCTAAAGGTTCTTCTTTGAGATATTTTTCTGCGATTATTTCGATATCTTGGGCGAACTGTTCTCTGTTTTGGATGTCTTCTGCTAAGTACATGTGCCAAAACATGTCTGCTTGTTCTCCGATTATAGGTTTTAGTCTTTTGCAGAGGGCTTCAACTTCCTTCGCATCTTTCACACATTTCAAAAACGATATTATCTTATAAGGGCTGTATAAGGATTGGGTTGCCCATGTTAGTTTAAAAAATTAAACTGTTTAAAAATATATTTTATATATAGACTTGACATTAAGTATTTTTATTTATATATACCTACCATAAGAATCATAAATATATAGAAGGAAGATTCGATAAATGGAACTTGAAAGATTAATCAACGAAATAAGTGTAAAAATGCGATTGCTTAAAATCGCAACAGAAACGAAAACAGATGGTCAATATTCTGAAAGAGAAATACTGTTACTTGAACTTATTGATGCAAATGAGAAGATGACTGTCTCTGAGATAACAGAACAATTTAATATGGTCGCAAAGAGTATTATTTCTTCAACAATTTCGAAATTTTGGAGGGCTCAATTAGTCAACAAAGATAGGGATTTTGGAAATCAGCGCATTATTCATGTGAGCCTCACTCCCAAAGGGAAGAAATTACTAAACACAATTAGAAAAAACCAAGACGAGAGGTTTTCTTTTTTAATTAAAGCTCTTAAGTTAAACCCGGAACAGAAAAAAATGCTGGAGCAGATTTTAGAGAATGCCATAAAGATGTTTGGGGTTAAAAAATAATGTTTATTTCTTGAATGCTGAAAAGCAAAAGGAGGTGAAATGGCACAGATGAAACTTGGAGGAATTAAAAAAGACCAATCATCAGACAAGAAAACTAATCAGAATATCTTTTTAAAAGGAGAAATATCATGAGTAATGACATTAAAATTTTGGAAAACGGTCAAACTGCAAATATTGGAAGCAATGACTATCTTAATCAAGTAATCAGTCGTCCTGGTGAAATAAGAATAGTTGACCATTTTGATCACATTCCTGGCTGCGAAGGGCATGAAGTTACAACCATAAAATCAGACGGCTCTTTTACTTCAGAACTCGGCTAGTTTAATTAAAATAAGCCATATATCCTAGACCAAGCATGAGAAGTGCAGTTTGCGTCCAGGCACTTCTCATGCTTTTCTAAGATAAATATATAAATACAGAAACCATAAAGTTTCATGAAAGAAAATAATATCAAAAATATATTAAAAACTTTATTAAATAATTTAATATACACACAAAATATCAAATCAGCTTTAGATATATATGAATTTGTCATTCTGATAAAAACACAAAAAAAAATAAAGATATCAAACGACTTAGACGAGATAATAGACGATCTAATATCTCTTCACCACTATAAAGATGACACCGACTATTCTCTAAAAACCGAAGAAATAAAAAAAATTTACAATAAATTAGAATAGTCTTTTATTTTTAAGATTAGGTGTAGCGGCAATGCCGTTTCCTTAAGCCGGCTTAAATAAATTTTCTTTTAAATATCAATAGCTTATGGTATATTATACCCATGAAGCGAATAATGCAAATAATAGAAAAAAGGAAGGAATAATGCAAAAATTTGACAATGTTGGCACGGATCGTGAATTTCAACACCTGTGCCAGGGCTGATTGAATCCCTGAAAAATCTTATTATGTCTGATGATTTCTGTGAAAAATATAAACAGAGCCCAAAAGCCTTTACACGAGACAGACTGTTACCTTTTCACAGGCTGATTTACCTTCTATTAAATATGAATAATAATTCATATCAGGATGAGCTTGATCGCTTCTACAAAACAATTTTTCAATACGATATTGCACAACGTGTTATCTACAAAGGAAATTTAACCAAAGCCCGTAAAAAGCTTGACTATAAGGCATTTGAAGAGCTTAACGATCATATGATCAACAATTTTTATAAAAGCTTTAAACATCAAAAATGGTTTGGCTTTAACCTGCTCGCTATAGATGGAACTACCATCCGGGTCCCCTCATTCGTTTAAAAAAACAGGGCCGAAAAAGGTTGGAAATAAGCAGCATTACCGGCATTCATCCCTCTACAATTTCTGCCTGGTGGAAATTGTATAAAAACGGAGGGAAAAAGGCTCTGAAAATAAAAAAACGCGGTCCTGAAATTGGCAGTACTCGAACACTTGAAATAGAGCAGGAAAACCAATTGCAAAAAGCAATATATGACAAATGCCCGGATCAAATGAAACTGCCCTTTGCTTTATGGACAAGAAAGGCTGTTCAGCAATTGATAGAGCAAATGTGGTCCATTAAAATGCCTATTCGTACTGTTGGAGAATATTTAAAACGATGGGGTTTCACACCCCAAAGACCTTTGCGCAGGGCATATAAACAAAATCCTAAAGCAGTAAAGAGCTGGCTTGAGGATGAATATCCAGCTATAGCTAAGCAAGCGATCAAAGAGAACGCCCAGATTCAATGGGGAGATGAGACCGGTCTTTGCAATGACAGTTATCATGGTCGTAGCTATTCACCTCGTGGTGTAACTCCAGCTATCCGAATTCATCCAAGATGCAAAAGGGTTAATCTGATATCTACAGTCACAAATCAGGGCAAAGTTCGATTCATGGTCTATGATGACAAGATGAATTCTCAAACATTGATCAAATTCATGGGAAGGCTGATCAAGGATTCAAAGAAGAAAATCTTTTTAATTTTGGATAACTTGAAAGTCCATCATAGCCATCTGGTGAAGGATTGGTTGAAAGAGAATGAAACCAAAATTCAAGTATTCCATCTGCCTGCCTATTCACCAGAATTAAATCCAGATGAATATTTGAATTGTGACTTAAAGGTTGGTGTCCATTCTGGGGTTCCAGCAAGGACAATGGGTCAGTTAAAAAAGAAAGCCATATCCCATTTGAGAAAGCTTCAAAAATTGCCAGGTAGAATTAAAAGATATTTTAGACATCCGAAAATTACTTATGCAAAGGCGGCTATTTGATTGCCGGATTAATAATAAACCAGGAATAATCAATTGGGGCTCGGAATAATTCAAACTCGGCTCTATTTATACGTTACTTGTAGTGGCCTGACTCTATAAACGGAGACCGGTGTATTCACAAAGTAATTTTTAATCCCGCCTGGATTTTTTTAAAATGACACAGGGCCCGAGGATGTTCAAACTTTTATAGTTTACCGAGAACTAAAAAAGAAAGATTAATTATTGTGAAAAAAAATACCTAAAAATCCTTGATTTCTTCATTGATATATCACTATAATAGTGATTATAATTGTTCTTTTTTGATTTTACTATTCTAAGCTTTCAGATACCATCACTTTTTTTCCTACTGATACTATAATTGTACTTTTTAAATTACAGATTCTTTATCATCGCTGCTTTGGAAAGAATATTTTAATGTTTCTTTAATGAGGAAAAAAATGGTTCAAGACATTGAAACCATAATGGTTGTTGACGATGATAGAAAGCTGCTTGATGCAATCCAACGGCTTTTGCGCAATGAGTCATTAAGAAGTATGACATTCACGTCTCCTGTCAAAGCGCTTTCCCAGGTAAACCGTATCAATCCGGCCATTGTTTTATCGGATCAATATATGCATAAAATGTTCGGAACAGTTTTTATTGAACAGGTCAAAGAAAAAAAACCTGATTCAATCGGGATTATTATGACCGGTCACACAGATATTGACCCTGTGATTGCATCTATCATACAAGGAGATGTATTTACCTTTATAAAAAAGCCCTGGTCAAGTCACAAATTCAAATCACTTATTAGAGATACTTTAAATCACTATAATAGGCTATCAAAAAAAATTAATCACTTACTGCCTGGGGAATATGGAAACGAATATAAAAAAAAGTGATAATATATTATTTAGAATTAATCCAACATGCTTAAACAATTATTCAAAGCGAAAGGGAGATGTCTGTATATGTGCTATCTTCGAAGAGCAATTATTATACGAGAATTCGATAATAAGAAATCAAGAAATGAAATGAAAATAAAATCTGAGGCCACCGTTTTATTTTGTTGCGAGCATAACGACAGCAAATGTCCAAAAGAGCTGGTGACGGTTATGGCTTCAAAAGATAAAATACTTAATTGCGGTAAAGATAATCCAAGATCAGATTTATGCCCTTTATCTAAAAAAGAGTATCTTGATGCCTGGCGGTAAGATTTATACTAACCTGCAGGTTTCTATCGACCAAAACTCTATGAAAATTTTATTTCCATGCTTTAAGTGTAGCGACTGGGAATAGTTCAGATCCGGGTTCGATTTAGTAGCCGTTTCCCGGCTCCGATTATGCGTTAGCAGATGGTATTCAGGTGGAAGATGTCAAAACTGGAATGGAAATGGTAACAAAAAATACGACAAAAAACGGCCAACTCGATTATGTTTTTCATAAAGCTTAAATATTATAAAAAAGTCTACAGACTTTTTACTCATTAAATTAAATATTTTTATTACTATAGTTTTTGTGTATTCCTACAAATTTATCAGAACATTTAAGAAATGTTTTAACCAGTTCAGGATCAAAATGTTCACCGGATTCTTTTTCAATAATTGATTTAGCCTTTTCATGTGTAAATGCTTTTTTATAAACCCTTTCAGAAACAAGTGCATCATAGACATCCGCTATAGCGGCAATCCTTGCTGAGAGTGGTATTTTTTCTCCTTGTAATCCTTTTGGATATCCTTTACCATTAAATTTTTCATGATGATAAAGGGCTATTTCCGCACTCATTCTTAAGTAATCTGTTCTGGAATTTTTTTTCAATGCTTCATTTAATGTATTATAACCAATTGTTGTATGTGTTTTCATAATTTCAAATTCTTCATAAGTTAATTTGCCGGGTTTGAGCAGAATTTTATCAGGAATGCCAACTTTTCCAATATCATGTAAGGGGCTTGCAAGAAAAATACTGTTAATAAACTGTCTGTCATATGATAATTCATTATCACATATATCAAAATATGTTTCAGCCAGAATTTTACAGTAATAACGTATTCTTTCAAGGTGTTCTCCGGTATCAGTATCCCGTGATTCAGCCAGTTTTGCCAGTACAAAAATGACCATATCTTTATCCTGAAGACTTAAAACACGTTCTCCTGCTTTCAGACGAAAATACAATTCATCTTTGTTAAACGGTTTAATTATATAATCATCCGCCCCGGCTTTCATTCCTTCAACCACATTGAGGTCAGAATCCAGTGTGGTTACAATTACTATATACGTATAGTCATCACCTTCATATTCTCTGATTTTTTCACACAATTCAAGGCCGTTTAATTTTGGCATAATCCAGTCGGTAACGACTATTCTGGGTTGTTCTTTTTTCCAGATTTTTAAAGCTTCCTCTCCATCTTTAGCACTTATAACTTCATGACCTAATTTTTTTGTGAAAAATTTTAATGTTTTACGGCTCGCAACATCATCGTCCACAACCAGAATTTTCATTAAAATATCTCCTTTATATGAGTTATATATATTTTCATTTATTTATCATGAAAGTTTGATATTCATTTTCAAATAATTTAATTTCAACTCCCAGTTTTTTTATTAATTCATTTATATGGTTTAGATCATTAATTTTTGCTTTTTTTTCAATTTTTAAAGCAATCATTCGAACCTGTTCAGCTCCAATATATGAAGCCCCCCCTTTTAAAGAATGGGCAATATGATTTAATGTGGAATGATCTTTTATTTCAAATGCTTTTTTTAGATTTTCAAGATTAACTGGTACATCTTCCAGATAACAGCTTATAATTTCTTTCAGGATTTCATAATCGTTTTCATATATTTCAAGGGCATTTTTATAGTCAAAAACGATTCTGGAAGTTTCTTTAGATGGATCTGATATTTTTTTGCCACCATTATTTTTTTCATTATGAGCAGAATTGCTCCACATGTATAATTTTTTTAACAACTCATCATTATTAACTGGTTTACTTAAATAATCATCCATTCCTGTTTCAATACATTTTTCGCGATCACCGGTCATGGCATTGGCAGTCATTGCGATGATGGGTATATGGGTAGAATTGTTTTCTTCTTTACGAATTAATTCTGTTGCTTTATAACCATCCATTTCAGGCATTTGAAGATCCATGAAGATTATATTATAATCAAATTTATTAACCATCTGGATAGATTCTTTTCCATTTGAAGCGATATCAACAATACAGCCAAATTTTTCAAGAAGCCATTTTTGAGATTTTTGATTGGTAATATTATCCTCCACAAGAAGTACTCGCAGGTTCTTTGCTTTTATTATTTCTATTAATCCGGTATTTTTTTCTGTTTCAATATGTGTTTTTTTGAAAATATCGAATTTAGCATTTTTGTTTTTATTATTACAGAATGAAGCCAGCATATTTAAAAGATTTGATTCATTTATTGGTTTTGTAAGATATGCCAGAATACCTGTACCTGCAATTTCCTGTATATTGATCAATGCTGTTGCAGACGTCAGCATAATTAATATTGTTTCTGAAATATTAAAATTATTTTTTATTTTTTTTGCAAGTGTCAATCCATTCATTTCCGGCATCAGGTAATCCAGTAAAATAAATTTAAAAGGTTTGCCAGATTTGTTTGCTGTTTGTAATTCGTGCAGGGCTTTTTTTCCAGAATTCACCGAACAGCAAATAACGCCCCATTTTCCGAGATACTCTTCAATAATATTTATATTAATTTTATTATCATCAACAATTAAAATACGAATATTTTTTAAAGGAGAATAACTTTTTTCAGGAAGAAATTGAGAGTCTTTTTCCTCGCCAACCATTAATGGCAGTACAAAAGTAAACGTTGATCCTTCGCCTTCATCGCTTTTTATCTGTATGTTCCCTCCCATTAATTCAACAAGTTGCTTTGAAATAGCAAGACCTAGTCCGGTTCCCCCATATTTACGGGTTGTGGATGAATCTGCCTGGGAGAATTGGTCAAAGATTTTGCTGATATTATTTTTTGAAATCCCTATTCCAGTATCCTTAACGCTTATTTGTATAAACATTTTTTTGTTAAATGTATCTTTATATTCCACATCAACTAATACATGCCCCTCTATGGTAAACTTTATAGCATTATTGACTATATTCATCAGTATTTGTTTTATTCGGTTATAATCTCCTAAGAACCATTTCGGGCTATTGGGTTCATACCTTAAAATAATTTCAAGACCTTTTTTTTCTGCATCCGGTAAAAAAGTTTCAAGGGTTTCCAGAATTAATGCTTGAAGATTAAACGTCGTATATTCAATATCCAGTTTCCCGGCTTCAATTTTTGAAAAATCCAGAATATCATTAATAATATCTAAAAGAGAATCTGAGGATGTTCGAAGGATTTCAATATAATCTTTTTGCTGATCTGAAAGATTCGTATATTGAAGTAAATTAATCATTCCCACTACACCATTTAGAGGGGTTCGTATCTCATGACTCATATTTGCCAGAAATTCACTTTTTGTTTTTGAGGCAGCTTCGGCATCCTCTTTTGCAATTTGAAGCAGTTGTTCATATTTTTTTTCTTCAGAGATATCTGCTATTGTACCAACATGGGCAATAATTTTTCCGGATTCATCTATTACTGACTTTGACCTGGCATTAATCCACTTGCGTTTTCCTGAGGGAGTACAAATTTCATACTGGATGGATGTATCTTCCCTTATATTAATCGTGTTAAATTTTTTTAAGGATGATGGACCCCTGTCACTGGCAAAAAGTCTCTCCAGACTTTCTTCTTCAAGAGCTTCTTTTTGAGAATATTCAAAAATTTCAAGAAAATTTTCATTTACATAAATGCATTTTCCTTTGTTATCAAATTTAACAATACCTACAGGTGAAGATTCACTTAAACTCCGAAATAATTTTTCTGCTTCATCTAATTCTTTTGTTCTTTGTTTTATTTGTGATTCTAAAGTCTCATTATAAGATTCCAGTGTTGAATAGAGAGATTGCATTTCATCTGAACTGATTTGAAGAGATCTTTCCAGCTGTTTTCTTGTATCGTTTGCATCTTTATAACTGTTATCAACTTTTTGTATAAAATCCAGCAAGTTTGAATCTGATTCATCTGGTTTTGGAAGACCTGATTTTTTAAGTTGTCTCAGTAAAAGGCTATTCCATTCATGGTTCATGATTTAATTACCTTCTTTAATAATAGTCAGGGTCATGGTCTGATTATGAAGATCACATTTTCCGGTCTTATTTGGAGCGATTTCACCATAGGAATAAAAACCGATTTGATTTACGGGAATTTCAAGAGAATCCAGAACAACTTCAATTTCATCTTCAACCTGTCCCCCCAAAACTAGTCTTCGACCGACACAGCTAATAGCTATGGACAAAACAGGAGAATTCATATCTTCATTTTTAATTTTGGCCTGCTCTGCTGCTTGTGCTGCACCTTCTATTAAATTATCAAAACTAGCATGCATAAGCTGAGTAATTGAATTCTCCGGCATGTCTCCGGCAAAAGTCATGGATTGTTTTTTTTCATCTACAGAAAGAACTGTTCTTACAATACCGGATCTATCCATAAATTCAGATTTCAGAGATAATGGGAAGCGTAAGGCAGAGACTGGTAATTCATCAGCTTTTTCTCCAAGATATTTTTTATATAGATTCAGGGCTGGCTGATGGTCTAATTCATAAAGGATATTGGCATGGGATTTTGTTATTTTTCTTTCAGGTCCAAATGCTTTCCATCCTCCAACTGAACCTGTTGATATCTCTATTTTATCTCCATAAAAACCAACCATTGAAACATGATTTGTTACTGGTTTGTTATCTTTTAAAATCCAGGTTTCCATGAAATCAGTACCATCTCCTGCAAGCCCTCCGGAGATGACAGTTTTATCTGGTATAATTGAATTTACACCTCGAACCAATTCAGTTCCGTTTATATTAATGCCTTCGGATAAAATAAAGATTGCTTTTAAATTTTCTTTATAAAGTTCATTAGCCAGTTTTTTACCCGCTTCAAAAGATTCATCTCCAATTGAAATCGGTGCGGTAACAAATTTTAAACTAGTTTTATCGAATCGTGTGACAGCTATTGAAAGGCTGTCATCAAAAACTTCAGATTTATAGATTTCTCCTGATGTTGAACATCCCATTATTATTGATCGGGTAAATTTTGATCTTATTTGTTCAAATAGATCTGTTTGGTTTTTTAATTTTGAAGAACCAAAAATCAATACAAGTGAATTCTGAGAATCTAATGATGAATCCATTTCCCCGGACCATGAGTCATTTTTCCATTGAAAAGTTGAAACTTTCATATTGTCTCCTTTATTCTAAGTAATCAATTTAATTGACTTCATATAAAAAATATCAGGTGTTTTAGACTTTTAATATAATTGAATTTCTTTATAAGACTACATTTAGATTAGAATTACTTAATGATATTTTAAAAATAAAAGCCTCAATAATATCAATCAATAAAAAATTTACTAATAAAGTACCAAATATATTATATCAATTATTAATAATTAAAAACAAATAAAAGAAAAAGCAGGTGAAAATATAAACACTCGACAAAGGATAAAAAATTACGCCGCATCCAATAAAACATGTTGACGTTGCGACAAGTGAAGTCGTTTTTAATATTGTTGGGCATTGACCCAACCTGCTGAATGACCGGCAGTTTTCTATTTCGGCGTGCATTATCAGTAATGCTTTTGTTCGGAGCCTGAAAGACAATGGTGCACCAGATGAGCAGATCTAAAGTGCAGCGGGATGAAGAGCGATTGTTAAAGGATGCCAGAGATGAACAGATTTGCCATTGAATTTGAAGGTAGATTTCATGTATAGGGAAAATGGCAGTTACACAGAATTATTTACTGGGTCTGGTTTGCCCAACAACTATTTGTCTGTCTATATTGTAATTCTTTAAAAAAGATCTGTTCACTGCCTGGCAGATATAATCTTTGTCTATTATGATAAGTGTAGCGACTCGGAATAGTTCAGATTCGGGCTCGATTTAGTAGCCGTTTCCCGGCTCCGGTTATACGTTACTTGTAATTTGCCTGACTCTATAAATGGAGCCCGGTGTATTCACAAAGTAATTTTTAATCATGCCGGGATCATTTAAAAATTTTTTCTAATTTGTTGGCGATTGCCTCTGCTGTAAAAGGTTTAACTACATAACTAGAGACACCGGCATGAACAGCCTCAAGTACTTGTTCTTTCTGGGCTTCTGCTGTAACCATCAAAAATGGAATCGTTTTGTGCAAGTCGCTCGCACGAACTTTTTTTAAAAGCTCAAGACCCGATAATTTGGGCATATTCCAATCAGCTATGATCAGGTCTATCTGCTGCTCTTCCAAGATTTTCCAAGCGGTAGTTCCATCATCAGCCTCCACAAGATTTTTAAAACCAAGTTGCTTTAAAACGTTCTTTAGAATACGGCGCATGGTAGCAAAATCGTCAACAATCAAAACTTTGATGGATGTGTCCATGGGTTCATTTCTCCTTCGATAAATTCTGCGGTTCGTCCGTTATTTGTTCTATTATCTCAGGCAGATATTTAAATAGATAGTTAATATCTTTTTTCGTGGTTTTTAACCCAAAACTGAACCGGATCGTACCATAATAGTCCGTATCGACACCTAGTGCTTTGATAATTGGCGACGCTTCCTTACTCCCTGCACTACAGGAAGAACCGGATGAAACATAAATGCCTATTTTATTCAGACTGATTAAGAGGGTACCACTATCTATTCCCGGGAACCCGACACTCAGATTGTGAGGCACTCTGTTGTTTATTGAGCCGTTAATAATATGTCCAGGGACTTTCTCTTTGAGTTGTTCACTAAAATAATTTCTTAATTTAGTTATCCTTTGATATTCGGACTTCATCTCTTTATGAGCCAGGACAGCCGCTTTGCCAAAGGCAATAATATGGCCGACATTTTCTGTTCCTGATCTTCTATTAAATTCCTGTCCACCACCATGAATAAGTGGGATAACGGAATACATTTCATCAATATATAATGCTCCGATGCCTTTAGGAGCATATATTTTATGCCCGGTAAATGACATAAGTGATATTCCCATCTTTTTGGGCTTTAAATCAATCTTCCCATAGGCCTGGGTTGCATCCACCATCAAAGGAACTTCCGCAAGTTTGCATAATTCACCGATTTCCTTAATTGGATTAATAATACCGATTTCGTTGTTTACCGCCATTATGGCGACAAGTATGGTATTGGACCTTAATGCCTTTCTGACGGCCTCCACTGTAATTAGGCCATTTTTGTCCACATCCAAAAAGGTGACCTCATATCCGAGCATGCCCAGGAACTGTACTGATTCCAATATGGAAGAATGCTCAATATTGGTTGTAATGATATGGCCTTTTGTCTCATGAAATTTAAATGCAACACCTTTAACCCCAAGATTATTGGCCTCAGATCCGCTTGCCGTAAAGGTGATCTCATTGAGTTTCACTGATAGGCTGGATGCAATTTCACTTCTGGCCATGGTTATTTTTTCAAACGCACTTTTCCCCAGAAACGTGCTTGAAGAGGGGTTTCCATGCCCATAATCCCCTTTAATATATTTTTTCAAATATTGTTTTATTTCATTTCGTAGATATGTAGTTCCGTTATGATCAAAATAGACTTCCCGGTATTTATCAACATCAATGTCTGCAACAGGCTTACATGTATCACTCACAGAATGAATCGGAATGCCGATCCAGGTGTAAACAGAACTAAGACCATGGGGAAAAAGGTCGTTGATATCTTGTTTGGTAACTCCGGTATACCGTTCTATGTTCTTGTATAAGGGACCTACTTTGTTTTTTTCATAGTAATTAAAGGCAAATTCTAAAACCCTTAAATGTATTTCAGTTATATCAGTCTTGGTCCTTCGGGCCATCTGGTTGATATAGGTTTTTGTATAATTATTCAGCATTTGTTTTAAATTTTTTCTTGTACAGATTCATCTGAGCCAGGATAAAGATGAAAAGGAAATCCGGTTCGGGATTCTTCCATGCCCTTAGCAATAATCTGAAAATCTTTAAAAGGCATTCCGATTCCAAGCTGGTCTGCATCATATTGTGCGATAAGTCGTGCACCAAGGCAATATGTTGAGATATTTATTTGCCCGGTAAGATAGGGCCTTACGATAAGATCAGAATTAACGACACGTAAACCGCCCATGCTTGAGTTTACCCTTTTTCCTGTAATATATTGATAGGCTTGAATCAACCGTGTCAGTTCTACGGGTCTGACACTGAGAACGATGACATCCGGTTCCAGATCCAACTCATCAAATTCCTTGGAGTATAAAAAAACTGCGTTGGTGTCGGCAGGCTTGATTGACATCATATCCTTAATAGCATTTTTTGCTGTTTCAACACTGTTATACCGCCCGGAATCCTCTTTGCCAAAAAGAGCAAAATCAGGCTTATTTGCAGTTTTGCAGGCATATACAATGCCTTGGGTAAAATCATTTGGGCAAGGGGGTGTAAACTGTTCTTTGTTTTTGGACTGATCTTTCATGATATCTGTGTATACACGCGAACCCGGCATGGGTTCTTTCTGATTTTCATCCACGAGGCCAAACGTGATGGCTGCGGCAATACACCCAATCGTTTCTTGGGTAAGGCAGACACAGTCTCCTAAAGAAGCCTGTTTCGCAGCCTGGCAGCTTGTCAAAGTCAATCCTGAAGGAGTATAGGAAGTGATAATATCCGGGGGAGTTTCTTCCTTTCTATAAAATTTCACTGCGCTCAAGGGTATTGATAAACCGGGGACCCCCATGTTTTCTATTATCTGACTGTAAAGATCATAGATTTTTGACATGACAACAGCTCCTTTTTATTTATTGGATTATTTTATATACAATATCATTTATTCAAAGGTCCTTCGTGTTTGATCCTATTTTATTTGTAGACTTTTTTTTGATGTCCGATCCGAACAACAAGGACAGTCACAGTCTCTTCGTGGATATCACAAATGACCCGATAATTTCCGAGCCGATATTTCCAAAAAATAGAAAAATTATGTTTCAGGGCTTCGCCAAACCGGCGTGAATCATTAGAGCTTGCAATCCGCTCAAACAGATACTTTTAAATACGTTTTGCCTGTTGCTGGTCAATCCGGCCCAGCTCTTTGTCTGCCCTTGCCCATATCCTTAGTGGTAAAAAACGGTTCGAAAATATTATCCATTATTTCTTTATCAATGCCAAACCCGTTTTTCACCTATTCCCTTTTTTGTTTTTGACCTCTTGATTAAAGAATAACCACTGAATTTTCACAATGTCCATAGGGACAGTGAATATAAGAATCCGCCTCCTGATCATTTTTCCAGTCCACACCATTTATGAGATATCGAAATTGATATTCTTTCTTTACCTCAAGATCAATAGTTGTTGAAAATGAACCGTTTTTGTAAGACTTCATCGGGGTGGCATTCGTATCCCAGCAGTTAAATTCACCGACCAAATTTACAGCTTTTGCCCCAGCACTGACTTCTTTTGGCACTCGAAAGGTAACTTTGCAGACAGGTTTATTTTTAATGAATTGTTTTTTAATACTCATTTTTCCCCCTCCTTTTATTTTTCATAATTTTTTAAGATATCCTGACAAACGCTTCTTTATTAAATTTTAATGTCTGTATAAAGTTTTTCTTTACATTCAGGACAGATGCATTGATTAAGATCGACTTGTAAAAGATCTTGAAAATACAATTCTATCTGATTCCAATATCCCTTATGATCCTGGACTTTCCTACAGGACATACAAATTGGCAGCATTCCATTTATTTGTTTTATTTTCTTGATATTTGCCTGAAGCTCTTTTATAAGATTTGTTTTTTCCCGGCTTATTTTCTGTGTTTCTGTTTCATCGCTGATCGTGACCATGCTCCGGTTGATGCTGTTTTTTGTTGTGACAGGACTACAACGTAATTGTAGGTATTGCTTTTCGCCCCCTTCATTTTCAATTGTCATTTTATAAAAAACAGTTTCGCCTTTAAAACAATTGTCAATTTTTTATTTTTATAATGGCTATATTTTAACCACCATATCCAACTAAAATTGATCTGATAAACTTTTCATTGTTCCTTTTACCTTTTCTCCAATTTCTTTCACTTTGGCAGAATCTATATTGAGCTGTTTTAACAAAACTAAAATTTGCGGATTAAAATTGTCTTTTGGGTTGTTTCTATTTTTAATTTTAAAGGAAGCATATCCGATTTCACTGCAAAAATAATCTGATAGATGGATGATGAGAAGCTCTTTTTGTGTTCCTGCCGGAAATTTATTCCAGTGATGAAGTTCAGCAATTTCGATGTATTTTTTTGAGAAACCCCATTTTTTAATAAGTACGGCTCCAAATATGGTATGAACTTCCTGTATGGCCGATTGCAACCCCTTATCATCAAAAGGTTCGTCTGGAGAAATATCAGCAACAGCTTTTAAAAGAAGCACTTTGCCTATATCATGGATAATACCCATCAGAAAAATTTCCTCCTCCATACCTTTATCGTCTACTTCTTTGGCAAGGAATTTCCCATAGCAGGCACATGCCAGAGAATGTAACCAGAGTGTGTTCAGCAGTTTTTTTAATGATTCGTTTTTTGAATTATACAGATTTTTACTTGTCACTGTTGTTATAATACTTAAGGTCTCTTTTAAGCCTAATCTGAGCAGTGCAGTGTTCAGGGTTGTCACTGTTTCGACCCCTTTATATAAGGAAGAATTTGCAATGGATATTAATTTTGAACTTATTACCGCATCTTTTCCCACAATTGCTGCCAAATCATCAATTGACGGTTCTGAATTTTTTAATAAATTCTGCACTTCTTGAACCATATGAGGCAAAACCGGAAGTTCAATTACACCTTTATTAAACCGTTTAATAATTTTTGATACAAGGCCAGCATATGATTTTTTTATTATTTCTTCTTTTTTTATATCGGCTGAAGTGATAAGCCCCAATCGTTCCAAATCCTTATACACCTGTTGTTTATTATATGGCTTTGATATATAGCCATTACACTTTAAATCGATACATTTTTTAATACTTGATTTCCTTATGCTGGCAGTTGCCATGATAATTTTCACCTGTTGAACTTTTGGGACAGCCATTCTTTT
This sequence comes from Pseudomonadota bacterium, assembly GCA_043826275.1. Taxonomy (GTDB): domain Bacteria; phylum Desulfobacterota; class Desulfobacteria; order Desulfobacterales; family Desulfobacteraceae; genus Desulfobacula. The sequence goes on from JBDRQO010000044.1 coordinate 36,939, forward strand.
CTCTTTTTTACGAATGATATTTAATACCTGTGTGCCATCCATATCAGGCATTGAAATATCAAGAATTATAAGATCAAAAGGTTTTTTATCCCTTGTTGCTTTATCAAACATGGAGACTGCGTCTTTTCCATTATCAAGGGCAACGCATTCTCCTATTGGTACCAATATTTTTATCATCACTTTCCTGGGAATTGAGTCATCATCAACCACCATAATTTTCATATTGAATCCTTCAAAGTATAATCTTTCACACGGTCTTCAATTTTTTTTAGTCGATCGAGAATTTCCTTTTGATTTTTAAGGATATGGGTTTGAGCAATTGCAACAATTTGCAAACATCGATCCGGGTTAAATTCTTCTGAGGATTTGGTGCTTTGAATCAATTGGTCAATCATTTTTTCAATAGGCACGACAAAGCTCCTTTGGTGTAAAGGGTAAAAGGTCTTATAAATAGCTGTAACAGTTTAGAACAATTTAATCCGAACTCCTGAAAAGCAACGAATCAATTCGATTGATTAATTCAAACAAGCGTTCTTCAGGAATTTTCTTTAGAGGCATCGGTATTATCCAACATCCTGTAATGAAACATACCGATAAAACGTAGCTCTTGAGATATTCAAAGATTTGAAACCAATACCCCTTGAGTTCAATTCATCGATAATAGAAACCAACGGTGTCATGGATCTGCCCAATTTCCAGACAACCAACGTGTCTCCCTTCTTAAGGGTTTGTAAACATTTGTCTAAACCAGGCCTTTTACTTTTTGCACCACTGGAGATATCGGAAAAAACATTAACGCAATTACAATTGGGGGATTTCAGCTCATCGATTTGAGATTGTAGGTTTTGATCAATGGTACTTATTCTGGCGTAGCCTATAAATTGTCCCATATGATACTCCTTAACTATGTATGGTCTCATCTATTTATCTCTCTGTCAAGAAAATGTGATCTTGATTTTTAAGACGGGATTTAAGACATGGAAAGCACTGATTTCCTGTTTTGAAAAAGACAGCAAGACCTGTTGCATCAAACGATCGTTTTTTGAGACTCCCTGCTTATTAACGCATAAATAGAGCCGAGTTTGAATTATTCCGAGCCCCAATTGATTATTCCTGGCCTAGTAACATATAAAGTGAGCCCGGATACTTACGTAGTAACGTATAATCGGAGCCGAGATGTGGTCATTAAATCGAGCCCGGACCCGAACTATTCCGAGCCGCTACAATTAGGTACTAAAAAAATTTAAAGACGAGAAATAAGTTGTCCGTCTCACAAATATTCAGGTGCAGTTTTCAGCAAGTCCTAAGAGCCCAACACCCCTCGCTTCCTCGCCAACTCCCAATAATCTTTCAGAGAAACCATTAAATATTTCTTCAAAAACATCAAATCCCGCCAACACTCCAAACCCTCAGACCGCTTCTCCCTTTCAAGTTCAAGCACGTTCGTTTCAATCTGAGCCCTTGCCTCATCAATACCTTTAGTCAAATCAAACGGGTGATGGTCAACAAGATTCTCTAACTGCATCATCTGGGTATGCTGCCGACATATTTCATCATCAATTTTTTTAAATTGGTGAGCATTCAACTCATCACGAAGTGTAATTTCTTCTAACAATGCATTAACAGATGCTTTCAAAGTTTTTGCTTTATCAGCAAACATGTTTTCGAGTGGGGATTCTTTTTGTTTGGATGTTGAGTTTGAGACAATTTCTTCTAAAGATTTTTTCAATCCTTTATGGGCAAACGGGGTTGCTGTTCTTCCAGGATTTCTCGAAGAAGTAGCAACTACATTTGGATATATTTTTGGGGATATATTTTTCTTCTCCATTTTATTATTATAGAGTGCAAGAGATTTTAAGGCTTGTATAAGGATTGGGGAAAAGAAAACTCCAGGTAAAATATCTATCAACAAGCTAAACGGGTCATCACACCATAAAAAACTTTTTGTCGGCCTAACAATAATTGAATAATCAGCCCTCTCATTCAAAAACTCATCCCGACATTTATACAATAAGTTGAATCCTCACTCCAGTCCGCAACATGAATACCTTTTCAATTGTTAATTTTAGATACTGTCTTCTGAATTGATTGTCTTTCGCAATGATCGCCGCTTCTGCTGATTTTTTAATCGCATTCTTTAAAGGCCGATTATAGTCTCGTGTTAATTTTCTTGAATATACTTTTTCCC
>JBDRQO010000045.1:0-2229 GCA_043826275.1 Pseudomonadota bacterium
CGTTGATTGCATACTAATCACACTTTCGGGGTCGTGTCAAGCTTTATTTTACAAATAATCCATTATTCCAAAATTAGTTAAAATGAAAGAATTCGTAAAACACCCCTTGACAAACCCATGAAAACAATATAGTGTCATTGGTATGATAAGAACCTACATTAAAAACAAAAACGTGACCCAAAGCGAATTTGCAAAAAAAGCAAACATTTCCAGACAGTTATTAAACTGGCACATTAAATATCCTAAAAAGGCCTGGACATATAAAAACGCTGTCAAGGTTATAAAAGTCATTTATGGCGAGCCTATCAGGGAAAAAGTTGTTGATTTAATTTTAGGGAAATAAGAAAGGATAAATATGAAATGTCCTGAAAGCATAAGAGATGAACAGGGAGGGTTTAATCTCCCTGAAAACTGGAAGCAGGATGATTGTTTCGTTTATAGGCCTATCCCTAAAAAAATGTTTTCTTTGATGATCGCACCGGCCGGATATAAAAAACCGCCTGAAATAATTAAAACTTATTTTATTTCAGATGGCAATAGCACAAAAATAGGAAAAGCGATTAATATATCCATCCGATTAAAAGAACTTCAATGTGGCAACCCTTCACGTTTAGTCCCAATAATCATCATTGATTCAGATTCCGAGAGACTCTTTCATAAGCATTTTAAAAAATACAAAATCCGCAACGAATGGTTCTCATTACCGGAAAACTATGCGGAAATTGTAAAAACAATCTGTGAAAAAAATAACCTTAAATATAAAACGGTGAATTAAATGGCAAAAATAGTAATTGATTGCGCCGACCCAAACGATTTCGCAGAAGTAGCCAAATCCGTTGAAAAGGCAGCGGGTAGTTGCACTATTACATATGCAAAACAGCACCTTGAAATGGTTGAGGTTGGAACTTCTGGTGGAGTAAGAGAATCTGCAAGGATAATTTCAGAAGATTCTGATGAAACACCGGAAGCTGTTAGGAATAAAATAAGAAGGGGATTGATAGAGATGGGTCATGATGACCCACTTGAAATTAAAAAGGTTGAACAGTCAATTTTAGATACCGCAAAACTAATAAATCAGGAAAGAAGGGAATCGGCGCGGGAAAGAAATGAAGAATTAAAATCAATCCCAATACCGCCACCTGAAGGTAAGTTTAACGTCATGGTTATAGACCCACCGTGGCCTATTGAGAAGATAGAGCGAGAAGTCAGGCCGAACCAGACCAGGCCGCTTGATTATCCTACAATGTCTATTGAAGAAATTACAGCCTTAGAATTACCGAGCGCGGACGATTGCCATCTTTTTTGCTGGACAACGCAAAGGTTTCTGCCTGTCTCGTTTAAAATTTTAGAGTCATGGGGTTTTAGATACGTCTTCACCATGACTTGGCATAAGCCGGGTGGATTTCAGCCGATTGGCCTTGCTCAATATAATTCTGAATTTTGTTTATATGGCCGAAAAGGAAGCCCCAGGTTTATCGACACAAAAGATTTTCCGACATGTTTTAGCGCACCAAGGGGAAAGCATTCTGAAAAGCCGAAAGAATTTTACGAAACAATAACTCGCGTAACCGTCGGCCGAAGGCTTGATATGTATTCCAGACAAGTGCGCCCTGGGTTTGATTCTTGGGGAAATGAAATATGAACGGATGGAAAAACGACAAACGATGGTCGGACAGGTTTATTCCAGAAATAAAGTCAGTCTTAGCGCAACATTTAATATCAGAATCCCCCATTGAAGAAGACAAGGATGGGGTGATTATTTCTTTTACGGATTTTCTGACCAAGTTGAAAAAAACCTACTCTCATATTTTTTGGGTGATTTAAAAGTTTTCAGGATTTGGTTTAATCGACGAATCTGTATGAATAAAGGTAATGTGCCGGGAATTTCAAAAAACAATAAAGATAACTCAAGTTATTTTATGGCATTCGATAAAGACGATCTTCCGAATGACTTTTTAATAACATGTAAAATTCAGTAATACAGCCCTTAACCGAGGGGGAGGCACAATATATGGACAAATACATTTATTGCCCAAATTGCGAAGATTGCAACATAGAACAAACTGATTATGAAGACGAAACCGGAAAAGAAGATACCGACGGCAGGCGATGTCTTCAGTGCGGATGGGAGGGAGACATAAGCGAATTGGTTTGTAAAAACCAAATGGTAATTGAGGGGGAGGCACAAGATGTTGAAAAGACACAAAGCCTTAGAAAAAATATTTGAGT
>JBDRQO010000046.1:0-33513 GCA_043826275.1 Pseudomonadota bacterium
GTTTGCTGAGCGGGAATAACTCAGTGGTAGAGTGCGACCTTGCCAAGGTCGAAGTCGCGGGTTCAACTCCCGTTTCCCGCTCCATAAACAAGGCGGCTTGGCCAAGTGGTAAGGCGACGGCCTGCAAAGCCGTTATTCTCCGGTTCAAATCCGGAAGCCGCCTCCATAGTAAATTCAAGGGTCTTGGAAGTTTTTCCAAGACCCTTTTTTATTGGAGAAACCTGCTTACTTGTCCAAACAATTGATTGGATAAGTTTGTTGTCAGGAGTTATTTTTATTCTCTTAAAAAAGTTTCTTCAAAACAAATAGTGAATGTATTAAAGGTCTTTAGATCGGGCAGGGCGGCAATGCTTTTTGATTGATTGATATTATTGAGCATTTCAAGCCCTTTGAGTCCGATTGCATTATTGAGCGTGATTAGGGAAATGTCATCCTGGATATTGCTGTATTCCCGGCATTCATTTTTATTGATCAATATTTGTACGTTTTTCTGGTCTTGCTTGGTGATTTCAATTGTTTGAAGATTGATCAGGACGGTCCATTTCTTTTTGTCCAGTTTCATGACAGATGATTTTGATTGAAAAATAGCTTGATCCAGATTTTTATTTAATGTTGGATCCCAGCCAAATTCATAAAATATGGGGTTTTGAAATAAGGTATTCAATCGGTTTAAAAACTCATATTGATTATTTTTCTTTAAAATAGTTTGAAAAATATTGGTTTGTTCTGTTGTATTGTCCAGGGTAGTCTTTCTTGTGAGGCCCTGTGCTTTAAGTTCAAACAAAGTTAACCAGTTAAATTCAAGTTTCAGATTCACAGATTGATCAACACACAAGATTTCAAAAAGAAATTTTTTCATCAGATCTGTTAAAGGAACTTGATAACAGGATTTGTCTCCGGATATCAATTGCTGTACGAACAAATATTCCATAATGGAGCGATGGGTAAATCGTAATAAACCTGATGACCCTTGATTGAGAACAGATTGCATATCATTTGTAAAATCATGCAGGGTTATTCCCCATGTCCTGGCTTTTTGCCCCAGCGTATCAATGGAGATGGATTCTTCGCCCGTTTGTATCCATCTAAGATAAAGGTCTGTGGCAAGTTTTTGAAGAAATTGATTGAATAAAGTTTTATCTTCCCAATGCAGCTCATGATTCATTCGTTTCTTGAGCATGGCTTTGTAAACATCATTTTTTGATAGAATATTCGGATCTTCTTGTATTATTTCAATAAGATAATTTAACATTAAATGCGTTATGTCCAATGACGGATTTTCTCTGATTAATTCTTCAATCTTTTTTCTGAGATTTTTTTGCCAGAACGGAATCTTTGCATTTAAATTCTTTTTAACATCGCTGAGTGTCATCGGAGACATGTAAAATCTTCTAAGCCTGTAAATACGATTGTCGTTTATATTTTTTGGTTCAATGATTTCATACCCTTTTTGTGTGGGGAGATGTCTGATCGCTGGGATGAAATTTAAATTGGATGTGATAATGACTCGTTTGAATTTACTGGTTTGATCAATAATTTGTCTTATTCTTTCATGGGGTTTTTGAAAGGCTTTAATGTCCTTATCCAAAGCATCTAAAAACAGGACACAATCATTTTGATCAGGCAGGGACAGGATTAACTGGTCGGCGTTTGGGAGGCGCAATGGTATAAGGACAATTTTATGGCGGTTTTTTTTAGGACGATTTTTGTTGTGAATATAAAAGTTCAATGCAAAACAGGTTTTGCCCATGCCTGAATCAGCCAATAATAAAAGATGTCTGCATGGCACCTTATGATCAAGGAACAAGTCCACTGCAGTGGTTAAATCTTTTCTTCTGATACGATATTTACCTTTTGTCGCTCTTTTGTTCGGGTGTATTTCCTGAAATTTTGGAGGAATATAGGATTTTAGTGCCTGGTTGATGGTTTGTTTGTCATACATGTTACTATTGGTTAAATGATGTAATTGATTCAGACTTTTTTTATGGGTCCATAGAGGGATTGTCAGGGAGAAAAATTTTTTAAAGCATAAGAAAAGAACAGTGATTAAAAGACCGGAAACGAAAATTTTAGTAAAAAGAAATAGCATTTTGGGTTACAGGCCCTTGATTGAGTTATATTAAAATGCTTAAAGTCAAAAGTAACAATTATACAAATAATTTGCATTAGTATTTTAATAACAGATACCATATCGAATTTGCAATCTTCTTTTATTTAGGGTAAACTCGCACTAATATTAAAAAAAACCGATTAATTATATGGTTCAATAAACAGGAGTTCCTTATTTAATGATAGAAAAACAAAATCAATTAGACCCTGAAAACCTATCTATTCTGGTAGTTGATGATATGAAGAGCATGCGATTAACTATTCGAAAAATGCTCAAGAATTTAAATAAGGGAATGAATTTACGATTTGCTGAGAATGGAAAACAAGGTCTGGAAATATTAAAGAGCGCACACTTTGACCTTGTTATTGTTGATTGGAATATGCCGGTTATGAATGGGTTCCAGATGCTTGAGCATATCCGGGATGATGTTTTACTCAGAGATATGCCGGTTATTATGGTTACCGCTGAATCAGAGCGCGATATTGTAAATCAAGTTGCTGAAACTGAGATTGATGGATATCTTTTAAAGCCGTTAACCCTTAAGTCTCTGGATAATAAAATAACAGCAGTTGTCAATCAATTTAATAATCCTGATCCGGTAACGATACACCGTAAAAAAGCAAGAGACTTAGAAGAAAAAGGAGAATATGAAGCAGCTATTGAGGAAATAAAAAAAGCTTTAGCCCTAAAGCCATCCGCATCCAGGCTCCTTCGACAACTGGGACTGCTGCATTTTAAAATAAAGAAAAATAATATAGCGATTAAATGTCTTCAAAAGGCCGTGTCTGTGAACAACCAGGATACGATTTCCAGGGTTTATCTCGGGGATTATTATCTGAAAACAAATGAACTTGAAAAAGCAGGGAAATATTTTCTTGAAATTTTATCTTTAAGCACTCAGTATAATGATCGGGCCTTTGATATTGGTGAAAAACTGTTGAAAAAAGGGTTTAGATCCCTGGCATTGAATATTTTTTCCAAAGTGATTATTCAATCTAAAAAACAGAATGTTGCAAGAGAGCAGATTATCGAGATCTGTCTGTCCAATAATGAGCTTGATTATCCTCAAGACCTGCTTGAGCTTTGTATCAAAGAAAATCCTTCAAATTATGATATGATCTATAAAGCAGGAATGATAAGTCTGCAGAATGATAACTGGGAAAAGGCTTTGAAACATTTTAATAATGTTGACCGCCATGTCAATGGGCATGTTGATGCAAAGTTTCAAATTGCAAAAATTTATTATATGAATCGTAAAGTTTTAAAAGCAGATGATTACCTCAATCAGATCCTCAGGATCGACCCCAACCATGAAGAGGCGCTTATGCTTCGACGAAAAATTTGATTTAAGTTTAATTTGTTTGACGTTCCGATCTGTTAAAAATACAAAGGGATAAAGAACCTGTCTTGGATACAAATGAATTGGTAAAATGTTTCAAAGCCCTGTCTGATAAAACCCGGTTGCGACTTTTTTATGTGTTACAACAGTATGAACTCAATGTGAATGAGATTGTTCTGGTTGTGGAGATGATTCAGTCCGGTGTTTCAAGGCATTTAAAGATCCTTCTTGAATCCGGTCTGCTGACCTCTAGAAAAGATGGCAGCTTTATCTATTATTCAATTGCTAAAAATCAGGCCACTCAGTCTTTGATTCATTTGATTGCCCAGGAAAACTTAAATGATCCCATGGTTGAACAGGATCTTGAAACAGCCAAAGAGATGATTCATATCCGTCAAAACAGAACCAAGCGTTTTTTTAAAAGTGTGGCACCTCAATGGGATCGATTAAAAAAAGAAGTGTTTGGAGAATTTGATCTTAACGGGATGATTACCCGGAAAATAAAATTTTCTGGCTTAATTTCAGACCTTGGATGCGGAACAGGAGAGCTCATTGAACAATTCGCTCTTCAATCATGCGACAAACTTATCGGAATTGACAGCTCACCTGAGATGCTTGATCAGGCACGGAAAAGACTTGCTAATAATCAAAACATTGAGTTAAGACTGGGGGAGCTTGAACATCTTCCCATGAAAAATAAAGAGATTGATACAGCGATCATGAATATGGTTCTTCATCATATCTCGCAACCCAAATCGTCCATCAATGAAGTGTTCAGAGTACTCAAACCAGGAGGCATTTTTATCCTGTCTGATTTTGAAAAACATGACAAAGAAAAAATCAAAGAAATCATGGGTGGATCATGGATGGGGTTTGAAAAACAAGAGATCAAGGCCTGGTTGACAGAATTCGGGTTCAAGGTTATGAATATGGACTCATACAAGGTTAATTATGATTTGATCATTAATATTTTTACAGCTAAAAGGCCTTAGACAACAGGGGGAAACATGATCGTTCCAGTAATACTTGCAGGTGGTTCAGGCACAAGATTATGGCCGTTATCCAGGCAATTATATCCCAAACAGCTCATTGATATATATGATGACAATACCATGGTACAAAATACGGTCCTGCGTCTTGACGGGATAAAAGACCTGCTGCCCCCCATTATTGTATGCAATGAAGTTCACCGTTTCATGACCGCTGAGCAACTCAGAAAAATTCAGGTTGAACCCAGTGCCATCCTTCTGGAGCCCTTGGGACGAAACACTGCCCCTGCCATTGCTCTTGCTGCATTAAAGGCCATGGAAAACGGAGAAGATCCCATTCTTCTGGTATTGCCGGCGGATCATGTGATCAAAGAACCTGAAAAATTTCATGCAGCTGTTGAGCAGGGTTGCAAATATGCTCAAAAGGATCATTTGATTGCATTTGGCGTCATTCCTGATGGACCGGAAACCGGATATGGATACATAAAAAAGGGTCAGGATCTGCAGACAGGTTCGAGTGCTGCAAAAATTGAAAAATTTGTTGAAAAGCCTGATCTTGATACAGCAAAAAAATATATAGAATCCGGGTTGTACTGCTGGAATTCAGGGATGTTCATGTTCAAGGCATCTGCAATTATAAACGAATTGGAGCGCCTTGCTCCAGATATTTTAAATCCCTGTAAAGATGTCATTCTTTTGGGAAAACAGGATCTTGATTTTTTCAGACTTCCCCTTGAAGGATTTGAAAGTATTCCATCGGACTCCATCGATTATGCAGTCATGGAAAAGACTTCCAAAGGCGTGGTCATTCCCTTTGATGCCGGTTGGAATGATCTGGGATCTTTTGATGCGCTCTGGATGGTGGGGAAAAAAGATGACAATCTTAATGTCCTTAAAGGAGACATTCTTACCCATGATGTTAAAGAGTCCTATATCAGTTCCGAGCACAGCCTGGTGACCGCTGTCGGACTTGAACGATTTGTGATTGTTGAAACCAAAGACGCCATTCTGGTTTCTCCCCGGAACCGGGTCCAGGATGTTAAAAAAATTGTTAAACAGCTGAAAGACAACAACCGGAATGAAGCAATCACTCACCGTAAAAATTTTAGACCCTGGGGCAATTATGAAACCATTGATATTGAAGCCAGATTCCAGGTTAAACGGATTACAGTCAAGCCGGGTGCCATACTTTCATTGCAAAAGCATTTCCACAGGGCGGAACATTGGATTGTTGTGTCTGGGTCAGCTCTTGTAACCCGGGGGGAAGAAGAATTACTGCTTAAGGAAGACCAGTCCACCTATATCCCTCTGGGAACCCTGCACCGGTTGGAAAATCCAGGCAAAATTCCATTAGAGTTGATCGAAGTTCAGACCGGGTCTTATCTGGGCGAAGACGATATTGTCCGGTATGATGATGTATACGGAAGAGAAAAGGATTGATCAACAGGCCTGATGTTATAGATGGTTTTAAAGATAATCTCCCCGGTCAAATTTGATCTGTTCAACCCGGGCAGTGGTCATTAACTGGGCCAGAATATTTTTCAGTCCTGAAATCCGGTCTGTTTTTGATTCTGGCTGTTGATCGAGTTCCTCTGTCATGGTCTGGGTTTGGGAGAGAATCTGTTCAAGAATTTCATAAGCCTGTTTCAGGCTTTTGTCTGGATCACCAAGAAAGGTGGCATATCTTTCAAATAGATCAATGGAATTATTCAATTTCCGGCTCAGTTGGGCCTGATCAGAAGATGCTGGATTTAAATGTTGTGCCCGAAAAGGACCTTCAATTTCAGAAAGACTGGACAACTGGCCTGTCGAGTCTCCATGACCCTCAGCGTTGATCCGGCTGTCCAGGATTTTTTCAAAAGAACCATCTGAATTTTGACTGGATTTATTTTTTATGGCTCCTGGTCCGATTGGGGATAAAGGATCAACCTGGATATTTTTTGGCTGGATATTTTTTGGCTGGATAATTTTTGGAGTAATATCGCTCATAAACCTGCTCTTTGCTGACAAAAGTATTGCAAATATAATAAAAATATTTAAAACTATTGCACGATTAACTATACGTAAACAATAATTGTAATGTCAAGACTAATTGCGGAGCAAGACCATGACTGATGACATCTCGCACAATATGAAAGGCAATTTTTTACTTGCGATTCCCGGACTTCCTGATCCTAATTTTGCCCAGACAGTGACATGCATGTGTGAACACAATGAATCCGGAGCGTTAGGCTTTATTGTAAATAAGATTCATCCATTGCTGACCGGGAGTGAATTGTTTGATGATTTAAAAATTAATTGCGATAAAAGTATTGATACTCTGCAGGTATATCTTGGCGGACCAGTCCAGCCTTCAGGTGTTTTTGTCCTTCATGGCCCGCCGTTTGAATGGAACGAAAGTCTTGCAATTACTCCATGGCTGGCGTTGAGCAATTCCAGGGATATCCTTGAAGCCATTGCCCTTAAACAGGGACCAAAATCGTTTATGATTCTTTTGGGGTGTGCCGGCTGGGGGCCGATGCAGTTGGACAATGAACTGAATGACGCGGCCTGGCTGACTTGTCCCATGACTGAAGAAATTTTATTTTCCATCAGCATTGAATTCAAATATGATAGAGCCATGATGATGATTTAGAAAGACTTTATCTCAATTATGACACTCCAAAAAACATCCCGGAACCCATCTTTGGCAGATCAAGTTGAAAAAATTGCTGACAATTTGTCAGGCATCCTGGAACACGCTTGTAAAATAACCGGGCTAGATGATGGTTCCTTTAATCAATATCAACAAATTTGTACAGATATTCCTGATCATATCCGATCCGGTCGATTGAAAATAGCTGTTGTCGGGGTTATTAAATCCGGTAAAAGTACGTTCGTAAATTCATTTTTAAAAAAAGAGCTGGTGAAAAGAGGGGCAGGTGTAGTGACCGCTATTACCACCCGGATACGGAAAGGAGAGAAAAACAAGGCCAATCTGTATTTTAAAACCTGGGATGAAATCAATTTACAATTGCACAGTGTGCTCAAATTGTTTCCAGATGAGTCATCAATTTGTGATCGTGTTGATGGGGAAAACCTGAATTCGGATACCCGGTCCCCTGATATAAAAAATTTGGCCATACAACATTCGGATACGCAACCTTTTGATATCCGCAGGCAAAAAGATCGTGATTATCTTGAACGAGTCTATCATTCAATGAAGACAGATTTTTCAGTATCCATCCAGGGCATCCGACCGGAAACCATATTGATCCATCATGCATTAAAGGGCTTTGCGGCCTGTAAAAATCTGGTAGGCGCAGATGAGACCTGTCTTTGTTTTGAATCAAAGGAATTTGACCATCATAAGCAGTTCACTGCTGATCCGGACAAAGCCTTTTATGTCAAAGATGTCTGTCTGGATCTGTTTGGGAAGACCATGGATCCTCATATTGAAATTGCCGACTGCCAGGGTGCCGATTCAACTGACCCGTCACAGCTGGCAAAGGTCCTGGCTTATATTGAAACCTCCAATTTGATCATTTATTGTATCAGCTCTCGAACAGGCCTGCGGCAAGCCGATATAATATTGTTAAACCGGATTAAACGATTAGGGCTGTTGGATCATATTGTTTTTATCAATAATTGTGATTTGAGTGAACATGAAAACATTGATGATTTGATTAAAATCGAAACCAATATTTTACAGGATCTGTCTTTTTTAAACACTCAACCCAGGATTTTTTCTTTTTCAACCTTGTATAATTTGTTTTCAAGTCTTAAATCAATACTCAACAGCAAAGAACTTGCCCGATTAATGCTCTGGGAAAAAGATCAGAAAATGGTCCGGTATTGTGATGAACAAACCAGAAAATTCATGCAGGTGTTCACACAAATGATTGATAAAGATCGGGACAGACTTTTAATTTCAAACCATTTAAATCGCCTTGATGGTATTGTTAATCAAATGGATGATCGGGCAGATATGGTTTTAGATCTACTCTCTTCTGATCGGTTAAAAGAAAAACAGGCAATAAAGAGACTTGATGTGATTGTTGAAAATGCTTCGCGCCTGGAAACCATCGTATACAATTCTCTGGAAGGTGCCGTCAAAGGATTAAAAGAAAAAACCGCCTCTGATATTCAGCAATTTTTCAAAACAGATGGGGCTTTAATATTAAAAAAGGCCCAGGCATTTATAGAAGGGATGGCTATTGATGTTGAACAATACAAAGAAGATGTCAAACAGACAGGATTTAAAAAAATCTTATATCTGATGTTCCAGGATTTTAAGCAGCAATTGGATTTTTATGGACTTGAACACATCAGTCCTGAATTAAAAAAACACACTCTGAAAAAAGAAGAACAAATCAATGCATATTTTCAATCCTTGTTTCATTCATATCAGATTGATTTGAATCTGTCAGACAATGAAAGAAAATCAGATAAGACTTTTAAAAATTCAGTTTCCCTGAACAGCATTGACATTGTCGACTTTCAAAATATTAAAAAAATATTGGGATTAAAATTGCCCGATTTTGTGTTTGAGGCCACCTATTCATCGGGACTGAAGGCTGATATTTTTTCCGGTTTTTTCTTTAAAATGTTCTCCCAGATTTTTACCAGAGTATTTCAATATAAATCTGAATTTTCTTTTTCTCCGATACTGGAACTAACAGCAGAAAAAATAAAAAAAGAGAATCAAAAGGCCATAAAATCCCAATTTAATCAATTTTCTAAGATCTTATATGCCGGCTATTTCCTGCCATTGATTGAAGCCGCCATTCGGGAGTTTGAGGATAAAATTGACCAGCAATTTAATTGGTACCGTTCGTTTAAACAAGAAAAGCAAGGTCTTTTTTCTTTAAGCTTGTCAGATAAAGAAAATCAACGGCAAATTGTTTTATCCATCAAAGAACAGATGAATTCGATCCGCAGTGATATAGCATCCATAAACGGTTAAACAACCTATTGAAAAATATTGAAAAAAGAGTTGCTATATTGAGTGTGTATGATATTCAAGATCTTATAATTGTATTCAAACTTTTATTCTGATCAGGCAGGGATAATGAAACGATTCGGTGCCAATACAAATGCAACGCAGTCAATGGATGAAAACAATGTTTTTATGGTACGTCTCCATCTGTTGACGGTCATGGTGAAAGCAGCTTTACAAGGATATCCCCTTGGCGAGTTCCGTAAAAATGCCGTCCTTGAAAATGCCAATGAAATCCACCGACAAATAGATAAAATGGATATTTCTTTTCCTGGGTTGTCAACCTCTTCTCATCTCTTTAAACAGCGCGTTAAATTATTATGCGTCATGGCGACTGCCATTGTCAGTGAAAGTTATCCTTTGGGTATTCATCGGCAAGAAGCAGTATTGGATAATCTTGAAATGATTGTTGAGTATGCGTTCCCTGACATTCAACTACGATTGTTTCATGACGTACTGAAAGTGGCCTGAATCCTTTAATTGGAGAAGATATTATTATTGATGATGTGAAAATAATAGTAGTTGAGGATGACAGGCTGGTTCGCAAATTAACCGTCACCGCATTAACCTATTGTGTGAACAGGGAAGTTGTCTCCTTTTGTGATGGTCGCAAGGCTTGGGAATATATACAAAAGGGCAATGCAGTTGATATTGTTTTATCAGATGTAGATATGCCGGATATGAATGGATTGGATTTGATGGCCAAAGTTAAAAAAAAATATCCGCAAATAATATTTATCATCATGTCCGGTGTTTCTGATTATCAGAAACAATCCCTACAGGCGGGAGCTGACGCGTTCTTAGCAAAACCATTTGAAATTAATGATCTTTTCGATATTGTTCAACACTTTGTTGTGGAACAAGCTCAGGTGTGATCTTGTTTTTTAATTTTATTTTTCACAGCGCCTGCTAATTGATCGGGTGTGATATCTAAAAGAACAAACAATTTGTTTTCAAGATCCTGGGTTTTTAAACTCATAAATCGAAGTCGTTCTTTTAATTTTTCAGAATGGCCATATCTGTGCTTGATATATTCCAGTCGTTCGTCCAGCGACACTACTTTGTCATGGAGCACTCGCTTATCCGAATAGTTGACAATCTCTTCTGCTGTAATCGGAGATTGTGTTTCATAAGCATCTAAAATGACATGCTGTCTGATGATATCCCCCACTTCAGGGTACCCCATCCGGGTTAGCACCTGACCCCCTGTCTCTGAATGGACTTCCTTTGTGCCAAAGCTTCGGGTTTTGGTGATATCATGGAGTAGTGCGGCAGATGTAACCAATTGGGTGTTCAGATCCGGGCAATGTTTTTTAAGGGCCTGGCATAAGAATAGAGAGACATTGGATACCATGATTGAATGATCAATAATATGATCCATCATATCCATTTTTTTGATTAGTTTAAAACATTCTTCTTGGGTGGGTATTTTCATCTATCATCCATTTTTAGATCATAAAAAATAAATTCTATTGAAGTTATACCCCTTACTGGTATGATAGAAAAGGATTTTTTTAAAACAAAAAAATATACAAAAAATGATAAAAAGAATAATTTCAGGCGGACAAACCGGGGCGGACAGGGCAGCATTAGATGTTGCCATTAAATTTAATATTGAGCATGGCGGCTGGATTCCAAAAGGTCGGAAAGCAGAAGACGGCCCCTTGCCGGATATTTATCAACTCAAGGAAATGGAAACCTATGATTACCGGGAGAGGACCCGGCAAAATATAATTGACTCCCATGGCACTGTCATTATCTCCAGAGGACCACTTGCCGGTGGTTCAAAGCTGACTCAAAGTTATGCAAGAGTGGTGGGCAGACCCAATTGTTTTATCAATCTTTCAAATACAGATGAATTTGAAGCATCAGTCATTCTGGAATCCTTTATTCTGGAAAACCAAATTCATATTTTAAATGTGGCCGGTCCCCGGCTGAGTAATCAGCCCGGGATATATCAGGATGTAAAAGTTGTTCTTGAGGTGACACTCTTTTTTTTATTTTCAGATTCTAAATATGAGCAACTGATCACCTCATATATTCCTGATGGACCATTTAAAGAAGACTTTCCGGACACGCTGTCCAAGGCAATCCTTCTCATATGTGATGAGTTATCCTTGAAAACCAGGACATTTATCGCCAATCTGGATCTGCGTCAGATTCATATGCTGTATTTTGCATTTCAAGATTATATCAAACAGCGGGTCGGATTTAACTCAGATAACAAAAAACTGTTAAGTGCATGCCTGGGACAATTAAGCCATGATTATTCCATTGTTCATATACAAAATGAGACGGTTGAAGATGCGGTGATGCTGATTATAAAAGCCATTAAAAAACATCTGGAAACAGATCATATTCTCAGGGTGATCAAGTGATCCCCATTCGTGACACTCAGCCATCCAATTGTTTTCCTGTGGTGACATATCTTTTGATAGCAATTAATTTTTTGGCGTTTTTGTTCCAGTGGCAGACCGGATTTGATAATAAGCCTTTTTTTTACTTGTTTGGTCTGGTTCCGGCAAAGTATACGGTTAGAGAATTCTCTGAGCACTTTTCTTTTGCCAACCAATGGATTTCTATTTTTACATATATGTTTCTGCATGGCGGGCTCATGCATTTTATCGGCAATATGTGGACCCTGTATATTTTTGGAGATAATGTTGAAGAACATTTCGGTTCTTTGCGGTTTTTGTTTTTTTATCTGGTCTGTGGTGTCCTGTCAGGTCTTTTCCACTTTTTTTCAAATCCTGTGTCCATGGTGCCCACCATTGGAGCCAGTGGGGCTATTGCCGGGGTAATGGGGGCATATTTTCTTTTGTTTCCAAAATCGCGTATATTAACTGTGATCCCCATTATTAT
Organism: Pseudomonadota bacterium; assembly: GCA_043826275.1. Classification (GTDB taxonomy): domain Bacteria; phylum Desulfobacterota; class Desulfobacteria; order Desulfobacterales; family Desulfobacteraceae; genus Desulfobacula. The sequence goes on from JBDRQO010000046.1 coordinate 12,279, forward strand.
TATTCCCTGGTTTATTGAAATTCCTGCTTTTGTCTTTTTGGGGATATGGTTTTTATTTCAGTTTTTAAATGCAACCGGTTCCGGGGCAGGATCTGGAATAGCCTGGTGGGCACATATCGGAGGCTTTATTGCAGGACTGGCTCTGGTTCAATTGAACAAAAAATTGCCCCAAACAGGTGGCCGCAGGAAGATTAATTATTTTACGACTAAAAAGAAAACCCCAAAACTTCAAATGGTCATTGCCTCGGGCAAACCAGACAGCCCGGATCTTTTTGGAAATATTGATATTACTGCCACCGAAGCCATGGCAGGCACAAAAAAGCTTGTCACAATCCCATGGGGGTTCTATAAACCTTTATATCGGGTCAATATTCCGCCTGGAGTGAAACAAGGAAGCCGACTGCGACTTTCCAGAATGGGAAAAGCAACGCCTGATGGAATCAAAGGGGATATGTATCTGACTGTGAATATTAAAAATGCGATCTAAAAAAATCATATATGGTGTTGTCCTTTTATGTTCAGGCATAATTATTTTTTTATTGCTGGCTTTTATCAATCTTCCCGGCATTGTGGCCGGTCAAGCAAAACAATATTTACCCAAACTTTTAAATTCCGACCCAATTGATATTAATATACAAAGAATTGGTTTTTCTCATTTTCATATTTCCGACATACACTTAGCCAGCGGCATATCCATTGATTCTATTGACCTTGGGTATTCAATACAAGGCTTTTCAAGTGTTAAGCTGAAGACGCTTACAATTTCCGGCCTGACCATTCAAGCGGGTCTTGATCAAAATAATAAAGTCAGTATCCAGGGGTTTGAATTTCCAAAAGCGTCGGAACAAGGTAGTCAATCGCCAGACCTGAAAATAGATCTAAAGTCGGGCCTGACATTCTTACCGGAAAAAATTGTTTTAAAAAACAGTCAATTAGTATTAAAGGGTTTTGGGGAAGACATTTTAATCCCGTTTGATGCCTTATCAACCTTAAACTCAACCGACGGCAAGATAGTTGTCCAGGGCATGATGGTCCCATACGGTCAAAAAATCAGAACCCATCTTCAGTATCAATTGGGCAAAGGAATCCAATTGATTGAGGTAGAAGGAAAATCTTTTGATCTGGCACTGGTTAATAGGTTTGTATCTAAAAAATCAGATGGTGTTGTATTCCATGGGATGTCTGACATTAAGATTGAAACACGGTCACCTCAAAAAGAATACAAACTGAATGTGTCCAAGGTCTCCTTGGCTGCGCCGGTTGATATTGCAATAGAACAGGTTGTGGCAACCCTTAAATTGGAAGATAAAAAAATTGATATTCAAGGAAGCTTCGGCCTTTCACATCAAATGTTGTCACCAATACGCATGAGCTATGGGGCAAGCATTGATTTGAGCCAGAATAATGCTAAATTCAATTTAATGGTGAATGGGTTTGGGGTACAATCTGATATGGGAGATGTGAAATTTGCTAAATGCAATATTTCAGGACGTGTCGGACTTGATAAACATTCTCAATTGTCTGGTGATGGATGGGTCAACGCATCCAATGGAAAAATAGTATCTGAAAAATATAAGGTGCAGGCATCAGGGATGAATTTTAGTATTCCTTTTTCTTTTCCGGATGCAAATAAAAAGGTTTCAGGAAGCTTTTCAGTCCCAGTGATGTCTTATCAAAATCAATATCAGGGCAGTACCTCGGGCAAAATTGTACAGACCGGGTTAAAACAATTTAAAATCAATGGAATGTTAAACTATAAGCCGCTGCCCGGTTTTATAGCCAATTATGCATCAACTATAGGATTTGAAAAAGGTCTAAATACGGCCCTTGATTTCGATGTACAACCATTTAAAATAACAGATAAAGATATAAAAACCATGACAGGGTCCTTGCCTGAGAATGCCGTCATTGAAGCAACATTTTCTGCCAGGGGCAAAATAGCTGTTCACAACCATCAGGCAGATACAAGTCTTGAAATGATCATCAAAGATGGACAGGTCCAGTTGCCGGATAATCATGTAAAAGCTGTGGGGATCCACACAAATTTGAACATGGCTGATCTTTTAACTTTCCGAAGCCGGTCCGGCCAGATCTTGACCATTGATTCAATTGATATTGATAAAGTAAAGATCAAAGATGCAAGGGTCAGATTCAGTATTGAAGACAAAAACTCCTTTCTGCTTGAAAACCTGCGGTTTAAATGGTGCAATGGACTTGTTTCTTCAGAATCAATACGGTTTCCCCAGAAGAACAATCAATATCTATTGACCTTGTATTGTGATCGTCTGGAAATGCCCCAATTGTTACAGCAATTGGGCGCCTTTCATTCCGAAGGCAATGGTACGCTGAATGGCCGGATTCCAGTGACTTATTCAGACGGCAATATTTCGTTTGACAATGGATTTTTATTTTCTACACCTGGCAGTGGTGGCAGGGTAGCTATTAAAAATACGGAAAAACTCACCGCCGGCATTCCTTTGGACAGTCCGCAATTTTCTCAACTGGATCTGGCCCAGGAGGCGTTAAAAGATTTTGATTACAAGTGGGCAAAATTGCAGCTTAACACTGTGGGTAATACGCTTGCCGTTGCCATGGAACTTGACGGGAAACCGTCAAAAACCATGCCGTTCAAGTATGAAAAAGAATTTGGCGGTTTTATCCGGGTGGATGCCGCCAGTCCCGGATCCAATTTTCAGGGAATCAAACTGGATGTGAATTTGAAACTTCCCTTTAATGAAGTCATGAAATTTGATAATAATATAAAATCACTATTAAAGCAATAAAAGGAGAGGGTATGATCAAAAAACTATTTTTGTGTACAGGATTCCTTAGTCTTTTTATTTTTTCAGGTTGCCAGTCCAGTCACCAAGTTGAAGTCAAGCCTGTTGAAATAAAACCAATCCACATCACCATTGATGTTAATGTCAGGGTTCAAAAACAGCTTGGTGACATTTTGGATGAAATCGGAAGGTAATAAGACCCTATCTTATAAAAGGAGAAAATATGATTGCACCTAAACAATTAAAAATTTGCGGTTTTTTGGTTATAGGTCTTGTATTGATTGTGTCATCATGTGTGTTTGCCCAGCGTAATATAGAAGAGGTTAAACAGAGTTTAAAGGCTCGAAATGCTTTGATTCAGCAGTTGAAAACATCAGGAGTGGTTGGGGAGACAAACAAAGGATATTTGGCGTTTGTCGGCAGCTCTAACGGTCAGGATGATGTTATCGCAGCTGAGAATAAGGACAGGATGGAATTGCATACTATTGTTGCCGGAATGCAGAATATCAGTATAAGCCAGGTTGAACAGAATATGGGTCTTCTCTTGGCAAAGCGAGCTAACCCTGGAGAATATTTTCAGAACGCCAGTGGGGCCTGGCAAAAAAAATAGATCAACAAGGCAGTTATAACGCCTATAAAAAAAGCTGGTGAAACTCAATGGCCAGCCAGTTGGGTTTGCTGCCCTGTCTGCCTCGGATGAAAAGATGTTCTATAAAAATGAGTTAAAAGAGGTTGCGCTGGGGGCTGTTTTGTGGGTAAAATTTGAGCCATGAGCAGATTCACAGGCATGGCAAACATCCTCATATTCATAAATAGAGGATATTAATATTAGATAAGACTTATGAGCTTTTCTAATTTGGATTGCCAGATCTTATTGCTGTCTGGATATGAGGTCTGTCAACACTTTCTGGATACAAAAGTAGATATCTTCATCACTACCGTAGATATCAATCACATCTTTATGGTTGATCAAGGTTTCAACTACAAAAGCGGTCAGATACAGGCTGGCAATATTGGGATTTGAAATAAGGGTTCTAAAAGGCGCCACCATGTAATCAATGTCAAAATCCTCTGCTTTGCATAGTTTGTCCAGGCATCTGGCAATTTGATTTTCAACACTTGATTTGGAAGTTGTTTCAATCAGGCCGGTTTCAATCAATTTCATGGAAGCTTTATTGCTAAATGTATCTATATTGTCCCGGATGGTGCTGATCGTCCTGAATCTATCTCGTTCTTTAGAAGATTCAATCTTGGAAAGAAGCTTTGCTTCCCTGTTTCCGGTATAAAAGATTTTGGCCATTTATTTATCCTTAATTTTGAAAAATCATAAAATTTTAATCTGTATATATACACTAAAAACAGGCTTTTTTTCAAGTTTAAAATTAATAATCTTCGATAATAATTTGTGCAGCAGATTTTTTAAATTTATTGATTTTAAGCTTAAATGTAATCCGGGGAAAATAATCAGGGTGATTATCCGGGTCAATGACATTGAAATGAAAGGCTTCAACACATTGACCATTCGGGGATGACGCTTTTTTTAGAATCATTTTTCTATGATTGTTACCCATGATGAATGATGAGATCACCTGGATGTTTTCACTCATAAAAACCGGTTCCGGGTTGGCCATGCCGAATGGCCGTAATCGATCAATTTCTTTGGCCAATTCAAAGGTAATGTCATCAAGGTCCAAAACGGCATCAATGGCCAACCTTTTTTGGAAATCAATTGTTGAATATGTGGATTCAACATGATCGTTTAGATTCCGGCTAAGCAGTTCAAGGTTTTCTTTTTTTACGGTGAGACCGGCTGCAAGAGAGTGACCGCCAAATTTTTCAAGTAAAGATTCGCATTGTTTTAATGCCTTGTATATGCTGATATTATTAATGCTTCGGCCTGACCCGATAGCATATTCCCCTTTGCTGGATAACAGTATCACCGGGATATAATATTTTCTGCACAGTTTTGATGCTGCAATACCAAGAACACTTGGATTCCAGGAATCATCCCACAAAAACAATAGTTTTGAATTTAACAATGCGGGGGTTTGCAGCAACCTGTGCTCAATTTCCTGAACAATCTGTTGTTCAATTTTCTGGCGTTGGCTATTGAGCTGATCCAGTAATAAGGCATTTTTTTCTGTATTTACCATATCGTTATCAATTAGCTGGGAAACACAGATCCGTGCATGGGAAATCCGGCCTGCGGCATTTATTCTTGGAACAATTTTAAATGAAATATCATCTGAATCCATTCGGGCCAGGTCTACCCTGGCGACTTGAGCCAAGGCGTTTAATCCAAGTCGTTTTCCCTGGCGGATACGTTTGAATCCTGCCATACAGAGTGCCCGGTTTCCCTTGATCAATGGAACCATATCCCCGATGGTGCCGATAACAAATAGATCAAGATAGTCCAAAAGATTTGGTTCCCCCATGGTCTCCCAGAATAGATTTTTTCTGAAATGCTTTCTTAGGGCCATGACAAGAAAAAAAGCAACGCCGACGCCGGCCAGATAGTCCAGGCCTGCCAGGCAATCTTTTCTTTTTGGGTTAACGACGGCCAGTGCCCGGGGCAGGTCGCTATCGGGTTCATGGTGGTCGGTCACGATCACATCAATATCTTCATTCATGGCTTGATTGATGGCATCATGACTGCTGACCCCGCAATCCACGGTAATGATCAGGTCAATATTCTGATCAATGGCCATGTCAATATGGTCGGATGCAAGACTATATCCTTCTTTGATCCGATGGGGGATATACCAGGATACATTGGCATCACAATATTCAAGAAAGTCATAAAGCAGGGCAGTAGCAGTGACACCATCGGCATCAAAATCGCCGAAAATTAAAATTTTTTCTTTGTTTATTACGGCAGTCAGGATTCGGTCGACAGCTTTCTCCATATCTTTTAAAGCAAACGGATTTATCAAATGGTCAAGGGTTGGGTTTAAAAAGAATCTGGCCTGGGCAATATCATTCAAGCCTCTGTTGGATAAAAGAGTGGCAAGAATCGGGTGACAATCAAGCGCTTTGGCAAGAAAATCAACAACGAGTGGATCAGGTTTAGGATATGTTAATAAGGGTTCCATTAATTAAGAATGAATGTATATCGATAAACAAGGAGAAAGTCAATTTTGTAAATAATTTTGATCAATTACTGGTGAAAAAGATTAGAATCTGTTAATGTAAAAACAATTTTTAATTGCAGACAATTTTTGAGGAAAGGAGAATTGTACAGATGTTGGATCATGATACCTCAGCGCTTGAAAATACCACCAGAAAACTGTATAAGGCCTTTGAAAAACATTTGACCTGGAAGTGGGATGACCGGTTTGATACTGTTTTAGCAGAATTTGATGCAAAAAATCAGGACATGGTTATCAATATTATTCAAGGACATATGGGTGATATATGGGATGCTGGTAATTTTCAAAAAGCACCTGAAGTGATCAAGATTGTTATTAGATTCTTTGGTGGCCTGCATCCGGGCCAGGAACTGTTCACAACCCATACAGACAAAGACGACTTGCTTCTTTGTGCCTGGTGGCCCTGGAGCAACGGAAAAAAGATTTCCATCCGGCTGGGTGTCTTTGCCCAATCTTTGAGTGATGAAGACAATAAAGAGTTAAGTCAATTATTCAAAGGCTGGTTTGGTCTTTAGACCCTGCCTTTATATTATTTTCTTTTTTAAACATGCAGACAATTCATAAAAATTATTGGGTGGATAAGACAAAGATTGGATTTATCCGTTTTATTTTTGAAGCCTATGAAGGTGTAGCGATTGCAACCACCTTAGATGCCCAAAAAGGCCTTATCCGACTGGCTATTGCTCCTGGGCGACTAAAAACGGCAGCCTTGATTGTTGAAGATTTAAATAAGGATTTTAAGTTCCATGAAGTATAAAGGATATGCCTATATTCATACCATTGGCTGTCAGATGAATGTCTATGATTCTGAAAAAATAGCCTCTATTTTAAATGCCTATGGGTTTGAAAAAACATTGGATATGGAAAAAGCTGACATTGTTGTCTGTAATACATGTTCGATCCGGCACAAGGCTGAAGAAAAGGCATTCAGTTTTTTTGGCAGGTTTGCCAAAATAAAAAAGCAAAAACCTGACTTGATCACGGTAATGGCTGGATGCGTTGCCCAGCAGGAAGGAGAAAAAGCATTTGAGCGGATTCCCCATCTGGATATTGTTTTAGGCACCCGGGCTTTTTCAAGATTTGGGCAGCATATTGATTCAATAAGATTGGGTGTCAAACAGGTCGTGGACATCCAAGACTCTGAAATGATCTATGAATCAAAACCAGATACTGCCTGTTTCGGCGAAAATAAAATATCTAAATTTGTTACCATTATGCAGGGATGTGAAAATTTTTGCACCTATTGTGTTGTCCCTTATGTCAGAGGTAAAGAGAGAAGCAGAACTCCTGAAAGCATTATCGAAGAAATCACTTTACTGGCCAAGGCCAATGTAAAGGAAGTGACCTTGCTGGGACAGAATGTCAATTCCTATGGCTGTAAAGAAAATCAGATTTCTTTTCCCCGGTTATTGGCACAAATAAATGAAGTTAAGGGTCTGGAGCGGATACGATTTGCCACATCCCATCCCAAAGATCTTTCCATGGATCTGATCAAAGCCATAAGAGACCTTGATCGAGTCTGTACCCATCTGCATCTTCCTGTGCAGTCCGGGTCCAACCGGATTTTAAAAAAAATGAACAGAGGATACACCAAAGAAGCCTATATCCGGCGAATTAATGACCTGAAGAGAGAATGTCCCAATATTGCGCTTTCAACTGATATCATTGTTGGATTCCCATCGGAAACCCTGGATGATTTCAATGATACCATGGATTTGTTAAAACAGGTTGAATTTGACTCTATTTTTGCGTTTGCTTATTCAGACCGATCATCTGCGCCGGCAGCAAAATTTGCTGATCAGATTGATGAGCAGACAAAAAAGGATCGGTTAAATCGTTTGCTGGCATTACAGGATAAATATACCGAGAAAAAAAATAAAGAATTAATCGGCAAAACACTCAGCGTTCTGGTTGAAGGTAAAAGCAATAAAAAACGAGAGGGTTTTGATCCAGGGCCTGAAAATATGGAGCAGATGAGCGGCAGAACAGAATCTAATAAAATCGTGCATTTTCCGTCAGGCCATGCTCAAATAGGCGATTTGATTGCGGTTGAAATTACACATGCATATCTCCATTCATTGTGGGGACATCCTTTGGAGCCTGAATTCTAATGAATAAAAAACCAATAAAAATCGGGCGCAATGAAACCTGTCCATGCGGAAGTGGGAAAAAATATAAAAACTGCTGCAGGAATCAAAAAATTGATATCAGTATAAAAGAAGAATATCTAAACCGATATGATATCCATATCAAGACTGCTGAACAGATTGAAGGGATCAGAAAATGTGGAAACCTGTTGATGTCCATGATGGATCAGGTGGAAAAAATGATCAAACCCGGTCTTAAAACAGATGATATCAATACTTTTGTACATGAAGAAACCATACGCGCCGGTGCTGTCCCTGCACCATTAAATTACCGGGGGTTTCCCAAAAGTGTCTGTGTATCGGTCAATGAAGTGATCTGTCATGGCATTCCTTCAGAACGGGTACTCAATGATGGCGATATTGTCAATGTGGATATTACTCCCATACTTGACGGTTATTATGCCGATGCCAGTAAAACCTTTTTTGTAGGAACACCAACTGAACAAGGAAAAAAAATAGTCAGTGTGGCAGCTCAATCCTTAAAAAGAGCCATTGAAATAATTGCACCGGGTGTCTGTCTAGGAGATATTGGATATGCCATTCAAAATTATGCGGAAGCACAAGGATGTTCGGTTGTCCGGGAGTTTGTCGGGCACGGAGTGGGTATTGAATTTCATGAGCAGCCCCAGGTGCTGCATTTTGGATCTCGAGGAAGAGGGGTATCTCTTGTTCCGGGTATGGTTTTTACCATTGAACCCATGATCAATCTGGGTAAAAGAGATCTTCATGTCTTAGAAGACAAGTGGACAGCGGTCACAAATGACAACATGTTGTCTGCTCAATTTGAACAGACCATATTGGTCACTGAAGATGGATGGGAAAGTTTAACGCCTTATGAGCTTTAAAGACATCAAAGTTCTTTTTTTTTCTTATCTGTATATCGCTTTTGTGGCAGTCAGTTCAGCCATTTTTTTCTTTATTGCCTGCCTGATTAGGCTGTTTTCTTTTTTTATTGATCCACGACGAATCGCATTGAATTTATTTTCATCTTTCTGGGCATCTGTCTATATCTGGTGTGTACCCATCTGGTCAGTGAAGATTATCGGCCGAAATAAAATGGATATGAATAAAAGCTATGTCATTGTATCCAATCACCAGTCTCAACTTGATATTCTCCTGATTTATCGTTTGTTTTTCCCCATGCGGTGGGTATCCAAAGCCGCAGTCTTTAACCTCCCGTTTATCGGCTGGAACATGCTATTGAACGGATATATTAAATTAAAAAGAAAAGATAAGGCCAGCATTGCACAGATGATGGAACAATGTGAGCAATTGTTAATGCAAAATATTTCCGTGATGATATTTCCGGAAGGAACCCGATCTCAAACCGGCCTGGTCAAGCCGTTCAAACCCGGCGCATTTATTCTTGCCAAGAAAATGCAAAAACCGATTTTGCCCATGGTGATCAATAATACCAAAAAAGCATTGCCCAAACACTCCATAAAGATCAGTGGCAGGCATTATATGACAGTAACTGTTTTAGATGAGATTCCATTCTCTGTTTTTAAGGACATGGCAATCCAAGATATTACCAAAATGGTTCAACAGACAATCAGCTCACATGTCAATGAACACATTGCACTTGAACAGGGTAAAACCATTCATCCCCAAAAGACTCAAACCATGGCGTAAAAAATCTAAATATTGTATTATTTTTAATCTATAGTCATTCCTGTTTTACGCCAGAAATCTGAATGGTTTTCATTTTTTGGATGAATTGTCTGGTTAAGTTGAGATCAACGCAGTGTTCATAGATTTCTTTGTCATGATCAAGTCCTCGTATAACCCCATCATATAAAAACCATTGCAGCAATTTTTTAGACTGCTCTGTTCGATCCAGACAAGAAAGTATGTTTTGGCCAGTATAATGTTCAGGGTCAGTATAATTTACAGGATCTGGCATTTGTCCATCTGAATCTAAGATTGCCTTTATAAAATTTAAAATTCTTGACAGTCTTAGCAGGGTAATGGACTGGACCCTTGTTGTGGTATCTTCAATGGGTAACGCTGTCGATCGCATTTGACAAAAATGTTTGGGTAAAAGTTGTCTGCTTTGACATTCCTGGTAATCCAGGCTGCCTGGTGAAGGATAATACACTGAAAAACCCACAAGGGTTCTTTGGGAAGCCAGATAAAGCAGATCGTTTAAAGAGCTTTCAACCGATTGGCCGGGAGCGGCACCGATAATATAAGATACACATTCAAGATGATTCTTTTGAGCCAAAGAGACTGCATTTTCAAAAGACTGCCGCACATCTTTTCGTTTGAATTGCTTTAATTGTTCAATAGATGTAGACCCCAAAGCAAGATTCAAGGTTTTAAACCCGGCCTTTTTCATCAGTTTGACTATATCTTCGTCAATAGACGGCGGGTAAAGGCCGTTCATGGCCCGAAGCTCTATATTTTTTTTGCTGAGCATGGGAACAATCCTGTTAAAAAGAGAAAAGAACCATTCCTTGTCCAGGCAAAGGTTCTCATCTTCAAAATCAACGAATCCGACATCATGATGTTGAATCAGCATCTGGATTTCTTCGATGACACTATCAACAGATCTTTTCCGGTATCCGCCATAAGAAGAAGTGGCAGAAACCGAACAATAGGAACATTGCATGGGGCAACCCCTGGAGGAGACAATGGTTGCTGAAATTCGTTTTTTTCTCTGGTAATAATCATGGTTGATCAGCGCTGTGGCAGGGCAGGGCAGGTTTGATAAATCTTTTACCCAGAAAGGATCACAAATGTGCATCCCCTTTGTATCTTTATAGCAGACACCTGGAATTTTTTTAACATCAGTGCCTGTTTTTAATGCCGTACACAGTTTTGCCATGGGGATTTCACCCTCACCCCGGATGAGATAGTCAATACTGTCATAGTCCAAAACCTTTTCAGGGAAAATAGTGGGGTGGTGTCCGCCCATGACAATCAGGCATTGGGGATAAAATTTTTTTATCATCCTGGCGGTTTCCAGGGCCTGATCTGAGTACGCGGTAAATAAAGAAGAGATCCCCACAATAAAAGGCTGTTCCTGCCGGACCAGATTCCCCAAATGTTCATAAGAGTATCCGAAATGTCGAAACTCATGGAAAAGAGAAAAAGCTGTGATATCTTTTTTGCCATAAAAGGGTTCAAGATAGGAAAAGGCCGGGGGATATTCAATGATTTTTGATTTTGAGGTGGCAAGTCCGTCTATGATTTTAACTTCAAAATCTTCTTGAATAATTGATGCAGCAATGGAAGCCAGGCCATAGGGGATGGTTCTTTTTATAGTCAGATAAAAATCCTGGATAGGTGGCTGAACCAATACAACCTTGGATTTATTCATGGATAACCTTGTTTATAAAGATTGATAAAAGCAAGGTTATCCTACCATTTTTTGGTCATGATGCAAGAAAGTTAAGAGACGATGTTCTGACGTATCTGTGTAATGGTCTCTTTGTAATCAGGGGTATTGAAAATAGCAGAACCTGCCACAAATGATGTTGCTCCGGCCCTTGAAACCTGGGCAATGGTCTCTTTGTTAATACCACCGTCCACCTGAATGATGGCATCACTATTTTTTTGTTTAAGCAAGTCAGAGAGTCTGGCAATTTTTTCAATGCTGGAATGAATAAATTTCTGGCCGCCAAAGCCAGGGTTAACACTCATGATTAAAACAAAATCCAGCTGATCGATCACCCATTCAATCGATGATAAAGGAGTGGCAGGATTCAAGGCAATACCGGCTTTTTTTCCAAGGCTTTTAATGTGTTGAAGAGTGCGGTGCAAATGGGTACAGGCTTCAGCATGAACACTGATATAATCAGCCCCTGCTTTGGCAAATTCAGGAATGAGCAGATCAGGTTTTTCAATCATCAAGTGTACATCCAGAATCAGGTTGCTCGCTTTTTTACATGCATCAACAATAATAGGTCCGTAAGTGATGTTAGGAACAAAATGGCCGTCCATGACATCAATATGTATCCAGTCCGCTCCTGCCTGTTCGATACTGATTAACTCTTCACCTAATTTGGTGAAATCGGCTGATAAAATTGAAGGGGCGATGATTCCCATGGTTCGATATCTCCTGTAGTATTATCCTTGTCCCAAGGATCTATGGTAATGATTTTAACAAGTTTATGGTCAATGTAAATATTAATATTGGTTTTATTCCCGGCCGGGACTAACATATGAATATTCTCTCCTGGTTTCATATGTTCATTGTAAAGATCAAATAAAGGTCCGAACATGTCTGTTTCAATTCTGACATGGAATTTTAAAAAACCAGGCTTCAATGAGTGGGTCAGCATGATCAGTCGGTTCAATAAATCCGGGGACATGGCCTGGTCTTTTTTTAAGGCATTCACCGTGAGCGTAACAGAGGTCTCAAAAGTGACAAGGCTCCCTGCCTCAGGATCTTGACTCAAGACAATTCCCTGGTCTTTTTTCGAATCAATGTTCGATAAAATATTTGAAATGACAAGATTGTTTGTGGTCATCATGCTTGAGACCGACTCAATGGGTAAACCTTTGATATCAGGCATCACCCTCTCTTCAGGTTTGTTGCCGCGACTGACTAAAAGATCACAAAAAATGTCTTTAAAGGCTGTTGAAAACGGTTCAGGATATTGGGCAATGATCTTTCCTTTTGAAATAGTTGATGAATAGACATAGGATAAATGTCCACAATTAAATTGGTTTTTTTCAAGAAGGATACGCGCATGTTCCAAAGGCATCAGTCTTAAATCCGGTATCCGGTTTTCTTTTTTCCCTTTGGACAGATAGATGACAACATCCCGTCCTTTTTTAATGGTGGTCCCGGGGGCGGGTGATTGGGAAATAACTGCATATTCCGGGATGGATTCATCATAAAGAGTTGAGTGAAGCTTAGTGTTCAGTCCCATGTTGGTCAGGGTTTCTAAAACATAGATGATATTTTTTCCGGCAAGTTCCGGCAGGACAACTTCATCTGCACTCTGAGTAAACATGCGAACAGCATAAAAGGCTCCTGTGCCTGCTAAGCCAAAGGCTATAATAAATAAAAGGATATGTTTAAATAAAGATTTCACCTGAAATTTAAGATTTCCTCGTTAAGCGGGCTGCAAAAAAACCGTCCATGTTATTGGTTTCAGGATAGGTTTTTAAAAAACCGTCAGAAGTCATAAATATTGAATAATTATCAGATTCAGCATCTTTAGCAATGGAAAAGTCTTTTCTTTTATTTAAAAATGTATCTATCACTTGTTCATTTTCTTCCGGTTCACAGGAACAGACGGCATAGACAAGGATACCACCGGGTTTTACCAGGTTTGCCGCTGCGTTGAGGATTTTTTTTTGTCTGCCCGACAACCGGGTGATATCATGTTGGGATCGTTTCCATTTTGTGTCCGGGTTCCGTTGCAGCACACCCAATCCCGTGCAGGGTGCATCCACAAGGACACGATCAAAAAAATTATCAAAATCCTTGATTGATGTTTTGATCAGATCACAGGCTTTTGTCTGGATGTTTGTGAATCCTAGCCGTTGAGCTTCATTGTTTAATAATTTGAGTTTGTCTGGTTGGATATCTAAAGCAATCAGGGTACCGGTATTCTCCATGAGCTGGGCAATATGTCCTGTTTTTCCCCCCAGGCCGGCACAGGCATCCAGGATAGTTTCAAAGGGTTTGGGGTTCAGAAACTCGGTTACCATCTGGGCGGCCTCATCCTGGATCTGGAACCATCCTTGTTTAAATGGTTCCATCTCTGGTATGGCGATTTTAGGGTTTGTAAACCGCAGGCCTTGTTTGGCATAATCTGTCGGGATGATGTTTTGGACCTGGTTGCACAGGTGGCCGGCTAAATTGAGCCGATCGATTTTTAAACTATTGGTCCTCAGGGTGATCATGGGAATGGTATTGATTTGAATACAAAGCGATTCAGTCTGTTTGAGGCCAAAAGAATGAACCCATTTTTTAGCAAGCCATAATGGCAGGGAATATTGAACAGATATAAATTGAGCAGGCAGGCTGTCTTTGTTCGGTATTGGGACAGTAGCGTGACCTTTGACTGCCTTTCTTAAAACAGCATTAATGAATCCGGCAGTTTGTTGACCACATTTTTGTTTGCCGATCTCTACTGCAGTGTTAATAGCAGCAAAGACAGGAACCCGGTCCAAGTGTAAGATTTGATAAAGGGCCAGTCGAAGCAGATACAATGGCTTTGGTTTTATTTTTTCAATGGCAGTGTTGGAGAATGCTTTAATAATCCAGTCAATGGATTCACGATGCCTGAGAACACCAAAGATCAAAGCGTTGCAAAGGCTTTTGTCTTTTTTTGAAAGATTGTTAATTGTGTCTGAATGGGTTTCCAGGGCACGGTCCAGCGTGTGATCGGCCTTGTGCCAATAGAGTAAAACCAAAAATGCAATGTATCGAGGATCTTTATCCATTTACCGGCCAAACTGAACAGGAGGATGGATGGTATGACCCCGCAAATAATCTCCGGCATTTAACCGTTTGCCTGATGAACCCATGAGTTCCAGGATAATCAGGCTTCCTTGTCCACAGGAGACACAAATTCCCTGGGGGTCGCATTGGAAAATCGTTCCAGGCAGATAATCAACACAGCGATCTGATGGACTGGCTTTAAAGATTTTGGTGTGACGACCCTCAAGAAGGGAAAAGGCTCCGGGCCAAGTTGTCATAGCGTTTATATGGGCGCAGATTCTTGTGCTGGAAAGATTCCAGTCGATCCTGCCGTCACTTTTTTTAAGCAGTTTGACATAGGTTGCACAATCATGGTCTTGAGGCGTGGGAGTCAGGGATTGGTCTACAACAGCTCTTATTGTTTCAATAATAAGATCAGCGCCCAGGGCCGAAAGCCGATCCTGAAGATCCTGGGCCGTATCTTCAGGCATTATGGGGGTTGATCTTGACATCAAGATGTCGCCTGCATCCATTTCTCTGGCCATGATCATGGTGGTCACTCCGGTCATGGCATCCATGTTTAAAATGGCCGCCTGTATGGGAGAAGCGCCTCTGTATCTGGGTAAAAGAGAGGCATGAATATTAATAGGATAAACTTTGGGAATATCCAGTATCTGCTGGGACAATATCTGACCGTAAGCGGCTACCACAAAAAAATCAGGGTTTAAACTGCTTAATTTTTCTATGGCTTCAAAAGTATTAAGATGTTCGGGTTGATATAGATTAATGCCTAATTTCAAGGCTGCAGTTTTGACCGGAGAAGACATTGTTTTTTTTCCCCTGCCTTTTGGACGATCCGGCTGGGTGATGACAAGGCTGACATGGATATCATCCTGGGCCGCCAGTTTTTCCAAGGCTGCAACACTAAAATCCGGTGTGCCCATGTAAATGATATTGATCGGTTTTCTCAAGGGTATTGCCTTAATCTATTCAAGCATTTTTTTAATTTTCTTTTTATACATGGCTCTCTTTAAAATACTGATCCGGTCAATGAAAAGAATCCCATCAAGATGATCTATTTCATGCTGCATGATCACAGCAAGAATTCCTTTGGCATCAAATTGTATGTCATTGCCGTCAATGTCCTGCGCGGTCACGGTAACTTTTTCATAGCGGTTGACATCGGCATTATAATCCACCACACTCAGGCATCCTTCACCTTCAGAAATGATACTGCCCGAGGCCTCAATAATTTGTGGATTAATCAGGGCGGTAAAATCAGTTTTTTCGCCCTCAAAATCCGGGTTATCTGCATTTGAATCATAGACAATAATTCTCTTGTTGACACCCACCTGGGGCGCTGCAAGGCCCACTCCCGGCGCGTTAAACATGGTCTGGCCCATATTTTGGATCAGCTGTTTTATCTCATTATCAATGGTCTCCACCGTGACCGATGGTATGAGCAATGATTTTTCCGGATATGTTAAGATATCAAGAATAGCCATTTTTTTTAAATAGATCCCTTGCAGTTTGAATATCTGTTTTTATCTGTGCAGACAGTTTGGCAATACTGGAAAACTTTTTTTCATCCCTGAGGCGTTTAATCATATTCACCCTGATTCGGGTATCATAAAGATCATGGTCAAAATCAAGGATATGGACTTCAATAGTGAACATGTGGTCACCAAATGTGGGAGAAAACCCGATATTGGCCACGCCCATGAAATTGCCCTTAATCGTTTCCACAGTGACTGCATAGACACCAAGTTTAGGGCAGAGCTCATCATGGAGCTTAATATTGGCAGTGGGAAATCCCAATTGTGAACCACCGCGTTTTCGTCCCTGAACCACTTTCCCCCTGATTTGATAATGCCGGCCAAGGTATTTAACCGCCTGATCCACATTTCCATCCGTGACAATATCACGAATTTTGGTGCTGCTGATCCGTTCGCGGTCTGAACCGGTATCATTAATCCAGGGAGAGACAATGGTCTCGAATCCAAGCCGTTCTCCTTCCTGCTTTAACATTTCAATATTTCCTGCCCTGTCTTTTCCAAACGAGTAGTCTGCACCTATAATGATCGCTTTCATCCCGATTTTATTCACAAGGAGTTGTTCGATAAAGTCTTGAGCAGTTATGGCGGCAAATGTTTTGTCAAATGGCAGGCAAATCAGGACATCAATACAGCTTTTTTCAATAAGCTCAATTTTCTGGTCCCTGCGGGTGATCAGAGGAGGGGCTTTTATTCCAAGCGCTTTTAACGGGTGGGGTTCAAATGTTATGGCAACGGATGTGCCGTCTATTTGATCGGCTTTTTCAATGACACGGCCTAAAAGACTTTGATGCCCTTTGTGTACGCCATCAAAGTTGCCAATGGTAACCACCGCATTTTTAAAGGGATGTTTAATGTGATCGATATTTTCAATAAATTCCATATCTGCCTTTTCTCTTGGAACAATCAACTTGACAAAACTTTCAAAGGAATATATATAGCCTAACTGTCATTTTTAAGCAATCTTTTATTGCTCTAATCGGGCAGTTTTAGAGGGTTTGTGCCGAAGTGGCGGAATTGGTAGACGCACCAGTTTCAGGGACTGGCGAGCGTATGCTTGTGGGAGTTCGAATCTCCCCTTCGGCACCATGACAACTTATTTTGGGTTTTTAGCCGAAGTGGTGGAATTGGTAGACACGCTAGACTTAGGATCTAGTACCGCGAGGTGTGGAGGTTCAAGTCCTCTCTTCGGTACCATATAATATAGACGGGCGTTTCAAGAGTTTTTAACTCAAATTGAAACGCCCGTTTTTTGTTTTAGATGACATATTGGTGACATCCAGGACGGAAACTAACCTGCTCTTTTAATCGGCACTTAAAATAGGCTCTCCCCTGGATGTAAAGGAAATCCCCTGCTGGGATTGGGTTCCTATCATGACCGCTTCGATAATTGGTGGGTTGGTTGTTTCCTTTGATTTCCATTTGACGATGAAATTGGCGCCTGATCCACCGATTTTATCATTTTGATTGATGATATAGCGGGTTGAAGCCAGAGGGGTGAGCTCAATCGGTTCTGTTATGAAATTTTTAAGAAATTTCCCCTGGGTTTCATAGTAACCGACCTCAGTGATAGTAATGGGACTGGTAAGATCAATATTCCGGATACTGAGGGTTACGGTTAAAAGATAGGGGGTTCCCTTGTTTCCAATATAAATATGGGAATAAGCCGGAACATAAACTGTCTGGCCTTTTGACGTTTTTATTCTGTTTTCTGCCTGAACCTGGGATGCAAGCAGGGCTAAAATGGCAAGTATAATAATGAAATGGTTTTTCATAAATATCCTCCTGAACAAAAAATTATTCAGCGCAGTATTGAAATTCTCATTTGATTTTAGCCGATTGGCTACCAATAAATCAATTGATAAAAAAAATATATATATAAAATAAAAAATTGTGGTAATTAATAGACCATGGGAATCGCAGGGGATATCATCATCATTGTAATGGCCGCTTTTATCGGCGGGTTGATTGCGCAACGGCTCAAGCAGCCGTTGATACTGGGGTATATTCTGGCAGGTGTGGCGGTTGGCCCTTATACAGGTGGGGTAACGGTTTCCGGTATCCATGAAATCGAGATGCTCGCTGAAATAGGAATCGCGTTGCTGCTGTTTGCCCTGGGACTGGAGTTTTCTTTTAAAGAATTAAAACCGGTTCGCAATATTGCCCTTATGGGAACCCCTATCCAGATTCTGCTGACTATTTTGTTTGGATTCTGTATCGGCCAGGTGTCTGGCTGGTCATGGATGCAGTCGCTCTGGTTTGGCGCCTTGATCTCTTTGTCCAGCACAATGGTATTGTTAAAAACACTTGAAAATCAGGGGCGGGTCGGCACCTTATCCAGCCGGGTAATGATCGGAATGCTGATTGTCCAGGATCTGGCCATCGTACCCATGATGATTATCCTTCCCCAGTTGAACAACCCAAAGGCCGGGTTACCTTTATTGGGGGTTGCAGCGGTTAAGGCGGTCTGTTTTCTGCTGGTCATGATTTTTGTCGGCACAAAGGTGATACCGCTGATCATGAAACACATTGCCAATTGGAATTCAAGGGAATTGTTTTCGCTGGCCACCGTTGCCATGGGCCTGGGGATCGGCTATGGCACCTATCTTTTCGGGCTTTCATTTGCCTTTGGCGCATTTGTGGCCGGCATGCTGCTCAGCGAGTCGGATTATGGTTACCAGGCACTCAGTGATATCATTCCTTTAAGAGATATCTTCAGCCTGCTTTTTTTTACGTCGGTGGGGATGCTGTTTGACCCTCAATACCTGATTTCTCATTGGGAACCGATTCTGGTATTGGTTTTAATCATTATGATCGGTAAAGGATTGATATTCGGTGTTTTGAGCAAAGCATTCGGTTATGGTAATATCATTCCACTGGCAACGGCTTTGGGGCTGTCCCAGGTGGGGGAATTCTCCTTTGTTCTGGCGCGGGTGGGTATCAGTACAGAATCCATTTCAATGGATTTTTATTCCCTGGTCCTTACCACAACCATTATCACCATGTTTTTAACACCGTTTATATCTGGATTGACCACGCCGCTATATGCCCTGCGCAACCGGTGGGGCAAGCCATATACCTATCAGACCATTAATCTCCCGGAAGAGGGGTTGACAGATCATTTGATCATCGCAGGGGGAGGGAGGGTCGGCAAACATATTGCCGATGTTCTAAAGCGGATCGGGGTTTGTTTTGTTATTCTTGAGTTTGATTCAAGACGTGTGGAGCAATTGAAAGCCCATGGATTTCCCATTATTTATGGAGATGCAAGCCAACCGGTTATTTTAGAAGCAGCAAATATTGAAAAAGCAAATCTCTTGCTGATCACCACGCCTGCTAGCATTGTTGCCCGGGCCATTGTTTTGCTGGGTAAAAAGATGCAGCCGGATCTGCACATGGTGACACGCGCCCAGTCATTTGATCAGATGAAATACTTTCAGGATAATGGCGTATACCATGTTGTGCAGCCGGAATTTGAGACCGGGCTGGAGTTTACCCGTCAGGCACTGCTCCACCTTGATTTGCCGGTTGACCGGATTCATCAGTTTACTGATGAAGTCCGGCATGAACTCTATCGACCGTTATATGACCTGAAAGCGGAATACAAATCCATTACCCAGCTGCAAAACAGTTCCAGGCTATTCCAATTGACCTGGGTAACAATTGGTTCAAACAGTCTGCTTTCCGGGAAGACAATTGCAGAGTCAAAAATTCGAACCAGCACCGGCGTAACCATTGCCGGGATTTTACGGGATGGAAAACTGTATTCCAACCCTGAACCTGATTTTCTATTAGCGCATCAGGATATGGTGGGGGTGTTGGGGAAAACAGATCAACTGGCAATATTCCAAGGCCTGTCAAAATCATTGGACGGCATTTAAATGTTATTTTATTTTTTTAAACAAAAAGATAATTAAAGCCGCAATAATGATCAGCCCGCAGGCTAGGCTTGAAAAGCCCATTTATTTTCTGCTCCGGGAATTCCACCAACGCTGATTCCAAGCAGACCGGCCAATTCATTTTTTCCATACATGCAAATCTGACAACCCATTAAATTAAATTGCGTTTTCTTATCCGATAGACAAAATCCGTCTTACCGACACGGTATATTTCATGGGCGTGCCTTTTTGAATAGCCCATTATGAAACCGCTGTTTTTAATACGGTTTATGCCTGTCAGCAACTGAGCTGTTTTTATTTCCTCTAATGCCTCATTCAGTGAGATTTCTTTATCATTGGAGTGCAGATCAACAATGGGTAATGACAATAATCTTTCTTTTTGAATGTCGGAATCGGAATATCCGATACGGTGAAGCACTCCGGTAGCAGAGTGATAATTTTCAGATGATAATTTACATAAAAGGCTTATGGCGTTTGAATTGCTGATTGCCTTAGTTTGAAAAATATTTTTTTTCCGGGTAAACATAGCAATGGAAAGAATGATTGCCCGGAGCTGTTTTTTCTTTATCTGGATATCATTTTCTTTCTCTTCTATGGATCCACCCAGATCAACAAGAATATCCAGCGCTTGGGGACCAAATTTAAAAATGGTGAGGGCTTTTGATTCCGCCATCTCCCGATCCTGTTTTACATCCATGGATTGTATGATTTTTTTGATTTCATTTTGCATTTTTACACCAGAAAATTAATATTTTTATTTTTTCCCAAATTAAGCAAGGGCCTGTACAAATATATAAAGATCTCTTTTTCGATAAAGCTATCAATATTTGACCAGAATCTCAACCTGAAATAATTGAGGTCATGTTCAATCCCAAAACAATCAAACTGATCAGGATGCCTGCCGTCCAAATCATATATTCTGAAATGTCTGGGAATTGCCATCTTTTAGGAAGCATCCATCTGAAACTATGGCGTGGAGATGAGGGGGGGTCTAAATTGAGAAAGTCCCCATAGGTCTGCACAGCAATACTGACGCCGGGAACAGCATCATCATCCGGCACAGTGGATTTAAGATAAGCTTTGATAATTGAGCAAAAAAAACCGGCAGGCAGTTATAACAAAAATCGTTGCCTGCCGGCTTGTCGGTTCTGGTTATATTTCGACCTGCTACATAGCAGGTGTTGAAGTACCAATAAAACGTTAAAATTTAATCCGAGTACCTAAGAAAAAGACTCCAATGTCTTCGAATGATTCATTGGTGCTAGCACGATCATCCAGTTGGTGAATCCGGTAGCCGGCGTACAATTCTGTACTCCAGTTTTTCA
>JBDRQO010000047.1:0-48309 GCA_043826275.1 Pseudomonadota bacterium
TTGGCTTGCAGTTGGCGGCGGGGTAAGCGGGGTAATGTTTATTTGTTCGATTGGCGGGGTACGGCGGCGGGGTATATTCCCGTTACATTATTTTGACACCAATTATGGGCTTAGGCGTTACACTATTTGAATCTTAGCAACCAGATTAAAATGGCCAAACCAAGGGAATAAAAATAGATGCAATGACGATGACTAAAAGGTTTAGGGGTAAACCCAGTTTAATATAATCGGAAAACCGATATCCGCCAGGATTATACACTAAAAGATTGGTCTGGTATCCGATAGGGGTTGCAAAGCAAGCACTGGCACCAAAACAGACACCAATGATAAATGGCTTTGGGTTCACTCCAAGGGAAACAGCTGTTGTTATGGCAATGGGGAGCAAAAGTACGGCTGTGGCATTATTGCTTAAAATATGAGTACAGATGCTGGTCAGAAGAATGACACCCACCAGAACATAGTTTGGACTCATCCCTTCAAACCAGCTTAGAAAAAAATCAGCATATAATTTTGTTGCACCTGTTTTTTGCATGGCAAGTCCAAGGGAAAGGGTGCTGATGATCAGGAGCAGTACTTCAGGTTGAAGAGATTTATAAGCGTCTTTAAGGCTTAAACAATGGGTAAGTGTCATTAAAAAGACACCGGCTAACGAGCAAACCATGATATCTGCCAACCCAAAAGTGGCAGCAAGAACAACGCTGGTGAAAATGCTGATGGCAATGCCGGCTTTTTCCTTATCAATCATGGCATGGTGGATATCTTCAATAATCACAAAATCAGTACTCTTTCTTATTTTTGAAAGTTTGTGTCTTGGACATCGAACAAGAATAATATCACCGATTTTAAGCCGCACATTTTTAATTTTTCGATATGAATAGTGATTTTGGCGGGTTCGTATGGCTATTATTTGAATATCTGAATCATCCTGCAGGTCAGTAGATAAAAGCGGTTCACTTAAGAGGATAGACAACGGCGGAACAATGAGTTCAACAATCAAATCATCTTTCAAGCCGCTTCCAAATATCATGTCTTCTTCACCATGGGCAAGTTTGAGCACTTGTTTTTTTAAAACAGACACCAGGTCTTCTGCTGAGCCTTTAACCAGAAGAATATCGTCTTGTTTAATAGATATCAGGCTTCTGGAAGGATCAAAAATATGTCCGTTTCGAAAAACTTCCACTACATTTAATCCAAATGCGTCTTCAGCATAATCAATGATATCTGTTTTTCCGATGATCGGACTTTTTACAGGAACAATTAGTTCTGCAATATATCTTTTTTGTTTTCCTTCATCTAACTCGCAGACAGGGGCTGTTCGGCCGGGCATGAGTTTCGGGGAAACGAACAAGAGAAAAATGATTCCAATAATGGCTATGGGAACACCGATTTTACCCAATTCAAACATGGTGAGTGGTTCAAATCCATATACAGAGGAAAGATCGCTGACAATAATATTTGTGGATGTTCCGATTAATGTACAGGTTCCGGCAAGTATGGATACATAGGATAAAGGTATCAATAATTTTGAAGGGGAAAAATCGCACTCACAGCTCAGTCCCATGACAATGGGGATAAACAGAACAACCACCGGTGTATTGTTGATAAACGCAGAAGCAAAGGCAACTGTCACCAGAATAATAATATGTGCATATGCCTTACGGCCTTTTGAAAGCCACAGAACCAGTTCTGTCATAAACCCCACCGCGCCAGTGCGGATGAGTCCATAGCTTAGGAGAAACATGGCACCAACAGTTAAAACTGCGGGATTGGCAAAACCAGCCACGGTTTCTTTGGGTGTTAATATTTTTGTTAAAGCAAGAACAACCATTATCCCTATAGCGGTTTTATCAACAGAGATTTTTCCAGAGATCAGCAATATTAATGAACCAAGAAGAATCAGAGAAACCAAAATAATTTGTATGTCAATTTGAGTCATATTCATAATTTTGAAAAATGGTTTATTCATCCATGATATTTAATTAGGATACAGTGTAATCATTGTATTGGGATTTTACAAAGGAAACTTGAAACTTATAACTAATATGTAGGGAAAAAAAGCAGTTACACAGAATTGTTTACAGGGTCATTTACAAGGTCTATTCGCGCTGTCGCTGTGACCAGCGCGAATGGTCTATGTGAAGTTTGTTCGATCTTATTTCGTATTAAAAACTATGGATTAATTCTGATCGAAGGATATAATCCCTTAAGCTCCCCTGTACTATACGGTTGAATGATATTAAAGGATATGTTTTGGTCATTTTGAGCATGGCCTCGATTTTCACCATTGTGATACAAAGCACCGTTTGCCAATAGAATCTGGTTTATCCTCTTTCGAAAGGTTTCAATAAAAACTGAGCCCTTCCCGGTAAAAACCATTTTTCCTATTCTCAGGGTATCCCGGGAATCGGCTAGGTCATCAAGTGCAATGGTATGGGTTTTAATATCATCTACAGAATTGATATATCCCCATATCAGATGTTCATCAGGAATTTTGATGGGGACATCAGGACTTATGATTGTATGTGGCATGACAATGCATCCTTCACCAATTTCAATCCGTGCATGGGCTTTTCCATTTAAAAATGAATTAAAACCAACAAAAGAATCAGGACCGATATCAGCATGAATTATTTTTCCACCGTGAGCTGTGATACATTTGCCTGAAAGATGTGAATTAATAATATACGCGTTTTCCTGGGCATTAGAGCCATCTCCCATTATTGCATTTTCCAAAAAGGATCTTTGGGAGATAAGAACATTTTCACCAATAAAAGTTTTGCCATTTACCACAGCATACCTGCTGACCGCTGAACTTTCCGGGGCATCTATCGGAGTCAGATGCATCACATCAAATAGTTTCTCATAATCTTGTTCCCGTTCTTTAACAAAATCGTAAATGATTCCGCGAGGCTGATGCGTGGCATTCACACCGACATAATGTTCTAATATATCTTTTTTAAATTTATATTTAAATTCAAAATTTTCATTTCTTATCCACACTGTACCAGGATCAATTTTTCTATGGAAAAGCTCACCTGCCTGAACATAAGAAAACTCACCGACAATACAAGAATGAAGATTCATTAGATCCACGGTTGCAAATGGTCCAAGAAAACAGCCTCGAAGTGTTGAACCATGAATATTAACATAATGCGCTGAAATTGTATTCTGGATACTGAACTCCTCAGGGCTCTCAAGATTATGGGAGTTACTGTGAACAAGGGTTTTATATAAAAGGCTGTCTCTGATGGTAATTCTTTCATCTTCAACAAGTGGGACTTCTTTTTTATAACGGAGTTTATCCCCTTTTCTTTTTAACTCATCTCCTCTGATATCACTTTTATAAATGGTAGATCTTCCTACATAGCATTGTCCAAGAAAATAACTGCCTGCGATATTAGACTTTTTAAAATGAAAATAAATGGGATGACGAGAGGTAATACCATAGAATGCATAAAATTTTAACATTTTATCATGCTCAAGAGCATTGGTTACAAAACCTTCAGTATCAAAATCAAATTCATCTAGATTAACATTAACGCGTCGGATAATTCTATCATTCAGCTCTTTGAGCTTGGCCATTGTTAAATCCCCTATAATATAAAAAACTTGCTATAATATTTCATTACAATAATAAATAAACAAAAAATTCATATCATGAAAATATAAATGAGACAAGAGTATTAGACCCATAGTGGTGTAAAAAGCATTCCTGGTTCACACCGAGAATTGATGAGCAAGCAGGGCCATTATCAAAACAAGTATAATAATGGCCCTTTTTCTTTTTTTATTTAAAAAAGGTCAACAATGCATGAAGGTTGGTAAGCGGGTGGGGTGGACAACCGGGTATAAACAGATCCACAGGCAAAATAGTGTCCAGACCCTCAGTAATTTCAGGGCTTCCCAAAAAAGGACCGCCTGTTATGGTGCAGCTGCCAACAGCAATAACGACTTTTGGGTCAGCAACGGCTTCATATGTCTGTAGTGTGGCTGTTTTCATGTTTTTTGATATGGGCCCTGTCACAACAATGCCGTCTGCATGACGTGGAGAGGCTACAAAATTGATACCAAACCGGGCCAGATCAAAAAACGGAGTTGCCAGAACATTTAAATCTGCTTCGCACGCATTACAGCCGGCTGCTGATATCTGTCTTAACTGCAAAGAACGACCAAACAACTTTTTAAAATGCTGCTTTGAATGTTCAGCAAGAGCAGGCAGATCTCCATCGGTCAGCAGATCTGCTTTTTGTGACGTTGCAATCTCAAAATCTCCGGTAAACTTAACAAAAGCGCTATTGGAAATTCGTTCACATGTCCCACAGAAAACACATCGACCCATATCAATTTTCTTCTGGGCAATATCAATGGCATCCTGGGGGCAGGCTTTGGCACATTTTTTTACCATATCAGAAGAAACATCATTTTGTATGACAGGCCGACCACGATAACGCTCAAATATGGCAGGTTTTTCTTTAGGATAGTTACAAGTTCTGCACCCTTGTTCAAATCTATTTTTTAGTGTAGTGAACATTTAAAACTCTCTTTTTCTTTTAATTATCACAGATCAAATCCACAATATGACAGATTAAAACTTTTATTATTTAAAGGAAAATCCGATATCCCGGTATCCCTTAGCGCCATTGAAAGACCATTCCAATTGTGAAAAGAAGGATCTTTGACTTTGTATCGAAGAATGTTTCCATTCTTATCTGTTAAGAGTACATGAGACACTTCTCCTCGCCAGGCTTCGTTTATAGCGACCACAAAACAAGAGGGTGAAAGATCGTAATTAATCTCTTCAACAACTTGTGTCTCAACACGTACTTTAATTAAATATTGTATAATATCAATCGATTGCAGTATTTCATCACTTCGCATCTTAGCCCTGGCATAAACATCACAAGATCCTATTTTGTGTACAGGAATATCCAATTTGGAATAATACCCAGTGGGGAAACAGCGCCTGGCATCATATGAAATGCCGCTTGCGCGACCGGCAGGACCCACCAGGCCCAAGTGCTCGGCATCAGCCGTGCTGACAACACCGCAGTCTTCAAAACGGGCTCTGACGGTTGAAGCAGAAAAAATAAGTTCAAGTACATGTTCAACCTGGGGTTTTAATTCATTTAACCGTTCATTCATGGTTTTTCGAATATCTTCATCAAACGTAAACCGGACCCCTCCGGGCCTTACCAATCCTTTACCAAATCGATTGCCACAAATAAGAAGGGACAGATTTAAAAAATCACCGCGCATACGCCCACAATAATTGGCAGGTGGTAAGAATGCAACATCACCACTTAATGCACCAAGATCACCCATATGATTGGCTATCCGTTCCAGTTCCAAGGCAATGGTTCGAATAATTTGGGCACCTCTATCCGGTTGAACCTCAGTTAACGCCTCAACCGCCTGTGCCATGCAAAGACTGTGGCCGATAGCTGTATCACCTGCTATACTTTCAGCAAGAATGGGTAATCTTTTTGTAACTACATCATGAAAAAGATTTTCAACTGCCCGGTGCTGGTATCCTAATTGAATTTCCAGGTTAAGAACACGCTCACCAATACAATTAAACCTGAAATGCCCTGGTTCTATTACGCCGGCGTGAACCGGACCCACTGCAACCTCATGGATTTCATCACCATCAACCTGGTAATAATCATAATTACCAGGGATATCTTCTTTATAATCATTACCAAAAACATCTGGCACATTACGGTAATTGGCATGATACCTGACCATTTTGAGCCAGGGATGACCTTCGGGTCGGATACCAAATTGCTCTGCTATTTCCCTTTCAAACATATGAAAGGGTTCACAGGTTTGAGTGAATGAAGGATACGAGTCCGGGGCATCACAACTTGCAACAAAAAGTTTATCCGTCCTTAAAACAGCCATGAGTTTGAGTGTTGATTTGTCCTGAAAAGCAAAATACTGGACAACCTTTCCCCCGGCTTTAACAATGTTTAAAGCATTTTTGTGAAACTCTTGAAAGGAAAGATGAGCCATTTTATCTAAGGCGACTTTCTCACCATTTGAAACTTCTAAAAAAGCGTTAGTCATTTAAGTCCTCCGCCAATGGCAGTCACTGCATCAACAATGGTTTGATATAATGTATCTGGAATATAAAAGCATAATACCAGGGATGTTAACAGCAGTATATATTGAGGCCAGACCATGCTGGCCTTTTCTTTTAAGGCAATTGTTTTAGTGGAATCATAATCATCAAAGGAAATTTTCATGACCTGGTTTGCAAATCCGGCAAAGATGACACACAGGGTCAATAGAAAAATACCCGCAGCAACATAATGACCGGTTTTAAATGCCCCTACAATTATAAATAGTTCCCCAATAAAAATTCCCAGGGGAGGAAAACCTGAAATACCGGCAAACCCACCAAAAAATGCAACAAAGGTTTTTGGCATGCGGCTGGCCATATCCCCGGTATTTTTAATCAATCGATCACCGTATCCCAGTAAAATATTTCCGGATGATAAAAACAGGGATGATTTGATCAGGCTATGGTGAATCATGCAGATCATGGCACCATATGCGGCAATACCACCAATACCTGTTCCAAAGGCAATTATACCCATGTTTTCGATACTGGAATAGGCCAGCATTCTTTTGTATTCATTCTGTTTAAGAATAAAGGTTGCTGCAGCCAGGATGGACATCAAACCGAAAATGATCAGAATCCCTCCTGAAAAATCACCCAGACCAGCAGCATACATGATTTTATGTGTTTTAAAAATTCCCAGATACGCACAGTTTAAAAGTACCCCGGATAATAATGCTGAAGCCGGACTGGGCGCTTCGCTATGAGCGTCTGGAAGCCAGGTGTGCATGGGAGCCAAGCCCATTTTTGTTCCATACCCAACCAGGATGAAGACAAAGCCGACTTTAAGCCACATGGGATCCAGCATTTTAGCAACTGTTGTTAATGATGAAAAGGAGAGTGGGGCATCAACGTTACCAATATCCATGGAAAGTGTAATAAAGACTGATCCCAAAAGAGCCATGGCAATACCCACAGAACAAATTAGCACATATTTCCAGGTTGCTTCCAGGGATGCAGCAGATCTGTGAGTAAAGATCAGCGGTGCGCTGGCAATGGTTGTCGCTTCAATCGCGATCCATAAGACCATGATATGGTCAGATAGCGTCACCATTGTCATTGAAGACAAAAATAAGAGCATGAATCCGGTAAATACATTTTCAGACTGGATTTCACTTTCTTTAAGATATGCAACCGTATAAATGGATGTCAGAAAAAATAAGAACGAAATAACCAAAAGTGATAACAACCCTTCTGGAGTCACAGCAAAATAGCTGTTAAAAAAGGCTTCCGGTCTATTTTTCCAAAGCAGGAGCGATAAAATAAGATGGATCGCTCCCGTGCCTATTAACAGTTGGCGACCGATCGCTTTTGGAAGAAAAAAAGCTAGAATACCGGTTATAAAAGGAGTTATAAAAACAATTTCTACCATGAAATAGCACCTATTCCTTTAATGTTCTAAGATGTGCAGTATCAACATCATCAAAGGTTTGTTTGATATTTTGAAGTATAATAGCCATGATCATAACCCCGGCAAGCACATCAAGTAAAATCCCGAATTCGACAATATGGCGAGCCCGGACAGAGAATGTGGTTCCAACAAGATAGATACCATTTTCCATCATGATGTACCCAAGGACCATGGCAATGGCATTTCGTCTGGCCATTAATAGAAACATTCCTGTCACAAGAAGTGCAATAGCTGACGGAAACAACAGGGTATATTCACTGATAGACGGAATATTTAATTGCCTGCTGATATAAGTTGCTGCCACGATAAGTCCAAGGCCACAAAGTATGGAGGCATGATAACTGATTATGGGTTCTACCTCTCTTTTTATGGCTACTTTTTTAATGACCATATAAATGCTCATTGGAATAATAATACCCCGAATGGCTAAGGTCGCAAAAGTGAAGACCATTCCACCGGAAGTCATATCATGACCAATAAAAAGAGGAACTATAGAGACTACAATTCCCTGCAAGCCAACCACCAATATGAGTCCGGGGAGTCTGCTTGCACCAAAGGAAAATAAAACAGAGAGCAGCACAAGTGATAAAATTGTGTCAACCGGGTGTAGTATCATTTTATAAACTCCAAAGTGATGATGGTTGCAAAAAAGGCCAATGCAAAGGATGTCAGAACAAATTGTGGTACTTTATCCATCCTATAACGGGCAATAACCGATTCGGTTACGCCGACGGCAATATATACAATAAAAAGGCCTAATATAAAAAGAGCCAAACCAAGGCCTGGAATACTTGTATCAAACGGTAAAATCAGCCTTGAAACGATTGCTGAATAGAAAAACAGCTTGCAGAAAGATCCCAGTTCAATGAGTCCGAAATCAGGGCCGCTGTGATCTAAAACCATGACTTCATGGATCATAGTCAGTTCAAGATGAGTGGCAGGATCATCAACAGGAACTCTGGAATTTTCAGTTAACAGAATAATAAAAAAGGCAATGACGATAAATAACAATGGTGCACCGGTAGCGTTCCATAGCCCAATGGTATTTTCTCCTGTAAAATATGCTGATAGTTGCAGCTCACCAGTTAATCTAAAAAAGAAAATTAAAATCATAAACATGGTTGCTTCACAGATAATCGGAAAATAGGCTTCTCGTGCAGCTCCCATACCCTCAAATGGAGATGCTGTATCCATGGCAGCCGCGATAGTAAAAAAGCGACCCAGTCCCATAAGATATAAAACCAGAATAATATCCCCATTAAATGAAAAAATGGGGTTGTATCCGGCAATCGGCAGAAACATGAGCACAGTGATTGCAGAACATAACGATATGATAGGCCCAAGTTTAAAAACGGTCGTCGTACTGTTACTATAAACAGAACCTTTTTTAAAAAGCTTGATCAGGGTGTAATAATTAATCAATAACGGTGACCCCTTTCTCCCTCCAAAAAAAGCCTTAATTCTAAGTATAACCGCTGAAAAGAAAGGCGCTGTTAAAATGGCTATAAGCCAGAGAATAATGGATTCAATCATGAAATCTTCTCACTTAATAATTTATATAAAAAACATTAATAATACGATGGCCAATAAAATATATCCTATATAAAGATGAATATCACCATGCTGAATCCACCTTAATTTGTCGAATAAAACCAATATCGGTCGGACAATCACCGTTCCCATATGAAGTTCTGCAATATCATTTATAGTACTTTTGTAATATGTTTTTACAGGGAATCGTCCTGAAATTTTCGGATGATCTTCTACCAAAGGTGCAGCCGGTCTGAAAAAATCAAGGATAAAAGAGGCATAGGAAGATCCGGTATATTGCATTTTAGCCGTTGGCTGTGTAAACCCACATCCCCAGGTCCCTGACTTTCTAATTATTTTCCCTTTATAGTAAAAGGAACGAACTGCGACAATTATCACTAAGATTACTATAAAGCTCAATGCAGAGAATGTAATGTTTGATGTCATCTGTTCAAATGGAGCAAGAGAGACTTGGTCAAGTCCTAATCCCAAAGAAGAAACAGCTTTAATAGGCATCCAGATAATAATCTTTGGGAATAACCCTATCACAATACAGGCACCTGCAAGAATGATCATAGAGACCTTCATGGTAAACCCTTTTTCATCCACATCAATTGCCGCTTTAGTTCTGGGCTCACCCTGGAAGGCAATACCGATTACTTTTGTAAAACAGGCCAGAGCCAGCCCACCTATAACAGCCAGGCTGATAATACCAAAACTACTCAAAACAAAAGCAGAGGTATCAAGGGCAACACCTTTAAATGCACCGATATAAATAAAGAATTCACCAACAAATCCATTAAATGGGGGAAGCCCACAGATGGCTAAAGATCCTATAATAACTGTGATTCCGGTGACTTTCATGTTTTTTAACAGGCCACCCAAAGCATCGATAGAACGTGTCCCTGTTTTATGAAGGACCATTCCGGCTCCCATAAACAAAAGCGACTTAAAAATGGCATGGTTGAGTATGTGAAGGAACGCGCCTGTAAATCCAAGCATTGCCATGAGTTGATTTCCAGATGATACCCCAATCATTCCAATACCCATGCCGATTAAAATAATACCGATATTTTCAACACTGGAATAGGCCAGTAATTTTTTAAGATCATTTTGACTCAGAGCATAGATAATTCCCATAATTCCTGAAACCACTCCTGCAACAAGAACAATACTCCCAAAAATAGGGGTATGAAAATTCAGCAGCATATAAATTTTTATAATACCGTAAATGCCTGTTTTAATCATGACGCCGGACATGACTGCAGAAATATGGCTGGGTGCAGCAGGATGGGCATGGGGCAGCCAGACATGAAAT
The DNA here is from genome assembly GCA_043826275.1 of Pseudomonadota bacterium. Taxonomy (GTDB): domain Bacteria; phylum Desulfobacterota; class Desulfobacteria; order Desulfobacterales; family Desulfobacteraceae; genus Desulfobacula. Next base: position 10,381 of record JBDRQO010000047.1, read on the forward strand.
GGGAACACACCTGCTTTTGAACCAAACCCGATAAAAGCAAAAATAAAAACTAAAATTTTTGCAGTGTCTGGAAGCGAATCCAAAGCACTGAATTCAAAGCTGCCGGTGTAAGCGTATATGATACCAAATGCTGTAAATATAAACATGGCACCGACATGGGAAAAAACAAAATAAAGAAACCCTGCTTTTCGATTTTCAGCCAAATGATGGTTGTAAATAACCAGAAAAAAGGAGGACAAAGACATTATTTCCCAGGACAGCATAAAAGTTATAATGCTTGAAGCAGTTACAACTAAGGCCATTGAGACAATCAGGATGCTAAAGAAAAAATAGTTGGCCGCAGTTTTTATTAAACTTTTCTCATGTTCCATGTAGTGAAAACTGTAGATGGTTGCCAGCAGAGAAACGGCAAAAATAGCACAGAGAAAAAAGGCTGAAAGTCCATCAATTTGAAAGTTCAGTGAAAAAACATTTAAAAATTTAAAGGATGCGGCATCGCTGCCTGACCCCATGAGATTTGTTACCGCACCAATTAAGCCCCAAAAACAGCCAAGGCTTAACAAAAAAACGGTAATAATTTTAGCTAATTTAGCTTGTTTTGCTAAAACAAGGGATAAACAACCTCCTGATAGGATTAGCAGTATTGATATTAAAAATTGATCCATAAATTCCCCTATCTTACTTAATTTATTCTTTTATCTACCAGTTAAAATACGGCTCAGGTTATTGTCTTCAATTATATGTGTATTCCATAATCTTTAATTTTTGTTAACGGTATTTTTATACAAAAAAATTAAACTGTAATAACATAACTCTTTTTTTGAAACAATATTCTTTTCAAAATTTAACCAAATTTCCTTTATGGACAACACGTCATATTAAGATCATCGCTTGGTAATAGTGCAATAGAGTCATTCGGATATAATGGAGGCACTATAAAAAAAAATGACAAAATCTTGATGCTTTTTGTCTCATAATGGTTTGTTATGTGTCAAGTTAAAAAATTAGAAGGGCTTTCCGTTGACAAATAAAATAAGCTTGTATAATTAGAGTAACTTGTATGGTCAGATGAAAAGGTCTGATTTTTTTTTGATTTAAATTGAACAAAGCCGTGGTGCTGTTGTTCATAAGTATATAATAATTTGATTATTCTTATCCAGGAGAGCTAAAGATGATTTATAAAGTATTTCCTTTTTTGTTATGGTTCCAGGATTATAACAAAAACAAATTAAGCGCAGACGTGATCGCTGGAATTACTGTGGCCATGGTTTTAATTCCCCAGTCCATGGCCTATGCTCAGCTAGCAGGACTTCCAGCATATTATGGCCTTTATGCTGCATTTTTGCCACCCATGGTGGCCTCCCTGTTCGGATCAAGCCGTCAGTTGGCAACCGGGCCTGTTGCTGTTGTATCCCTGATGTCCGCAGCGTCACTTGAACCCCTTGCCACGGCAGGAGGTCCTCAGTTTATTGCCTACTCTATTATCCTGGCACTTACTGTTGGATGTTTTCAGCTTTTCTTGGGCGTATTCAAACTCGGTCTTGTGGTCAATCTTCTTTCTCATCCTGTTGTTAACGGTTTTACCAATGCAGCAGCTATTGTTATTGCTTCTTCACAATTTTCAAAATTATTTGGTGTTTATGTAGACAAAGCACCTCATCACTATCAAACCATTATCAACGTATGCAAATCAGCCATACATTATACTCATCTCCCGACCTTGAGTTTGGGAATACTGGCTATTGCCATCATGGTGATTTTAAAGCGGGTGAATCCAAGAATTCCCAATGTTCTGGTTGCGGTTGCCGTAACTATTTTAATTTCCAAATTCACAGGTTTTAATAATGATACATTTATCCCGCTTGAAAGCATTAAAGATCCTGTAATTGTAAAAACAATTACACAATTCAATGATGACGTATTGAAAATCAAAGCGTTGGGAACACAAAGGGCAGCTCTGAACAAAGAGCTTAAAACCATTAAAGAGCAAGAAAAAGAGCACGGTGTTCATATTTCCTCTGTCAGACAACTTGATATGGAACATGAACTTGCACTGATCCAGGCAAAAATTGATCAAACAAAGGGTGCAGCCCATATCAAGCGTGAAAATCTTCGACTGGCCCATTTTTTAGTTACAAAAGATTCAAGGGACACGCCTGTTTTTTTTACTGCCTCGACCCTGCCTAACGGCCTGGAAACAGATGGTCACAAATGGCGGATAAAGGTAAGTAATAAGGTTTTGGATATTGAGAATCTTAAAATGATTGGTGCAGGTGCAGTGGTTGGAGATATTCCAAAAGGCCTTAAAATCGGAATTCCCAAAGCACCAGAAGGCACTTCTTATATTGCAGCTTTTATCCAGTTGCTGCCATTTGCAGTTATTATTTCTCTTTTGGGTTTTATGGAAGCCATTGCCATTGCCAAATCCATGGCTGCCAAAACCGGACAAAAGCTTGATCCGAACCAGGAACTGATCGGACAGGGTCTGGCAAATATTGTTGGCTCTTTTGGCCAAAGTTATGCTGTTTCCGGATCATTTTCGCGTTCTGCCGTCAACCTCCAGGCCAATGCAGTCACGGGAGTCTCCTCAGTAGTCACAAGTATCATGGTTGCTCTGACCCTGCTTTTTTTTACCCCGCTTCTTTTTCATCTGCCCCAGGCAGTTCTGGCAGCAGTTATCATGATGGCGGTGATTGGTCTTATCAATACTTCAGGCTTTATTCATGCCTGGAAAGCTAAAAAGTCTGAAGGGATTATCTCTGTCATTTCTTTTGTTTGCACCCTTTATTTTGCTCCCCATCTGGAAGAAGGAATTATGGTGGGGGTCGCCCTTACGTTTGTACTTTTTATTTACAAACATCTGCGGCCAAGAGTGGCACTGCTTTCAAAATCCAAAGATGACAGCTTAAGAGATGCAGTTGCATCAGGTTTAAGAGAATGCGACCATATTGCGGTTGTCCGATTTGACGGTTCTCTAATCTTTACCAATGCCACCTACCTTGAAGATAGAGTTCTTTCCTATATAGCAGAGAAACCCGACCTAATGCATATTTTAATTGCATCCAGAGGGATCAATGACATTGATGCGTCTGGCGAAGATGCTATTTCGATCCTCATTGATACCGTCAGAGGCAGCGGACGTAAAATTTCATTTTGCGGTGTAAAAGAAGAAGTTTATGCTGTCATGGAAAGAACCCACTTGATCGACAAGCTTGGCAGAGAAAATATCTATCCTGACTCAAGGGCTGCTCTGGAATCCATTTATAGCCAGATTCATTCGAAAGGCGACTGTGGCGACTGTCCTTTAAAAAATTATATGCCGATTGAAATCAGAGGTCTGGAAAAAACTCCGGCCTGATTATAAAATAAATTTCCCTGTGTATTTAACACGCTGCCTGTCAAACTCATTTTTTCTTTGACAGGTAGCGTGTTTTTTTATCCCATGGCTGCTTCTGTTGATGAAAACCCGTTCTCTACAAATTACAAGTCGATTTAAAACACAATTGCCTGATATGCCCCCAATCTGTTTTATGACGGTATAAGGAATTCAATTGAAAAATATAACCCTGGGTGATACTAATTTAAAAAAAAGATAATTTATGATTTTAAACAATAATTTCAAAATATCCGGCCCAATAATATGATAAGCTTGCCCCGTCCGTTTATTAATAATCTGATGACAAATCCAGTTGACTTTACCCAGCTGATAGATGAAATTCCTTTAGGGGTTTTAATACTGGATACTGATCGGCGGGTCATTCAATTAAACAGAGCCTTTGAAGCTCTTTCTGGATTTTCTCTTTCAATGGCATATGGAGTGAAATGCTACAATATTCTCAGGGGAGCTGCGTGTATTTCCAATTGCCCGGTATTAGCCATGAAAGATGATAATCGGTCTGTTTCCTGTAAAAGTGATATGATAAATCTGGACCATCACCTTTTTCCAATCCGTATGACAACTGCAGCCATATTAGACGATAATCATCATATTAAAGGCTTTATCGAAACTATTGAGGATATCCGACTATCACAAAGCATTGACAGGGTAAAAAGTGCAGCATATAGTTTTGCAAATATTGTCGGAAGAAGCCCTCAAATGGAAAAAATTTTCCAGACCCTGCCTGTTCTGGCACAAAGCGATGCATCAATCCTCATCACAGGAGAAACCGGTACTGGAAAAGATCTTGTAGCAGAGGCCATTCACCAGACATCAGGTCGGGAGACCGGGCCCTTTATTAAAATAAATTGTGGTGCCCTTCCGGAAACCCTGCTTGAGTCTGAAATATTTGGTCATCAAAAAGGTGCTTTCACAGGGGCTGTTGAAAACAAACCAGGCCGATTTAAGCTGGCTCATAATGGAACTATTTTTCTGACGGAAATTGGAGATCTTCCCCGCCCTCTTCAGGTAAAACTGCTCACCTTTCTTGATGATAAAATTATCTATCCGTTGGGCAGCACAACAGGTTTTAGAGCCAATGTCAGAATTATTGCCGCAACCCACAGAAATCTGGAACAAATGGTGGAGCAAGGTCTTTTTAGAAAAGATCTTCTTTTCAGGTTGAATGTTGCTCGAATTCATTTGCCCCCGCTAAGGGAGAGGGAAGGTGACATAAGACTTCTCATCGATCATTTTTTTAATTATTATAGGCAGCAGCTCGATAAAAAACTCAACGGGTTTTCAAAAGATACACTCATGATTCTTTTAAATTACAGTTATGAAGGGAATATAAGAGAACTTAAAAATATTGTGGAATACTCGGTTAATGTTTCAAATAATTTAACCATAGAACCGCATCATCTACCTTCTTATCTTTTAGATCCTCATTCTTTGATTGATTTTAGGCAATCTCCAATTGAAACACAATCTCTAACGGACAATAATAACCCGATACTGGAAGATTCCCTAAATAGAAAGAAAAATACCCCTAACACGCTTGAAACATGGTCTAGCATCCAACGAGAAATGATTATAGACGCTTTGAGAAAATCAAAAGGCAAAAAAAATGAGGCGGCAAAAATTCTAGGATGGGGAAGAAGTACCTTATGGAGAAAAATAAAAATATTTAAAATTGATTCCTGATAAAAATTTTCTATACTTGATTGAACCGTTATGATACTTATCGAAACAATATGACAACAATCTACACTATCTGTAAATGGCTTAATGAATTGATTTATGATACATAAAATAACCATTCCATTGTTTCATGAAGAAGTGGCCCCACGATTTGATCTGGCCACCGAGGTTTTGATCATCTTATTGTCGAAAGGTAATATTATCGAAGAAAAAAAAACCATTGTATTGCCAAGGTCATCGGCAGATGAATTGTGTCATCTTTTATTGGCTGAAAATATAAATACCCTTATTTGCGGCGCTATTGAAGAAGAATATTATCAATTTCTCAAATGGAAAAAAATAGACATATATGACTCTATTGCAGGGAACTGGTCCCTGGCTTTTGATCAATGGCAAAAAAAAAGTCTGAATTCTGGTGATATTTTGTCTGAGAGGATGATAGAAGGGAAAAATGTTAAATAAAATTATTAATACTATATTTTTTTTTAACCGCACCCCTCAGAACCACTATAGTGCATTAAAAAGAAACATTATTATAATCATGCTGTTGATCACAACCCTCCCCCTTGCAACAATGATTGTTATCAATTATTTTCAATACAAATCTCATCAAAGGAACCAGACCATTGCACCACTTTTTGTAATGGCAGAAAAAACCAGGCATTCTTTTGAATTATTCGTAGATCAGCGACTGGCAATTATACGTTTTATCGCCACTACATACAATTTTGAAGAGTTGAGCAATGAGCAGAACATAAAAAAAGTGCTTATTTCCATTAAAAAAGAATGGAGTGGTTTTATTGATATCGGCCTGATTAATAGTGCGGGAGAACTGGTCGGTTATGCTGGCCCTTATTCGCTGCTGGGTAAAAATTATTCAGAACAGATTTCTTTCCAGGAAACACAAATTAAAGGACAATATATCAGCAATGTGTTCCTTGGGTTTAGAAAATATCCCCATATCGTCATGGCAGTACAGCACTTAACAGATGACGGGCAAACCTGGATATTGAGAGCAACAATCGATACGGATTTTTTTGACAGCCTGATCTCAAGCATGGGACTTCCACGACAAACCGATGCATTTTTAGTCAACAGAGATGGAATCCTTCAGACAAACTCACTTTTCTATGGCAATACCCTTGAAAAATGTCCCCTTGAGTTGCCCAGAGTAAATTTTAAATCCAATAGCATTGAAGGTATTGATGACAAAAATCAGGCCATTATTCTGGTCGCATCTCCTTTTTCAATTGCAAATTATATCCTGGTTGTTGTCTGGCCCCAATCAATTGCTTTGCAATCATTGTATGCCTTGAAAACGGAAATGATCATTATTTTTTTTATCAGTCTTGCCATTATTATTTTTGCTGTTTTAAAAATGACCCGTGTTTTAATAAAAAGAATCAAAACATCTGATGAACACAGGGAAAGTGTCCTGATTGAACTACAGCATGCCCAGAAACTTTCTTCAATTGGACGACTGTCCGCAGGCGTTGCTCATGAAATCAACAACCCTCTTGCCATTATCAATGAAAAGGCCGGACTCATGAGCGACCTGATCGAATTGTCTAAAGACTTTAATGAAAAATCAAAGTTTATTGAATTGACTGATGCGATTCTAAATTCAGTGAAAAGATGCAGGAAAATAACGCACAGGCTTCTTGGTTTTTCAAAACGGATTGATATAAAAATCGAACCCATCAATATAAACCATATCATTAATGAAGTGCTGGATTTTTTGGAAAAAGATATTCTTTATCGAAAGATTGAAATCAATTTGCTCTTATCCGACTCCCTTGTCTCCATCCAGTCTGACCAGGGTCTGATACAACAGATACTGGTAAATCTCTTAACAAATGCATTTGCAGCGGTTGAAGAATTAGGACGGGTTGAAATTGAAACACAAAACCGTATTGATGGCGGAATAATATTAAAAATAAGTGATAATGGATGCGGGATATCCAAAGATGTTATCAAAAACATCTTTGATCCGTTTTTCACCACTAAAAAAGAAAAAGGAACCGGTCTTGGCCTGTCCATAACTTATGGAATTATAAAAAAACTCGGGGGCGAGATCAGTGTTAGCAGTAACCCTGGTGAAGGATCAGTCTTTTCAATAGAACTGCCCGAAAAGCCAAATGAACTGGAGGTGATTAATGAATATTAAAAATATTAAGATTCTTCTTATTGATGATGAAATTGAATTTATTTCAACGCTTGCGGAGAGACTTGAAATCAGAGGGTATGTCTCAAAAATTGCTGAAGATGGAGAATCCGGAATCAGAATGATCGCCAATGAATCCTTTGATATAGCCATTCTTGATTTAATGATGCCCGGATTAAGTGGTCTTGATACGCTCAGACAAATTAAAGCCATTGACAAGTCTCTGCCGGTTATCCTTCTCACAGGGCATGGGTCTACAAAAGATGGTATGGAAGGAATGCGGATTGGTGCATTTGATTTTCTTATGAAACCATTAGACATTAATGATCTTCTCCAAAAAATAACAATGGCATTGAGTGAATTTCAAAAAAAGGAAGACAAGTGAAAAATTCAAATATTAAAGCCGTATTTTTAGGACGTATTACCGCATCTGTAACTCATGAAATTCAAAATGTCCTTGCCATAATTAAAGAAACATCAGGGCTCATGGAAGATTTTATTAAAATGAACCGGGCAGGGGGGGTATCAGATATTGATGATCGGCTTGACAAATGTATTGAAACGATAAAAAGACAAGCGTATCGAGGCGTTACACTTACATCAGGCCTTAATGGTTTTGCCCACACCCCTGATAGCACTCTGAGCTCAATAAATGTTTTTGAAACCATTAAAAAGCTGGTTTTTATTACAGACAGGTTGTTCAAGCAAAAAGGTGTTGATGTATCCATCGTCGAATGCACCAATCCATATTCTATTACCACCGACCCCGTCTTGTTTGAAATGGTTGTGTTCTCCTGTATTGAATGCCTTATTGATACTTTTCAAATAAAAACAACGATTACCATGGATCTCCAGTCATCCGAGGATCAGTCGTCGATCAAATTTTCATATACTGACAACGATTTCAAATATGAGGACTCCAAACAAAAAATTACCCAGAGTGTTCAGTGGATAAAAATATGTGAATTATGCGAGCAGATCAATCTCAAGGCCCAAATTTCAACAGACACTCCTGGTATTCTTGTTTCCTTTTAGAAACTTAGCTTTATCTATAACTGCGTCTCATAAGGTTTCATAATGGTTCGTGCCCAATGTTTTAAATTGTTTCATTTAAGTTCAAACCCACTCATGCCTTTTTTTAATAGCCTTTAATTAAAGGGTTTTTTATATTGGCACGAGTGTTGCAAATGCACATGTCAAGAATATGATAGAAACAAAATATATAGGAGGTATATATGTCTATTTTAGCAATAACAAGTGGCTTATATTCAAATGCCGGTGATACTGTTAACATGCTGTCTAAAAGATTTAACAGCAGGATTCTAACAGATGCAGATATCATTGAAAAAACACATCAAACCCATGATATCAAATTATCTACGCTTCAAAAAGTGATTGAAAGCAAGGCCATTGCATTTAATGACTTTACCCATGAAAAAGAGAAGTGCTTTGCATTGATTAAAAAAACATTGTCTGATTATGCTTCAAGTGGAAATTGCATTTTTCACGGAATTCTGGGTCATCTTATTCCAAAAGAAATCTCTCATGTCATGAGGGTACTCATTATTACCGACAAAAAAACACGGATTGAAAATGGTTCAACAAGCCATGGCCTGAGTGAAAAAGAAGCAACAAGAGACATTGAGAAGGCAGACAAATATGCTGCCCTCTGGACAAATTTTCTTTTCAGCAAAAAAGCCTGGGATGAATCTTTGTATGATATTGTCATTCCAACCGATAAGATGGATTCAGAAGAAGCCGTAATTCTTGTTTCAAAGAATATGGAAAAGCTTTTGTCCAACAAAGACGATCTAATCAAAAAAGAAATTTCTGATTTCAAATTGATTTCAGATGTTGACGTTGTATTGAGTGAAATCGGACAGGGGTTATTGGCAAAAGTTGATAATGGCAATATCGAAGTCACCATTGATAAAAAAGTGATGATGCTGACAAAATTTCAGCAGAAAATCATAAACACCGTAGAACAAGTTTCAGGGGTTAAATCTGTTGAAACAAAAATCGGCCACAATTACTATAAAGGCAATATCATACACAATTATGAGTTTGAAACCCCGTTAAGAATTCTATTGGTTGATGATGAAAAAGAATTTGTTCAAACTTTGTCAGAACGTTTGAAAATGCGTCAGTTTACAAGTGAAATTGCCTACAATGGACAAGAAGCTCTGGACTTTACCGACCAGGAAGATACAGAAGTCATGATTCTTGATCTGAAAATGCCTGGAATTGACGGGTTTGAAGTTTTAAAAAAGATCAAGCAGACAAAACCGGATATTGAGGTGATTATTTTAACCGGTCACGGAACTGAAAAAGACAAAAAGACCTGTATGGATCTGGGTGCGTTTGCATATTTGCAAAAACCTGCTGATATTGATTTGATTACTGACACCATGAAAAAGGCTTATGACAAAATAGCAACGAGAAGCGCCTCTATGACAAATTAGAGCCTATAATTACAATGAACCATCATTTTTAAGATAAAACAGGAGCGTAAATTAAAATGAAAACCAAAGTATTGCTTGTGGACGACGAAAAAGAATTCGTTGAGACATTGGCTCAACGACTTGAATTGAGGAATCTTTCAGTTACGACGGTGTATTCAGGAGAAAAGGCCATTGCAATAGCTGAGAAAATTGATTTTGATGTCATCATTCTTGATGTTCTCATGCCTGAAATGACAGGAATTGAGGTTTTACAGGAAATTAAAAAAATAAAACCGCTTACTCCGGTTATCATGCTGACCGGTGAAGCAACCATAGAAAATGCCATACAGGGGATGAAACTGGGTGCATTTGATTTCCTTATGAAACCTGCAGACACTGAGCGTTTATTTGAAAAAATAACCCAGGCCCAGACAATAAAACATGAACATGAAGAACGGATCAGGCAGGCTGAAATCGAAAACATCTTAAGAACCCGTGGCTGGTAATTTCAGGAGATTATTGTAACATGACTACTCAAACACTAACTTTACATAATAATACTATTGACTGGAAACGGATCCTTTTTCTATTAATTGGTCTTACGCTTTTTATAATTGTTAATTTTTCTCCGGTCTGGCCGGATGCCATTGATCCAACCGGTAAACATTTTGCATTAAGTCAGGAGGGTAAAGGTGCTTTAGCTATCTTCCTACTTGCAGGCACCTGGTGGGTATTTGAAGTAATTCCAATCGGAATAACAAGTTTGACCATCGGAGCAATGCAGGTTTTGTTCATGGTTCGCCCTGCTGAAAAGGCACTCAAAGATTTTATGACTCCCTCGGTCCTTTTTATCTTTGCCTCCCTTGTAATCGGCATGGTGTTCACCAAGACCGGTCTGACAAAACGACTGGCTTATAAAATGCTGGCCATTGTAGGCGAGAAGACCAGTATGATCTATCTTGGCTGTTTTGTTGTCACCGCCGCACTAACTCATATTATGGCACATACAGCAGTTGCTGCCACCATGTTCCCACTTTTAATGACTATTTACAGCATGTATACAGAAGAAGAAGGGCCCACAAAATTTGGAAAAGGGTTGTTTATGGGAATGGCCTTTGTGGCCGGCGCCGGAAGTATTGTAACCCTTTTGGGTGCAGCAAGAGGAGCGGTTGCCCTGGGTTTTTTCAAGGATATTATCGGAAGAGACGTTAGTTTTTTTGAACTCACTTTTTACATGTTTCCCATTGGATGGGCTATGACATTCCTTTTATGGGGATTTTTCATGGTGTTTTTCAAACCTGAACGCGACACTGTTCCCGGACTGAGAGAAAAAGCAAAAAAACTGGGTGCAGCCATGGGGAAAATCACAAAAAATGAAATTCTTGCAGCGACTATCATTTTTCTGTGTATTTTTGTCATGTCTGCCAAGCAATTCATTCCAGCCCTGAAACCCTTGGACAAAAATGGTATCATCCTGGTATCCACCATCCTCTTTTTTGTGTTCAGAATTCTCGATATCAGGGATCTTGAATCTATTCCATGGAATATTATTTTATTGTTCGGTGGTGCCATGAGTATTGGTTTTTGCCTCTGGGAAACCGGTGCAGCAGAATGGCTGGCCATCAACTGGCTGACCATGTTCCAGAACTCACATTGGTTCGTTTTTGTAATGAGTATTGCTTTTTTTGTCATGATAATGACCAACTTTATTATGAATGTGGCAGCCATTGCGATTTCATTACCCGTTGCCCTGGTTATTGCGCCTTATCTTGGCGTGGCACCTGAAGTGATCCTGTTTGCTGCACTGGTTACTGCCGGCATGCCGTTTTTACTTCTTGTCGGCGCTGCACCTAATGCCATTGCCTATGATTCAAAACAGTTTACGACGGGTGAATTTTTCTTATATGGAATCCCTGCCAGTGTTATTCTAATGATTGTTGTTGGCATTGCAGTTGTATTTATCTGGCCGATGATGGGCATGCCCATACTGGTAAAATAATTATAAAATGAGGATACAAACATATGAAAGATAAAAAAGTAAAAGAGGTGATGATACCCTTATCCGATTACGCAACCGTTTCAGAGGAGGATAATCTTGCCACAGCAATTAAAGTACTTAAAGAAGCTCGGGATGACACGAAATATAAATATAAACACAGAGCTGTACTTGTTTATGACAAAGACAATAATATTAGTGGTAAAATGAGTCTGCGTTGCATTTTAAAAGCACTTGAGCCCAAGTACCGGCAGTTTGAACACCCTGACAGCAATGGAAGTATCGGTCTGTCCAGATTTGGTTTCAACAATGATTTTTTAACTTCTCTTCTTGAAAATTTAAGCCTCTGGGATGAGACCTTGGAAGAGCTCGTAAAAAAAGCCTCAAAACTTAAGGTTAAAACACTAATGTATTCTCCCTCTAATGGGGAGTATGTTGATGAAGACGCACCAATCACAGAAGCAGTACACCAGTTTATTCTTGGCTGTCACCAGTCGATTCTTGTCATGAAAAAAGATAAAGTGGTCGGTATTTTAAGACTTAGTGACGTTTTTGATTTAGTCTGTGAGATTCTGGAAGAATAGTATTGCGCTATCAATGCATATGGGGACTTCTTTTTTTTGTTAAAAGAAGTATGCAAAATATGCACCCAGTCGGGTATGGGCATGTTGTACCCATGCCTGACTGGGTCAATTTTATAAAATTGATTGAATATGATCTTAGTTTTTCAATTCCTTGTTTACTGCTGTTCCTATATTCTCAAGTATATACGACTTTTTTATATATCCCCTGGCACCCATATATTGCTTTTTGAGAAAAGAATACATATAGATAGGAGACTATAAAGCAGTTCAAATAATAAAGAAAATTTGAAAAATAATTATAGAAGCAATAATGATCAGTACACAAAGTACACAAGGAATTTCTTTTACATCCAGGGGACAAGCTATAATGGAATAATTCCATTCGAGCACCCCGCCTCGATGGTAAGACCCTTATGGTTTGTAATGCCATCCTGATACACAAGGAAAGCAATGATCATCTCAATATTTTTCAAAAAAATAAAGACTGCCTTTACTGATCTTTTACCTATTATCCTGGTGATCGCTTTTTTTCAGATTATTGTCTTGAAGCAGCCATTACCACAAATGGGAGAAGTTCTTTTTGGCGCGCTTCTTGTGGTAACAGGACTTACCTTATTTGTTGAGGGACTTGAAATGGGTCTGTTCCCGATCGGCGAGTCAATGGCTCATGCCCTGGCCAGAAAGGGAAGTCTTTTCTGGCTGCTGTGCTTTGCCTTTGCCCTGGGTTTTTCAACCACTGTGGCAGAACCTGCTCTTATAGCAGTGGCATGGGAAGCTGCAGAAATAGCAGGCCAGGGAGGCCTTATTGACTCAAATCCGGAATCTTTAAAAAAGTATGCATTCGGACTTCGCATGTCTGTTGCCTTTTCCGTGGGGCTTGCCATCCTGATCGGTGTCTTGCGTATCCTCCGCGGTTGGCCCATTCATTATCTGATCATCAGTGGTTATGTCTTTGTTATGTTAATGACCCTTATTGCTCCCAAAGAAATTATCGGAATCGCCTATGATGCAGGGGGCGTCACTACATCTACCATCACAGTACCTCTGGTTGCAGCTCTTGGAGTGGGCTTAGCCTCATCCATCAGAGGACGAAGCCCTCTTGTGGATGGGTTTGGCCTAATCGCTTTTGCTTCTCTTCTTCCCATGATTTTTGTCATGGGGTATGGACTTATTATTTTTTGATGAAAAAGGGGTGGCTTAGTGGAATTTGTATATGAGTTCGGTAAAATATTTCTCGCCACCTGTAGAGATGTACTGCCGATCATTATTCTTATTGTCGGTTTTCAGCTCCTGGTTCTTCGACAGCCAATCCCTCATCTGCGCCGTCTTATTATAGGCGGTGTTTATGTTGTTATTGGGCTTGCCCTGTTTTTAGCAGGACTTGAAAAAGCACTTTTCCCACTTGGGAATATTATGGCAGCCCAACTCTCTGATCCAGCCTTTATTTATGGTCCAGGAGAAATTGTTACCCAGGCAGACTGGAAGGCATATGGCTGGGTCTATCTTTTTGCAGCCATGATCGGTTTTGCAACAACTATTGCCGAGCCATCTCTTATGGCAGTGGCCTTTAAAGCCAATGAGGTATCCGCAGGAACGATAAAACAATGGGGATTAAGAATCACAGTCGCCATCGGTGTTGCTTTTGGTATCAGCCTTGGAACGTTTCGGATTGTCACGGGCACGCCTCTTTATCTATACATCATGGTGGGCTATATGATTGTTATTGTACAGACCATGTTTGCCCCAAAAAATATCATTGCCCTGGCCTATGATTCGGGTGGAGTAACCACTTCAACAGTTACCGTACCCCTGGTGGCAGCGCTTGGCCTTGGATTGTCCGCCACTGTGCCTGGACGGAATCCGGCTTTGGACGGTTTTGGGCTCATTGCTTTTGCCAGTCTTTTTCCCATCATAGCCGTTCTAGGGTATGCTCAGTTAATGCAATGGTCATCTCAACGCAAAATTAAACATATGGAGAAAAAAAATGCGCTTTAAACTCATATTATCCTCGGTAAAGACAGATATCACGGACAATGTTGTTGATGCGGCCAAAGCGGTAGGGGCAACGGGGGCAACTATCATACCTGCCAGGGGAACCGGTATTAATGAGGCAAAAACCTTTTTTGGCCTCACTCTGGAGGCACAAACAGACATTATCATGTTCCTTGTTGAAGAACATATTGTTACTAAAGTTTTGGACGCAATAAAACAAGCCGGAGAATTCCATAAGCCTGGCACAGGCATTGCCTTTGTGCTACCGGTTGAACATGTTGTGGGTTTGGAAAGTCAGATGGAACAGTTTAAACAAGCGGTTCGGGAAAGTTATTTTTGAACAATTATTTTTTTAATAATAATTTTTTATAAATGGAGATAGTTATGGTAACAGACAACACTAAAATAGTTCTCACAAGAGACGTGATGCATAAGCAGATTTTGACAGTTGACGGTATGGCTACAGCCAGGGAAGCTGCTGCCATAATGCGTTCTAAAAGAGTGTTCTCTCTTCTTGTCAATAAAAGGAATGAAAATGATGCCTGGGGTATACTTGTTGTTCAGGACTTTGTCAAAGGGGTGTTAATACCCGGTCGCTTCCCGGACGATGTGCATGTCTATGAAATTATGACAAAACCTATTATCACCGTTCCGGCGGATATGGATATCCGCTATGCAGCCCGTTTGATTTATCGTTCCGGCATCCGGAGAGCACCGGTAGAGGATAAAGGGGAAATTGTCGGTATGATTTCACTTTCTTCCCTGATTCTCGACAATGAGCTTTTTTAGTACCTCAAAGAGGTTTGAATAATATGCTAGTTAGAATGGGTATGGTGTTAACTATTAAAGTTTATAAATCTGATCAGATCCTGCATAGGCGCCTGGCAGCTTTTGCAAGCAAGGCTTCTCCTTTGCAGAAACAAAAACGGATCAACCGCTGATCTGATAAAGGTGTCTGATAAAACACAGAAACAGGTACTGCCACAACGCCTGCTTTTTGGGCCAGCCAATAGCAGAAATCCAGGTCGCCAAGGTCACTGATTTTAGAATAGTCAACCAATTGAAAATATGAGCCAAAGCAGGGGCGCAAATCAAAAAGGCTTGTGCTTAGGGCATTTGCAAAAAAGTCTCGTTTATGTTGGTAAAATGCAGGTAGTTCAATGGCATGTTCAGGATGTTTTTCCAACATGTCTGCCAGGGCATTTTGCAAGGGGTTGGGAATACTGAAGGTGACATATTGATGGACTTTACGGAATTCAGCACTTAAATGAGTCGGAGCAATACAATATCCAACTCTCCAACCGGTCATATGAAAAGTTTTACCAAAAGATGAGACAACAAAACTACGCTGGGCAAGATTGTCATGCCTCAGCAAACTTTCATGCTGCAAATTATCGAAAATAATATGCTCATATACCTCATCGGAAAGTAAAAATATATCGCGATCTTTAACGATCTGCCATAATTGATCCAGGTCTCTTGAAGATATTACAGTGCCGCAGGGGTTTTGCGGAGAATTAAGAATAATCAATCTGGTTTTATCAGTGATGGCGCCTTCAAGCGCTTGCCAGGGAATAGAAAAGTCATCAGAATTTAATTGCAAATGGAGGCATTGCCCGCTGGCAAGCTCTATTGCTGGTTCATAAGAATCATAGGCCGGGTCAAAAACAATGACCTCATCCCCTGCATTTACCACGCACTGAATTGCATCAAACAGAGCTTCGGTTGCACCAAGTGTGACAGTGATCTCTTTTTGCGGGTCGACTTGCCGGTTATAATGGCGATTCACCTTGTCTGAAATCGCCTGGTTCAGTCGAGGAATACCAGCCATAGGCGCATATTGATTCGCACCATGATTGACATGATATGCCAAACGTTCTTTAAGAAAATCATGTCCGTCAAAATCAGGAAAACCCTGTGATAAATTAATCGCGCCCAGTTCATTGGCCAGATTCGTCATGGTGGTAAAGATTGTGGTGCCAATATTGGGAAGTTTTGATTTTAATTGTTGCATTGATTTTTCCTGCAATTGTAAGTCCGTTGAAACCGCCTTGTACTCAAGTTCGAAGAGGAGTGTATGCTTACAAAATTTCCAAGTTTTCGATCAGGCCCTATTTATACCTTAATTCAAATTAGATGATATTATCCAAATTAGCAAAATTAAATTATATTTGAGGATATT
This sequence comes from Pseudomonadota bacterium, assembly GCA_043826275.1. Taxonomy (GTDB): domain Bacteria; phylum Desulfobacterota; class Desulfobacteria; order Desulfobacterales; family Desulfobacteraceae; genus Desulfobacula. The sequence goes on from JBDRQO010000047.1 coordinate 26,817, forward strand.
TTTTAATTTGCTACTCTATTTTAATTTTGCTAAAAGTTCTGGATTGAGTAATTATATTATGTACTCTTATGAGAAATATGATAAGTCAAAGGATAGCATTATTTTTTGTAATGCCTATGCAAGTGAGAATAAAATTACCGATGAGACGTGTCATCGCTGTAATTGTCCGTTACTTAAATAATTATAGCAGCGTCAGGAAGGCAACTGATTTTATATAATCAGTCATCCTGATACACTAAAGGTTGTTAAAGTGAAGAAGACAAATAAAGAAATTATAATTTCAAATACTATTTTAGGAAAAGATTCCGAATTTGAAGGTAATTTGAAATTTATCGGTGCCATTACGATTGAAGGTTCTTTTAAAGGTTCGGTTTCAGGAGATGGAACTATTATCATTGGTCTGGGTGCGGATATAAAGGCTGATATCCAAGCATTAGATGTCAATATTTATGGTAAAATATATGGCCAGGTATCAGCTGCCAATAAAGTTTGTATTTATAGCTCCGGGGAAATTTGGGGAGATATTAATGCTCCAAAAATCCAAATTGAGAAAGGAGCTATAATAAGGGGTAAATGTGTTACTCACAAGATTGATCAAGCCGATAAAAAAGAATTGGCTGTTATCAATATTCTTAAATAGGATTTGGAAGATATTTTTTATCAAGTTAAATAAGGTTCAAATTCCAGTTCCAAAGCCCGGGTCGTTTTTTCATGGCAACAGATCTGGGGATGGTTTCATGGATATTGATGAACATAGAATATCCGGCGTTTGTCAGCTCGTCTTGATTTTCGGTTAGATCCAGCATCCAGTTGGGGAAAATGTGATAATTATTGTTAAATTTTGATACCCAGGCGGTTTCTCCCATGGGGCTTGAAAATGGCAGTCCGATTTTAAGATCTGGAGAGATCACTCGGGAAATGCCAAGGGGCCAGTTGCCGCGAATAACAACGCCAAGAGGTAATTTGCTTTTTGAGGGCAGAGCAATAAAGGTTTCTTTGTCTAATTCCGGACTCACAATGGCACCAGAAAATCCCAGTGTTTTTAAGCAATCAATGGTGACCGTGTTTGTGATATTGCAAAATGGTCCTGCCCAGATATTGAGTTGACTGGGATTGTTAAATAATGAAATCTGCCATGGTGCGTTTAATACAAAATTTTTAGCCCCTTTTCGAATGGCCCGTTCAATGGTTTGTGCGCACAATAGTTCTTCTTCTGGGAATAATAAAGGATCTATCCAGAGCCAGTCTTGTTTTGAATAAGCAATACTATATCGTTGTCCTGAAATCCAGACCCCGTTTTCATTGGCCGGGTATGGGCTTTTTCCTTTGTTCCTGAACAGGTTCATTTCCAGGATTTTAGATTTTGATCGCTTGGATCTTGATGGGCTGTTTTGGATTTTTCCTTTTCCCGGTCGAGCCGGCCGGGAAAATTCTTTTTCCACAGGTTGTACGGCTACTTTTTTGATTGAATTCAATTGTTTTTCAAGATCGTTTATCTCATTGGCAAGCAGTCCTTCTCTGCGGTCAATCAGAAAGACGGGAGTGCCTTTTCCAATCCGGTGTTTAGATTTTTTGCTTAAATAAAATTTGCCTTTTTTGGGGATGGCTCGGGTGACCCGCTGGACATCATGAAAGGCATCTCCTTCATATCCGATTCTAAGAAGGTCAGAGGGCAGCAAGGCTTCTCTGGTAATAAAATATGGCTCGGCCGGGTTAATGATTCGTCCTGCAAAAAGTCCTGATCCTGTTTCACTTTTATGATCCAAAGGGTTCATAATTCGTTGAGACAGAAGGTTATAGTGTCCAAATTCTCTCCCCATGGCATAATTCAGGTAAGACAGGGCCTGGTTTTTTTGTTTGGGGTGATCCCTGAGTAATTTGTATGCTTTTACAGTGTAATAAACATAATGCGGGCTTTTTTTACGACCTTCAATTTTCCAGGTGGTGATCCGGGGGATATCTTTTAATATTTTTACTAAAATATCGGCTGAAAAATCCATACAGGAGAAATGCCTTTTTTTCTGACCTTTTTGTTCATAGATCCGTCGACATGGCTGGACACATCGTCCTCTTAGCGAACTTTTTCCGCCAAACCAGGAACTCCAGTAACAGCGGCCAGAAACAGAGTAACACAAGGCACCATGAATAAAGACTTCCAGTTCAACATCTTCGGGAACGGTTTGGGCAACCGCTTTCATTTCGTCAATATTAAATTCTCTGGGTAGAACAATTTTGTTAAATCCAAGCGTCCGGGCTGTTTTTATACTTAAAGCAGAGGTGCAATTGCCCAGAGTTGACAAATGAAATTTTTTGCCAAACCCTGCTTTTTCAGCAATGGTGATTAATGCCGGATCTTGAACAATCAAGCCTTGAAGATCAACATATTGGCAAAGTTTACATAAGATTTTAAACACCTTATCGATTTCAGATTCCTTAATGATTGAATTGATTGCCAGGTAAACATCGATATTATAGGATTTGGCAAGCTGTGTCAGTTGCGCCAATTCTTCAACGCTGAAATTTTCAGCTTCCATTCTGGCAGAAAAGATTTTTAATCCACAGTAAATGGCATCTGCACCAGCCGCAATGGCTGCTAAAAATGAGTGTTTATCTCCGGCAGGCGCAAGGATCTTTGGTATATTCAAGAGTATATATTGCCTTTTGTTAAAAATTAATAATGACTCAGTATGACAATTTTGTTACACTTTGTCAAAGTTTGAAGAATAAGATTCAAGGCCATGATAGAGTTTGTAATTGCATTGAAAGATATGCCAAAGTGAGGATAATGAAAAAGTTTGTCCCTTTAAAAACTGGAGCAAAACTGGGCATTTGCGCTCCGTCATCTCGGTTTGACACAGTCAAATTCGACCAGGGAATTGAACAGCTCAAATCTATGGGGTTCACGGTTGAACTTTCCAAAAATATATATGGAATAAAACGATATCTTGCTGGAGATGATCGCCAAAGAGCCAATCTTGTCAATCAATTTTTCTCTGATCCTCAAATTGATGGAATTATCTGTGCCCGGGGCGGTTTTGGGGCCTTGCGTATTCTGGAATATCTTGACTGGGACTCAATTGGAAATAATCCCAAACCCCTTATTGGATTTTCTGATATTACGGCCATTCTTTTGTCTATTATTGATAGAGCAAAGATCCCTGTTATTCATGGTCCGACTGTGATTTCTTTAGCAACAGCCAAACAAGAGACCCTGGATTCGTTTTTTCAAACATTGACAAATCCATTTGGCTCCATCCAGATTTCCTGTGAAAAAATGATTAAGCCCGGAAAAAGCCATGGATTATTCAAAGGTGGCAATATATCCACTATATGCCATTTGTTGGGCACACCGTTTGTGCCTGACTTTAATCAATCCATTCTTTTTTTAGAAGAAATCAATGAACCAGCATACAAAATTGATCGGATGCTGACCCAGATGAAAATGGCAGGGCTTTTTGATCACATTAAAGGTGTCGTCACCGGCTCGTTTGAACTATGTGAAAATGCATATTATATTGATGAAATACTTGCTGAAATCTTTGATGATTGTCAGGTTCCTGTCCTTACAGGTCTTGCCAGTGGTCATGGTTTAGTGAATCTGTCTTTGCCAATGGGAATGAATATTACAATTGATGCAGCAACCTTAAAAGTTTGTTGGAATCAATAAGCATAGATCGGGTAAATATGAATCGGGTAAATATGGATCAGGACCCAATTTCACATGAGATTGAAAATGCAATTCTCTTGGATATTTTTCCAGGGGCTGTTCTGCTTTGCGCCTTGAATAATAAAATTGTTTTTCATCAGGCTTTTGGATTAGCTGATATTTATGAAAAGCGGGTCATGAAAAAAGCAAGCATCTTTGATCTGGCATCATTGACAAAGCCGTTTGCCACAGCATTCGCATTAGTTAAATTAATTGAACAGGGCAAGCTGTTTTTAAGCCAACCTTTAGGAGAACTTTTAGATCCTTTCCAGGGAACAGACAAAGCAGCAATTACCATTGACATGCTACTGAGGCATACATCCGGGCTGCCGTCATATAAAGAATATTTTAAAGATCTGGTTAAAGTCAATTCTGATCGTAAACAGGTATTAAGACAGATGCTGGTTTCTGAAAAACTGGTTGCTAAACCCGGATCAACTCAAGAATATTCTGATTTAGGGTTTATGATCCTTTCCTGGGTTATCGAAACAATAACCGGGCAGCCATTGGATCAATATGTGTCTGAACAGATCTATTCTCCCCTTGGCATTGAACACCTTTTTTATATTCCAAAACAATCAAAAGATATCATCATGAATCTATACGGTCCTTTAATTGTCGCTACCCAGCAATGCCCATGGCGCGAAAAATTGCTTTGCGGTGAAGTGGATGATGATAATGCATGGGCAGTGGGAGGGGTTGAAGGGCATGCCGGACTTTTTGGAGACACATCTTCGGTTTATACACTGTGTTCAGAACTTTTAAATGCAGTGACCAACAAACCGACAAGAGTGCTGGCGCCGCAAATTATTCAACAATTGGTTACTAAAAAAGATGATCATGACATGGTGGCTGGATTTGATACTCCGTCAAAAGAAAACTCTTCTGCCGGCAATCAGTTTTCCGTGTCATCTGTGGGTCATCTTGGATTTACGGGCACCTCATTCTGGATCGACCCTGAAACATCGTTGATTGTTGTCTTTTTAACCAACCGGGTCCATCCCACAAGAGCCAATGAAAAATTAAAAAAGTTTCGACCCCGATTACATAATCTTATTTATGACCACTTATTATAAAATAATATCCATTGTTTTTATTTCATTAATTGTTTTAGACTTGTAAATTCCAGCTAAGTTTGTTAGCAAATAATTTTTAATAAGATCTTTTATTATTTATAACAATTTATCACTAATTATTCTTGAAAGAGGTAAAATGAACTTTATAACTGACGCTTTGCTTGGGGCGTTCTCGAATGATCTGGCTATTGACCTTGGAACAGCAAATACGCTGGTTTATGTTAAAGGAAAAGGGATTGTGCTCAGCGAGCCTTCGGTTGTTGCTGTTAGAACTGATAAACGGGGGAAAAACCAAATACTTGCCGTGGGTATCGAAGCAAAAAGAATGCTGGGTCGTACACCGGGCAATATTGTTGCTATTAGACCCATGAGAGATGGTGTAATTGCTGATTTTGATGTTACTGAAGCAATGTTAAAGCATTTTATCCGAAAAGTTCATAATAATAGAAAAGCCCTTGTCCGACCCAGAATTGTTATTGCAGTGCCATCAGGGATTACCCAGGTTGAAAAAAGAGCGGTTAGAGAATCTGCTGAATCTGCGGGCGCTCGTGAAGTTTTTCTTATTGAAGAGCCCATGGCAGCGGCTATTGGTGCCGGCCTGCCTATTACAGAACCGACTTGTAATATGGTGGTTGATATCGGGGGTGGGACAACAGAAGTCGCCGTTATTTCTCTTGCCGGTATCGTTTATACTCGATCTTTGCGGGTCGCCGGAGACAAGATGGATGCTGCTATCAGCCAGCATATTAAACGAAAATATAATTTGTTGATCGGAGAACGAACCGCTGAGATTATAAAGACAACCATTGGTAATGCTTATCCAGATCCTGAAAATCTGGAAACCATTGAAGTCAAGGGAAGAGACCTGGTGTCCGGGATACCTAAGATTTTAGCCATTGATTCTGAAGAAGTCAGGGTGGCTATTTCCGAGCAGATCGATGCCATCGTTGAAACCGTCCGAATTGCACTTGAACAGACACCGCCTGAACTTGCTGCAGACATAGTAGATTCCGGTATTGTTTTAACCGGTGGCGGAGCCCTGCTTAAAAATCTGGATAAATTATTAAAAGAAAAAACGGGTCTGCCCATCCATGTGACTGATGATCCATTATCCACGGTGGCCCTGGGCTGTGGAAAAGCCCTCGATTCAATTGAAATTTTGAGAGAAGTTGTCATTAACTGACACAATGTTTTCAAGAAATCTTCTTATTTTTATCGGTGTTGCTCTGTTTATTGCGATCAATTTTACATTAATAACCACGAGCAGCAGAAATGTTCTGCCGGTCAGCGACATTGAGCAGATAACTATTTCTTTTATAGCTCCTGTTCAAAAAGCTGTGACACAGACTATCAGGTTTACTCAGGAAATTTGGGATACCTATTTTATGGCCGTCCTGGCGGTCGGTGAAAATTCTCATCTCAAACGAGAACTTGGAAGAATCATAGAAATAAAAACCCGCAACAATGAATTGGTTTTAGAAAACTCCCGCCTGAAAAAATTTGTTAATTTTACCGGCGAGGTGCCGGATAACTATGTTGCAGCCCAGATTATTGCCCGGGACCCATCTCCCTGGTTTAAAACGATTATGATTGATAAAGGGTTAAATGATAATCTTGTCAAGGGCAGCCCTGTTCTTGTTTCAGAAGGAATTGTAGGACAGATCATTGAAGTGTCTAATAACTATTCAAGGGTTCTTCTGATTACCGATAGGAACTCGGCAGTTGATTCATTGGTTCAAAATACAAGGGTGAGAGGGATTGTCAAAGGCAATAATGAAGACAATTGCTCTTTTGTTTATGCGTTGAGAAAGGAGGAGGTCAAAGAGGGGGAGCTGATTATTTCATCTGGATTGGATCAAGTGTTTCCCAAGGGCTATATGATTGGAAGGATCTTAAAGGCGACTAGAATACACTCTCAACTTTTTCAGGATATCACTATTGAAACCAGTGTTGATTTTGATAAAATTGAGGAAGTGCTCGTGTTAATAAATATCCAATAATGGTTATGAGTATTCAATAATGAATGCATTGTTTTTTATTTTATTCACTCTCTTTATAATCGTTATCCAAACGGTTATTCTTCCATCATTTTCTTTTTTTATGCAATGTTTTGATCTGATGATTATTAATGTCTTGTTTTTATGTCTGATTTCCACTCATTCTTCAACTATAATTGCCATTATTTTAATTGGAATTATTATGGACAGTATTTCCGGGGTACCGTTCAGTTATTATCTTTTCTCATATTTATGGATTTATATTCTTGTATTTCTTTTCAGACAATTGTTTTTCCATAAGAGTATTGTGTTCCTGCTGATTATCAGTGTTGTTTCAGTGGTTATCCAGCATGGACTTTTATTGTTTTCTATATTTGTAAGTTCATCTGGACAATCTGTTCTGGATTTTGATTTTGGTCTGTTAATCAGCCAAGTTTTTTGGGGATTTTTCTTAATTCCACCAGGCATTTGGTTGGTAGGTTTTTTGTACAAACAATGGATAAAAATGGCAGACTCATTACAGCACCAATGGCAAAAAGGTAGAGAAAGTTGAACTCAGAGACTATTATTGACTTCATTTAATAAAAATCCAGATAGAGATTGGATCAAGCAGCGGTTAATCGGTGCCAGTATATGTATCCTCTTTGTATTTGCACTTCTTTTTCTAAGGTTAGTCTACCTTCAGATTATCAAGGGTGAGGAATTCAGGCTTAAATCAGAAAAAAATGCGGTTCGATTAATCAGTGTTAAAGCTTCCCGGGGACTGATATTTGACAGGCATAAAACCTTATTGGTGGACAACAGGCCATCTTTTAATCTTAAAATCATTCTTGAAGATGCAGGAGATGTTAAACAAACCATTGCTAAAGTTTCTCAACTCATCCAGGTGGAAACAAATGATTTAATGGAAACCATTGCCCAGGCGGGCAGGGGGGCATTCTATAAACCGATTACCCTCAAAAGCGATATCTCACGTGACCAGCTGGCCATTGTTGAAGCGCACAAATTTGATCTACCAGGGGTTCATATTGATATCGAACCTAACCGCCATTATATTTATAAAAAAACAGCAGCTCATTTGCTGGGATATATGGGGCAGGTCAATTCCAGGGAATTAAAAAGTAAAAAAAATCCCAATGTCAGATCGGGTGATTCCATTGGTCGGTATGGTATAGAGGAAACTTTTGAACGCTATCTTCAGGGAAAACGTGGTGGCCTTCAGGTGGAAGTGGATGCCAGTGGCAGAACTATCCAGGTGTTGAAAACTGTGGATCCGGTTACCGGTCTTGATCTGAATTTGACATTAGATCTGGATCTGCAAATCCTGGCTGAGCAATTGCTTGAGAACAAAAATGGCGCAGTAGTGGCTTTGGATCCGAATAATGGAGATGTCCTTGTTATGGCAAGTAATCCCAGCTTTGACCAGAATGATTTCATCGGTGGGATCAGCACTAAAAAATGGGAGGCACTGATGTCTGATCCGGGTAAGCCAATGACCAATAAAGCTATCCAGGCAGAATATCCGCCGGCATCAACGTACAAAATTCTTACCACCATTGCAGGTCTTGAGGAAAAACATATTGATATTCAATCTTCTGCTTTTTGTCCCGGATTTTTGAAATATGGGAATAGGATCTATCGCTGCTGGAATAAGCAGGGTCATGGTGAAGTTAATGTCATTGAGGCTTTGGCCCAATCCTGTGATGTCTTTTATTATCAGACCGGGGATAAGATCGGTGTGGATACTTTGGCACAATATGCCTTTGGCAGTGGTCTGGGCAAAAAAACAGGGATTATGCTTGGTAATGAAAGAAAAGGGCTTATTCCAACTTCTGCCTGGAAAAAAGAACGATTCAAAGAGGCCTGGCAGGGCGGTGAAACATTATCCATAGCCATCGGGCAGGGTTATAACCTGGTCACTCCTCTTCAAATGGCAGTTTTTATGGCAGCTGTCGGGAATGGTGGAATCTTGTATCGACCAAGAATTATTACCACTATTGAAGATTATGATGCAAAGATTATTAGAAAAATTGAACCGGAAATTATGGGGGGGTTACCTGCCAGCAAAGAAACCTTGGATATAGTTAAAAAAGGGTTGTTAAAAGTAGTTCAAGGCGAACGTGGTACTGCCAGAAGCATCCGGCTTAAAAATGTTGAGATAGTAGGTAAAACCGGTACAGCTCAAGTGTTCAGCGTCAAAAAAGGTGAAATAATTGATAACGAAAATTTAGAATATGCCTTAAGAGATCATGCCTGGTTTATCTGTTTTGCTCCGGCTAAGAACCCTGTTATTGCCATCGCAGTGATCATTGAACACGGTGAACATGGGTCTGTTGCTGCAGCGCCTGTTGCCGGCGCCCTGATTAAGCAATATATTCAAGAACCATTACAAAAAAGCTGTCCCACGGAGTAGGTATGTTTGACAGACGACTGATAGAAAACTTTGACTGGGGATTTATAGTATTGATCAGTTTGATCGGTACTATGGGTTTGGTTATTCTATACTCTGCCCTTACAGCAGGAAATGATGTTGGAACAGTCCATATTTTGTTTAAAAAGCAATTAGTCTGGATGGGTGTTGGATTTATTCTCATGTTGGCCTGTGTGGTTATTGATTTCAGGGAATTGGATAAATTAAATTTGTTTATCTATTTTCTGTGTGTGGGGCTTTTGATCAGTGTTATTCTTTTCGGACAAGTGGGTGGCGGTTCCAGACGTTGGCTGGTGCTCGGCTTTGTAAGGATTCAACCCTCGGAATTGATGAAGATTTCCCTTATTATCAGTTTATCATCTATTTATTCTAACTCGATCTCACAAACAGGGCTTGATTTTAGAAAACTGATAAAACCGGTTATTTTATGCGCCATTCCTTTTTTTTTAATTGTCAATCAACCGGATTTAGGAACGGGATTATTATTGTTGTTAATCGCCGGGACAATCACGTTATTTGTTAGACTTGAACGATTAGTCTTTTTTACTCTGGCTGGGCTCTGTCTGTCCGCTATTCCAATGGTTTGGTTTGTTTTAAAAGATTATCAAAAATCAAGAATATTAATTTTTTTAAATCCGGATCGAGACCCTTTGGGAACGGGGTATCATATTATCCAGTCCAAGATTGCTATCGGCTCTGGCATGCTCACGGGCAAAGGTTTTTTAAAGGGAACGCAGAATGCATTATCTTTTCTGCCGGAGCAGCATACTGATTTTATTGTATCAGTTCTTGCTGAAGAATGGGGGCTGGTCGGTTGTTCTATTCTACTGATTCTTTATTTTATTCTTTTATTTTGGGGCCTTAATATTGCTTATAATTGTCGGGATTTGTTCGGCTCTATCCTGGCCTTTGGGATTACCGCCATGATTTTCTGGCAGATATTTGTCAATATTGGCATGGTCATGGGTTTGATGCCGGTTGTGGGTGTGCCGTTACCTTTGGTTTCTTATGGTGGGTCTTCGGTGGTCACCAACATGGTGGGGTTCGGAATTTTGTTAAACATCAGTATGCGCAAATTTTCATCCACCTAACCCCATCGATTGCAAATAAAAAGCTCAAAAAAATGTTAGAATCAAATCAATCTTTTTTCTTGAATTTTTCTAAAAAATACAGAAAGGCATCCAAGGGAAAAAAATGTCATGAAAAAGTATGAAATAATTTTTATTCAATATTGACAAAAGGCGGCATGGATGGTACTCAATTCTGGATTTCATTTTGAATTTAGGCTGTTTTTGTGTAAAAGCAGTCGGTAGGATATAAGTAGTTGATTTTTTTATAATTATTTACTGGCGGAGGGGATTTTATGATAACTGTGATTCCTGATATATCTACCGTATATCAGATGATCAATTTCCTGGTTCTGCTTTTTGTGCTCAATCTGGTTTTGTACAAACCAATCCGTAATATTATTCTTGAAAGAAAAGCAAAAATCGAAGGTATGCAGGTTGGGGCGCAAAAAGCCGCGACTGATCTTGTTGCTGGAGAAGATGTTTACAAGAATGGATTGAAACAAGCCAGAGCTGAAGGTTTGAAAAACAAAGAAGCTTTCATCGAAGAAGCATCAAAAGAAGAAATGGAAATAATCGACGGAATTAACAAAAAAGCTCAGGCCAATCTTGCTCAAATTAAAAAGCAGGTTGCAATTGAGACTGAGCAAGCCCGTAAAGTACTTGAAACTGAGGTGGAGGCGTATGCCAAGGCCATTGGTGAAAAGATTCTGGGGAGGGCTTGCTAATGAAAAAAACTGGAATTACTAAACAATTGCTGCAAGGCATGTTTATTGTGGCGACACTTGTATTTGTTGCATGTGGTTTTGCATGGGCAGCGTCTGCAGGTGGGGAAGTGCATAACAAATGGCTGACAGTGGATACTTGGAAAGTCTTAAATTTTGGTATTCTTGCTATTGTTTGTATTATTATTGGACGGAAAGTTGTTCCGCCAATGCTGAAATCTCGTGCCCAGGGTATTGCGGATGAGATTAATACGCTTGAACACAAAAAAGCAGATGCCCAAAAAAAACTTGCCGAATATCAAGCCAAGTTTAAAAATCTTGATCAGGAATCTAAACAGATTGTTGAAGATTATATTAAACAGGGTGAGGAAGCAAAAACAAGAATTATTGCTGAAGCTAAATCCCAGGCTGAAAAACTTGAAGAGCTTGCTAAACGAAATATTGAGCAGGAATTCAAGGCTGCCAAAGCAACACTTAAACAAGAAATTGTTGAGTTAGCAATGGAAAAAGCTGAAGAAGTTGTTAAAGCCTCCATTTCATCCGACGATCAAGATAACCTGGTTGATCTATATTTGAAAAAGGTGGTGGCATAATGAAAAATTTAACAGTTTCAAGGCGTTATGCCAAAGCATTGATTCTTATCGGTCAGGAAAACGATACGGCAGATCAATACAAAGCAGAGCTTGAATCAATTGTTCAGCTCTTTGATACACAGGAAAATTTTGAAACCACATTGATTAACCCCTTGTACAACAAAAATGACCGGAAAAAAGTTCTCGAAGCGGTTTTGGCTTCAACTGACCTGTCAGCGATCATAAAATCATTTATGCTCCTTTTGTTTGATAAGGGTCGGATCGGTTTTCTCAGAGAGATTGCTTCATACTATAATGATCTGGCAGATGAACTCAAAGGTGTTGTTAAAGCCAGTATTGTTTCTGCAACTAAGTTATCACAAGGTGCAGTGAATAAAATTAAAAAAGCCTTGTCTAAAAAAACCGGTAAAAATATTGTTCTGAATGTTGAGCAGGATCCAGATCTTATTGGTGGTGTTGTTACAAAAATCGGAGATCTTGTTTTGGATGGCAGTGTAAGAACTCAGCTGATTAATATGAGAGAAACATTAAAAAAAGGTGAGAGTGTCTAATGGAAATTAAAGCAGAAGAAATAAGCCAAATAATAAAAGACCAGATCAAAGGATTTGATGCTAAGGTCGACCTGAGCGAAACAGGCGTTGTACTTTCCGCTGGTGATGGTATTGCCCGTGTATATGGCCTGGAAAAAGTAAAAGCCATGGAGCTGGTTGAATTCCCTGGAGGAATTTTAGGTCTGGCCTTGAACCTTGAAGCCGATAATGTCGGTGTTGCTATCCTTGGTGATGATAAAGTCATCAAAGAAGGTGATGTGGTTAAACGAACAGACCGTATCGCATCCGTACCTGTTGGTGAAGCACTTTTAGGTCGCGTTGTAACCACAACAGGAGATCCGGTTGACGGTAAGGGACCCATCAATTCTGACATATACATGAATATGGAAAAGGTTGCCCCTGGTGTTATTGCCAGGAAAGGTGTTCATGAACCTTGCTATACCGGTTCAAAAGCAATTGACGGTATGACCCCTGTTGGTCGTGGCCAGCGTGAGTTGATTATTGGTGATCGTCAGATTGGTAAAACAGCGGTTGCTGTTGATGCCATTATTGCTCAAAAAGACAGTGGCATCAAATGTATCTATGTTGCCTGTGGTCAGAAAAAATCAACCGTTGCCCAGGTTGTTGCCGCTCTTGAATTGCATGGCGCAATGGCATACACAACAGTTGTTATTGCATCTGCTTCTGAATCAGCAGCCATGCAGTACCTGGCTCCTTATGCAGGTTGCGCAATGGCGGAATATTACAGGGATAAGGGCGAGCATTCTCTGATAATCTATGATGATCTTTCAAAACAGGCAGCAGCTTATCGTCAGGTATCCTTGCTTCTTAGACGTCCTCCAGGACGAGAGGCTTTTCCTGGTGACATTTTTTACAACCATTCAAGACTTCTTGAACGTTCTGCAAAACTCAGTGATGCAGAAGGCGCAGGTTCCTTGACAGCACTTCCGATTATTGAAACCCAGGAAGGTGACGTATCGGCTTTTATTCCAACAAACGTTATCTCCATTACCGACGGTCAGATCTTCCTTGATAAAGATTTATTTTTTTCCGGTATCAGGCCTGCTATTGATGTAGGACTTTCCGTATCTCGAGTTGGTGGTGCAGCCCAGGTAAAAGCAATGAAACAGGTAGCTGGTACTCTTCGTCTTGATCTTGCCCAGTTCCGTGAGCTTGAAGCATTTGCCGCATTCGGTTCAGATCTTGATGCTGCCACACAAAAACAGCTGACCCGTGGTGAAAGACTGGTTGAACTTCTTAAACAACCCCAGTTCAAACCGCTTCCCATGCACAAAATGGTAACTGCTCTTTATGCAGGAACTAAAGGATATATTGATAAATATCCAAAAACAGCGGTTGCAAAATATGAAGAAGGCCTTTATTTGTTTGTTGAAAATCGTTTCCCTGAAATTTTTTCCGGCTTAATTGAAAAACAAATGATTACTGAAGAGATCGAAGGCAAACTCAAACAATGCCTGGAAGCCTATGACGAAGAATTCAAGGATGCTGTTTAAGTAACTTTGGAAACTATCGTGACATTATTCAATAACTTATAGGCAAAAAGGCAGGATTATATGGCAACTTTAAAAGAAGTAAAATCAAAGATAGGCAGTGTAAAAAAGACTAAACAGATTACCTCTGCCATGAAAATGGTTGCCACTTCAAGATTACGCGGTGCCCAGAACAGCATGGAGGCATTTAAGCCTTATGCCAGCAAATTTGCTGATGTTTTAGGAAGCATTGCCGGTAAATCCGGTGGGGACGCAAGTCCTTTGCTTGTTCCCCGTGATGAGGTAAAAAAAGTGGCGGTCATCCTCTGTACATCTGACAGGGGGCTTTGTGGCGGTTTTAATACGAATCTAATTTCAAAAGCTGAAAAATTCATTAAATCAGAATTAGATGACAAAGATGTTTCCCTGATTTGTTTCGGCAAAAAGGGTAGAGACTGGGCTAGGAAACAACCCCAACCCATCGAAGATCAATTTATCGGTGTTGTGGGCGGAAAGGTTGAGTTCAGCGTGGCATCATCGTCAGGTCAAAAAATGATAGACTATTTCCTTGAAGGGGCTGTTGATGAAGTATATCTGATTTATTCTGAGTTCATTAATATGGCAAAACTTATACCAACAATAAAACAGATTCTTCCTATTCCTTCATTAGAAGACGTAGCTGGAGAAAAAGAAATGGCACCGGAAGCAGGGTTCCTACCCGAACATATCTGTGAGCCTTCTTCTGATGCATTGCTTGGTGAGATGCTGCCAAAGAATGTTTTTATTCAGATATATGATGCACTGCTCCAGACTTCAACAAGTGAACATGCTGCCCGGATGACTTCCATGGAAAATGCAACCAAGGCATGTGAAGATATTGTTGGAGAACTTCAGACAATATACAATAAAACAAGGCAGGCTGGTATTACATCAGACCTTATGGATATTGTTGGTGGTGCAGAGGCACTTAAGGGATAAATTTAAGATATACTTAATATGAAAACAGCTTTATAGGAGAAAAAAATGGCTGAAAATATAGGTAAAATAGCCCAGGTACTTGGTGCGGTTATCGACGTTGAATTTGAACCAGGAAAACTTCCTTCGATTCTGACGGCTTTGACAATAACAAATCCGGCTATTGGTGACATGGAAGACAACCTTGTTGTCGAAGTGGCTCAACACCTGGGTGACAATATTGTCAGATGTATTGGTATGGACGTAACCGATGGTCTTCAGAGAGGAATGCTTGTAAAAGACACTGGTTCTCCAATCATGATGCCGGTTGGTGCGGCATCTCTTGGAAGAGTGCTTAATGTTGTGGGAAGGCCGGTTGATGGTTTGGGTCCTATTTCACAAGAAAAAATGCTGCCCATTCACAGGCATGCTCCTTTATTTACAGAACAAGATACCACAGTAAGGGTTCTTGAAACCGGTGTTAAGGTTATTGACCTTCTCGTACCCTTCCCCCGTGGCGGTAAAATGGGTATGTTCGGTGGTGCCGGTGTTGGTAAAACCGTTATCATGATGGAAATGGTTAACAACATTGCCATGCAGCACGGTGGTATTTCTGTATTTGGCGGTGTTGGAGAAAGAACCCGTGAAGGAAATGACCTGTATCATGAAATGAAAGATTCCGGTGTTCTTCCAAAATGTGCACTGGTTTATGGTCAGATGACAGAACCTCCGGGAGCAAGAATGAGGGTGGCACTTTCCGCTTTGACCTGTGCTGAGTATTTCCGTGATGTTGAAGGACAGGATGTGCTTTTGTTTGTTGATAATATTTTCCGTTTTACCCAGGCTGGCGCAGAAGTATCAGCGACCCTTGGTCGTATGCCATCTGCGGTTGGTTATCAGCCAACACTTGCAGTTGACATGGGTGAACTCCAGGAACGTATTACATCTACGGATAAAGGGTCTATTACAGCGGTTCAATGTGTTTATGTACCGGCCGATGACTTGACCGATCCTGCACCTGCTACAACATTTGGTCATCTTGATGGAACGGTTGTTCTTTCTCGTCAGATTGCAGAGCTGGGTATTTATCCTGCTGTGGATCCTCTTGACTCTTCTTCCAGAATTCTTGATGCAGCATACATTGGTGAAGATCACTATAATGTATCCCGTGTTGTCCAGCAGACGCTGCAAAAGTATAAAGAACTTCAGGATATCATTGCGATTCTTGGTATGGATGAGCTTTCTGATGAAGATAAAATTACTGTTCAGCGTGCAAGAAAATTACAGAAATTTTTGTCACAGCCGTTCCATGTTGCAGAAACGTTTACCGGTATGGCAGGTAAATTTGTAAAAGTTGAAGACACTGTTAGATCATTCAAAGAAATTATTGAAGGAAAACATGATGATCTTCCAGAGAATGCTTTTTATATGGTAGGTTCTATCGAAGAAGCCATTGAAAAAGCAAAATCTGCATAAGCATCCGGAGGGATATCATGGCCGAGAAATTATTTCTTGAAGTGGTTACGCCGCAGAAGGCAATTGTCAGTGAAGAAGTAGAAAGCGTAGTGGCACCCGGTTCAGAAGGTGAATTTGGTGTGTTGAAAGGACATACTACTTTCTTAACATCACTGAAAATAGGCACTCTGCGATATACAGATGCCAGTGGAAATGAAAGATTTCTTTTTGTTAATGGTGGCTTTGCCGAAGTTCTTCCAGATAAAGTTACTATTTTAGCAGAATCTGCTGAAAGAAGAAAAGATATTGATCTGGATAGGGCGGAACAGGCTAAGAAACGAGCGGAAAAAAGACTTGCTGATCGATCGGACAAAGTCAATGTCGCCCGGGCTGAAGCTGCTTTGCAAAGAGCAATCCAGAGAATTTCAATGAAACGTACATAGAATATAAAAGGCTTAGATTATATTTAATCACTTAACTTTTTTGTTCTAAAGATAGCAAAGGAGGTGCTTCCTTAAAATGAGGCACCTCCTTTTTTGTGGTTATATCGAGAGAATAGTTATTAATTTAGTATAAAAAATATGAGTTGTTTATGGGCCAATATGATGATGTGGCTGTAATAATTCTTGCGGCCGGCAAAGGCACACGGATGAAGTCAGACCTTGCAAAAGTTCTTCATAAAGTTGCAGGTAAAAGCATGATCGTCCATGTGATCGAATCTGCGGTTCAAGTTTCCCCCAATAATATTCACATTGTGGTGGGTCATCAGGCACAAAAAGTAAAAGATGAAATTACCCAGTACTTTCAACCTTATTTTGCATTGCAAAAACAATTGAGAGGCACAGGAGATGCTGTTAAGGCCGCACTTCCCGGATTGAATCCCAATATAAAAACTATTCTTGTTCTTTGCGGAGATGTCCCGTTGATCAAAGCCAAGACATTGACTGATCTTGTGGACGGACATGTTAAAAATCAATCTAAAGTCACTGTGCTTGCAACAGAGGTTGAAAATCCCACAGGATATGGACGGATTGTAACAGATGATGATGGCCAATTGCTTTGTATCAAAGAAGAAGCAGATGCCAATGACCAGGAAAAACAGATTCAAAAAATCAATGCTGGGGTTTATTGTTTTGATTATACTTTTCTGGTATCCGCGATCAATGAGATTCAACCCAATAATAATCAAGCAGAATATTATTTAACCGATATCATTGAAATTGCACAAAAAAAAGATGAAAAAATTATAGTCATTACCATGAATGATCCTGATCAGGTGATGGGTGTGAACACTCTCAAAGATCTTGCTAAAGCCGAAGAGCTCATTCTAAAATGAACCAATGAATTGCCTTGACTTTAACAAATATTTTAAACTATACTGAAAACCAACAAGCGTTGAGAGACTATGAAATTGGGTGCTGACCGTATTAAAAAAAAGTTTGATGATGTCGAAGAAAAAGTCGATTTTTTGATTGAACTTTGTAAAACAGTTCAGATGGAGAATGAAGAGTTGCTGTTGAAAATAAAAAGATTTGAAGCAGAACTTGACAATAGAAATGATGTGGTAAGTCAATTTTCAGAACAAGATATTTTAATTCAATCTAAAATTGACGGGCTTTTGAAAAAATTAAACGAATTTTCAAACAGCACACCAGGCGACGATTAATCAAACCCGAAACCGAAATAGTTTCGGAAATGGGACACTTTTTTTGGATGAAATTATTGTAATTGATCTCTTTGGGGAGGAGTTTAGATTTAAACCTGATAACCAGGTGGAAAATCCGAAACAAATTGTACAATATTTAAAAAAAAATATAAAAGAAGCAGAAGAATTGTTCCAACAAAAAACTTCTGGCAAAAATAAAATAGCCATCCTGCTTCTGGCAGCCATGAATATATCAATGGATTTTCATGAGCTTAAAGTGCAACACTCTGAACTTGAACGAGAAATACAAAACAGGCTTTCATCCTTGAATGACAAGATTAATAAAGGAATTAACTAGGATGAGTTAGTTGTTATAACATTTTACCCCTGCTATGTGCGTGATTGTTGACAGTCTTTGTCCTAACGCATAAAAAAAAGGGAGTCCACGCTGTTGCTGGTGTGCTATGTTCCTAACCATTCAGGAAAAGCCTAAAGGTAATAATGGAAGCCCGCTTTTGAACATTTGTTCAAAGTCTAAGTAAACAACACGGCAGTTTGTGGGGGTATTTTAACAATAAACTCTTCTTTATTAATATTTCCCCGCCCTTATTCTGTTGCATCCCCTTTTCATCTCTTTATATATAATAATAAATTAAATTGATACTACCAACGATATTGGTTGGTTTA
This sequence comes from Pseudomonadota bacterium, assembly GCA_043826275.1. Taxonomy (GTDB): domain Bacteria; phylum Desulfobacterota; class Desulfobacteria; order Desulfobacterales; family Desulfobacteraceae; genus Desulfobacula. The sequence goes on from JBDRQO010000047.1 coordinate 45,194, forward strand.
CATATAAGTTAGGAGATATTTTTAATGGAATTATCGGTTGTACTCTCAACAATAGTTGTTGTTTTAATTGGATTGGGAGTGACTGCTTTATTTATTTTGAAAAAAAAGGCAGTTCAAAACAATCTAAATATTGAAGAAGAGCAGAAACGGTTAATAAATGAAGCCAAAAACAAATCAGCCACATTATTAAAAGAAGCACACCTGGAAGCAAAATCAAGGCTTCTTGAAATGAAAAGTGAGTTTGATGCTGAAACTGAAGAAACACGAACAGAATTAAAAAAGGAAGATAAAAGACTTTTAAAAAAACGTGAAAAAATTGATCAACAAGAGGAACTCCTTTCTAAAAGGGATCAGGAGCTTCAAAATAAAGAGATAGAGGCTCAAAGACTATTCGATTCAGCCGAAAAAAAACAGCAGCAATATGAAGCGCTTTTAGAAGAGACAAAAAAAGAACTTGAAAAAGTATCCGGTCTTACGCTTGAAGAAGCAAAAGAGTTACTACTCAAGGCTATGAAAGAAGATGCCAGGCACGAAGGTGCCAAGTTGATAAAAAAAATTACTGCTGAAGCAAAAGAAAATGCCGACAAGGAAGCAAAGAAAATCATATGCACAGCAATCCAGCGATATGCGGGAGAATATGTTGCTGAGCGCACTGTTTCCGTTGTCCATTTACCCGGCGATGAAATGAAAGGCCGTATTATTGGACGTGAGGGAAGAAATATCAGGGCGCTTGAGGCAGCCACCGGCATTGATCTTATCATTGATGATACACCCGAAGCTGTTATTCTCTCCGGGTTTAATCCGGTTAGAAGAGAAGTGGCAAGAATATCCCTTGAAAAATTAATCTCTGATGGTCGTATTCATCCGGCAAGAATAGAGGATGTTGTCCAGCGGGCAACCGAAGAAGTTGACACCATGATTAAAGAAGCTGGAGAACAGGCAGCCTTTGATTTAGGGGTTCACGGCATTGATCCTGAAGTGATTAAGGTTTTAGGTAAGCTGAAGTTCCGAACCAGTTATGCTCAAAATGTTTTGCAACACTCTATCGAAGTGGCATTTATATCCGGCACGATTGCTGCTGAACTTGGCCTTAATATCAAACTTGCCAAGCGGATGGGGCTTTTGCATGATATTGGCAAGGCGGTTGATTACGAAGTAGATGGCGCTCATGCGATTATCGGGGCTAATCTTGCTAAAAAATATGGTGAGATTGAAAGTGTGGTCAATGCAATTGCTGCCCACCATGAAGACCAGATGCCTGAATCAGTCTATGATTTTATTGTGCAATCTGCAGATGCGCTGTCCGGTGCCCGACCCGGGGCCAGAAAGGAAAGTCTTGAAAACTATATCAAAAGACTCGAAGACCTTGAAAATATTGCTAATGCTTTTGATGGTGTTAGTAACACGTATGCGATCCAGGCGGGTCGTGAAATTCGGGTCATTGCAGAAAGTGAAAAAATAGATGATGATAGCGCGATTTTGCTTTCCCGAGATATTGCTCGTCAAATCGAAGAAAAATTAACCTTTCCCGGTCAGGTTAAAGTGGTTGTTATTCGAGAAACCCGGGCGGTTGAATATACTAAAAAATAAAGGTTTCAAGCAAATATGAGCGTCCTGTCTATTCTCAAAGAACGAGGATTTATCGAAAATCTAACCCATACTGATGAGTTAGAAGAGTATTTAAATACGGGTAAGGCAACCTGTTATATCGGCTTTGATCCTACAGCAAATAGCCTTCATGTAGGAAGTCTTGTCTGTATCATGGCACTGGCACACATGCAGCGTCATGGGCACCGATCCATTGCACTGGTTGGTGGGGGAACCGGATTGATTGGAGATCCATCAGGAAAAACTGAACTTCGAAAGGTTATTACTCAAGAACAGATTGATGAAAATAAAAAAGGAATCAGGGCCCAATTGGCTCGATTTCTTGATTTTTCAGATGATACAGCCCTTCTTTTAGATAATGCAGACTGGCTCACCACATTGGAATATATACCTTTTTTAAGAGATATTGGCCGACATTTCAGTGTGAATCGTATGGTTAAGGCTGAAAGTTACAAAGCTCGAATGGAATCAGAAGACGGATTAACATTTATTGAATTTAATTATATGTTGCTCCAGTCTTATGATTTTATGCAATTGGCAAAATCTTACGATTGTTTAATTCAAATGGGTGGTTCTGATCAATGGGGCAATATTGTTGCCGGGATTGATCTGGTCCGTCGAACATTACAAAAACAAGCGTTTGGAATTACTTTTCCATTAATTACAACCGCCTCCGGCATAAAAATGGGAAAAACACATAAAGGGGCTGTATGGCTTGATGCCAAGCGCTTTTCTCCATATGAATATTATCAGTTCTGGGTCAATTGTGATGATGCAGATGTGGTTCGTTTTCTTGCTTTGTTTACCTTTCTTCCCATGGAAGAGATCCAAGCGGTAAAAATACTTCAGGGTGCTGATTTAAATAAAGCCAAAGCGATTTTAGCCTATGAGGCAACTTTGATCTGTCATGGGAAAAAAGAGGCTGATAAAGCCTTGCAGGCAACTGTATCTATGTTCGGTACGTTCAAGATACCTTCGAAGCTTTTATCCAGTAGTAGTATCCCAAGAACAATCGATTCAGAACCCCAGGACCAATCCTTACCCTCATCTTTATTTTTAAAAAAAGAGATTATAGGCACTACTATTGCAGCAGATCTGTTTACCATGACAGGACTTTGTCAATCAAAGTCAGATGCACGGCGATTGATTAAACAGGGTGGGGCATATATTGATGGGAATAGGGTGACATTTTTTGACCAAATCATTAACAAGGATGACGTTCAAAAAGATGAAATTTTACTCAGAGCGGGTAAGAAAAAATATCATAAAATTATTTTAAAGTAGCTATAAAAATGAATTGACAAAAAACAGTGTCACCTGTATATTGATCAGGTTTTTGTCAGTCACAGATTAGTGGCAAAATGTGTGGTTTTGATCTTTGAAAATTGGTCAGTGAGAAATTTTAAAGCGGGTCTAAAACAGACCTTAAAGAGTTTAAGCAGTAAAAGGATTATAACTGGAGAGTTTGATCCTGGCTCAGAATGAACGCTGGCGGCGTGCTTAACACA
>JBDRQO010000048.1:0-2180 GCA_043826275.1 Pseudomonadota bacterium
ACTGTAAAAATAATCAAAGCCAAAAACTTTAAACGGCCAGATATAAACCCTAACGGACTGTCTAAAGATTTTAATATTATAGACGGTTATCAAATCATAGACCGACACGGTTGGTATCGGCAAAAGGATAAAAAACATGACCCCGATTGAATTTTTAGAGCGCAAAATCGAAGTGAAAAAGCAATTTATTGAGATTATTATGGACGAAATTAGAGTTTTGCAGAATGAAATTAGATATCTTGCCGAATTGGAATCCGGATGGAAGGTGGTGAAATAATGACGCCCGGATTTATAGACCTGATTAAGAGGGGTTCTGATTTGATAAAGATTGGAAATTACACGATTTACGGATACAAGGACGCTTTTATAATTCAGCATCGAGACGGCGAGGGTATGGAGGTGTCAGCCGAAAAGCTGGAAAAGCTAATCGATGAATTTTTTAGGGAGGAATTTTGAAATGATGAGAAAAGATCGAGCGAAACAGGCTACGGCGTTAATTACGGCATTAAGAGAGCTTAACACCGAGGGGATGGTCTGCGATTCGATTGAGGAGTGCCAGGGATGGAAGAATTATAAACAAATCCAATCGGGTTTGAATAAAATCGATTTACGGTTAGTTATGTTTGACATTCTGAAAACATTCAAGTTTTGCGCATGGTGCGGGCGTGAACTTGATTGGCAAAACTGGGGAAGGTTAAAGAGTGGATAAAAAAAGATATTGGATAACGCCGCCGGAAATGATGACTGATTTAAATCGAGAATTTAATTTTGATTTCGATCCATGCCCGCATCCACGGCCAGACGGTTTTGATGGATTATCTACAGATTGGGGCCAAAGGAACTGGGTAAATCCACCATTTACGGGTGGCGTTATGGCGTGGGTAAAAAAGGCACTATTAGAGCGCTCTAAGGGGAAAATGAGCGTGATTATATTACCGATATATCAGGTGAGGGCAATCGCAACGCTCGGAGAAGCAGGGGCTACAGTCCGATACGCCGGGACCCCGATTTGGTTAGCGATAGAGGACCTAACATCAAATCCTGTAAAACCATCAAGTAGGCAACCATGCCTATTATTAATTTTAGAGCCTAATGGGAGCGTTTAAAGTGAAGTTTATACTCGTTTTTTTAGTAATATTACTTTTTATCCTTATCTGCCTCCGGTCGTACGAGTCTGAATACGACTCCAATATGCCGGGGCAGGATGATATTGAACCATAACCGGGAAGTCCGCCTGAATGTGATTGTTTAAAAACATCTTGACAACAATGTACCAATATATTATTTATAATCACACAATAAGAGGATAAATGAGAATAGAAATCAAAAAACAATTACAATGTGCAAGGTGTGATTATGAATGGAACCCCCGAAAAACAGATGTCAGGGTATGCCCTAGGTGTCATAGCCCTTATTGGGACAGGAAAAAGGTGTTCAAAGTGTCGAGAGATAAAAAATAAGTGTTGACCATATAATTCCTAAATGATATATAAAAAACATGCCATATAAAGACCCACAAAAAGCCAAAGATCATATGAAACTTTATTATCAAAACAATAAAGAAAAGATGAGACTGCTTGGCATACAATGGAGAAAAAAGAATCCAGAAAAATCTAAGGCTATTTATGCTCGTTATAGAAAAACAGAAAAACGGCGCAAAATAGCCAAGGAGTGGGCAAAGGAAAATCGAGTGGCTGGAATGAAAAGGTTTGTTGAAAGGTATTCATCTGATCCACAATTCAATATCGCAATTAAATTTAGAAGAAGAATCTATATGGCTATTAGGAATCAGTTTACAATAAAAGCAAAAACAACCATTGAATTATTAGGAACAACATATGCGGGGCTAAAAGAATATATAGAAAGAAAGTTTATAGATGGGATGTGCTGGGATAAAGTGTTATCTGGAGAAATACATCTCGATCACATAAAACCAGTTTCATTATTCAATTTGGAAGATCCGGAAGAACAGAAAAAGGCATTTCATTATACAAATCTGCAACCGCTTTGGGCAAAAGATAATCTGGAAAAACACAACAAATTTTGAGAAATCAGAGGATGCCGATTTTAAAAGATGTTGGGCTTTAAAAAACTTACAACCTTTATGGGCAAAAGAAAACATTTCAAAGGGCAATAAACTTAAAAAACCGTTTCAACCTAAATTAATTTTTAAGTAGGTA
>JBDRQO010000049.1:0-2152 GCA_043826275.1 Pseudomonadota bacterium
AAATGTTCTCGAAGGGAAAATTACAGTTTCCGAAGCATTGGAAAATTCTCAGAAGCTGGTTTCAGATCAGATGAACAAATCAGGCTACTCAAAATAAAAAAACGACTGAAACCGGCAAAGTGATGTTTCCGGCGGAACCGGCAGAACCGGGGATGCCGGGGATGATGAAATTGCCCAGTTAAAAGGCCAAAACCAAAAAAACCAAAACCCAAAATCAAGCCATCCAATCTCGACGAAGAGACAAACAAGAGAAAAAAGATAATTTGAAACAAAATCAATAAGATCTTAAGGGTTCATTGGACCCAGAAAAAGCGATCTCTTCTGCGGATCTTAGGACAGTGAATCGATTTTTTCATGCCAGCAAACTGCTGTCGAAGGGCAAGGTTTTTAATTGCAAGTCGAGAGTTCAATTTGATATGGCTTTCCTATCCACCCTTGAAATCAAATTAAAACCTGTACGTTAGATAAAAACGCGCATAAAGTAAATCGTCTTCTTTGACGTCTTGATCATACACACCATAACCGGCCCAAATTCTTGAACTCAATCCCTTCAGTATTTTATCAAGGAGAAACTTGACATCGGCATTAAATTCGGTTGCACCATCCAAATTGTATCCGGAATTGGTTATGCCTTCTTCGCTTTGACTGAAATATGCGATTTTAAAACGGGTAGAGAGGCCTTTGACGCCAAAGTCCGGAATGGCTTGCAAAGAGACGGCTTCTATCCCAGCATACATCGTGTTGTTGGTAAGCATTGCGGTATATAAAACTGCGTCAGGAACATGTCCAAATGTACCAGGAAAACTCGCCTCATCATCAACTGAAGTATAAGCAAGGTCAAACTTGGTATTTGCTAACTCCGTCCCTATCTTGATACCGTAAAAATTGGTATCGGCATTGGTTGAGTCATAATCTGCTCCACCATACATCAAACCTATGAATAATGGATGATTTATCGGGAGTTTATAGTTGCCTCGTATATAATACTGATCATATTCTCCACCGCTAAAAACTGGGGGATCACCATTATTGTCTTCCTCATTGGTCATGATGTATTGGCCATCCAGGTTCACCCCCTCAATGCTTTTATTTTTAAAGTAAAGGGAGAAAAGGCCGTCATCATAATGCGCATCTTCCTGAACAAATGAACCACTTGAATCACTGCCATAACGTTTTTGCCATTCTTGAACATAGATAAGTTTTATTGTTGTGTCAGGAATCTCATTAACTGTTAATACCGCTGCCTCAAAATAATCTTCCAGTGCAAAGGCACCACTGTTCATCATCATCGGTAGCTTGATGGTCTGATTACCAACTTTGATGTTTGAACTCAAAAAGGCGTACTGCAAATACAAATTATGAAGATGAGCAGCACTCACAGAGTTTCTCGCATCATCTTCACTCGACCCATCTTCATCATGAAATTCAAGGTCATGTGCGACTTGAAATCCGATTCCTAACTTAAAGTTGTAAAAATCATCGGTTTCATAGTTCATTTCTAGGGCGACGGAACCAACATTGGCATTATCCACAGGTACAGTTTCCGGTACATCAGAATCTGATCCACCGGTATAAACGAACCTGAACTCACCACCAAACTTGCCATTTTTAAAGGCATTTTCCAGTGTATCTGCGCTGGAAGAAGATGTGCCCATCACAAGCAGTACTGCGAATAAAACTTTTAAAAATTTCATTTTGTCCTCTTGTTAAATATTAAGTTTATTACAGATAGGAACTTGCTTTTTGTTAGCGAATCCATAAAAAAACTTCTTAATCTGAAAGATTATCCCCAACCTGACCCAAGCACAACATGTTGTAGCAGTATCAGGTCTATGCAAATTAAGGCAAGAAAAAAATTCAAGAGTTTGAAAATATGCAAAGAAACTACTCTGGTATTTTCTAAAAAAATTTGAAAAAGATTAAATTTGACTTGATTTTGAGCATTTTTAACACCTGATATTGAAAGGCACGACTCAGATCTGTTGCCATAAAATTTGGCGCTACAGAAAAAATAACGGGATTCAGTTTGTCGGTATTCCTGAATATCCCTCGCTCGGACACAATGTCGGCAGGGAGATTCAAAATGTTCTCGAAGGGAAAATTACAGTTTCCGAAGCATTGGAAAATTCTCAGAAGCTGGTTTCAGATCAGA
>JBDRQO010000050.1:0-34500 GCA_043826275.1 Pseudomonadota bacterium
ACAGTTTGGTTGCCTTTTATTGCCGCCAATGCGACCTTGGTTTTTAACTCTTTGCTGTAATTTTTTCGTTTCAAAATTTCCCCTTTCTGGACTGTTTGATTCTATCTTAACACATTGTCCAGTTTTCGGGGTCCACTATACTCAGCCCAAGGCCAGTTCCGCCAAATTTTCTTGTTGTCGAACTGTCTGCTTGTGTAAATTCTTTAAAGAGCCTGCTTTGATTCTCTTTTGAGATGCCGATTCCTGTGTCTTTAATTGTAAAATGGAGTATGTATGAATCTTTTAATTCCTTTTCAAGTTGACATAAAATTGAGATTTCTCCTTTTTCTGTAAATTTGACAGCATTTCCTGTTAAATTTACCAAAGTTTGTTTCAGTCTTCCAGGATCTCCTCTATAAAAAGTCGGCAATTCCGGTTCCACAGAGCATATTAATTCAAGACCTTTTTCTTCTGTACGAAAGGACATTGTGCCGGCAAAATTGTCCATTAAATTTCTTAAGTCAAAGTCTATTTCTTCAATATCTAATTTCCCTGCCTCTATTTTTGAAAAATCAAGGATATCATTAATCAAAGCCAACAGTGAGTCCCCACTGTTTTTTATTGTATTTGCATATTGGCGTTGGGTATCATCCAGGTGAGTATCAAACAACAGGTCTACCATTCCTATGACACCATTCATGGGAGTTCTGATCTCATGGGACATATTTGCCAAAAACTCACTCTTGGCTGTATTGGCTGATTCAGCCTCAATCGTTAATTGTTCAGCACGAGTTAACAAATCTTTGAATTTTTGTTCGCTTTTTTTAAGAGCATTTTCTCTTGCAAAAAGTTTTTCTGTCATTGCATCAAAAGATCTTGACAGATCACCGATTTCATCTCTGATGCCTGTATCCACTTTATATAAAAGGTTTCCTTCTCCTACAATTTCAATCCCTTTGTTCAAAGAATGGATCTGGCTGGTTACAGAACGCGAAAGAGAAATTCCGATTAATAGAACGATTAAAAATGTTGCAGAGACAAGTACCAGTTGAATATTTTCCCACCAGTTGACAAGCTCAGCGCTTTTGGCCATAGTTGTATTAATGTTCTTATTCAATTGTTCTGCAACACCAAGAGCTTGTTTTTCAATACGGCCAATACTTTTGTCAAATGATCGTAATGCGTTTTGTAACTCTTTTTTCTGGATTGTTTCTCGTTCTTTAGCTTCCAGAGCCTGATTGGCACTGGATTCAAAAACCGCAAACATTTTTTTTATCTGCCATGTCTGGTCCATATCCGGCAGGCTATCAACTTCTATCTTTGCAGAGTTAAGCTTTCTGTGGATTTCGCCCTTGCGATATCGGATCAAATCAATATCATTTAAATTGTAAGTCTCCTCCATTAGAACATTAAGCTTGATGCAATATGCATGAATAAGCAATGCAGATTTAATAATCTGAAGCGATTTAGCTGTGGCATTATTGACATTTAAATAACTTTTAATTATTTTATTTTTTGATTCTATATTTTTAAAATAGGAGATAAATTCGAGATCATCCAGAGTTTTCATGGAATTTTCAATAATAGTATTAATCGTATTTTTATAGTTTGTATCGTTCTTAAAATTGTCACAGTTTTCTTCACGGATTGCTTGTTGCAGGCAGATTATTTTTTTATTTAGATTTTTTTGTATGAGTGTTTCAAGACTGGTTAACAAGGCAGTCATTTTCACAGTGCTCTCATTTGCAGGCAGAACAGCAAAATCATTTATCGCAGTTTTAAAATGACGTTCAATCTCCTTTTGTTTATAGTCTATAACAGATATATCTGATTCATCGACTATATTTTGCATAGCAGCATTTATCTTTGAAAAATTATAGCGAAGTGAATAGGCAGCCTTAGTTATATCGATGGAATTATCAAAAGCCGTATATACTATGTCAATCTTTTGCTGCATTTGTTCAAAAGCATCGGTGATATTAATCTCTGATTCAAACTCGACATTGTCTACAATATTCAGGGCAAGTTTCACAATATCATTCACGACTTTATTATTTGTTTTCCTTAATTCGTTTATTCCCTCACCAGCAATAAAATAATTTTGTTTTTTAATAAAAAGGTCTGTGATTTTTTCAATATATTCATTGTCCTTTTTTTCGCCATCCTTAAAGCTGTCATCTATTATTTGACTTATTTTTGTAAAAATAGTTTCAAGTTCCTGCATTTGATCAGCATTCTGGATATCAGCAACAAGTTCTCGCAGTTGAATCATTTCAATTAATTGTCGATTCTGCTTGACAATGTTTTGGTTAACATCAGTTGCCGTCTCTACCATGGTTTTATGTATCTGTTTTAACGATAGAATCCCCACGCCTCCGGAAAACCCGGTAAACATTGCGCAAATCAGGCCGATTAAGAGCAGTCTCCATTTTAATTTGATTGAGGTAAACATGTATTTCCTGGTACTTGTATTGTTTATTTTTAATAATTATAAGGCAGGATTTGTCCATTCCTGATAATCGTTAAAAAGATTTCATCCATTCCCTGGTGATCGTTTTGTCCGAAATTCAATTTTACTCCTCCAAAATCATATATGCCCGTCGATTCAATCGTTTCAATAAGCCCTTCCCGGGAAAGGTTTTCTGTTTTCTCAGCGGCTGAGCAGAATAATTTTCCAACAATGTACCCCTCAAGGGAGACAAAGCCGATTTTTTCAGAGGGCTGATACTTTTTCATTGCGTCAGTATACTCCTTAACCAAGGGGATACTTTTGTCCCATGGATATACAACCACCTGGGAAATGATACATCCTTCTCCGGCATTGCCAAGCTCTTTTCTCAATGCTTCAGTACCGACAAAGGAGATATTACAAAAAACAACATCCGTCATACCGATTTGTTTGGCAAGTTTTATAAATTGCGCACATGGTTCGTAAGCACCAACCATAACAACAACCTCGGGATTTGCTTTTCTGATTTTAATCAGACCGCTTTTTATCCTGACAGTGTTACGTTCATATAACCCTGTACCGGCAAGTTCCAGTCCTCTTTTTTTTAAGGCAATTTTAATTCCATTAAGGCCGGCCTCTCCATACCCATCATTCTGATAAAAACAGGCGATTTTCTTTTTCCCTTTTTGATCAACAAGATATTGTGCAAGTTTTTCCATCTCCTGGTAATAACTGCCTCTAACATTTATTACATACTTTTTAAATGGAGTGCGGAGGAACTCAGCACCTGTGAACGGCCCGAAAAACGGGATGCCTGCTTTTTGAGCCATTGGTAGAGTAGCCATTGAAGTCGGGGTGCCCACTTCCCCTATGAGGGTAAAAACTTTATATTTTTCAATCAACTCCCGTGTATTGGTAATTGCTTTTTCAGGTTCATAACCATCATCCAGACTGATCAGTTTGATTTTTCGTCCATGAATACCTCCGGTTTCATTAACTTTTTCAAAATATGCATTAAGCCCGGCCCGCATATCTCTCCCTATCTCTAGTGCCGGCCCTGAAAGTGCGCAGGATTGCCCAAGTAAAATCTGATTTTGGGTAACACCGTTTTCAGCAAATGCAATACAGATTGGGCCCGAAAGTGATAGTAAAACAAAAAATATGGATAAAATCATTTTGTTCATAATTATTTTCCCCTGATATGCCGGTATTATCATAATTTTGAATTAAGTATATGAATACAGGCTTTATATGGTTTTACCTGATCTCACCCGGCAAGAGTTCCAATGTTGCACTCTTGCCCTTTGCTATTCTGGCTTTTACCCACTCGGAATGGTCCTGCACAAGATCTATTCCGGAAAAACGGTCAAGGACTTCAAAATAATCAAGTTGCAGCTTGTCTTTTAGAACTTCTATGGATGGTTTGCACTTTACGACATAAACCGATTGAACATTTTGATGATCAAAGTCTCGCCAGAATTGTTCGTCTTTTAATAAAGTAAACGTATGATTTTCAAGCGCCTTAATTACACTGGTGGAATCAAAGGAACCGGCACGTTTCACTGCCAAAGAATACTCATAAAGGTTGGTATAGGCTGTTGCCGCCCCCCAGCAAGGATATCTTTGGTATCTTTCAGTGAATTTTTCTACAAATCCTTTGCCTTTTTTATAATTATATTTATATGGAACCTGCCAGTTCCAGTCAGAGGTTCCAATAATATTCTCCATTGCTTGAGGCCCCGCTCCCTGGGCAAGCCCCAATTCCAGGATAGGCACAACGATTTGAACAGTCTTCTTCAACCCCCTTGCATTTGCTATTTTTATAGCTGTTGACATATCTTGACCAAAAAGGACAAGAACAAGAACATCCGGTCTGATCATTTTTGCCAGCAATAGTGCCTTTTCAAATTCAGCCTTTTCGGCACCAAGCCTTGTTAAGACCCTTTTGTGAAGGGTTTTATCCTCAGTGTTGGTGAATTTTCTTATTGATTCTTCAGATGACCATCCCCATGTATAATCCGAGACAATATAAAAATATTTTTTCCCGGCATATTCCTTGTTCAGATATGAAGACAGGGCTTTTGCACCCATCCAGGCATTATAGCAGACCCTGAATGTATGTCTGTGACCATTTTCGCGAGTGGTGGCATTTGAACTGGTAATTGTGGCCATAAATATAGTTTGTTTTTCCTGACATACATTTCCAACAGAAACAGCAACACCACTTGAAGCACCGCCAAATATCATTTTGACTTTTTCTTTTTCTATCATTTCCACTGCATTTTGAGCCGCCAATTCGGGCTGGGATTTGGTATCCCTTATGATCAGTTCAATTTTTTTTCCAAGGATCCCGCCTGCAAGGTTTATCTCCTCAACGGCAAGTTCTGCACTTCTTAATTGATCAAGACCCTGGACAGCATAAGGGCCGGTTGCAGGATAGTTCAACCCGATTTTTACAAAATTTTCAGCATAGGTATTCATGGCTGAAAACATAACAATGATTACGACAAAAAGAACACTGGTTATCTTCATATCTGCCTCCAAATTGTAGGAATCGGATTATAAATACCCTGCAAATCATATAGTGATTGTTTCTATATGTTTTTTTGTTAAGCGAATCTGGGTTGAATTAACAAAATATATTATGATTTTTTAAACCTTCTTTTTGTAAATTTTTATATTAATTATTTAATTTTTATGTATAACTTATTTTTACTACACACAACACCCCAGTGCAACCAAAAAAAATTAAGACCAGTAATCGATAAACTTGTTTTACATTTTTACAGGATGAATGTAATATAAGGAAATTTTAACTTTCTAACCCTTATAATTTATGGAAAATATAAAACAGACATCAACATGTCCGGTTTCAGGATTGGCTGTTCTTAAAGATCCCAAGTGGGTCTGTATTGAAGTGGCAGACTATATCTATTCGTATACAAAAATTGGCGATTCCATCGTCTACATGCATAATTCCGGTGTTATAACGAATTTTGATATAGACATGCATGTTGAATTTATGAAGAATTTTATCAAAGAGACGGGTATTAAAAAACCCTATATTGAACTTCGTGATTTTGAAAACCTCCAGGGTCGGGCAACGGTCAAGCAGATTAACGAAACAAAGGAATATATATTAAAAAATCAGGAACACATGGCAGGATTTATCTGCTGCAACATGCCGTTCTGGGTCAGAGCCATTGTCAAAGCCGGAATTAAAACCTATCGAATATCGACGACATTCGATGCCTGTAAGAACTATGAAGATGCAGTTCAGCAGGCAATGAAAATTTTAAAAAATCAAAATAAACAGCAAGGTATTGAAAATAAAAGCCTTGATGATCTTAACTTTGATCAGATTAAGTTCAATCCGCAATGGAAATATGAAGATTCAAAAATAGGTCTTTGCTATAAAAGCGGGATCATTCCTCAAAAGGTATTGTACACATACCTTCGAGCACGATCTTTGAAAAGCCGGGATGTGAAGCCTCTTCTGCCGGTTATAGAACAGGTTTTTAAGGATGGTATGCTCAAGGGGTCCCAATATATCAGAATTACTGATTTCAAGGATGTAAACAAGATATCATTCCGGGCCAGAAGAGACTATGTTCTGGCCTTAAACCGATTGTATAAAGCGTATGATTCCATACCAAGCATGACCTATGTCTGTGGTGCCAGTGTATTTATCCGTTCAACCATAAAACTGTTTTCAAAATTCATGGGGCACAGGTTTGTTTTTGTTGATTCTGTAGCAGATGCATTTTTATCCATAAATTCCCAAAGAAAGGAAAAGAAACAAAATAAAGGCAATCAGGAGAAAACTATTCTTGTCTCACAGAAAGATATTGATGAGATCAGTGAGCTTTGCGGCATAATGGTTTGGCCGGAAGAAGAGATCCTTAACAGTTCGGTATTTAATATTTCTTCTGACAATCCTTTGATGGAATTGTCAGAAACCATGAAAATTGTTCATAATGATCTGCTTGGACTTCGCAAAGCCCAGGCGGAACAGATAAGAAAAATTGAATATTCCAGAAAGGAAGCACAAGCTGCAAACTTGGCCAAAGGCGATTTTTTAGCCAATATGTCCCACGAAATACGAACACCCATGAACGGGGTGATCGGAATGCTGGACATTATAAAAGAAACCAGTTTGAGTGATGAACAGCTTGAAATCGTTGAAACAGCCGCCCATAGTGCTGATTCATTATTGAACATTGTTAATGATATTCTGGATTTTTCCAAAATCGACTCCGGGAAAATTCAAATAGAAAATATTGATTTTGATCTTGGGCAGACCTTGGATTCAATTGGCGATGCCCTGTGTTTGGATGCAAAAGAAAAGGGGATTGAGTTCGGCTGGTTGATTTCAAACAACGTACCGGTTCTCTTGCGATCAGATCCAGGACGACTCAGGCAGATTTTAACGAATCTGATTAAGAATGCGATTAAATTCGTATCCACAGGAGATGTCTTTGTCAGGGTTTCACTTGAAAGAGAGTATAAAAACCATGTCAATCTTTTGTTTGAGGTGAAGGATACTGGAATCGGTATTCCAGAAACAAAAATAAGGACCCTTTTTGATTCATTCACCCAGGTTGACACATCCACAACACGCCTGTATGGCGGAACCGGTTTAGGTCTTGCCATTTCCAAACAATTGGTTGAAATCATGGGTGGTAAAATTGGAGTGGAAAGCAAAATCAACAAAGGGTCCAGGTTCTGGTTTACGTTACCCACGGAAAAACAGGAAATCGTGAATACGGTTATTGAGAATGATTTTAAAAGCAGCCAGGAATCGCTCAAACCTGTGACTATCGAAACGGTCAGAGAAGAACTACCCCTGGTACCTGACGTCCAGAATAATGCACTGTGTATTCTGCTGGTTGAGGATAATATCGTAAATCAAAAAGTTGTGACGAGCATGCTTAAAAAATATGGGCATAAAATGATTACTGCGACAAATGGTGTTCAGGCAATAGAATTATTTGAAAAAGATCATTTTGATTTAATTTTAATGGATATTCAAATGCCGGTCATGGGTGGTTTGGAGGCGACAAAAAAAATCAGAATAATTGAAAAAGTCAGGGCTTCCAGGGTTCCTATTATTGCCTTAACGGCAAATGCCATGAAAGGTGACCGTCAAATATGTCTGGCAGCGGGTATGGATGATTATCTTCCCAAACCCATTGATAAAAAAAAGCTGGTTGAAATGGTGGAGACGGTTCAATCGAAAAAGCAGGGTTGAACTAGTCCAGCTCTATATTGGAGATTTCTATAATGTTTGAAAAACCAAGCTATGAAGAATTAGAGAATACAATTTATAAATTAGAGAATAAGATTCGGATATTAGAACAGTCAGAATATAAACGTACACAAATAGAGAATGCGCTTAAAAAAAAAGAGCGTCAACTTATTGAATCACAGAAAGCAGCACAACTTGGAAGCTGGGATCTGAATATTGTTTCTGAGCAACTTGACTGGTCAGATGAAACATACAAGCTCTTTGATACAGATCCTGAGAACTGTAAACCAAGTTTTAATGAATTTTCCCGCCTGGTGCATCCTGATGATTTTCAAATAATGCAGACAAATTTTAATAACGCCATAGAAAATGACAATACCCCGTACCACGTTGAAGTCCGTATTATCAATGATTCGGGTCGCGAATGGGTAATGGAAGCATTTGGAAAAGTACGCAGAGATCATTACGGAAAGGCCCTAAGCATATTTGGGACTGCTCAAGATGTTACCCAAAAAAATCTGGCAAAAGCTTTGCGAGAGAGCGAAGAACGGTTTTCATTGTTCATGGATTATCTTCCTGCGATGGTTTTTATAAAAGATGAGGAAAGCAGAACCTTATATGTGAATAAAAATATGAATGATGTGTTTGGAGCAAAAGACTGGATCAGGAAAAAACCCTCAGACTTATTTCCGGAAAATATTGCAAAAGTCATGATTGCAGACGATAAAAAAACGTTGGGTGAGGTTCACCGGGTGATCGTCGAAACTATCCCTGATAAATTCGGGGAAAATCATATATACCAGACTCATAAATTTAAAATTGATCGTTCCGGAAAATCTCCATTATTGGGAGGGATTGCTCTGGACATCACCGAGCGCAGAAAAGCTGAGGATGCGCTTCTGGCAAGTGAAAAAGAATACAGGGAAACATTGAACAGCCTTCTCACCGGAGTCGTGGTGCATTCGGGTGATACAAGTATTCTATTAAGTAACCCGGAAGCAAGTAATATCCTCGGGCTGACACAAGAGCAAATGTCAGGAAAAAAGGTGATTGACCCAGCATGGCAGTTTGTGTATGAAGATTCATCCATCATGAAAATTGAGGACTATCCTGTATCTAAAGTATTTTCTACAAAAAAGCCGCTTAAGGATTATATCGTCGGTATTATCAGATCGGACAGAGATTATATAACATGGGTGATTGTCAATGCTATCCCTGTATTTTCCAAGAACAATGAATTGGAAAAAATCGTTGTAAATTTTGTGGATATCACCAAACTCAAACATGCAGAAGAAGAAAAAATAAAGGCACAAATGATTGTAGGAGAGCAGAAAAAATTTGCATTGATAGGACAAATAGCAGGAAAAATGGCCCATGATTTCAATAATATCCTCGGCATTATTATGGGTAATGCCCAGCTCTCACTTATGGAAAGCAAGGAAGTAAAAACAAAAAAGACGCTTGAATTGATTTATAAACAAACCATACGAGGAAAAAATTTGACCAGAAATCTGGTTGCTTTTGCCAGGGATCAGGAACCTAAACAGGAATTTTTCAGGATTAATGAAAAAATGGATCTTGTTTTAAGTTTGTTAAAAATGGATCTGGAAGAAATTGAATTGATAAAGGAAGATCAATCAGGCGTACCGGATCTGTTAGCTGATTCCGGAATGATCGAACATGCCCTGGTAAATCTTTTGCAAAATTCTATTCACGCCGTTGGTATGGTTGAACATCCTATCATTATTCTGAGATCATATTGCGTTGATGATAATATCTGTTTTGAAATTGAGGATAATGGTTGTGGAATTCCTAAAGAATATCTGGATAAGATTTATGAACCCTCTTTCACCCTGAAAGGAAGCAAAGATGTAATAGGTTTATATAAAAGTGTTATTAAGGGAACAGGCTATGGTTTGGCCAATGTAAAAAAATATATCGAACAGCACAAAGGCAATATTTCAGTTGAGTCAAAATTAGGTTCAGGGACTAAATTTACCATCAGCCTGCCTGTTGTTAAAAAAGAATTAACAAGCAAGGAAAAGGCAGAGATTCGAGAAGAAAAAATACATTTTGAAAAGTATATCCTTCTTGTGGAGGATGAACAGGCGATATCAGATGTGCAATACAGAATATTAACCCAGGATCCGTGTAATCACAAAATTGATATTGCTCCAAAAGGACAGGTTGCCATGGATTTATTCGACAGGAATGAATATGATTTGATCAGTTTGGATTATATTCTTCCCGGAGGTATCAATGGTATGGATGTATATAATCATATCAGAGAAACAAACAAAAGCATTCCAATACTCTTTATCTCCGGCAATATTGAATTTTTAGAGTCTATAAAAGAGTTAAAGCTAAAAGATATGAATATTGATCATCTTTCAAAACCCTGTCAGAACAAAGATTATGTTAAAAGCATAAACAGACTGCTGGATGGCAGTTAAGTTTAATTGATAATGATGAAAAAGGAGATCGTTATGTTTATTGTTAATTTTCTTGAATTAAAAGAAAAATTTGAGATCCAAAAGTATGTGAAACCTGGAATCCTTGATCAAAAAAATCATATCTCTTTTTCAGGGTCACCAAGAAAACATCCCAATGAACCAACCCGGGTCATCCTGATTGTTGACCCGTTTAGTGAACATACATTCTTTTATGAATTTAATATTGAAGATATTGCCTTTGTTCAAGAACTTCCCAGTATATCAAATCTTATGGGTGAATCTGTTTCCATGGTTCGTGTCTGGGTAAGAAAAAAGAGCATTGCCATCCAGTGCACCCCTTTTGTAGTAGACAAATTAATTTGATTCAAATCAGATTATATACAAAACCGGCCGCCCCATGCTAATTTTGCAAAAGGGTTTAATCAATAGAGGAGTGTATTGATGAGTGACGTAAGGAAACGAGCGGATATTAAACCAGGGCAAAACGTATCCATTGTATTAAAAAAAGATCAAAGAACCGGAAAGCTCACTGATGGTATTATTAAAGATCTTCTTACAAAATCACCTTCCCATCCCCATGGCATCAAGGTCCGTTTGGAAAATGGCCTTGTGGGAAGGGTAAAAACGATTCATCATTAATCCTGAAATGTTTTATAAAATATCAGTCATAAACAAAAAGAAGAATCAACATCAAAAAAGTATAAAAGAAACAAACATTTTTTTAAAGACTAAGGCACTTGATCCTTTACATGACTTCAAGTGCCTTAGTCTTTGGCATTAACCAATCATGCAATTGGGGTCAATTTGAAAAACCTGCATCATGATGGAGTGATCAATCATACTCACACCCTGGGACAGAGCATCCACCATATCTCTATCATCCCAGCCCAAGTCCCTCAGTTGTTTAATGTCTTCTTTTGTGACCGATCCGGGTTTTTTAACAGACTTGATCACAAAAGCGAGCATGGCATTTTCATTTTTTTCTAAAATAGATTTCGAAGGGTCTGCTTCTATTTTTTGGAAATCAGATTCCTCAAGCCCTTGTTTTTTCAATACAACTTTGTTGAAATCCATACAGAATGTATAGTTCAGGCTATGGGCCACAAGGTATCTGATGTGAGCGAGTAATGCAAAACTCAAATTGGGGTGGGTTGAAAAGTATTGAATTCTTTTGAGTTGTTGTTCAAAAAGAGCCGGACTTACACTCATCATTTCCATGGGTTTGGGTATAATACCAATATGTTTCATGAACATGTCATACCCGTCTTTTACCACACCCTGTGCATTTTCAGGTTGAACCGTTTGAATTAAAGCCATGTGTCACTCCTTTATTTTATTTTTGAATTAAAATCAGACTGCCGGGTGATTTGATACGGATTTTTCTGTCTATCCGACCGGTCTAACCAACAGTCTTAAAAAATATTTGACTTGAACTCTATACTCGACAACGTTATAAGTAAAATTAATTAACATAATAATATCGATAATGAGAGCTGATTATAAAAGTCATGAATCACCTTGAAGTCAAACATCTGAGAATGATCTTAACGCTTGCCAAAACCCAGAACATGACCCGGGCAGCTGACAAGCTTTGTATATCACAGTCTGCATTAAGAATAGAAACAATCCAAAAGACAGTTTTAATCCGCAAATTTTAGTTTTGTTAAAACAGCTCAAGATTGATCCTGCCAGAGTGAAAGAAATTGGAGAAAAGGTAAAAGGAACAATGAATAGTTTGTCAGATAAATTTTAGTCGGATATGGAGGGTAAAATATAGCCATTATAAAAATAAAGCTTGGAAAATGAGGGTATGTCTGATTTAAAACAAATAGAATCACAATACATGGAGTATGTGAATGCCATTGAATCTTTGAAAGACATGGTTGTCATAATAGACAAAGATTATATCTGCCAGGAAAAAACAAATCTTATAAAAGAGCTTCAGGCAAATATCAAGAAAATAAAACAAATAAATGGGATACTGCCAATTTGTATGTCCTGCAGAAAGGTCCAGGATCATAAGGGATATTGGAATCAGATAGAATCTTATTTCCAAGATCTTTTACAAGTCAATCTTAGTCAATGCATCTGTCCTGAGTGTAAAGAAAAACTTTATACAGACATTAAAATTTAATAAAGAAGCGTTTGTCAGGATATCTTAAAGAATTATGATAAATAAAAGGAGAGGGAAAAATGAGCATTAAAAAACAATTCATTAAAAACAAACCTGTATGCAAAGTTACCTTTCGAGTGCCAAAAGAAGTCAGTGGTGGGGCAATAGCCGTAAATTTGGTCGGTGAATTTAACAGCTGGGATACGAATGCTACCCCGATGAAGTCCTACAAAAACGGTTCATTTTCTACAACTATTGATCTTGAGGTAAAGAAAGAATATCAATTTCGATATCTCATAAATGGTGTGGACTGGAAAAATGATCAGGAGGCGGATACCTATATTCACTGCCCCTATGGACATTGCGAAAATTCAGTGGTTATTCTTTAATCAAACGATCAAAAGCAAAAATGGGAATGATCCCAGATTGCCCAGAAAAGAAGCCTGCTATGGGTAAAAGACCATTGTTATCTATGACATGGCTGGGAAACTGGAATATATGAATGATGCGTTTACCAGGGTTTTTGAGTGGAAACCAGATGATTTCATGGGAAAAAAAATTGATTTCGTTTCCGAGGAAAATATTCCGGAGACGGCGGCTGGCTTAAAAAAATATTTGTCGGTGAAAAGGTAGATTCGCTGGCGACTCGGCGTTACGCTAAGAGTGGAGAAATTCTTGATGTTGAAATTAGTTGCAGTTCCTTTAAAAATCGGCAAGACAAACTGATCTGTTTTTTAAATGAAAATCATATCGTAAGAAAAGTGGGTAAAAATTATGTTTGATTGCTGGTACCGGTTTTGATACCATACAAATATAGGGTACAATTAGTGTAATTTAAAATTGATTGACCGGCAAAGACAGCATTTATCAGATCAGAATTAACAATTCATATACTAACAGCAATTTTTTGGTTAGTTATAGTCAAGGTATTGGCATGGCAGATGTTTTTAATTATGCAGGGAGGGTATCATTCATGAGAATGGTTGAAATCGCCAGACAAAAAAACAAAAAAGACATTGGAAATTGTTCCAGATTCTTCCGGGGGACACTGTTAGTGCTTTTAACTACAGTTATGATTGTTTTTTTTCATGCGGTTCCGGCACAATCGGAAGAAAAAACTATTAAAATCGGCATGAACTACCCCAGAACCGGTCCCTATTCGGTCCAGGGTTTGGATCAGTTCAGGGCTGCAGAACTTGCGCTGGATGAGATTAATGCGGGCGGTGGAATTCTTGGGCATAAAATCGACCTGGTTTGGAAGGATTCCCAGTCAAAACCAGATATCTCTGTTAAGAATGTAATAGATTTGATTGAAAACCAGGACGTCAAAATGATTTTCGGTGGTGTTTCAAGTGGTGTTGCCGTAGCTGTGGGCGATGTTTGCCAAGATAAAAATACAATCTTCATGGCAACGGTTACAGCATCCAATGCCACAACAGGAGAAAAGGGTCATCGCCATACTTTTCGCGTTTGTTACAATGCCTGGATGGGCGCCAAAGCCATGGCCACTTATCTGAAAAAGAGATTTGACGGGAAAAAATATTTCTATATCACTTCTGATTATACCTGGGGCTGGTCATCGGAGGAATCAATCAGAAAGTTTACCAATACTGAAGACCGTTCGATCCACAGGGGAATTTTAACTCCTCTGGGGGCGGATGATGAGGCATTTAAAAAAGCAATTTCTTTTGCAAAAATAATAAAACCAGATGTTCTGGTTCTGGTGTTGTTTGGCAAAGATATGTCTACAGGAATTCGATTCGCAACCCTGATGGGGCTGAAAAAAAGTTCTCAAATTGTCGTGCCCATTCTGGAATTAGGGTTGGCAGAGGGCGCTGGTGCAAAAGTAATGGAAGGAGTGATCGGGACAGCTGACTGGAACTGGCAGGTTCCTTATGTATATGATTATCAAAAGGGCAAAGACTTTGTTGAAAAATTTGTGGCAGCATACAAAAGATATCCCTGCTGGGGTGCATCCACAGCCTATACAAATCTTGTCCAGTATAAGAATGCAGTGGAACGTGCCCGAACCTTTGATTCACCAGCTGTGATCAGGGCATTAGAAGGGCATGAGTTTGTTGGATTAAAAGATATTCAAACCTGGCGAGATTTTGATCACCAGTGTGTCCAGTCAGTTTATGTGGTTAAGTGCAAGCCCCAGGCCCAGGTTCTAGGGGACAAATTTAAACTCGACTATTTTGAAGTTTTGGACCGGTTTTCAGGGGAGCAATTGGTTCAGACCCGGCAAGAGTGGAATCAACGCCGGCAAAGTAAAGGATTGCCCATACACCTGGAAAAACTTTTAGGAGAATAGAAAAGATGTTTTCCCCGTTTAAAACCCTTAGGACAAAAATTGTTTTCGGTATGCTGTTATCGCTGGTTCCCATGCTGGTTATTACCGGGACAACCTACTATTACTCGAAAAACACAAGCATAGACAACAGTAATAAAATCATGCAGTTGATTATCCAAAACGGGGCTTCGGAAATAAATGAGTTTATCCATGCCCAGGAAGCTGCTTTTTTACAGCTGACAAGGGACGATACCTTTGGGATCGCCATAGAATTTAAGACATTTGAAGAGTTTGAAACCCATTTCCAAACCATTATGGCTGACCATAAAGGTTTTTCCAGCATGGTTTTGACCGATCTTAAAGGCAATGTTCTGATTCGTAATGCCCGAAAGAAAGATTTGCCGGAAAATCTTGCATCCAAAGGAGAAAATACAATACAAAAAGTCCTTGAGCTGAATGACAAAAAGGATCGGAATGCGTTTCTTATGAAGGATCCTTTTTCAAGTGGTGAAAATCAGCCAAAAACTTATGTGTTCAGTTTCAGGTCCAGAAACTCGGAAGGAAGGCCAAACGGGTATTTCCTGGCATTTGTGGATTTCAAAATGATTGAGGCGGCGGTGAACGGTTTTCTGGCTGATAACCGGTCCCATGGATTTATTGATACAAGAGTAATGATATGGGATCAGTTAACGTCTGAACTGCTGGTCGTTTCTCGAAATGATCTTACCCAAGAATTGAATCGTCACGCCATGGCGTTTTCATCCCTGTTGATTCAGTCAAAAAAAGCAAAGACATCTATGTATACTATTGATGGTGAAAAAAACATGGTCACCTTTCTGCCGATTTTAAGCCCGGTTGAAGTGTTTCAGGAAGGACCAGGCTCAAAAAAAGCTTTTTTTTTCTTAACCTCAATTATTCCGGAAAAAAATATTCTTTCCGAGGTTCGGCATACGCTGTTTCTTGCGATTGCAATCAGTGCGGTTGGTGCTTTTTTTACCATCCTTTTAAGTGTTTTTTTCCTAAAGGAAATACGAACCAAGTTTAATAAATTTCTGACCGTGTTTGAACGGATGAGCCAGGGAGACATCAAGGAAAAACTGGATCTTACCGGTCAGGACGAGTTTGCAGAGGCAGCAGACTCTTTTAACCGTCTGGTCTTATATTTAAAGGAAGTCATTGATGTCTGCGAAGGGGTTTCTGAAGGTGATTTTGACAGGCCTTTTTCCTTGCGCGGAAAAACAGATCTGCTGGGGAATGCCGTAAACCGTATGACATCGCGGCTCAAAGAGGTGACTGAGAACCAGAAAAAACAAGACTGGTTGAAAACAGGACAAGCTGACCTGAATAATGCCATGCGAGGGGAGCAGGATCCATCAACCCTGGCCGGGATTACCATATCGTTTCTGGCAAAATATTTGGGGGCCCAGATCGGCGCTTTATATCTGGCAGATGAGCATCAAAGGCTTTCACTCAGCGGCAGCTATTCATTTCAAAAACGAAAAAACCTGGCCAGTCGGTTTAAATTCGGGGAAGGCGTAGTAGGGCAGGCTGCTCTTGAAAAAGAGTATATACAGCTTTCCAATGTTCCGGATGATTATATTGTTATTCAATCAGGCCTGGGTGAATCAAAACCCAAACACCTTCTGGCCATACCGTTTCTGTATAATGGTGTGGTCAAGGGCGTTATCGAGTTAGGTTCGTTTGAAGATTTTTCAAGTAACCATATTGAATTTTTAAAGACTGTTATAGAAAACCTGGCAGTGAATTTTAATTCATCCTTGTCCCGGTTAAAAATGAAAGAGCTTTTAGAAAAAACAAGCCGGCAGGCAGATGAGCTTAGAGAACGTCAGGAGGAACTGACATCATCCAATGCTGAGCTTGAAGAGCAGACAACCCTTTTAAAAGCGTCTGAATCACGGTTAAAGGATCAGCAGGAAGAACTCAAGGCAGCCAATGAAGAGCTGGAAGAAAAAAGCCAGTCTTTGGAGGAAAAAAAAGAAAGCATTGAAAAACAGAACCACGAATTGCAGAATGCTCAAAAAATAATAGAAGATAAAGTCAGAGACCTTGGAACAGCCAATCAATATAAATCAGAATTCCTTGCAAACATGTCCCATGAATTGCGCACACCGTTAAACAGCATTCTGCTGCTGTCCAATCTGCTTTCAAAAAATAAAAACCAGACCTTGTCGGGAAAAGAGCAGGAATACTGCCAGACCATCAACCAGGCCGGAAATGAGCTGCTGTCCCTTATCAATGATATCCTTGACCTGTCAAAGATTGAAGCCGGAAGAATGGAGGTGACTATAGAAAAAATAAGTATCAATGATTTTATTGGATATTTGAAACGGAATTTTGTTCACCAGGCAGAGGAAAAGGGGGTGAAAATCGAAACATCCATAGGGGAACATCTGCCTGAATTTTTTCATTCTGACCGGCAAAAAGTGGATCAGATACTGAAAAATCTCATGTCCAACGCATTAAAATTTACAGCACAAGGCTCTATTACCATCGCGATTGAACAGACACCTGAAACGGTTAAATTCTCAAGCATGAACGTTCCTGCAACAGATACCCTTTCCATCCGTGTCAAGGATACCGGCATCGGCATTGCCCTGGAAAAACAAAACACCATTTTTGAGGCATTCAGACAGGAGGATGGAACAACGGTTAGAAAGTACGGCGGTACAGGCCTTGGGCTTTCCATCTCAACACAGCTTGCTCAGCTTCTTGAAGGGGAAATCTCTTTAGAAAGCAGGCCGGGTGAGGGCAGCACATTTACCCTGTATCTTCCCAAAACGCATTCAGGGCAGGTCAAATTATCAGATAACACAAATCCGGCAGCTGAAAAAGAAAATGAGCCGGCACCGCAAAAACAATTGCCGGAATATCATCCAAAAGGACTGGGAAGCCTTATGGATGACAGACGGAGCCTTACAGGAAGCAACCGTTCAATACTTATCATTGAGGATGATCCTAAATTTGCCCGGATTCTTTTTGATATAGCCCATGAACGGGATTTTCAATGCATTGTGGCAGAAGACGGCGAAACCGGTCTGCAGCATGCTGAGAAATATCAGCCATCTGCCATTATCCTGGATGTGGGGCTTCCGACGATTGACGGATGGGAGGTCATGAGACGGCTGACAAAAAATATAAAAACCCGGCATATACCTGTACATTTTATTTCAGCCCATGACAGCAGGCACTCTCTTGAAAAATTCGGGGCCATCGGGTATTTGAAAAAACCCGTCAACATGAAATCGCTTGAAGATGCCTTTGAAATAATCGAGAAAAAAATTTTTAAAGAAATCAAACAGATTTTATTGGTCGGTGATAATCAAGATCTTATTGATTCTATCCTGAATGTTTTGACCAGTGAAGATATAAAGATATCTCAGGCTGATGCTCTGGAGGAAATCCTTGGCCTGCTTCAAAACGGCCTCTTTGACTGTGTGATTCTGGTGTTCGGACCTGAGAATAAACCTGACCAGGACTTTATCGGAGCGGTTAAGGGAAAAGCTGACTCCATACGGATTCCAATCCTTGTGTATGCTTCGGCAGAGACGTCTGATAAGGAAAAACAGATGCTGGCCGGTTATACAGATACGATTATTATAGAATCCGACAACAGCGCCATGGCAAAATTACTGGATGAAACATCCTTGTTCCTTCACAGGATAGAGAAGGATATGCCGGAAAAACAAAGGAATTTATTAAAGACCCTTTACGAAAAAGAGGATGTATTTAAAGATAAAAAAGTGTTGATTGTTGATGATGACATGCGCAATATTTTTGCATTAATGAATATACTGGAGGATAAAGAAGTCAACGTGGTGGTTGGCAAGAACGGGAAGGAAGCATTACAAAGGCTTGAGGAAACCCATGATATCGACCTGGTCCTGATGGATATCATGATGCCTGAAATGGATGGATATGAGGCCATGAAAAAGATACGGAAAAACAACAGACATAAACACCTGCCCATTATTGCCTTGACCGCCAAATCCATGAGAGGCGACAGGGATAAATGTATAGAATCCGGTGCCAATGATTACATATCCAAGCCCATTGATATTGAGAAACTAATGTCGCTTTTAAGGGTATGGCTTTATAGGTAACAGGGATGAAAAGGAAGACAGGGTGTAAAAATGCCGGGTCTGGAAAATCAAGATATTGAAATAAAATGCCTTGTTGAAGCCATTTACCAAAAATATGGATATGACTTTAAGGAGTATTCCTGGGATTCTTTTAAACGGCGGGTGATCAGTATTCAAAAAGAACAGAAAATAGACACTGTTTCACAGATCCTGCATCAGATTATATATGATAAGGCTTTTTTTCTTTTGCTGCTCTCAAAGTTGACCGTCAATGTAACTCAAATGTTTCGTGATCCAGGATTTTACCGTAAGCTCAGAGAAAATATTTTTCCCAGATTTGAAAGCTATCCATTCATTAAAATCTGGCTTGCAGGATGTTCTTCCGGTGAAGAAGCATACTCCATAGCCATTGCCCTGAAAGAAGAAGGCTTGTATAAGAAATCTCAGATATATGCCACTGATATCAGTATCCCTGTCCTGGAAAAGGCAAAAAAAGGAATTTATCCGGCCGGGATGATGAAAGAGTATACAAATAACTATAGAGAAGGCGGCGGGAAAAAATCATTGTCTGACTATTATACGGCAAAATATGACCATGTAATCATGGCCAAGGCGTTGCGGGAGAATATTACGTTTGCAGATCACAATCTTGCAACAGATACTTGTTTCGGCGTCATGGATATCATATTCTGCCGGAACGTATTTATTTATTTCACACGACCTTTGCAGTCACGTGTGTTAAGATTATTCAGTGAAAGCCTGGGTCAGGGAGGGATACTTTGCCTGGGATCACAGGAAAGCATTCTGTTTATTGAGGGTGCAGCAAATTGTTTTAAGGAATTATATTCAAAAGAAAGCATTTATATAAAACAATGAGAAAAGGCCGGATCAAAACATTATGACGTCAGACCAAATAAAACAGGCAATTTTACTGGTTGATGACAGGAAAGAAAACCTGATTGCGCTTGAGGCGCAGCTGGAGAGGCCTGACCTTTTAATTCACAAGGCCCTGTCTGGAAATGAGGCCCTGGCCATGGTGATTGAAAACCGGTATGCGCTTGTTCTGCTTGATGTTCAAATGCCTGAAATGGATGGGTTTGAAACAGCAGAGATCATGAGGAGTTCATTAAAAACCCGGCATATGCCCATCATTTTTGTTACCGCCATCTCTAAGGAGCAAAAGCACATTTTTAAGGGATATGAGGCTGGCGCGGTTGACTATATTTTCAAACCCATAGAACCCCATATTTTAAACAGCAAGGTCAATATTTTTCTTGAAATTGACCGGCAGCGGCAGCTTGTTGAACAAAAAAGCCGTGAAATAGAAAAAACAAACAGAAAACTGGTTCTTGCCAATGAGCAGGTCCTTGAACAGACAAAAGATATAGAATCGGCAAAAAAAGAAACAGAAAAGATCAATAAAGACCTGATTTCCCTGACCCAGGATCTTAAGGATGCCTTGATCCAGGCCAACGACCTGGCGGAAAAAGCCCAGATGGCCAATAAGGCAAAAAGTGAATTTCTGGCAAACATGAGCCATGAAATCAGGACACCCATGAATGCAATCATCGGAATGACGGGTCTGCTGCTTGATACTGATCTGAGCAGTGAACAAAGGGATTTTGCAAAAACAGTATATTCAAGTTCCCACCATCTTCTCCAGGTCATCAACGACATTCTTGATTTTTCCAAGATCGAAGCTGGAAAACTTGAATTCGAAGAACTTGATTTTGATCTGCGGACCACTTTGGAAGATATTTCCGATATCCTTGAGGAACGTGCCTTTTCAAAAAATCTTGAATTTGCTTCTTTTGTCCATCCAGATGTTCCCTCCCTTATTATTGGTGATCCGGGCAGGATAAGACAGGTCATTTTGAATTTAACCGGAAATGCCATTAAATTCACAGAAAAGGGCAATGTTTCACTGTCTGTAAACCTACTGGAAGAGACAGAAAAAAAGGTTTTGCTCAAATTTGATATTTCAGATACCGGGATCGGCATTGCCAAAGACAAGATTTCCTGTCTTTTTAAATCCTTTTCCCAGGCAGATGCATCCACCACCAGAAAATATGGAGGGACCGGTCTGGGGCTTGCGATATCCAAACAGCTTTGTTTAATAATGGGGGGAGATATCGGTGTCAAAAGCAATGAGGGCAAAGGATCTGTTTTCTGGTTTACTGCAAGACTTGCCAAACAGGAGATAGAAGAGAAGCCCATTGTTTTACCCGATAATATTCAGGGCAAAAAAATCCTGGCAGTTGATGATAATGCAGTTCAAAGAAAGATGCTGGAAGCCTATTTTAAGACGTGGGACTGCCAATGCGCTGTTGTTGAAGATGGAAAAACAGCCCTTGAAACCTTGAACGATGCGGTCAAGGAGAATGTCCCGTTTGATTTGCTTATAACCGATCATATGATGCCCGGGATGAACGGGGAGATGCTTGGGAAAAAAGTGAAAAGCCACCCAGCCCTGAAAAATACATTAATGATCATGCTGACGTCCCGGGGGATGAATGGCGATGCCTTAAAAATGAAACAAATCGGGTTTGACGGGTACCTGACAAAGCCGATGAAGAGAAATCAGCTGTATGAATGCCTGCTGTCAGTATTTGGTTATAATGCAAAACCCAGGGAAAAAAAGAAGTTTATTACCCGCTACCTGATCAAGGAAAACAAGAAAAATAACTTTCGCATCCTGCTGGTTGAGGACAATATAATTAATCAAAAAGTATGTCTCAGCCTTTTGAAAAAAATCGGCCTTGTGGCTGATCCGGTTAATAATGGAAAAGAAGCTGTCGAAGCGCTTGAAAAAGTCCGCTATGATCTGGTATTAATGGATATGCAGATGCCGGTAATGGATGGGCTTGAAGCCACAAAAGCGATTCGAAGCCCGGAATCAACGGTTTTACAGCCTGATATTCCGATCATCGCCTTGACAGCCAATGCCATGAAAGGTGATCGTGAAATATGTATCGCAATCGGTATGAATGACTTTATATCCAAGCCTATTCACCCTGAAGAATTATATACAAAGATTCATGGATTTATGAGTAATGCTGGATAATTCAACAAGACCTCGCCCCAGAAATTTTTTTTTCAGGCTATAATCAACCCGGATATTTCGCGAAACGATTTTGCCTTAACTGCAGGGCACAGGCCGTGAAGCTGTAGTCCTCAATACCATGTGATATACGTATGAAACGTATATATTTCATTGGGTTGATTTATTTATTTGAATTGTTTTTCCAGTCAAGCTGTCTGACCTGCAGAATGTCTGCCAAAGATTGTTGAATCATTAAATTTTTTTTCATCATACACTCCCGGCAAAACTGGGTAAGAGGTCTGGGTTGACCAGGTGGTTGAAAGCTCCGGACTGCACAAGATCCTGGGCGTTTTTAATATCCGGGGCAAAGTATCGGTCTTGATCATAAAAGGCTACGACGTCGCGTACCCGTTTTTTTGCTTGTTCAAGCAGCGGTGAAGTCTTAAGCGGTGCACGAAAATCAATGCCCTGGCAGGCGGCAAGCAGTTCAATGGCAATGATTCCTGCGGTATTGTCGGCCATTTCTGCAAGCCGTCTGGCTGCAAAGGTGGCCATGGAGACATGGTCTTCCTGATTGGCAGAGGTAGGCAGGCTGTCCACGGATGCCGGATGAGCAAGGGATTTATTCTCACTGGCCAGAGCTGCAGAGGTCACCTGGGCGATCATGAAACCTGAGTTGAGTCCACCTTTTTCAACAAGAAACGGCGGGAGTCTGGACATATGGGTATCAATCAGCAGGGCCATTCTGCGCTCGGAAAGGGCGCCGATTTCGGCAATGGCCAGGGCCAGGTTGTCGGCAACCATGGCAATGGGTTCGCCGTGGAAGTTGCCACCGGAAATGATGTCATTCTCTTTTGAAAAAACCAGAGGATTATCAGATACAGCATTGGCTTCAATGGCGATGACATCGGCTGCGTTTCGGATCTGGGTGAGGCAGGCCCCCATGACCTGGGGCTGGCAGCGCAGGGAGTAGGGGTCTTGGACCGCCTCACAGTCTTTATGGGAATCTTCGATTTCGCTGTGATCAAGGAGCTTTCGAAAGCAGGCTGCCACATCAATCTGGCTTTTATGGCCGCGCACTTTGTGAACCAAAGGATCGAATGGTCGGCGACTGCCTTGTGCTGCATCAAGGCTTAAGCTTCCCGAAATCATGGCAGCAGCAAACAGTTCTTCAGCAGCAAAGAGCCCTTCCAGGGCGAGAGCAGTGGACGCCTGGGTGCCGTTCAACAGGGCCAGCCCTTCTTTGGGCCCGAGGGTGACTGGTGATAAACCGGCTATGTGCAAGCCTTCCAAACCAGATATGTTTTGTCCTTTATGACAGGCCTCCCCTTCGCCAAGGAGCACGGTGCTCATATGGGCCAGGGGGGCGAGATCTCCGGATGCTCCCACTGATCCTTTTTGTGGAATGCATGGATACACCTGCGCATTTACCAATTGTATAAGGGCATTGATTACTTCAAACCGTATCCCGGAATACCCCCGCGCCAGGCTGTTGATTTTCAGTACCATCATCAGTCGGACCGTGGATTCCTTCATTAATGTTCCCACTCCTGCAGCATGAGAGAGGACAATGGATTGCTGGAGATGCTCAAGCTCTTGGTCCGGAATAATGGTGCTGGCCAGCAGGCCGAACCCGGTGTTGATGCCGTAAATCACTCTCCCCTGTTTGATCACATCCCTGACAGTATTGACCGATGCATCGATTTTTGGTTTACAGCTTTTTGTCAGCTTTAATTTAACCGGTGTTTTGGCAATCAGTCTAAGTTGAGCAAGGGTGAGTTTACCCGGGTGGATTTCTATCTTGAGAGTCATTGTTTTATATCCTGTGAAAGCAGTTGATTGCAGGTTACAGCTTCCTGTAATCTTAAGACTGTATATATAAATCAGCCTTAAGGCAAGCCAAAATAATGTGTCCAAACAATCAATAATAAACCTAATAATAATTAATAGACAATAATAAACGACTTGTGTGTGCAAGCGGTGAGTGGTAGAATTGTTGAAAAATAAATATTTCTGATCAAGCAAGGTATCTGAAAACTATAATTCAAGGAGAGTTATATGTTAAAAAATGCCCAGGTAGCCGGGGTGATGAGGATTCGACTCGATGATACTCTGCCTGAGCCAGAAGAATTTTTAAAAGGCATTCGGCGTGCTCCTGATCGGGGCTTTCGCTTGAGCCAGAGCCAGACACAAACTGCTTTAAAAAATGCATTGCGCTATGTTCCGGAACAGCTTCATGAATTTATTTTACCGGAATTTCTTGATGAGCTAAAGAATACAGGACGCATCTATGCTTACCGGTATCGTCCCCATGGCCCGATAAAGGCCATGCCGATCCACGAGTATAAAGGCAATTGTCTGGCCGGCAAGGCGTTTCAGCTGATGATTGATAATAATCTGGATTTTGATATCGCCCTTTATCCCTATGAGCTGGTGACCTATGGCGAGACCGGCAGTGTCTGTCAGAACTGGTTGCAGTTACGGTTGATCAAAAAATATCTGCAGGTCATGACTGACCATCAAACCCTGGTTATGCAGTCGGGCCATCCATTGGGCCTTTTTCAATCAAGCCCGGATAATCCGCGCGTCATTATTACCAATGGGCTGATGGTCGGCCTTTATGATAACCCTGATGACTGGGAAATTGCAGCCCAGATGGGGGTTTCATCATATGGCCAGATGACTGCCGGAGGGTGGATGTATATTGGGCCCCAGGGGATTGTTCATGGCACATACAACACCCTGTTAAATGGTGCCCGTAAAATGTGCGGCGTATCTAAAACCGGTAATCTTGCCGGTCTGCTCTTTGTTACGTCAGGGCTCGGGGGCATGAGCGGGGCCCAGCCCAAGGCGGCAAAGATTGCAGGTGCGGTCTCCATTACTGCGGAAGTGGATCTTTCAAGGATTGAGACCCGTCGTCAACAAGGGTGGGTTGATCTTGTGTCCAATGATTTTGATGAAATCCTGAAAATCGCTGAAAAAAGCCTGAAAAAAAAAGAGAACACCTCAATTGCCTATCATGGTAATGTTGTTGATTTGCTTGAGTATTTAGCCCAAAAAGAGTTCCCGGTTGACCTGTTATCTGACCAGACTTCCTGCCATGTTGTTTACGATGGTGGATATTGTCCCCAGGGGATTGATTTTGCCGAACGTACCCGTCTGCTTGCCACTGACCGGGCTGCATTCCGGGCGCTGGTCAACAAGAGCCTGCGACGGCATTATTCAGCTATTGTAAAACTCTCAAACCAGGGGGCCTATTTTTTTGATTACGGCAATGCCTTTCTTAAAGCTGTTTTTGATGCCGGGGTGACACAGGTTGCTAAAAATGGTGTTGATGCAAAAGACGGCTTTGTCTTCCCTTCCTATTTTGAGGATATCATGGGGCCGATCTTTGACTATGGTTACGGGCCTTTTCGCTGGGTGTGTTTAAGCGGAAAACCTGAAGACCTTGATAAAACAGATTTGGCAGCCATGTCCTGTATTGACCCGGAACAAAGGAGTGAGGGCCGCGACAATTATATCTGGATTAAAGAGGCCAAAGCCAACCAACTGGTGGTGGGCAGCCAGGCACGCATTCTTTACTCAGATGCAAAAGGACGTACAGCCATTGCTTTAAAATTTAACAAAATGGTGCGCAATAAAGAGGTCGGCCCTATCATGCTGGGTCGCGATCATCATGATCCGGGCGGTACTGACTCGCCATTCAGGGAAACCGCCAATATCCGGGACGGCAGTAATGTGTGTGCTGATATGGCCACCCATTGCTTTGCCGGTAATGCTGCCCGGGGAATGTCTCTTGTGGCGCTCCATAACGGTGGCGGAACCGGAATAGGAAAAGCGATAAATGGAGGTTTCGGCATGGTGCTGGATGGCAGTGAACAAGTGGATAAAATTTTGTGCAAAGCCATGTCATGGGATGTTATGGGCGGCGTTGCCCGGCGTAACTGGGCAGGAAATCCAAATGCCATGGAAGTGGCCATGGCCTATAACGAGGATAATAAAAACAAGGATCAGATCACCATCCCTTTTCAGGCAGATGAGAATCAGGTGGCCAGGGCAGTGGCTGATATGTTTTCACAACTAAAATAGAGGATTGACAAAAGGTGCCAAATGTCACAACAACTCTTTTACCATACAAGGATATATAGCCCGGCTGATACGGGCCAACCCCTTGCCGGGAAAGATCAGGGAAAACTTTTACATTTTCCGAATGGCGCTTTGCTTGTTGAAAATGGTTTGATTATAGCTATTGGCGATGAGGCAGCGGTGCGACCTTTTGTAAAGATGCCGGAAAAGGTGCAGGAGGTTGACTGTAATGGCAGATGCATGGTGCCGGGATTTGTTGATCCCCATACCCATATGTGTTTTGCAACCCCCAGGGAATCTGAATTTGTGCTGCGGATGAAAGGGACCCCGTATCTTGACATACTCAGGCAGGGCCACGGAATTCTTTCTTCGGTAAAAGCAGTTGCCGCGGCCGGCGACAATGAACTCTATGACAATACCATAGGGCTTGTGCAAACAGCGCTCAGTCTTGGGACCACAACGCTTGAGATAAAAAGCGGCTATGGACTGGATACGGAAAATGAACTCAAGATGCTAAGAGTGATCGGCAAAGTGGCCGCTGACACCCCCCTTGATATAGTGGCCACCTTTCTTGGGGCTCATGCCATCCCTGAGCAGTATCAAACCAATCCTGATGCATTTATCACCATGGTTATTGAACAGATGCTGCCCCAGGTTAAAAAACAGGGAATTGCCCGATTTTGTGATGTGTTCTGTGAGACAGGGGTTTTTAGCATAGACCAGAGCCGCCGGTTGCTAAAGGCTGCCAAGGCTTTGGGACTGGGGATTAAAATTCATGCAGATGAGGTGACCGATCTGGGTGGGGCAGGGCTTGCTGCTGAACTTGGGGCCTGTTCGGCAGATCATCTGCTTGCCACAAGTGAAACAAATATTAAAGTCATGTCCGAGGCCGGGGTGATTGCCACCTTGCTTCCAGCCACGGCCTACAGCTTAAGAAAGGATTATGCAAAGGCAAGATTGATAATTGAACACAACGTTCCTGTGGCTTTGGCCACTGATTGTAATCCAGGTTCAAGTTTTACTGAATCAATGCAGTTTGTTATTGGTCTCGCCGTCCTCAATATGCATATGACTCCGGAAGAAGCACTTACCGGGGCGACTTTAAATGCGGCCTATGCCATAAACATGGCAGACAAAGTCGGCAGTCTGGACAAGGGAAAACAGGCTGATTTTCTTCTTTTGAAGGGAGATTCGCCGGCCATTCTTGCCTATCACGCCGGGGTATCTTCTGTGATAAAAGTATATAAAAAAGGAAGGCAGGTATAATTGAGATATTTCAATGTACTAAAATTTCATTTTTTGTAGGAGAGTACAATGAAAAAGATAGTTGAATGCGTGCCCAATTTTTCTGAAGGAAGAAACGAAAAAACCATTGCTGCAATCCGTTGCGCCATTGAAAACACTGACGGCTGCACTCTCCTGGATGTTGATGCGGGCCAATCAACGAATCGAAGTGTTTTCACCTTTGTCGGTGATCCAGACAGTGTGATAGAAGGCGCACTTGCCGCTGCCCGGGTCGGCGCACAGCTTATAGATATGCGGAACCATACCGGGGAACATCCCCGTTCTGGTGCCATGGATGTTTGTCCGTTTGTACCTGTTGCCGGAGTGACAATTGAGGAGTGTGTGGAAATCGCCAGGCGATTTGCAAAAAAAGCGGCAGATGAATTAAATGTGCCGTTTTATTTGTATGAAGCCGCAGCAGACCATGATTATCGCCGCAAGCTTTCGGATTTGCGCAAAGGAGAGTATGAGGGACTGGCAGCCCGGTTGAAAGACATAAAATGGCAGCCTGATTATGGTCCGACTGAGTTTGTACCCACCTGGGGAATCACCGCCACCGGAGCCAGAAATTTTCTGGTTGCCTATAATGTTAATATTTTGGGAACACCGAATCAAGCTCACCGCATTGCTCTTAATTTGCGCGAGGCCGGCAGGGGTGAACAAGAGCCTGGTAGATTGGAAAAGGTCAAAGGGATGGGCTGGTTTGTCAAAGAGTATAATATGGCTCAGGTGACGGTTAATCTCCTTGATTGCAAAGTCACCCCCATCCATGTTCTTTTTGAGGAAGTAAAAAAGGAAGCCTATACCCTGAACGTCGGGGTGGCCGGCTCACAGATTATTGGACTCGTGCCCCTTGAGCAGATCCTTATGGCAGCGGATTTTTATATTAAAAAAGAAAATCTCTTCATTTATGAGGAAGACCAGAAGATACGGCTGGCGGTAGAACGCTTAGGTCTCAATTC
The DNA here is from genome assembly GCA_043826275.1 of Pseudomonadota bacterium. Lineage (GTDB taxonomy): Bacteria > Desulfobacterota > Desulfobacteria > Desulfobacterales > Desulfobacteraceae > Desulfobacula. The sequence goes on from JBDRQO010000050.1 coordinate 28,011, forward strand.
GATTACACCATTTAAGGCACAAGAAAAAATTATTGAATATCGGGTTGCCGACAAACCAATTGAACCCCTGGCCGGATCGACGGTTCGGGAATTTATCCAGGAAACTTCTTCTCGATCTGCCGCACCTGGCGGTGGCTCATCATCGGCGGTGATTGCTGCAATCGGGACGGCTCTGGGCGCCATGGTCGCAAAACTCACTCACGGGGTACGAAAATTTGAAGCAGTCCAGCCCCATATGCAAAAGGCCATTCCCGTCCTGCACGAGTTGACCCGTCAGCTTATCCCCATGATTGATGCTGATACACAAGCCTTTAATGAGTATATGGAAGGGGTGCGGCTGCCGCAGACCACCAAAAAGGAAAAAAAAGAACGCAATGACCAGATGCAGGCCGGGTTGAAAACAGCCATTCAGGTGCCGCTTACCATCATGCGTCTGGGTGACAATGCCTGGGACAGTCTTTGTGTGGTTGCCGGATACGGCAACCCGGCTTCTCGTTCAGATACCCTGGTTGGGGCCCGGGCATTGCAAACCGGGATCTGGGGAGCCTTTCAGAATGTACTGATCAACATGGAGGGCATCCAGGATCCTGCCTATAAGAGAAAAGTTCTCCAGGAGGCTGAGATTATAATGGATCGAGCTGAAAAAAAATGTGCAGAAATATTGGGGATTTTTAAGATAGCAAAATAAGACAAAGAGTGTATAACTATTATCAGGAGAAAAATATGCTTCTTACAAATACAGAAGAAATTCCAGGAAAAAAAATAATTACTTTTTATGGTGTTGTTTCAGGCAGTACTGTCAGGGCGAAACATGTCGGCCGGGATTTGATGGCAGGCATCAAGAATATTTTTGGCGGCGAACTCAAAGGCTATACGGAATTGCTGCAGGAATCTCGTGACCAGGCCATTGACAGGATGAAATCCCAGGCCAAACAGCTTGGCGCAAATGCTGTTGTTAATGTCCGGTTTTCCACATCCTCGGTTGCAGCAGGCGCTGCAGAAATTTATGTATATGGCACAGCGGTTTCAGTGGAGTAGAGCTATGGAACAATTGATAATTTTTGCTGTTCTCCTTTCACTGGGCTATTTTTTCGGTCGCCATGCTGAAAACAAACATTATACATCCATTATAAAGCGTGAGGAATATTGGTTAAAGATTCCAACCTTTTCCAGCAAATATGTCCTGGAAGATGACCGGAAAATCAATTATTGTCATCTGGTCAACGGCAGTATGGTTGTGTCGGTGGATTATTTCAAACGGATTCTTGCAAAACTGCGTAATTTTGTCGGCGGTAATGTTGTGTCCTATGAAACCTTGATTGACCGGGCCAGACGAGAGGCTGTTTTACGGATGATAGAATCGTGTCCTGAAGCGGATCAGGTGATTAATCTTCGCCTGGAAACCTCGTCTATTACCAAAGGCAATGGCAAGCAGATCGGTTCGGTGGAAGTGTTAGCCTACGGAACCGCAATTTATTTTTGTAAATGAACCCATATGGAAAACAATACAATAAATTCTCTTCCCGAGCACAATGATAATGTCTCCCATGACCATCCGGTCAGAGAATTTATGGTATTGTTTTTTGGGATAAGTATTTTTCTGTTGATTTGTTTTTGGGCCATTGGCCTTTTTGTTGATCAGGCAGTGGATTATATTTCACCTCAGATGGAGGCTATGATATTTTCTTCAGCTGGTGCATCAGCGTCAAAAGCTGTTGATAACCATGACCCCCAGCAGGCAGAGCTACAGCGCATGGTTGATGGGCTTCGAAAATGCAGTCATATCGCCTATCCATTAAAAGTTCACCTGATTGATTCAGATGATGCAAATGCTCTGGCATTTCCCGGGGGGCATATTTTCGTGCTCAGCGGTTTATTGGACAAAGTGGTGTCGAAAAACGGCCTTTCCTTTGTCCTTGCCCATGAACTAGCTCATTTTAAAAACAGAGATCATCTTCGGGGGATGGGCAGGGGGATTGTGTTTACTGCAATTGCCGCATTAATAACAGGTGCTGGTTCTGACTTTACCCACTTGTTTGCTCCCACAGCAGGTTTTAGTCAGGCACGGTATTCCCGGGAACGGGAGAGCTTGGCTGATCAGTCTGCCTTGCAGGTCTTGGATTGTTATTATGGACATGTGGGTGGCGCAACAGAGTTTTTTGAGGCAATGAGACCAGATGATAAACAAAAAGGCAATGCGTTTACACATTATTTTGCCAGCCATCCGGAAGCAGTACAGCGTATAAACAATATTTATCAACAGGCAAGCGAACTGAATCTTGTTGTTGAAGAAGTGCAGCCATTACCAGCAGTATTGGATATCCAGGAGAAGAGGGAAAAAAATGAAAAAAACGGGTTTTAAACTTCAAACAGTATTCGTTACAATGTCCATTATGGTTGTTATGTCTTTAGTTGTGGCAGGGTATTTTTACTATTCAGATTTGAAGCAATCTTCAGAAGAGGCATCACAGAAACAGGCCATCGAACATATAAATGCCATGGGAGATGATATTGATTCTTTTCTGGCATGGTCCTTGCTGACAGCAAAATCTGTGGCTGGATTAGAAGAGCTGGAGCAATCTTTATTGAGCAGGAATGCTGGAACCCTTGCTGAGGCCAATATGGTTTTAGACCATTTCCATGAAGTTTTAGGCGTTGATGTCTGCTATTTAATGGATCAATCCGGAGTCACAATAGCTTCCAGTAACCGCGATACTCCAAATAGCTTTGTTGGTAAGAACTATGGCTTTCGTCCTTATTTTAAAAAGGCCATGCAGGGCAACCAGTCCGTCTATATGGCCCTGGGGGTTACATCAAAAAAAAGAGGAATTTATTATAGTCACCCGGTTTATAATAAAAGCAAAGAAAACCTTTTAGGGGCTTTAGTTATTAAAGCATCTGTAGAACCCATTGAAAAAAATCTTATAAAATCTCACCAGGGGGTTGTAGTGTTAACAGATCCTCATGGTGTGGTATTCTTATCAAGTCGTCCGGAATGGCTTTATCATACATTATGGAAGTCATCTTCACAGACGATGTCGCAGATTACCAAGACAAGGCAGTTTGGTAAAGGACCCTGGAACTGGACAGGAGCACAACTTTTGGATAAAAATAATGCTGTTGACAACCTGGGTAATAAATATCGTGTGCATCAATACAAACTTGAAAATTATCCTGGATGGCAGGTGGTTTACCTGCATAGTCATTATGATATAATGGATAAAATAATTGCACCTGCAAGGCAGACTATTGGTGTTATTACCCTATCGTTATTTGTTGTTTATGGTGTCATTGCCTTTTTGTTTTTTAAAAAAGCAAATGCCAGTATTGTTCAGCGAAAAATAATGGAGAAGACACTGCGGGATAGTGAAGAACAGCTGAAAGCAATTTTATTGGCAACACCCGATCCAATGGTAATATACAACAATCAAGGTGAGCCGGAATATCTGAATGTCGCCTTTACAGAAGTCTTTGGATGGGTTTTGGACGATTTGAGAGGGCGGCGTATCCCATTTGTTCCGGATGATGAAAAAGAGAAAACCGGAAAAATGGTAAAAGCGGTATTGGACGGTTCTAAACAAAAGTTTGAGACAAAAAGACTGACCAAAAATGGCAATTGTATAGATGTTATTGTAAGCGCAGCCACTGTCAAAGACCTTGAAGGCGGTCTGGTAAAGATGGTTGTGAGCCTGACGGATATCACTGAACAAAAAAGAATGCATAAAAGAATTAAAGAGGAAAGCGATAATTTTAATAATGTTTATAATAATGAATTTAATGCCATTTCCACAATCGACGGTGATCATTTAATTGATTGCAATCATGCTTTTGTAACCATGCTGAATGCGAGTTCTAAAAGCCAGGTATTAAAAACACCCCTCTCCCAATTGTCCCCTGCAATGCAGTCGGATGGCCAGGTTTCATCTGAAAAAGCCAATAAAATGATATCCATTGCTTTTGAAAAAGGATTTAATAATTTTGAATGGACCCATAAAAAAATAACAGGCGAAGAATTTCCTGTTGATGTATCTTTAACAAGAATTTTTTTAAATAATAAACAGGTATTGCATTGCTTATGGAAAGATCTTTCCAAAGAAAAATTAATGTTGGAATGTCTGAATAAAGCGAAAATTGCTGCAGAGGAAGCTGCCAAATCCAAATCTGAATTCCTGGCCAATATGAGCCACGAGATCCGTACACCCATGAACGGTGTGATCGGCATGATTGATATGCTTCTGGATTCTGATCTTACAGATGAACAGCGCGGCTTTGCCTTGTCAGTGGAAACAAGCGCAGATTCTCTTCTTATGCTGATTAATGACATCCTTGATTTTTCCAAAATTGAGGCGGGAAAGCTTGATATGGAGAATATCGATTTTGATCTGAGACCGACGCTTGAAAGCTTAAGTGATGTCATGGCCATAAAGGCCCATGAGAAGGGGGTCGAGTTTGCATGCTTGATTCATGCCTCGGTACCCTGCTCTTTAAGAGGTGATCCTGGCCGGCTGCGTCAGATCCTGACCAATCTTATGGGAAATGCCATTAAGTTTGTTGAAAAAGGGGAGGTATCCATCAGTGTGGAACTTAAGGAAGAAACAGATTCCACGGCCACCCTTCTTTTTAAAGTGAATGATACCGGGATAGGTATTCCCCAGGACAAGATAGGTCAACTTTTTGAATCGTTTACCCAGGCAGATTCCTCCATGACCAGAAAGTACGGAGGAACCGGCCTTGGCCTTACGATTTCAAAACAGCTTACAGAACTGATGGGGGGCCATATCGGCGTTGAGAGCGAATATGGTAAGGGATCTACATTCTGGTTCGATATTGTTCTGGAAAAACAGTCTGGCATAGGAAGAAAAGACAGGATTATACCCGAAGATATCAAAGGGAAGAATATACTTGTGGTGGATGATCATGATATCAACCGAAGGGTCTTCACGGAATATCTAAAGTCGTGGGATTGTCATTTTGATGAAGCTGAGAGCGGCAATCAGGCGTTATTTAAATTAAAGGAGGCCATACACAAAAAAGAGCCGTTCCACGCTGCCATAGTGGATATGCAGATGCCTGAAATGACAGGTGAGACCCTGGGGCGGTTGATCAAGAAAGATCCTGTACTTAAAACCATTCCCCTTGTCATGGCGACATCCATGGGACAACGCGGTGATGCAAAAAAGATGGAAGAAGCAGGATTTGCTGCCTTTGTCACCAAACCGGTTAAAAAGGCTATCCTGTATGACTGTCTCAGGATGGTTCTGGGTCTGGATGATAATCTTTTAAATAAAACACCCAGGAAGATAATAACCAGTTATATAGTGGAAGAAACCAGAGGGGTTAATAAAGCCCTTCAGCGTCAGTTGAGAATACTTTTGGCAGAAGACCATAAAGTTAACCAGATGGTTGCAAAAAATATGTTAAAAAAAATGGGACATAGTGTAACGATTGCCGAAAATGGTGAGATAGCAGTTAAGATGTTTGAAAACAAACCATTTGATATTATTCTAATGGACGGCCAGATGCCGGTGATGGACGGGATGGAAGCCACAAAGGCGATTCGGAAGATTGAAAAAAGAAATAAAACCAATAGAATTCCCATCATCGCAGTGACTGCCAATGCAATGAAGGGAGACCGGGAGCGGTTCCTGAGCGCCGGTATGGATGATTATATCTCCAAACCTTTGAAAATAAGAGATCTTAAAACAGCTATAGAAAGGATTATGGTCTAGGTAATAAGTTGAAGACGAGCATCAAAAAGATATTTTGGCGGCGTGGAAGCCGCGTAACTTATACTTATGGCTCTTTTCACAAGAATTGATACCACAGTTATCAAACAGAGGGGGAAGAAAATGAGATTTAAAATAAATCAATCCTGTATTATTATTATTTTTATTCTGTTCCTGACAGGATCTGGACAGGCTTTTGGGGAAAGAGGTCCTGTTGTCTGCTGCAGAACGTGAACCGTATATCAGCAAGGATTTACCGAATCAGGGATATATTCATGAATTAGTAACAGAGGCGTTCAAGAGAGTCGGATACAATGCGGTGATTAAATTTTATCCTTTGGCAGTCAATGCGTTTCATCTGGCTATTTCTAGAAAATCTGAGAATTATAAGCAGAAACTCAGCGACTTCAATCAGGGACTTCAGGCTGTTGCTGATGACGGAACCTTAAAAAAATATATCAGACTGGTCGCTCAAAATGAGGGATGGAACTCTGTTCCTCCGGGCACACGTATATCGACTTATAAAAATAAAAACTATCAGTCTGTTGCGCCTTTTGCCGATTTTGTTCTCTCGGCAATTCAGAACGCCGATCCTGCCGACAACACTCTTAAACAATCACTGTATAACGGGATTCAGTTTGTCGGTATTCCTGAATATCCCTCGCTCGGACACAATGTCGGCAGGGAGATTCAAAATGTTCTCGAAGGGAAAATTACAGTTTCCGAAGCATTGGAAAATTCTCAGAAGCTGGTTTCAGATCAGA